>MPNQ01000009.1 GCA_002239105.1 marine group bacterium Sva0996 bin134 | reverse complement strand
CCCCCCCCCCGATGGCGCTTCCGCCCAGTACAAGGCGATCTCAACGCGACCACCGACCGACATCGGTTCCTCAACGACGATGGCATTTCCGCCCGGTCGCAGAATTCCACGCTACCCACGATCGGGCGAAGTTCTTGAACGACGATGGCGCTTCCGCCCAGTACGAGAGTTCGACGCAACCCGCGACTGGAGCCGCTTCATGAACGATGACGGCGTCGCGGCCCAAGAGTCCCAGAACCCATCGGCATGAGCGCTGTATGGCCCGTATACAAGGGCACTTCGTTCAACGTCTGGGTGCCAGACACCGGGGTCTACTACGACAGCGCCAATGCCGAAAACATGATTGCCCACCTTCAAAAGAAGCGCCTGTCGCAAAGACGGACTCGGTCGTCGGCGTTTGCCGAGCAGGAGGAAGAAATTGCCAACGATCCGAAATCGTTGCCATGCCGGCGTCCTCGGATTGCATTCAGAGATGTGACAAACCCCACGAATACACGCACACTCATCGCAGCGCTTGTCCCCGGGGATCGAGTAATTGTGCACAAGGCGCCTTATCTGCTTCAGATCGAGGGAACAGTCGTTGACGAGGCGTATGTCCTGGGCGTGTTGAGCTCCATGCCCTGTGATTGGCAGGCTCGTCGCACCATCGAATTGGTCATGTCGTTTGGGCAATTCAACCAGCTGTCCATCCCCGACCCCGGCGAAGGCCATCCAGTCCGGGATCGCGTCGTCGAAATCGCTGGCCGACTGGCCGCGGTGGATGAGCGGTTTGCGGAGTGGGCGGCAGAGGTAGGGGTGCCGGCTGGGTCGGCTAACGATGAGGCCGTCAAGCAAGACCTCATCTGCGAGCTCGACGCGTGCGTCGCCTTCCTCTATGGCCTCGATGAGGACGACTTGGCCGTGGTCTACGAAACCTTCAGCGAAACCGTCGACTATTCCGACCGCCACGCCGCCGTTCTCACCCACTTCAGGAGGCTCACAGGGTGAGTGGCCCTCCACTATTTCTTGCGGCCACTCCGGGGGTTGACGACCAATTTGCGCAGATCCCGCCGTTTCCAGGGGCCGGGCTTGTTCAGGTGTTCGTCTCCCGCCCAAACCACGGCGTTGTGCGCAAGAGCTGTGGCCGCGGCATGGGCATCAGCCCAGGGAATGCGGTTGCGGACAACCAATTGGGAGGCGCGACGCGTTACCGCCAGTGTCGGCGGTTCGACAGCCGCGAAACCACAGACCCGATCCCACATGTCGTCGGCCTCCACAAATCCATCCCGTCGGGCCAGCGAATAATGAGCTTCACCAAGGTTGATGCTGCAAACAATTGGTGGATTGCTGCTGGATATGAGCTGGTTGAGTTCAGCGACAATCGTGGGGTTGTTTTCCGCGTAGCGCATGATTGGCCACGCGTCGAGGACTACTGGATCGTTCAAGCTCAGCGTTCAGGTTCGCGTTCGCCGGCCTGGTTGTTCGGCTGTTTGATGGCGGGTTTCCACAGTCTGATGATGCCGTCGCGTTCCAAGTCGGCGAAAGTGCCGGGGAACAGGTCTTTCAGGGCCTGCCGCTCGGCGATGTACTGGGAGGTGAGGCTCCCCTCGGGGACAATTCCCCGGATTCCCTCCAAGGCCGCCAACCTCTCTTCCCGAGTGTGCCGCGGACCACTTCCGCGTTGGGGTTCTGCCGCCTCAGCAGCGCGTGCAATATCCACGCCGCCAATCATACTGATCTTTTATGCCATTGCAACCCCTTTTAATCTGCGGCCCGGAGTCACGAAATGACCGGGGTTGAGAAGCCCGAATTGGCTGTCAATCGGGGGCAGCAGACGGTGGCAGGGGCGTTGAACGGGTTCATCTCCCATGCCGCGACGGGGTTTGTGGGCGGGGCCTGTTTGGATGTTGCCACTGCCTATTTCAACGTGGGCGGCTATTCGCTCTTGGCTGATTCGCTGGATCAAGTCACCGGAGTGCGGCTGTTGCTGGGAGCGGAGCCGACCCCACCGGAGAGCCGTCGGCGGGCATTGCGCTCCGAGTCGGCCAATCCCCAGCGGGCGGCCCGCGCCCGGTTGCGCCAGGCCCTGGAAGGTCACGAGCACAATCTGCTCGCTGAGCGTGATCATCTCGGCTTCACGCTTGAAGTCGATGCCACCACCCGTCGGCTGGTGAAGTGGCTGCGCTCGGAGAGTGTTCAGGTACGCCGCCTGGAAGGGCGGTTCTTGCACGGCAAGGCCTTCTTGGTAAGCGATCGCTCCCATGGGGTGGTGGCTGGGTCGTCCAACTTTACCTATGCCGGGCTGGCCACCAACCTGGAACTGAATCTGGGCAACTACTCCCCCCATGTTGTGGGCCAGGTGCAGGACTGGTTTGGGGAGCTGTGGGACGAAGCCGAGGAGTACGACCTGGCCTCGTTGTTCGAGGCCCGCTTTGAGCCCCATGCTCCCCAACTCGTTTACCTGCGGATGCTGTGGGAGTTCTACGGCGAGGAACTGGAGGCCGAGGCCGCCGCCGAGGGTGCGCCACAGATCCACCTCACTTCGTTCCAATCCGATGGGCTGTGGCGAGCCCGGCGCATTTTGGATGAGCGCAACGGAGTGCTGATTGCCGACGAAGTCGGTTTGGGCAAGACCTTTCTGGCCGGGGAGTTGATCCGTGAGGCGGTGCAGGATCGCCGTCAGCGGGTGTTGGTGATAACTCCGGCCACGCTGAGAGACGGGCCGTGGCGGGCGTTCGTTCATGAGCATCTGTTGGCGGTGGAGCTCGTGTCGTACGAGGATCTTATGGCCGACCGCCGCCTGAATCCCGAGCACAAGACTGCCGTCAAGCTGAGGGCTGACATCAACGAGTACGCCATGGTTGTGATCGACGAGGCCCACAACCTACGCAACCCCGGAACCCAGCGGGCCCACGCGCTGCGCCAGCTGCTGGCCGGTTCGCCGCCCAAGAAGCTGGTGATGCTCACCGCCACGCCGGTGAACAACAGCCTGTGGGACCTGTACCACCTGCTGGGCTACTTCTTGCGCAACGACGCCGTATTCGCCGACGCCGGCATCCGCTCGCTGCGCGACCACTTCGCCGAAGCGATGGGACGCAACCCCGACGACCTCACCCCCGAGCACCTGTTCGACGTGCTCGACGCGGTGGCAGTGCGCCGCACTAGGGCATTCGTCAAGCGGTTCTACCCCAACGACACCATCAAGGTCGGCGGACAGGATCAGCAGATCGTCTTTCCCACTCCCAGGGTCCACAAAGTGGACTACAATCTCGACGCCGTGATGCCCGGCTTCTTCGACCGGTTTGCCCACGCTCTTGACCCTGATGTTGGTATCGAAGATCCCAGCGTTCTCACCATGGCCCGCTACTCGCCATCACAGTTCCGCTTGGACCACGAAGAGGATGCTTACGAGAAGCAGCTCGTCGGCCTGTTGCGATCAGGGCTGTTGAAGCGGTTCGAGTCGTCGCCGTATGCCTTCGCCGAGACCTGCGAGCGGATGGCTGCGAGCCACGATGCCTTCTTGTCGCTGCTCGACAATGGCCGGGTGGCCACTGGCGAAGCACTGGCCGACTGGATCGCCACCGACTCCGATGAGATGGACGAAGAGCAGGTCGACACCTTTCTAGACGGCATTGTCGGGGTAAGCGATGACGCCGCCCAATACGAGGTCGACCGCCTGCGGGACTACGTGGACCGGGACCGGGGCCTGTTGAGGTCGTTTGCCGCCGAGGCCCGAACCGTCACCCGTTCAGACGACCCCAACCTGGCCGCCCTGGTAGACGAGCTGGCCGACATCGCCGCCGAGGCTGAAGCCCAGGGCATCGGTCCCGACGATGTCCGAAATCGCCGCAAGGCGCTCATCTTCAGCTACTACGCCGACACCGTGGACTGGGTGTACGAGCACCTGGTGGAGATGACCGCAACCGACGACCGGCTGGCCCCCTATCGAGACCGCATCGCATCGCTGTCAGGGACCTCCGGCACCGAGAGCAAAGAGAGCGTCCTTTGGGGGTTCGCCCCCCTTACCACCGACGCCCCTGCCGGCGCGGACGACGACCGCTTCGACATCGTGGTCACGACCGACGTGTTGGCCGAGGGGGTCAACCTCCAGCAAGCCCGCCACATTATCAACTACGACCTGCCCTGGAACCCGATGCGCCTAGTGCAGCGCCACGGCCGCATCGACCGGATCGGCTCGCACCACTCCGTGGTGTTCCTGCGCTGCGTGTTCCCCGACGATCGCCTCGATGACCTCCTCGGCCTCGAAGAGCGCCTGCACCGCAAGATCGCCCAAGCCGCCGCCAGCATCGGCGTTGGCGATGTGCTGCCCAACCAAGCCGCCCAAGCCGATATCAACTTCACAGAGACCCGAGAGGAGATCGAGCGCCTCCGCAACGAGAACCCCGAGCTCTTCGAGCGAGGTGGAACCGCCCGGGGAGTGCTGTCCGGCGAGCAATTCCGTCAAGAGCTGCGCCAAGCGTTGGAAAACTCCGACTTGGCCGACCAGATCAAGTCCCTCCCCTGGGGCTCCGGCTCAGGCATGGCCGTGTCCTCTCCCGATGGCCGCCCCGGCTACATATTCTGCGCCCGCGTCGGTGACCACCCCAGGCCCATATTCCGCTTCGTGGAAACCGGCACCGATACAGCCGTCATCGACGAAACCCTGGCCTGCCTAGACAAAGCCCGCCCCCCAGCCGGCTTCGAAACTCCCCGCCAACTAGATGACGCCACAATTCAAGGGGCCTTCCCCGCCTGGGAGACAGCCCGAGCCCACATCGTCGAGGGGTGGAACTTCATGTCCGACCCGGCCAACCTTCAACCCAAAGTCGCCCCCCGCCTCCACCGCGCCGCCGAGATTATCCGCCAGCATCCGCCCCCCGACCTTGCCCAAGACGAGATCGACCGCGCCATCGACACCATCAACGCCCCCTACCCCGAACGCACCATCCGAACCTTCCAAACCGCCATCACCAGCACAGAAGACCCCGCCCAACAAGCCCACAACATCCTTACCGTCATCCAAACCCTCGGCCTAGAGCCCTACATCCCCCCCGACCCCCTCCCCGAAATCCGCCTCCAAGACGTCCACCTTGTCACCTGGGTCGCACTCACCTAGCTGTAGTGGTCGGCGTTGAGCCTGTACATAAAGTTTGGGAACTAATGTTTAGGTAAAGATAGGCTAAACTAAATTATAAGCTGAGAGTGTGGAGGTACTGGTGTCGGGATGGCCGTCGGTGCGGCGTCAATCCGTGACCGTCGACAACGAGTTGTACCGCCCGTGGATTGAGGCGAGCACTCCACAGATCGTAGTTAGCCAGACCGTGCCCCCGTTGATTGCGGACTTACCGGTACCGGCGTTGGGGTCGAGTGTCAGTTATATGGTGGGCGAGGCTTGGGAGGCGGTCGCCCGCCTGCGTCGCCATGCGACCTATGTGCCAGGGGTATTGGGTCATCTGAGTGCGGTGCTGATTCGAGCGGACGCGGTGGCGTCGTCGCAGATCGAGCAGATCACAACTTCGAGTGAAGCGCTGGCAATTGCATTAGCGGACTTGGACGAGGAGGGTTCCGGCCTCTATCCCGACGACACCGCATTGGTAGCGGCCAATGTGACCACTGCGCTGTATGCATACCGGAACTTGGAGCCGGTCACGGCTGACTGGTTTCACCGGCGTCACAGCAGCCTGTTGGCTGATGACCGCGAGCTGCTACCCCGTCACTTGGGCGCTTGGAGGGACTGTGCCGTATGGGTCGGTGAGAACCGCCAAGTGGCAGCTTTTGAGGGACCTTCCGAGACGCAGGTTCCGATGTTGATGGACGACTTGATTCACTTTGTGGCCCGCCGCGACGTACACCCGGTGGTACACGCCGCGATCGCGCACGCCCAGTTCGAGACCATCCACCCCTACGTCGACGGCAACGGGCGCATCGGCCGCCTGCTGACTCATAAGCTCCTCGACGCCGGTGAGACACCGGTACCGGTGGCGCATGGCCTGCTCCACAACCCGACGGGCTACGTTGCCGGGCTCACGGCTTATCGGGACGGCAGTCTCGACGCCTGGGTGTCCACCCTTGCGGCCGCCGTCACCGATGGGGCGGCTGCGGCGGTGCAGCTTGTAGACAGAGTGCAAGAGTTGCGCCAGGACTACGGGGCACGTGTCCGCACACGCGCCGGATCATCGGTGCAGCAGTTGCTCGACTCGCTAGTGCACACTCCAGCGGTCACCGCGGCCCAAATTCAGGTCGACTACCTGCTCACCCGCGGACGGGCTTCGCAGATATTGCATCAACTCGCCGAGGCGAACATCCTGCGGCTTAGCGCCCATCGGGCTGGCCGGGCACAGGTCTGGGTCGCCCACGAGGTGATCGAGGCCGTCGACACCATCAACGCCACGATCCCCCGCCGCCACCTCCAATAACGAGCCTTGGCACGGTGGCCCAGCCTCCGCGCTCGGGGGAATCGATGATGTGGTCGGGGTTGGCGGCTTGGCTGGCGTGGCTGTTGGCGATGGCGATGCTGATGGAGGCTGCTTCTAGGAGTTCGAGGTCGTTTATGCCGTCGCCGATGGCGGCGAAGTCGAACGGTTGTCCAGTCCATTGGCAGAAGGCCTCGACCCCGGACACTTTGGAAACTCCGGGGGGCGACACCGTCAGTCGGCTTCCTCCGTAGAGGGGATCGGGTTCGTCCACGCGGGCGACGCCCAGTGACTGAGAGTGCACTGACTTGGCTGCTAGGTGGGCGAGGTGTGAGGGGAGGCCGGTCAGTACCAACTCGAGCACATCGGCCTCGACGTCGACGGGGCTGAGGGCGTGGTTGACGTCTTCGTCGAGGAACCTCAAGTGGCTGGGTTCGCTTGAGGGGTTCTCGGGCATCGCGACGTCTCCACCAGGCTCACCGTGGTCGTCGATGTAAAGGCAGGGTCGGATGCCGTGGACCTCGAGGATGTCCAGCAGCTTCCACAAGGCAGCAGGGTCGAACGCGATTCGGTGGAAACGCTCTTTGGTGGCGAAGTCCATCCCGACCGACCCGTCGAGGGCGACTGCAGGCAATTCGAGGCCGTTCAAGTCGAAGAGTCGGGAAATGTTCTGCAACCGGCGTCCGGTGGCCGCCAGAACGACGTGTCCTGCCGCCTCTAACTCGACCAAAGCGTCCAAATGAGCCGCGGGCGCGACGCAGTCCAAGCCCCAAAACGTCCGGTCCAGATCAGTCACTACCAGCATTGTTGGTGGCCCGGGCGGGTTCAGTCGCCGGGGTTGAAACGACGCAGGATGCCGGAGCGGACCCGCCACCGGGAGAGTTGGCGGACCAGGGCGGGTGGCACGGCGGACTGGTTGCCCGGACCTGGGCCCGCGGTGATGATGTCGGCGCGGCCGCGGTAGGGCTGGTCGTCCTCGTCGTGGCCAGACCACACCACTACCTGTGGGAAGGCGATGGTTATGCCCGCGGCGGCAAAGCTCTGGTGTACTGAGAGGATCAGGTCGTGGCGGGTGGCCAGCTCTGTCGGAACATCGCTGCCGTGCCAGTAGTACAGCGTGAAGTCGATGCTGGATGAGCCGAAGCGGGTCAACAGCGCCTGCGCGGGCGGCTCAGCGCTTACCCGCTCAACCTGTCCGAGTGCTTCGGTCAGGCACTCGGTGGCTGCTTGCAGGTTGGTGTCGTAGGCCACGCCCACCTCCAGCTCGCTGCGCCGAAGGGGCTCGTTGGTGAGGTTGACGATGGGCCCAGCGGCCACCTCGCTGTTGGGAACCCGCACCGCAGCTCCGTCGAGCCCTCGCAGCACGGTGGTGCGTGAGTCGATGTCGGTGGCGATGCCCAGATGATCCCCAAGCAGCACCGTATCGCCCACCCTGAAAGGCCTACGGGCCTGAAGGATCAGACCGGAAAAGAAGTTCTCCACCAACTTCTGCAACGCCAGGGCTAGAACCAGGCCGCCCAGCCCGATGGCGCCAATCAGAGGCCCAACCTGCACACCCAGGCTGGTAAGCGCGTAGAACAGTCCGATCAGGAAAATGAGATAGCCGGCCAGCCTGGCGGTCACGATGGCGGCGAAGCCCGGCCCCACCACGTGGGTCAGCACTCTCCGCACAATGCGGGCGGCCAGCACCGCCACCACAATCGTGGCCCCCACGATGATCCCGGCCTGCACCCAGTCGGACACGGTCAGGGACTCGTCGATGATGGCGTCATCAGACGACTGCGCCAGCAGGTCAGCTGCGGCCAGGACTGTCATCGGGGGGCTGTTATCACGAACAGATCAGTGGTCACAGACTGGCCATGCTAGTTGGGCGTGCGATTGAGCAGCAGGCTTGATGGTTGCCCAAACTCATCTCGCCTGCTGATTCGTCGTTCAAGCCTCGGGTTCGGCTGCGTCGGTGAGAGTGATGGTGAATTGGCTGGGGGTGCCGAGTATGACTCCTTCGGGAAGTGAAGAGCCGATGGAGATGGTGACCGATTCGCCAGACTCGACTAGGTCGTCTGTCAAGACATCGAATGTGATTGGTTTGGTCCGTTCGCCGACCGCGAACGCGGCGGTCAAGGTTCCGGTGACCGGGTCTCTTGTCAGGGCCAAATCAGATATGTCGTCTTCGGTAGCCCCGCCTTGGAAAGTGACCGTGAACGGGATGACGAGGATTCGGTTGGGAGTAGCACTCAATGAGACGCCCACATGAGCCCATGTTCCTTCAGCAGCGGTAGTTGACTCTCCCCAGAGCTCAACCTGGAGTTGCTGAAAGTCGTTGTCGGTGATGTTGATGGTGGTTTGGCTGGGGCCGCCTTGGGTGACGCCGTCGGGCAAGGTGCTTCCGAACGAGACCTTGATTGATTCGCCGGGGTCGCTGTGGCTGTCGTCGGTGATCTCGATGTCGATGGTTTTGGCGGTGTCGGTGGGGCCGAAGGTGACGCTGGTCGGCAGTGTTACGAAGTCGGCGGCTGTGGCTCCGCCCTGGAAGGCGGTTGTCAGCGGTATGGCCACCGTGCGCCCGGCGGCGGTGTTGAGCTGCACGGTGATTTGCGCGGTGGTTCCCTCTTCGGCGGTGTAGGAGGCTGACGCGAAGCGGACATTCACCGTCGATGTGTCGGTGAAGTAGATGGTGGATTCGCTGGGGCCGCCTTGGGTGACGCCGTCGGGCAAGGTGCGTCCGAACGAGACCTTGATTGATTCGCCGGGGTCGATGAGGTTGTCGCTGAGGATGTCAAATGTCACTGTCTTGGTTGTCTCGTGTGCTGAAAATGTCACATTCCCAGGCGTCTTTCCCACGTCGGGGTATCTTGCCCCCCCTTGCAGCTCCCAAGTCAGCGGGATGACCAGGGTGCGCCCGGGGGCGGTGTCGAGTTCCACGGTGACCTGTGCGGTGGTTCCCTCGTCGGCGGTGTAGGACCCTGATGCGAAGCTGACTTGGACTTGTGGCGGGGCGGCGTCGGTGAAGCTGACGGTGGTTTGGCTGAGCGTGCCTTGGGTGACATCGGCGGGGAGGGGTGTTCCGAATGTGATCTCGACTCTTTCGCCGGTTTCGGCGTCGGTGTCGTCGTTGATGGTGAAGGTGATGGTCTTTGTGGTGTCGGTGGGGCCGAAGGTGACGGTGGACGGCAGCGTTCCTGTGTCAGCGGCTGTCGCCCCGCCCTTGAAGGTGTAGGCGAGCGGGATCGTCAGGGTGCGGAATGGGACGGTGTCGAGTTCCACGGTGACTTGGGCGGTCGCGCCCTCTTCGGCGCTGTAAGACGCCAATGCGAAGCTGACGTTCACCGTGGGCGTGTTGTTGTCGGTGATGTTGATGGTGGTTTGGCTGGGGCCGCTTTGGGTGACGCCGTCGGGCAGGTTCTGCCCGACGGCGAGAGTGATTGATTCGCCGGGGTCGCTGTGGCTGTCGTCGGTGATCTCGATGTCGATGGTTTTGGTGGTGTCGGTGGGGCCGAAGGTGACGGTGGTCGGCAGTGTTCCCGTGTCGGCGGCTGTGGCTCCGCCTCGGAGGGCGGTTGTCAGCGGTATGGCCACCGTGCGCCCGGCGGCGGTGTTGAGCTGCACGGTGATTTGCGCGGTGGTTCCCTCTTCGGCGGTGTAGGAGGCCGACGCGAAGCTCATTACTACTTCGGGCGGCCAATCGTCGACGATGGTAATGGTGGTCCGGCCGAGAGAGCCCACGGCGCCCCTGATTTCGCCCGGCGAAACGCCCTCGCCGCTAACCCCGCCTGGATAGAGGGAAAGCACGACCGACTCTCCGGGATCGGCCACGAGATCGGATTCGATGTACAGCGGCACAGTCTTGGTGGTCTCGTTGGGTTCGAAGACCACACCTTCCGGCAGGGTTGGAATATGGCCGACATCGGCGTCAGTGGCCCCGCCTTGATATGAGACGGTGAACCCGAAACCAATGAAATTCTCGGAGGGGGCATCGAGTTTTATGGTCACGTTCACGGTTGTTCCCTCAGCGGCGGTGTAGGTCGCCGATACGAAGCTCACTACAAAATCGGGTGGGTCGGTGTCGGTGATGGTGATGGTGGTTTGGCTAGGGGTGCCCTGGGTGACGCCATTGGGAAGCGCTGAACCGATGGCGAGTACCACCGACTCTCCCGGGTCGCGCAGGAAGTCGCCGAAGACTTCGATTTCCAGGGTCTTGGAGGTTTCTTCGGCTGCGAACGTGACGCTGGTCGGCAGCGTTCCGAAGTCGGCGGCCGCAGCCCCGCCGTAGAATGCAGCCGAGAGCGGGACGACCACCGTGCGTCTGGACGCGGTGTCGAGTTGGACGGTGATTTGCGCGGTGGTCCCCTCGGCGGCGGTGTAGGAGGCCGACGCGAAGCTAACTTGGACTTCTGGCGGGGAGGAACTCTCCTGGGGGGTGACTGTGCCAATGGGGGCGGCCTCTTGTCCAGATTCCGGCGTGGCTCGGGTGGGCTCTCCGCTGGGACAGCCCCCTGGGACGATTTGGGTGTCGACGCTGAACAAGCAGCGATACGCATTCAGCAGCGACTCCTGGGTTTCTATCAACTGGTCGCGGCCGCGGATGTCCTGCTGGCTCGGCGTGCCCTCAAAGGACCTTGGTTCGATTCTGCCCTGGGCGGGCCGTCCTTCGACACAGCCGCCGGGAACGACCTCGGTGTCGATGTCGAACAAGCAGCGGTACGAATTCAGCAGTGACTCCTGATCCGCAATCAAATCTTCGCGAAGCTGGCCATCATCCACCGAGGCTTCATCGCTAGACGGAACTTGCGCCCCGGCCGCGCCCATACCGGCAACGAACAGAGCGCAAACCACAGCTCCAACAACACAAGCGGAGACAGCCCCGCGCCGCCGCCCACCGAACAAGGTGACTCCCCCCGCCTCCCAAATGCGGATGGAATCCTTCTCTACCACGACCTCGGCTCCTTCTGCTTTCACCTGAGACACTTCTCAGCAACCATAGATAAAACGCATGAAGACCCGATTTGGTTCCATTGAATCGTCACGGAGAAGGAATGCCACAAGCTACTACGACTCCAAGCAGAAGTTTTCCTAGGCCCGCTAAACAAGCGGTGCTGGCCAGCTCGGTTCTCGATTCAGCAGCAGGCTGGCGGCTTGGGGGCAGGGCATGCCGATCTCTACGCCTGCGGCGGTGGCAACAGAATTGGCGGCGGAGATGATGCCGTCGTGGTAGTGGGATAGGCCGCTTCCCATGCGGGCCCGGCGGGCGTCCACGGTGGCACCGGCCAGCCCGTCGGCTTCCACGATGTAGAGCCCGGCCATGCCGGAGTCGCCCAATCCTCGTCCGCCGTCAGAGCAGATGAAGCCGAACGGGCGGCAGCGGCGCAGGTAGGGCACCGCGGAGCGGCCGGTGTGGCCGGCGGTGACCAGCACGTTGCGGTCGGTGTCGTCTGTGGTGCCAAAGGCGATGGAGTCGGCCGCAACCACACAGCGACCGTCGGGGGCAGTCTCCATCACTGTGCGGTTGGTGATCTCTGATGCCGCGGCAGCCGCTGGGTCGTTGTCCAGCAGAACCGCGGAGGCGTCTCGCACCGACATGCCCGCAGTCACCCCGCAGTCCAAAGCCAGCTGGTTGACAAAGCTGACCACGCCGTGGCTGTAGAGATGTACCCCGTCGCCCAGATGGGCGGTCATCACGTCGGCCACCGCGGCGGGGATGCCCAGCGCCTCCAGGTACCACAGCCCGGCGATGGCCGATCCCTCCGGCCCCACCCCGCAGTCCATGCCAATGGCCGCGCGGGGCCGGTGTTCGGCGATGAACCGGGCGGGCAGCACTCCGCAGTACGACGAGTTGACGCACACGTCCCGGTCCCGGTTGGCCTCGTCCACGTCGTAGGCCGAGTCCATGCACATCACCCGGCCCCGAGCCGAGGCCAGCACCTCGGTTTGCTTGTCGGTGTCTGAGCTCATCGGGCTGTTCTCGGCGGGAACTGCGGGCGGCGCTTCTCCATAAACGCGGTGGCCCCCTCGATCATGTCGGGCGACCCAATGGCCTGGGCCAGCATCCCCAGCCCGGAGGCCATGTTGTCCCGCAGTTGGTTCCAGTACACGTTGGAGCTGATCTTGGCCGCCTCCAGGTAGCGGGGGCTCATCTTCAACAGCTCCTCGCACCAGCGATTCACCTCGTCCTCCAATTCCTCGTCGGGCACCACCGCGTTGATCCACCCCATCTCGCAGGCCTGCTCAGCGGTGTACTTGCGGCACAAAAATGCCACCTCTTTGGCCTTCTTCTCCCCGATGGTCATGGCCAACAGGTTGGTGCCCCCCAGTACCGGGGCGCTGCCCACCTTCACCCCGGTCTGGCCCAGCTCGGCCGAGGCTGCGGCGATGGCGAAGTCGCACGCCACCACCAGCTCGTTGCCGCCCCCGAACGCCGGGCCGTTCACCGCGGCTATCACCGGCATGGGGGCGTTGCGAATGGCGTCGAACAGCTCCAAAGAGCCGTAGAACATCGACCGCAGCTCATAGAAGTTTGCCTCGGCCAGATTGGCCAGGTATCCCCCGGCGCAGAACGCCCGGCCTTGGCCGGTGATCACCACCACCCCGGCGTCGACGTGCTCCCGGAAGGCGGCGATGATCTCGTCGATGGTGTTGCGGTCATAGGAGTTCAACCGCTCTGGCCGGTTCAGCCTCAGCCACAAGATTCGGTCGTGTCGCTCGACGATGATGTCGCTCACGGTGGTCCCCCTGTCGTAAAGCGCGTACTGTCCGGCATCGTATGGCGTTTGAGCTCGACTCCGACACACGGGCCATTCAACAAGAGGCCCGGGCGGTAGCCCGGCAGGTGGCGTCGTTCGCCGCGGAGGCAGACGAGTGCAGCCATGTCCACCAGCCCACACTCGATGTGCTGCGGGCCAGCGACCTGAGCTCGCTGATGGTGCCAGCGGCCTACGGCGGTCGCCACGACCGGGTGGACCCGCTGGCGGTGTGTGTGGTTCGAGAGGCCCTCATGCGGGCTTCTTCGCACTTGGACTCGCTGTTCGCGCTCCAGGGCATCGGCAGCTACGCCATCGCGGTGGCCGGCACCGATGAGCAGCGGGAAGAGTGGCTGCCCAAGGTGGCCTCTGCTGAGGTGCTGGCCGCATTGGCCCTCACCGAGCCGGTGGCGGGGTCCGACCTTCGGGGGATTGAGACCACATTGACCGACCACGGCGGCGAGGTGGAGTTGAACGGAACCAAGTCGTTCATCTCCAACGGGGGAGCGGCCGGCTTCTACACCACCATGGCCCGAGAGGAGAATCGGTTCTCGCTGGTGTTGGTGCCCGCTGATGCCCCCGGTGTGTCGATCGAGCCTTCGCCGGAGATCATCGCCCCCCATGTGCTGGGCGAGGTGACGTTCGACCGGGTGCGCCTGCCGGCTTCAGCCCGCTTGGGCGAGCCCGGTGCCGGATTCCGCCATGTGTTAGCCACATTGTCGGTGTTCCGCATCTCGGTGGCTGGGGCCGCCGTCGGGCTTATGGACGGTGCTCTGTCGTGCGCGGCCAGCCACGCCGCCACCCGAGAGCAGTTCGGTCGTCCGCTGGTGCGGCTGGGGCCGGTGGCTGGGCTCCTGGCCGACTCGTGGGCCGAACTGGAAGCCACCCGATTATTGGCCTACGCCACCGCTGAGGCCGCTAGAGAGGATCCGTCGGCCCACCTAGACCGGTCGTCGCTGGCCAAGCTGGCCGCCACCGAGGCGGCCAGCCGAGTGGTGGACCGCTGCGTGCAGGTGATGGGCCGATGGGGGCTGATTCGGGGCTCCGACATCGAGCGCTACTACCGCCAGGCCCGGCCCATGCGGATCTACGAAGGAGCCTCCGAGGTGCTCCGGCTGGGCATCGCCACCCGCCTGTGCGACGAGGTGGTCGACAAGCAGGGAGACGAATAGTGGACTTGGGGCTCAACGGCCATGTGACGGTGGTGACCGGGGCCAGCCGGGGGTTGGGAGAAGCCGCGGTGCGGGCCATGGTGGCCGAGGGAGCGCAAGTGGTGGCCGCAGCCCGCTCGGCAGACGCCTTGGCCGCGTTGGCCGACGAGTTGGGCGACGCGGTGGCCGCTGTGCCCTGCGACATGCGGGACCGAGCGGCGGTGGCCAACCTGGTGGACAGCGCGGTGGACAAATTCGGACGTCTCGACTCGGTGGTCAACAACGCAGGCATAGCCCCGGCGTCGAAGTTCGTCGACCAGCCTGACGAGGTGTTCGACGAGGTGCTGGCCGTGAACCTGGCCGCCCCCGCCGCTTTGGCCCGCAGCGCGGCGCGCCATTGGATCGACGCGGGCCAATCCGGCTCAATCATCAACGTGGCCTCCACCTCGGCGCTCAAAGGCAAGGCGCTGCTGGCCGCCTACTCGGCCTCCAAAGGCGGGCTGCTGCGGCTCACCGAAGCTTTGGCCAGCGAATGGGCCCGCTTTGGCATCCGGGTGAACGTGATCGCCCCCGGTGCCTTCGAGACCGAAGCCCAGTCCGCGGTCATGGCCGACCCCGACACCATGGCCGCCCGGCTTCGCAAGATCCCCGTCCGCCGCATGGGCCGACCCGAAGAACTCGGCCCATTGGTGTGCTATCTGGCATCAGAGGCGTCGGAGTTTGTCACCGGATCGTGCTTGGTGATTGACGGCGGCGAGGTGTCCAAACTCTGACCGGGCCAATGCTGGCCTTGTAAGTTTCACAGTCCATACGGAGGTAGCAACCGATGACAATGCAAGCGACGTCCAACAATGCGGTTCACGGCGAGTTGGCCAGCCCCGCTCTGGCCAGCGGCGAATTAGCTGCCATCTCAACCAAGTTCGCCGAGGGTTACGCCCGCATTCGCGACGTGACCGACCGGGATGGCGCTTGCCCGGCGTGGGCCAAGGCGCTGTACATGGCCTGCGCCGCCTCCGTGCGGGGCCAGAGGGAACTGGCCATCCGGGAGATGGCCCGGTCGCGCGAGCTGGGGCTCAGCCTGAGCGACGCCCGTGGAGCCTCGCTGGCCGTGCTCATCTCCCGGGGTGAGGCCACCTACAACGCCTTCGCCCGAGCCATCGACCAGGCGTTTGACATTTCCGCCGATCAATCCTCCGAGCCGATTCCCGACTTCTCCCTGGATCGCCAAGCTGCGCTGGACTACTTCGAGGGCTACTTCGGCTTTGTTCCCGACTACGTGGAGGTGATGGCCGACAATGCCCCCCGGGCCTTGGAGGGCTATGTGCTCATGCGCCAGTGGTCGTTGGCCGAGAACAATCTCGACGCCAAGCACGTGGAACTGCTGTTGTGCACCATCAACGCCGCTGAGTTCTCTAGTCGGTTCGTGAACATCCACGCCAACGGCGCCCGCAACGCCGGGGCCTCCGAGGCCGAGATCACCGAGGCGGTGGTGTGCGCCATCCCCATCTCCGGGGTGGCCTCCTGGCTGCCCGGCGCCGACGGGATCATGGAAGGCCGTTGAGGCTCTATTTCGCCGCCTTACGGCGGACCGAAGTGAGGGGCGCGGGCTGACATGACCGGGCTAATCGCCGCCTTACGGCGGACCGAAGTGAGGGGCGCGGGCTGACATGACCGGGCTAATCGACGTCCACGCCCACATCGTGCTGGAGGGCACGATGGGCGCAGCTGGCCCGTGCGGCCCCGAGATCGGTGCCCACGACAACGGCACCCCTTGGTTCCGGGTGGGCGGCTATCAGCTCGACGGGGTGGCCTACCGGGGGTCGCTGTTCATCGAGCTGGACATGCGCCTCGAGGCCATGGACGCTCAGGGCATCTCGGTGCAGGCCCTGTCGCCCAACCCGCTCACCTACCTCCACTTCATCGAGCCGCAACTGGCCATCGACTTCTGCCGCCGCCACAACGACGACCTGGCCTCGGCGGTGGCCACCCATCCCGACCGGTTCATCGGTCTGGCCGCGCTCCCCATGCAAGACGTCGATGCCGCCTGCACGGAGCTGCAAAGGGCAGTGAAAGAACTGGGTCTCTTGGCGGGCTACACCGGCACCGACTTCGGTACACCGTTGGATGATCCCGCCATGGACCAACTCTGGTCGCTGTGCACCGAGCTAGATGTCCCCCACTTCCTCCACCCCACCCAATCGGGCATCGACGGCCCGCTGCTCGATCCCCGGCTGCGCCGCTGGGACCTCGATCTGGTGTTGGAGTACTCCTACGAGGAGACGGTGGCGGTGGCCACCTTGGTGTTCGGCGGGGTCACCGAGCGCCACCCCGACTTGGACCTGTGCCTGTCCCACGGCGGCGGCACTACGCCAATAGTCCTGTCCAAGCTCCGCAAGCTGGCCGAGCGCCGCCCGGCATCCCCCGAGTGGATCAAAGAGCCGGGGGCCTTCGACCGGGCCCTCAGCCGTCTGTGGTTCGACTGCCACATCACCGGCGCGGCCGAGCTCACCTTGGCCCTAGAGCAATTCGGCACCGACCGCTTGGTCTACGGCACCAACTTCGGCGGCTGGGACCGAGGCACCGGCCCCGACATCGCCCACCTAGCCGACACCCTCAACACCAACGCCACCCGCCTGCTCAGGCTCTAACCACCTAGGAAGTGCCTGAGCTAGGAAGTGCCTGAGCGGGCGGCCCAGCGGGTTTGGGCGATGGCTTCCACTTGGGGGTTGCCGTCGATGAAAGTGGTCTCCAGCAGGCGGTGGGCGATGCGCCAGCCGCCGGGGGTGCGGACCATCTGGTCGATGTATTTGCCGCCCACGATGAAGGTGTCGCCGCCTGGGGTGTCGGCGATGTACTTGGTGGCGGTGAAGTAGCAGCCCGCGATGGCCTTGTCGCCGTCAACTTGAGCCCAATGGCAACCGTTGAGGTGCTGGCTGGCGTCGGCTGGCTCCAGCGACGAGGCGCACTTGGCCACGATGGCCTCCAACCCCTCGAATCGCTCGCCCCGGTAGTCAGCCACCGCATCGGGCAGGAAGACCTCTTTGAGGGCATCCCAGCGGTGGTTGTCCAAGCTCCAGGCGTAGCGGATCTGGATGTGGCGGATGGCGTCTCGGTCGAGCAGGTCGTGGAGCCGATCCACGTCGAGGGCTGGGGCATCTTCTGATCTGGTTTCCATAGACCGGTCAGGTTACGGTGCCGGGCGCAAGCGATACATAGGAGGCATTGATGAGCGGACGACTAACGGGACGGGTGGCGGCCATAACCGGAGCATCCAGCGGCATAGGCCGGGCCGCGGCCGAATTGTTCGCCGCAGAGGGCGCCAAGGTGGCCCTGGGCGACATCCAAGACGACGCCGGTCAGGCGCTGGCCGAGGCCCTGGGCGACGGTGCGGTGTTTGTCCGCTGCGACGTGACATCCGAAGACGATGTGGCTGGCCTGGTGGATGCCGCGGTGGCCGAGTTCGGCCAGCTCGACGTGATGTACAACAACGCCGGCATTGTCGGCGCCGTCGGCCCCATCGACACCACCCCGGCCGACGAGTGGCACGCCAGCATCGACATCTTGCTCCACGGGGTGTTCTACGGGATCAAGCACGCCGCCCGGGTGATGAAGCCCCGCACCAGCGGCTCGATCATCTCCATGTCGAGCACCGCCGGGGTGATGGGCGGTCTCGGACCCCACGCCTACGCCGCGGCCAAGCACGCCGTTGTTGGGCTGACCAAGAACGCGGCCGCCGAGCTGTGCCGCTTCGGCATCCGGGTGAACTGCATCGCTCCCGCCTCGGTACTCACCCCGATGGTGGCCTACGCCCACACCGGCGACCACACCAACATGGACGGCGCCCGGGCCGAGCTCACCACCAGCTCTCCGCTGATCGGCCGTCCCGGCCTCGCCACCGACGTGGCCAGCGCGGCACTGTGGCTGGCCTCCGACGAGTCGGGCTACACCAGCGGCCACACCCTGGCCGTCGACGCCGGGTTCACCACCGGCGCCCGACCTGACGCCCCCGGCTTCGCCGACTATGCCCCCATGATCCGCGAAGCGGGCCGCACCGGGCTCTAGGAGGTTTGGCAGAACGGACAGGGGCTATCTTCGAGTCGTGCCTGAAGAAGCCCCATTGCTCGCCAACGAAGAGGACCACCCCCAAGAGGTGGTCTATGCCGACGGCGACCGTCGGATTGTCACAATGGATTCGGCCCGGTATGTGGACGCCCGCAACCGGGACACCGACGTGGTGGTGCCGTCTTCGTATCTCGGCGTGTTGCCCGCCCGTCTTATGGCCCCCCACCGGCCCAAGGGGGTAATCGGCCATGACGGCTGCATCGGCAAGGACGGCGCGGGCATCTCCGGGCTGTGGTTTTTGGAGGCGTTGGGCATCCCCGCGGCGACGGCCGACGGGATGAGCGCCGAATTGGGCAATGGCCTCGATCTGTACGAGACCGGAGTAATCTCCCGGCTCAACATCTACGCCGAGCGATGCGGGATTGTCGAGGGAATGTCGGTGTCGGAGGCGGCCAAGCTGCTGTTGACCAACGATCCCGGCGAGGTGGACGAGGGCACCAAGATCCGCCGTGAGGTCAAGGCCACCTCCGACAGCGGGCGACAGCTAGTGGTTACCGACTCCATCGTGTTCGCCCTGCCTGAGGACTCCCGCAACGTGCTGGTCACCGCCGGCCACACCGGGCGCAGCGGGGCGGATTTCCTGCTGGAGGTGAGCCCTCACGGTTTCATCTGCTCCGACGGGGGCCGCAGCAAGAACGACGCTGGCATCGCCGGGTTGGCCATCACCGAGGCCCACGGACTGGCCGGAGCGTGCTGCGATGCTTGGAGTGCCCCGGTGGGAGATGCCTTCAAGGCGTACGATGAGGGGATCATCAGCGCGTGCAATCAGCCAGCCCGCGACCGAGGCGTCGAGGTGGGCATGTCCGTCAAAGACGCCGCCGCGGCTCTGCTGGAAGATTGAGAAGGACTGAGCCAAATGTCTGAGCCGACGCCCATCGTCATCACCGGCGGCACGGTGATCGACGGCACCGGCGCCCCGCCCCAGCCCGACACCGCGGTGCTGCTGGAGGGCGATCGAATTGTCGCCGTCGGTCCCGAAGCAAAGTCAGAGGCTGCCGACCGGACAGGCGTCAACATGATCGATGCCGCCGGATCCACAGTGATGCCCGGCATCATCGACGCCCACGTTCACTGCACCTTCGACGACGTGCAGTCCAACGACGAGCTGTTCTTCCACCGCGACCACACCCTGGCCGCGCTGATCGCCGCCCAGAACCTCCAGAAGCTGCTCATGGCCGGGGTCACCGGGTTCTGCGACCCCGACACGCTGTTCTCCATGGGCCCGTCGCTGCGCGACGCCGTTGATTCCGGCGTGGTGGAGGGCCCCCGCATGGCCACCGGGGTGCAGGCGCTGGTCACCGCCGTGGGGGGCACTGCCGGGCGGCTCATTCCCGACACCGGAGTGGTGGGCTACGCGCAGGTGGTGACCACCGTCGACGAGATGATCCAGATGACCCGCCGCCACATCAAGCATGGCGCCGACTGGATCAAAATCCACGCCACCGGGTCCATCCCCCGCCACCAGGGCGAGCTGTTGGCCTGGAAGCCCGAGGAGCTGAAGGCGGTGTGCGACACCGCCCACGAGTTGGAGACCCCGGTTATGGCCCACGCCCGCTCGGCGGGCAGCACCCAAGCCTGCGCCGAAGCCGGAGTTGACCTCATCTTGCACGCCTCATTCATGGACGACGCCGCCCTTGAGGCGGTTATCGACGCCGGGGCCGCCCTCATGCCCACCTTCACTTTCTTGGCCAATCTGGCTGACTACGGCCACTTGGTGGGCGCCGGTGCTGGCATGCAGGATGTGTTCCGAGGCGAGATCGAGGCCACCGCCAAGATGATGGCGAAAGCCCACGACGCCGGTGTGCCGCTGCTATGCGGCTCGGAGTCGGGGTTCGCCCTCACCCCATACGGCCACTGGCACGCACGGGAGATGGAGGTGTTGGTGGAGTCGGTGGGGCTGAGTCCGCTTCAGGCCATCGCCTGTGCCACCGCCAACGGGGCCATCGCAATGCGCATGGAGGGCGAGGTGGGCACGCTGGCCCCCGGCATGGCTGCCGACGTACTGGTGGTAGACGGCGACCCGGCTGCCGATGTCACCGTGTTGGCCGACCGAACCAACCTCCGCTGGGTGATCAGCCGCGGCCAGCCGGTCGACCTGGAACGCCCCTGGCCCACCCGGGCCCCCATCCCCGGTGAGAAGGTGGCCAACTGGGCCGCCAGCTCATTGACGAGGGAGCTCATCGAATAGCTGAGAGGTTCGCCCTCTTCAAGGTCGGCTGGGAGTTCGGAATGTGTGGCCGGGTTAGGGGCCGAGGGCGGTTATGGGGACGACGGCGATGTTGTCGGGGTATTCGAAGCCGTAGCCGCCGGCGGTGATGACCATGAGTTTGGCGGGGTCGCTCATCTTGTCGGTGTCTATCCGGTCGCGCAGGCGGCGCAGCGAGCGGATGCCTTCTTCGACGAGCTTTTCGCCGCCGAGTTTCACTTCGGCCGCGGCCCATCTGCGGTTGTCCATGCTGGTGAGGATCAGGTCTGCTTCCAGGCCGGAGCTGTCGTGGTAGTGGGACAGCTCCCAGTCGTTGGCCTGGGCGTAGACCCGCAGGTCGCGCAGGACCAGCGACTCGAACAGCAGGCCGAAGAAGCTCAGCTCCTCCATGAGCTGCTCCTGGTTGGCCCGCAGTGCGGCCACGGCCAGGGATGGGTCGGTGAAGTAGCGCTTGGGCGTTCGGCGCAGCTCGGCCCGGGACCGCAGATGCGGTCTCCAGCCCGGCAGGTCGTCGGTTATGAACAGCCGGGACAGGGCACCCAGGTAGCTCTTCACTGTCTGGGGATGCAGGGTCTGGCCGTTGCCGCCCGCGTCCTCGCCCAGTGTCTTGAACGTCACGTCGGTAGATGTGTTCCGTCCAAGAGATGTGAGGAGGCGGCGGACTCCTTGGGGGTCGCGGGCCACGCCGTCGACGCGTGAGATATCTGTGCGGCTTGTCTCGTCCAAATAGCTGCGAAGCTGTCTTTGGGCCACCTCAGGCGAATCGTCCAGCATTGCGGGCCACCCCCCGCGGCAGGTCAGGCCGATGATGTCGGGGAGTGAGAGGCCGGGCGCCGGAGCAGAGCACGGCTCGGAGGCCAACAGCCCGCCAAGGGAGACGTTTCCGCTCGACTCCCCGCTCTCGAACAGGCTCATCGGCCGCATCTGCACTCGTATGATCCGGCCCGTGCCGGTATGACGGGTGGCGTCGTCTGGCGGGTTGGCCGACCCAGTCAAGATGAACTGGCCTTTCTCGCCCCGGTCGTCGCAGGCCCGACGCATGGCATCCCACACATCGGGGGCAAGCTGCCATTCGTCCAACAGGCGAGGCACCGGCCCTTCCAGAAGCTCTCTAGGGGAGACTTGGGCCGCCAAACGATTGTCGAACACCGCGTCGAACGGTACCTCGCTTCGGGAATGGCGGCGGCCGGTCCATGTCTTGCCGCAGGCCCGCGGCCCCTCGATGACCATCGCCGGCGAGGCCCGCAGCGCTCCTTCCACCTCCGCGTCCACTATCCGAGGCCGGTAACCGACCGGCGTCAATTGGTCGGACATGCTCAAGCACTCTAGCTGCCAGAACGCGCTGAGGCAGTCGCCAATCGCGATATTGTTGATTTTCCAATCGCGCTTTTCTGAGCAATGCAGTCGCGTTTTACTGGAACAGTCTTGTGGCCATCGCGGCCAGCCCGGAAAGAACCTCGGCCAGCGGCCGCAGAGCGGTGGCCTTGTCGAGAGAGCGGTCTTGGGCAGCAATGGTGTACCAGCGGGTGCATGACAGAGGTAGCAATTGACGAAGATCGTGCCCGCTGGGGACGTTCGGGCCTTCCGGCCGGTCTGCGGGTCGGCGGAATTCTCAGGGTTCTGCGTTCCCCTGTACCCCGTAGATTGAAGGTTCTATCTTGGATTTGCGGGGTGTGAGCGTGTGGGCGTGGTGATCGAGCGGGAGATAACGCCGCAGCTACTGGAGTTGTCCGGGCAATATCCGATCGTCACGGTTACCGGCCCACGCCAATCCGGCAAGACGACGCTGTGCCGCAGCGCCTTCGCGCGTTTGGCATACGCCAATCTAGAGGATCCTGATGCCCGCGAGTTTGCCGAGTCAGACCCGCGGCGCCTTTTGGCGCAATTCCCGGTTGGCGCCGTGCTCGATGAGATTCAGCGTGTGCCGAGCCTTCTGTCCTATATCCAACTCCCGGCGGCCTCGCAGCCGTGGAAATCAAGTCGGGCGCCACGATCTCCGCTGCTTGGTTCGCCGGACTGCGCCGCATAAGGCGCACGATCCCAGACATATCTTCGGCGGCCATCGTCTACGGCGGCGGCCTGTCCCAAGAGCGCACCGACGCCACCGCAGTTACGCTCTCCGAGCTCGCCGACTTTCTCAACAGCCTCGACCCCTAGTCGCGCTTGCAAGAGAAAGGGATCGGCAGTCCGCGGCCTCGACGCAAGTGGGCTGGCGAACCCTGAGGGCCCCGTCTAGGCCGATGCGAACACCACGGGGTAGCGGCCGAAGTAGGGGCGGGTGGTTGAAGCGTCCATCTCAGGGGGATCGTCGGGGTCGGGGCGGCAACCGTGGTCGAACAGGGTCTGCACGGCCGCCGGAACCAGGCCGAACAAATGGGCGTCCACATCATCGCCGTCCACAAACGAGACCCCGGAGGCCAGGTCTTGGCCGATGCAGGCGTGCATGCCCTGTCCGAAGCTCAGCCCCCACGGGGCGATGCCCTCGGGGAGGGCGCGGTCGGGGTTGAAATCGGCCGCGTCGTCGCCGAACACCGACTGGTCCCGGTTCACCGACAGCAGATCGAGCGTGACCCGGTCGCCCTTGGCGATGTGTACGCCGCTGGACAAGTCGATGTCATCTAGCGCCCAGCGCATCCCGGTGGGGCTGGAGGGCTGGAGCCGGATGGTCTCGTGGGTGCACTTCTGCACAAAGAGCCGGTCTTCGCGTACCCGGTGCTCGTCTTCAGGGTGGTCGGCTAGCCAGCCGAAGATGTTGTGCACCACCCGGTTGAAGGCGGTGGCCGAAGTGTGGGCTCCCGCCAGCATGTAGAAGGCGATCTCCCGCCGGATGGTCTCGTGGCTCAGCTCCAGTCGGTCTTGGTTGTGCATCAGCACCATCAACACGTCCTTGGGGAGGTCGTCGGGTTCGATCTCCCCGGCCTCAAGCTGATCCAGCACCGCCTGGCGCCGGTCCATCCCCGGGGTGAGGAACTCAGCATCGAACGCGTCTAGCGCGGCCTCAATCTCGACCACCTTGGCTTCCTTGTCGCCGGTGTAGTGGGCCAGGGTGGCCCCCTCAATGAACTTAGTTAGGTAGTTATAGAGCCGGAAGGTCTCCTCCGGCGTGCCCTGGGGCCGATCCACTCCGGCGGTGAACGCTGCCAAGTTCATCATCAGCTGGTGGCCGAGCTTGACCAACTCGGCCTTGCCCTCGGCCAAATAGGGAGCGAGCGTCGACTCGATGATGGGCGGGAACAGATCCTGCTCGTACAGCGTGAAGGTGTCCCGCCGGAAGAGGCGGTTCTCCAGGCGGCGTCGGTCCCGGTGCTCATCGCCGTGGAGATTCACCACCACATCGCACATGATCACCTCGCCCGCGTCGTACAGCGCCTGGCGAAGGTTCTTGTTCCGATAGCACTCCCGGGCATCAGCGAACGTGGTCACGGTGATTTCTGCCATCTCCGGTATCTTGCCATAACGGATTGTCTGTTAGGGTCCCGAACTTGTGTATGTCCGATCAGTGCACATCCAACCAAGTGGAGGGGAATCCATGTCAAAGCTCTTGAAGGTTCTGGCGCTGCTGTTTGCGGTTGCCCTGGTCGCCGCTGCATGCGGCAATGATGACGATGACGGCGGTGCCGCACCGGCACCGGCAGCTACCGAAGCGCCCGCCCCGGCGGCTACCGAAGCGCCTGCGCCCACGGCTACCGAAGCGCCTGCCCCTTCCCCGTCCGACGGCTGTGGTTGGGCAACTGACGGCGATGTCCGAGGCGTGGACAAGGAAAACGGCGTGATCACAATCGGCAGTTCTCAGCCGTTCACCGGCCGGGCTGCGGTCGCTGGTGAGGGTCTGATTGCGGGCATCATCATCGCGGTCGATGAGGTCAACGCCAATGGCGGAATCGACGGCTGCACCTTCGAGCTGGTTTGGGAAGACGACCGCTTTGAGATCGAGCAGATGGTCACCAACGTCCGCAAGATGATCGAGCAGGACAACGTGTGGGGCTTTGTGGGCACTGCGGGCTCGCAGGCCATCCCGTCCACTTACCCCGACATTGAGGCCGCCGGCACCCCGTTGTGGGGACCGGTTTCGCCTGCTGACCAGGACATCCAAGAGGTGTACCTCACCAACCCGACTCGCACCGAGCAGGGTCGCATCTGCATCGACCACTTCGCTGAGCAGGGTGCCACCAAGGTGGCGGCCATAGGCCAGGACAACGAGCTTGGCGAGGAGGCTTTCAACGCCATCGACATGCAGGCGCCGGTCCACGGCATGGAGATCGTGGCCAAAGAAGAGGTTGAGGTGCTTTCCGACGCGGTGGCTCCTGCGGTTCTTTCCGTGATCGACTCTGGTGCTGATGCGGTGCTCACCGCGCTAGATGGCACCCAGAACGGCTTGGTGCTCGACCAGTTCCATGAGGCTGGCTTCAATCCTCTGGTGTGCTCCGATCAGGGCTCGGCCGGTGCCGGTGGACAGACCACGGTTGGCTTGGCCAATCCCGAGGCGGCCGACGGCTACTTGGGCGCTCTTCAGGGTGCTCTGCCTGATTCCGACATGGAATTCGTGCAGCACTGGGCTGGTCTGTGGGAGGCCTACGAGGGCCCTGGTTCAGAGAGCCTGGCCCCCAACTTCAGCTTGCAGACCTATTCCATCGCTCGGGCGTTCTTCGAGCTATGGGACCGGCTGGACGGCGACTACTCCTACGAGAACTTCCACGCGACAGCCGAGGCAATGGTTGACGATCCCATCTTGATTCCAGCCATGCCGGTGCTGGCCTGCGGGCCGCTTCCCGGTGGCCACGGCTGCGCCTCTGGTGCGGGTATTTCTGAGTACGACGCCGACACCGAGACGTGGACTCAGGTTCGGGAATTCCTCCCGCCGGCGAGCTAATTCGTTAGTAGGTCTGGGACCGGTGATTGCCGGTCCCAGACCAACCATTTCTAGGAGCACAGCAGGTGGATCAACTCCTCCAGCAGATTGTGGCCGGTCTTGAAACCGGCTCAAGTTACGCTCTAATCGGTTTGGCCATCGTGGTCATCATGAAGTCCACCGATGTGCCCAACTTCGCCATGGCCGAGATGGGCCTGGTGGCCGCCTTCATGGCGTGGTTCTTGTCAGCCGACCCCGACAAGGGCGGTGTTGGATGGCCGTTCTGGCTGGCCATTGTCTTGGCATTGGCATTTGCTGCTGTATTTGGGGCAATTACTCAGTTCTTCTTGGTACGCCCCCTTACCGGTCTGTCCAATCAGCCTTTGGCGATATTCGCGGCCTTGGGCTTGGGCTGGCTTAGCGTTGATTTTCTACGAGGCGAAGGTCTGCCCACGTTCTTCGACTGGTTCCCGGTCACCGATGAGGGCTTTCCCCTTGGGGTATCGATCATCTTGGCCATCTTGACTGTGGGGCTCACCTATCTGATGATCCGGCATTGGGTAAAGCCTCTTACCAAGGTGGACCACTTCCCGCTGCTGCTGCTGACCATTGGGTTGAACTTTGCCCTCGGCTCTGTCATCGAGAACCTTTGGGGGTCTACTCCCAAGCGCTTCGATGCTCCCTGGTCAGGGGAGACTTTCGATCTTGGCGATACTCGGATTGGCTGGGATCAAGTGGTGACGATTGCCGTCGGCATTGCCATTGCCATTGGTATGGCCTTGTTCTTCTGGTCCAAGTGGGGAGTGAGGATGCGGGCCATTGCCGAGGACGGCGCAACCGCTCGTCTTTTGGGCATCAACGCGGGGATGGTGTCACTTATTGCCTGGGCCATCGGCACATTCGTTGCCGGAGCAGCAATGATCTTGAACACCAGCTCGACAGTGCTGGAGTTGGGTAGCGCCGAAGGGTTGATCCTCAAGGGCTTCATAGCCGCGGTGCTAGGTGGATTTACATCTCTCGGGGGCACATTCGCAGGTGGCTTGCTCATCGGGGTCGGCGAGGCTCTCGCCGGCGGCCAGATCAGCACAAGCTTGCAGCCCACCATTGCTCTCTTAGTGGTGGTCGTGGTTCTGCTTGTTGCCCCCGGCGGCTTCAGCAGAACGGCTCGGACGCGGGAGGTGTAGCAAGTGGCTGATCGTGTTGCTACCCCTCTTTATGCCCCGAGTAGCAGATTCCGCAGAGCTGTCCCGTCGTGGGCCACCTTCTTAGGGGTATTTGTCTTTCTCGCGTTACTGCCATGGCTGCCCATCTTGGGTTGGACCGACATCTTCGACAGCGGCAACGATTTTGGGAAAGGCAATCTGGCCTTTGTCTTCGCCTTCGCAATAGCTGCGGTGGGCTTCAACCTGCTGGTGGGCTATTCCGGGACCCTCGGCCTCGCCGTCGCTGGTCTTTTTGCACTAGGGGCATATGGAACGGCGGTACTCTCCGCCCCTAGCGAGGCCCGTGAGGCCCTGGCGGGCTATGACTGGCCGTTCTTTGTTGCACTACCGGTGGTATGCATTGCCGCAGCCATTATCGGAGTCTTGGTGGGATTCCCCGCCGCCCGGCTCAAGGGCTTCTTTTTGGCCATTGCCACCTTGGCGTTGGGTGAATTGATCGTCACCATCATCCGCCTGGACGAAAAGGTGTGGGACGGCCTCAAGACCAACGGTGGGACTGGCAAGCAGGTCCCGCAATTCCGAGTTCCCGGGCTTGGACGGGTCGACAGCTATTACATGCTGTCGTTGGGCGCTCTGTTCCTGATGATGGTGGCCTACGTCGTGCTCACCAATCGGAGACTGGGTCGAACCCTCAAGGCCGTGAGAGATATAGATATTGCTACCGGCCCCATCGGGATCTCTTCGACGTACTACAAGCTCGTGGCTTTTGGAATCTCGGCGTTCGCGGCTGCGTTGGCCGGCGCCATGTGGGCTCAGAACAGCTCCTTTGCCAACCCCTCAGCTTTCCGCACCCGGTTGTTGGTGTTCCTGCTCGTCGTTCTCATTGTGGGAGGGCTGAGCCACAAATGGGGTCCGCTCATTGGCGCGGTCTTCTTTGTTTTCCTGCGCCAGAAGTTGCAGGACACCCAAAAGCTGCTCTTTTTGATCTTGGGTATCACCCTCATTCTGGCTGTGCTTATTCTGCCCAACGGAATTGCCGCTCTGCCTGAGCGCATGCGCGAAAGCCGATGGGTCAAAGACCTCCATCGCAGGTTACAGAGCTTGGCAGGATCCGTGGGGTCGTCAATATGAGCGTCGTCGACACTGCCGCGCCGGGTTCCAGCCCTTCAGAATCTCTTGCTTCGCTGGCCATCGAGGATTTGCACGTGGCCTTTGGCGGGAACCGGGTTTTGCAAGGAGTAGACCTGCAATTCACTCCCGGGTTCAACGGGCTCATTGGCCCCAACGGAGCGGGTAAGACCACGGTGTTCAACGTGATCTCGGGTTACGTCCGCCGCAACGAAGGGTCGGTACTCCTTAATGGAGAGGACATTGCTCCATTGTCCCGAACTGGCCGGGTGAAGGCGGGGATCGGGCGTACCTTCCAGGCTCCTCGCTTAATCCTCGACGCCACGGTCATGGAGAACACCCTGCTGGGACGGCATCATCTGTTCCGCTGGGGACACCTGGCCGAGCTTCTTCTCTTGCCCCAGCAGCGTCGTGAAGAGACCGAAGCCCGACAGGTCTGCATGGACTTGCTCGACCGCTTCGGGCTGGCCGATGTGGCCCACGAAGAGGCCGGAGCGCTGTCGCTGGGTTCCCAGAAGTTGGTCGAGGTGGCCCGGGCCCTGGTAGCCGATCCCACCGTCGTGCTGCTCGACGAGCCCGCCGCTGGCTTGGGGGCTGACGACGTGACTGTGCTGCTGCGAGGGCTGCGCCAGATCCAAGTTGAGCGCAACCTGTGCGTGATCATCATCGAGCACGACTTGCAGTTGGTCACCAGCCTTTGCCCCAAGATCAGCGTGCTGCACTTCGGCGAGATCATCTCTGAGGGCAGCCCTGAGCATGTAACCACTGATCCGGTAGTCATCGAGGCCTATTTGGGCCACGGTTTTGAGGCCGAGGAGGACGGCGAGATTCACGAAGTGGAGAGTCCGCTGTCTGAGCACCACCACATCGACCACGTCGAAGAAGAGGGCGAGCTCACCGAGATGTGGACGGAAGACGATGACCCTCAGCAGGAGGAGTCGTCCTGATGCTGCTCGAGATCAACGAACTGGTGTCGGGCTACGGCCGCCTCGAGGTTCTGCACGGCGTCTCTCTGTCGGTGGAAGAAGGCGAGATCGTGTCGGTGCTGGGGGCCAACGGCGCGGGTAAGACCACCTTGCTGCGGGCCATCTCCGGGGTATTGGACACCTGGTCGGGGTCGGTAGTGCTCGACGGGGAGAATCTGGGCAGCCTGGCCATCGAGCGCCGGGCCATGCGAGGCCTCGGGCATCTGCCTGAGGGACGGGGCATCTTCCAGAACCTGTCGGTGAAAGAGAACCTGGAGCTTGGCTTGGGACTGCGTTCCGACGGTGCCGGCGCCATCCGCCGAGACCGGGATCGTTTGCTGGGCCTGCTGCCCGCGCTGGCTGAGAAGATCGGCGAACAGGCTTCCTCGCTGTCAGGTGGCCAGCAGCAGATGCTGGCCCTGGCCCGGGCGATGATCACCCGGCCCAAGTTGTTGATGATCGACGAGCTGTCGTTCGGCCTGGCCCCCAACCTGGTGGACCAGCTGTTTGAGCTGGTGGTGGACCTGCGTGACGAGGGCGGCACTACCTTCTTGTTGGTGGAGCAGAACGCCGGGGTGCTGGAGGTTTCCGATCGCACTTACGTGCTGCGCACCGGCAACAACGACATCAGCGGGCCGTCATCGGAGCTGCGGGCTTCCCACGACCTGGTCCGGTCGTATTTGGGCCACTAAGCGCTGATGCCGGGTCGGGTGCTGGTGACCGGCGGGGCATCGGGAATCGGAGCGGAGACCTGTCGAGTGCTGGCCGCCAGTGGCTGGGACGTGGTGGCTGCCGATGTCACTTCTGCCGCCAACGTGACCTTGCTGGACGTCACCGATGAAGCTGCCTGGGATGAGGTATTCGACGAGGTTGGCCAGTTGGCTGGGTTGGTGAACTGCGCTGGTATCCGCACTCGAAGCTCGATTGTCGAAACTGAGTTGGGTGATTTCGAGCGCCATCTGCGGGTCAACGTGGCTGGCACTTGGCTGGGCATCCGGGGATTCCTGCGTCGCCACCATCCCGGCGCGACAGGGGCCATCGTCAACGTGTCTTCGGTGAACGCCGAGATAGCGGTGCCCGATCAGGCCCACTACGTCGCCTCCAAAGGGGCGGTGTCGGCCCTCACCCGGGCCGCGGCGGTGGAGGCCGCACCGCTGGGAGTGCGGGTCAACGCGGTGGCACCGGGGCCGGTGCGCACCCCGATGACCGCGGAGCGGCTTGGCCATCCCGAGCAGGCAGCCTGGCTGGATGCCCGGGTGCCGATGGGCCGGGTCGCCGAACCCGCGGAGATTGCCGAGGTCATCTCGTTTCTGCTGAGCGAGAAGGCGTCTTATGTAACCGGCGAAGTTCTATTCACTGACGGAGGGTGGCGCGGCCATGCCTGATTCAACATCCAATTCACAGCATGATGCTCTTCAGGGGCTGGTGCCCCTGGAGGACTTCTACCACTTCGGAATCGTGGTGACCGATCTCGACGCCGCCATGGCCGAGTGGAGTGCCCTCCACGGGTTTGAGTGGGCCCCCATTCAGCACCGGGAGTTCATGGCGCGCCAGCCCAACGGGGTGGTGAAGGCCGATTTCCGGTTCACCTACTCCATCGATGGGCCACCCCACATCGAGTTCATCTCGGCCACGCCGGGCACGGTGTGGGATACATCAACCGCCGGTGGAGTCCACCATCTGGGCTATTGGAGCCACGACTTGGTGGCCGACGCCCAACGGCTGGCCGACGCCGGCTACGAGTGGCTGGCCTCCTACGAAGCCTCCGACGGTCGGCCGCTGGGCTTCACCTACCACTGGATGCCCACCACTGGGCTGCGGGTTGAGCTGGTGGACGCGGCCCGCCGCCAAGACTTCCTCAACTGGCTGGCCGGGGCCGAATTTCCCGCCGCCACCGACCGGTAGCTAACCCACCGCAGATAGCCTGAAAATGCGATGGAAACATTCGATGTAGTCGTCGTAGGAGGTGGCCCCGGAGGGTCGGCCGCCGCTTTGGTCGCCGCCCGAAGCGGCGCCTCGGTGGTGCTCTTGGAGGCCGACAAGCAACTCGGAGGCAACGCCGCCCGTTCCACCGGCTACCTGGCCTTCGCCGACTTCGATATGCAGGCCAGCAACGGGGCCGACGACAGCCCTGAGGACTTCCTGGCCGACATGCAGGCCGAGATCGACCGCCAAAAGCACCGCTATGGGCTGATATTCGACGCAGACCTGGCCCGGCGCTACGCCGAGGACTCAGCGACCACCTATAAGGAGCTCATCGAGTTGGGCTTCCGGTTCGACCGGTTCCTGCCCCGGCCGGTGCAGCACACCGTGGACCGAATGGTGAGCGTGGCCGACACGGCCATGTTCACCACCTGTTTCGAGTCTGCCTTGGCCGACGCCGGGGTGGATGTTCGCTATCGCAACCGGGCCGTGCGCTTGCTTCAAGAGGGTGACCGGGTTACCGGTGTCTCCACCGATACTGCTCGGCAATTCGACGCGGCCAACGGGGTCATCCTGGCCGCCGGGGGCTATCAGGCCAACCCCGACCTGCGCTCTCGTTTCCAGCCTGAAGACCAGGCGTCCACCCCCTATCTCGGCACCGAGCTCTGTCGGGGAGACGGTCACATCATGGGCTTGGCCGTAGGAGGCGACCTGATCAACATGACCATGATCCCCCCGCTAATCATGGTGGGCTCTGCCCTGGTGGAAGACTCCATCGCGGTCAATCAGCAAGGCCACCGCTTCCACGATGAGGCTGGCCCCTACGACGACCGGGTCGCCGCGCTGGAGGCCCAGCCAGGCCAACAGGCGTGGTACGTGTTCGACAACCGCATCGCCCAAGCCAAGGCCCAGCTAGTGGACGAGATGCCCGAGCAGGCCGTCTCCGGGGCAACCCCCGCTGAGCTGGCCGCGGCCATCGGCTGCGACCCCGACAGCTTGGCCCACACCCTCGACCGCTGGAACAAGACGGTGGTATCCGGCACCGATCGCGATCCCGAATTCGGCCGGGTGATCTTCGGCCACCCTCGAACCGGCATCGTCGAGCCGCCGCTGTGGGCCGCGCCCATGGTGGTGGGCATCAACTTCCCCGCGGGGGGCTTTCGGGTAAACGCCGACATGCAGGTGCTCGACGTGTTCGGCGATCCCATCGCTGGCCTCTACGCGGTGGGCGACTGCGTGGGCGGGGTCAGCCCCGCCATCGGCCTGGGCGGGGTCAAAATCACCGCCGCCCTAACCCTGGGTCGCATCGCCGGCCGAGTCGCGGCCAACGGCAGGCGCTGATCAAGCCAGCTTGCGATTGAGCGCGTGTTCCGCGGCGATCTGGCCGAAGCAGAACGCCTCGGAGAGGTTGGATCCGTCGCCGGGGTAGAGAACACCGGAGGCTTGGCCTAGTTCCCCTGCGCCGTAGAGACCGGGAATTGGGTCGCCGAAGGCGTCGAGGACGCGGCCGTGGCGGTCGCGGCGGGGGCCACCGGTGGTGTTGGATCCCCCAGGCCACAGGGCCACGCAGTAGTAGGGCGGCTTGGAGATGGGCACCATGGTGTCGGCTGGGCGCCCCAAGGAGTCGGGCTGGCCTTCGAGGCACGCCTGGTTGTAGTTGTCCACGGTGGTCTCCGCTTGCTTGGCCGATTCCTCGGTCATGCCGGCGGCCATGGCGGCCTCGGCGATGGTGTCACCGGGGGCGATCCAGCCCCGCTTGATCTCCGCAGAGTTGTCGTCGCTCCAGTCGTAGAGGCCCACGGCCACCGCACCGAAGTGGGTATATGTGAGGGGTCCGGCCCGCCGCCGGGACTCGTCGAAGAACCAGTAGCACGGCACCCGGGGGTGGGTGTTGGTGGCCGCGTCGTAGGCCAGCAGGTCGTAATAGAAGTCGTGGCGAAGCAGCGCTTGATTGTGCTCGTTGGCAAACCGGTTCCCGGCTCGGTCGCAGATCACATAGCCCGGCGGGTCGATGCCGATGATGAAGTTCAACGGGTGACCGTCGAGGTCGAAGTGGCCGATCGCCCGGCCGATCATCTGGTTCATGTGCCACATGGAGGCCCCAGCCCCGGCCGCCATTCGCACTCCGTCGCCGGTGTTGTTGGGGTTGCCGTAGAAGTGCACCGGATAGGTCCGCAGGTGGTCGCGCTTGAGGTCTTCGTCGAACTCATAGCCGCCGCAGGCCAGCACCACGCCGCATCGGGCACCCAGCGCAACGGTCTGACCGCTGCGGGTCGCGGCCAGACCGGTCACTTCACCGTCTGCGTCCTGGATCAGCCGAGAAGCGGCGGTGTCCCACTGGATGGGTATATTCCGCCGGGCCACCGCGGCGGCCAACCCCTCGAACAGCCGGGGGCCACCCCCGGCCGCCGCCGCCAGTCTTTCGGCCACCCCGCCGGGTTGCACGGCCACAATGGCCTCCGCTCCCTCGAAACCGGGATGCTCGGCCCCCGCTGAGGCCACCATGTCCAAGCCGCCGATGGCGTCCTCGAACCACTGCGGCAGGCCGACGGCCCGCTCGGCCCAGGCGTGGGACACGTCGATGGGCACCATGCCCGATGCGCAGACATCTAGATAGCGGGCCCCGGCATCCACGTCGGTAACCGTCATCACCATGCCGCCCGACATCCGGGTAGAGGGAGTGTGGCGGTGTTCGGGGTTTTTCTCTACCAGCACCACCGAGGCCCCGGCATCGCTGGCGGTGATGGCCGCAGCCGTGCCTGCGGCACCGAACCCAACCACCACCACGTCGTAGGTCTCGTCGAACATGGGACCTCTAGAAGTCTCCGCCGTCCAGGGTCACGGTCTGGCGCACGATCATTCCCTGGGTCACCTCGAATCGATCAATGCCCGAAGCACCGTCACCGGGACCGCCCACCAGCTTCCAGGCAACGGCCACCAGTCCGTCTTCCAGCCGGGGTTCGGCGAATTCCACCTGACCATTCCCCAACCGGTCGGGCACGGTGGCGAAGTAGCCGGCGATGGCGTCCCGACCCTGGTAGGTCACATCGCGCACCAGCACGGCATCGTCGGTGTAGTCGGCAGCCATGGCCTCGGGGTCGCCGGTATGGACCGCGTCCAGATGGTCTTGAACCGCGCTCAGGGGATCACGCATCAGTCACGCATTGGTGACGCCGAGGCTGAGCCCGCCGTCCACCGTCAGCACCGAGCCGGTGGCCCACTCGGCCCCGATCAGATACTCGAACGCCTCGGCGATCTCGGTGACTGTGCCAATACGCCCCAAGGCGTGGGCCGGCCCCAACCCTTCGAGCCGAGCCTTAGCCTCGTCGTCGCCCATTAGCCCCGCTCGCTGGTTGATCTCGGTGAACACCGCGCCCGGCCGCACGCATCCCACCCGCACGCCCTGAGGCCCCAACTCCGCGGCCAGCACCCCGGTGAGCGCCTCCAGCGCCCCTTTGGTGGCCGCGTAGGGAGCCACGCCGGGAAAGGCTCGTTGGGTGTGAACCGAACCCAAGAACAGTACGCACCCCTGGCGCTCCCGCAGATGGGGCAGCGCCTCGCCCACCAGCATCATCCCGGCCACCACGTTGGTGTGGAACACCTCGAGCAGGGCCTGCTCCTCCAGTTCGTCCACCGGGCCGCGATACATGTTGGCCGCGTTGCTGATCACAGCGTCTAAACCGCCGCCATGCTCAACGGCAGCCTCGATCATGGCGGTGCGGTCTTCAGCCACCGTCACGTCTCCGGCCACCGCCCGCCCCCCATCGCCCATCCGAGCGGCCACCTCTGCCACTCGATCTTGGCGGCGCCCAGTGATGGTCACCCGCGCCCCCCGGCTGGCCAGGTGCTCGGCCGCCCCGGCACCGATGCCCGAGCCACCCCCGGTGATCAAGATCGACATGCTGTCAATGGGCTTCATTGATCAGCCAACTTATAGGGGACCACTAGGGTTAAGCGATGGCTTACCGAGTGGAGATCGACCAGGACGAGTGCATGAGCTCGGGGCGGTGCGTGGCCGACTATCCCGCCGCCTTCGCCTTCGACGACGACGAACTGGCCACCGTCTTGCCCACCGTCGGCAACCTCACCGACCAACAACTCCTGCGAGCCGCCCGCAACTGCCCCTCCCGAGCCATAAGCGTCTACGACTCCAACGGCAACCTCTTGGAGTAACACGGGTTCTTGGCCCCGCCCGTCGGTGATGGTCCCGGCAAGCACCCACTAGGGTTGGCGCTCGTGACTAAATCGATGATTGTTACTGGGGCAGGACACGGGATTGGGGCGGAGATCGCCCGCCAGGCCTCGGCCGCGGGCTACCGGGTGGGCGTTTTGGACGTAAATGGCGGTGCCGCGGAAGAAACGGCCCAGTCGCTGCCCGATGCGGTGGCCCTTGTGGCCTCAAGCACCGACTCAGAGGCGATTGAGGCTGTGTTGGATACCTTCGGCACCCCGGATGCGCTGGTGAACAACGCGGGTATTGTGCGCTTCACCCCGCTGGTCGACCATTCAGAGGACGATTGGCGGGCGGTGGTAGATGTCAACCTCAACGGCCCGTTCGTATGCGGCCGAGCGGTGGCCCGTCGCCTGATCGCCGAGGGCCGCAGCGGGGCTATGGTCAACATCTCTTCCATCAACGGCATCGCCCCCGGACCCAATTCCGGCGCCTACAGCCCCACCAAGGCCGCCGTGATCCAGCTCACCCGGCAGATGGCCATCGAATGGGGTCCGGCCGGCATCCGGGTGAACTCAGTGGCCCCCGGCATAATCGACGACGGCATGTCTGCTCCAGTCTTGGCCGACCCCGAAGTCCGGTCCACCCGATCGGCCCGCACCCCCAGCCGGCGACTGGGCAGCGCCGACGACATCGCCAAAGCAGTGATGTGGCTGTGCTCAGCGGGTGCCGAATACGTCAACGGTCACAACCTGGTGGTGGACGGCGGCGTGGTTCACACCGTGCTGGCCGGAATGCCCCGCCCGGCATCGATCGACGGCATCGCCGAAGAAAGCTGATCGTCAGAATCTGATTCAAGGAGGCAATTCGAAATGGCAGAGACCACCCTCACCCGGTTCGATGATGTTCGTGACGCCTACCGGCAAAAGGGCCTCAAACAGGCGCTGTACGACGCCGCCGGGGTGATCATGGCCGACACGCTGCTCACCCTGTGGGGCGACGATCACCGCCGCCGCCGTCGCCTGGAGAACCGGCTCTTCCGGCGGCAGACGTTCGAGCACTACGAGCGCGACCTTCTTCCCCACGCGGTGGACGAGGTGCTCGATCCGGCGGAGGCCGAGGGCCGGGGCGACGTGGTTCCAATGGCCCGGCGCATCGTGGTCAACCTCACCGCCACCGCCGCGGGGGTCGACCGGACCGAGGGGACTCCGGCCGAGACCGATCGGCTGTTCTCCTACGCGGTCAAGTTCAGCGAAGGAGCCACCGCCGTACATAGCACCCGCGATCCCGAAGAGCTGAAGGCCGAGGTGGCCGAGGCCCTAGAGCGCTGGGACGAGGAGTTCTTTGCCCCGTCGTTGGATCGGCGCACCGAGCTATTCAGCCGGTTCGCAGCCGGCGATATCCCCGAGGACGACCTTCCCAAAGACGTGCTCACCGTGCTGGTCCGCAACCAAGACTCCCTGGACCTACCCCGCGACGTGGTCCGACGGGAGGTGGCCTTTTACATGCTGGCCGGGATGCACTCCACGGGGGCGGCCACCACTCACGCCGTGCACGGCGCGTTCGGCTGGTTCGACGACCATCCCGAGGATAGGGATCGCATGGTTGAGGATTCCGTGTTCCTCCAGGAGTGCGTCCACGAGTCCATGCGCCTGCACCCGGCCAGCCCGGTGGCCCGCCGGGAGGCGGTCGAGCCGGTCAAGCTGCGCGACGGCACCGAGATGGCGGTGGGCGACACCGTGGTGATGGACCTGTGGTCGGCCAATCGGGACACCGAGGTATTCGGGGCCGACGCTGACAGCTTCAACCCGCTCCGCTCGATTCGCGAGGACGTGCCCCGGTGGGGCCACACCTTCGGCGGGGGGCGCCACGCCTGCATCGGCATGGAGCTCGACGGCGGCGTGCCGGCCGACGAGAACACCGGGGCGCCCATCCTGTTGGGCACGGTGGCGCTGATTCTCCGCGGCCTGCTGGCCCGAGGCGCCCGACGCGACCCCGACAATCCCCCCCAGCAAGATCCCAACATCGCCCGGGTTTGGTGGGGTGAGTACCCCGTGGTGTTCTGATAGGCAGATCACTGATGGACGGGCCGACTGACGAGGTTGAAGACCGGAGTCTTCGCCCGCTGACCGGGGAATTCTGGGCCGCGGTCGACCGGGGGGAGTTGGTCCGCCCGGTGTGCGGGGATTGCGGCCGCAACTTCTTCGTCCCCCAGTTCGCCTGTCCGCAATGTCAGAGCACCAACTGGATCTATGTGCCCAGCAGCGGGCGGGGCCGGGTGTACAGCCACACCACCGTCCATCGGCCGCCGACCCCGGCGTTCGACGCCCCGTATGTGCTGGCCGACGTGGATATCGACGAAGGCTGGCACTTGCTGACGTGGATCGTGGACTGCGAGCCCGATCACGTGGCCATCGACATGGCGGTGACCGTGCGATTCGTGACCGGCCCCGACGGCCACCGGCTTCCCGCCTTCACCCCCGACGTGGTGGCCCGATGAACGTCGGGCTGTCCTTCGCCCGCAACGCGGCCCGCCATCCTGGCGACCCCGCCATCTTCGGAGAGAGGGAGCTGACCAACCGCCAACTTGACGAGCGCACCAACCGCATTGCCAACGCCCTGCTGGGTGCTCATGGCTTGGGCAAGGGCGACCGGGTGGCCCTGTTGGTGGCCAACCGCCCCGAGGTGGTGGAGGTGATGGGCGGCATCACCAAGGCCGGCGGCTGCTATGTGGGGCTCAACTTCCGGCTCGGCCCAGTAGAGCTGGAGCAGGTGTTCGATAACGCCGACCCAACCCTCGCCATCACCGACGCCGAGCACCGCGACCAGCTCGACGGGTTCGACCTGCCGGTCATCGACATCGACCGCGACCTCGACGACCTGGCCGACGCCGCCTCAGCCGCACCCCCCGACACCCTGCATGAAGTACGACCCGACGACGACTTCTGCATCGTGTACACCAGCGGCACCACCGGGCGGCCCAAAGGAGTTCACTTCGACCACGCCCGGGTGCTCCAGCACGCCACCGTGGCCTGTCTGGAATACGAGATCGACCGCCACAGTCGCTACCTCATCCAGATCCCTCACAACTCCAGCGTAAACATCACCATCCTCCCGTGCCTGCTCATCGGCGCGGCCCAGGGCTTCGTCGACAGTCGCAATTTCGAACCGGTGCGCTACGCCCACATTGTGGAGGACAAGGGGGTGAGTCACTCTTTTCTCGTGCCCACCCAGCTCATGCGCCTACTCGACCGCCTCGAGCGGGCCGACGACCACAAGCTGGGGTCTCTGCGCACGCTGGGCTACGGCTCGTCGCCCATATCCCCCGACCGCCTGGCCGAGTTGGTGGAGCGCTTCGGCCCGGTGTTCAACCAGCTCTACGGTATGGCCGAGATCGCCTCCATCGGTACCATCCTGCGCAAAGAAGACCATGTGCGGGGGTTGCAGGAGCGACCTGAACTGCTGTCCTCGTGCGGGCAGCCGTCGTATGCGGTGGATGTGCGGGTGGTGGACCCCGACGGCCAAGACGTGGCCGTGGGTGAGCGGGGCGAGGTCATCTTCGGCGGCCCCCATGTGATGAAGGGCTACTTCCGGGATCCAGAGCGCACTGATGATGCACTGCGGGACGGATGGATGCACAGCGGTGACGTGGCCGAGGTCGATGACGAGGGCTTCATCTACATCGTCGACCGGATGAAGAACCTCATCATCCGGGGCGGGCTTAACATCGCCCCCACCGAGATTGAGAACGTGTTGTACCGCCATCCCGCGGTGTTGGAGGCATCGGTGATCGGCGTGCCCGACCCCGAATGGGGCGAGGCGATTGTGGCGGTGGTGGCCCTCAAGCAGGGGGCGGCGGCCGATGGCCAGGAGCTGCGGCTGTGGTGCCGACAATCGGAGCTCACCTCCATCAAGATTCCCGAGCGGGTGGAGTTCACCGACTCGCTGCCCAAGAACGCGGTGGGAAAGATCGCCAAAGAAGAGCTTCGCTCCCGCTACTGGGGTGAGGGCAGGAAGGTATGAGCCGCTCCCGGTATTGGGGTGAGGGTCGTCGGGTGTGAAGGGCTCGCATCCGCTGCACCGGGTGGCCATTGTCGGGGTGGCGGCCACCGAAATGGCCCGCCAGCTCGACACCACCTCGGCTGAGATCTCCTTGCGAGCCGCACTGGCCGCGCTCGGCGACGCCGGGCTGACCTCCGCCGATGTCGATGGCGTGGCCGCCCGCTGGCCCGGACCGGGGGGCACGGTGTTCCAACCGGGCTCGGCCGACTGGGCCGAGGTGTTCGGCCGGCCGCTGCGCTGGGTGTGCGACACCTACCCCCAGGGCGTTCCCGGTGCCCTGGATGCCGCCGCTGCCATCGCCGCCGGGCTGTGCGAGACAGCGGTGGTGTTCGGCGGCCAGGCCGGGGTCATGGGCGGGGCCACCGTGGCCGACTACACCCGGCCCGACAACGAATTCATCGCCTGCTGGGGATCGCTCACCGCGGCCCAATTCGCCCTGGTGGCCCAGGTGTACCGCCACCGCTTCACTCCCGATCCCGAAAAGATGGCCGCCATAGCCGCCGCCATCCGCAACGCCGGCCACGCCAACCCCGCCGCGGTGATGACCGGGAGGGGCCCCTTCACCGCAGCCGATGTGCTGGCATCGCCGATGGTGGCTGAGCCATTCCGGCTCTTGGACCTGTGCCTGGCCACCGAGGGGGCTGCGGCCATAGTGCTCACCACCGCCGAGCTGGCTCGGGATCTCCCCCAGCCGCCGGTGGCCATTTTGGGCGGGGGATCGGAGTGGCACCGCCAGCAGTACGTGAACCCGCCTCGCTACGACGAGGTGTGGGGCTTGGGGGCCGACGCGGCCCGCCGGGCATTCGAGCTAGCCGAGTTGAGTCCCCAAGACGTGAACGTGTTCGAGCTCTACGACATCAACACCTACGAGGTGGTGCGCCAATTCGAGATGCTGGGGCTGTGCGGCGAAGGCGAGGGGGCCGACTACCTGGCCGACGCGGGCATCGGCATCGACGGCCGCCACCCGCTCAACACTGACGGCGGCCTGCTCAGCTACAGCCACATCGGCTGGGGCGGTCCCACCCTCAAGATCGTCGAGGCCGCGCGGCAACTCCGAGGCACCGCTGGCCCCGGCCAAGTGCCCGATACCGAGATCGCCTTGGTCACCGGCGCTGGTTCCGGCGCCCAGTACCACAACGTGATGATCCTGGGACGGGGCTAGGGCTTGGCCCAGTCGAGCTCCGTCTTCATGGCCTGCTCTCCCCGGCGGCCGATGGTGAGCAGGCGGTGGTCGTTGGAGCGGCCGTCCAGCCAGGCCCGAATGGACCGCATCGACGCGGTGAAGGAGCGGACCCGCTCGAAACGGGCGGCATAGGCCAGCCGCTCTTGGTCGATCGGGTGACCGTAGTCGGCCGAGTCTTCGATGGTGCACCAGCCGGAGAAGCGGTGGGTGAAGGCCACATCGCACATGGGGTCGCCCGCCCAGGCCCGCTCCCAGTCCAAGATGCCGCCCAGCTCTCCGGGCCCAGTCCAGCTCATGTTGGCGAACCGGAAGTCTCCGTGGCACCACACCGCGGTCTCGTCGCAGTCGGGCCGGTGCCCTCGCAGCCACGCCAACGCGGCCTCGAACTCGGGGTGGCGGTCGGGAGCGGCCCGTCGATAGACGGTCTCGGTCCGGTCGAGCTCGGCGTCGTAGGCCTCGGCCACCGTTTTCGGCGCGGCCAGGCTGTGCAGCTTTCCCAGTGCTTGGGCCGCCGCGGAGATGTACTGCGGTCGGCTCTCGGTCACTTCTGTGAGCCGCAGCACCCTTCCCGGCACTCGGGTGTGGACGCCGAACGGTCGGCCGATGGGGTTGAGAGCGTCGGCCTGCACCGCCAGCACTTGAGGGGCGGGAACGATTCCTTCCACCCGGCGCAGATTGGCCTCCTCCACTTGGGGGTCGTAGGGATCAAGCGTTCCCCCCAGAGGGGCCACTCGCACGATCACGTCGTCAACGCCCAGCGTCACCCAGGAAAACCCCCGGTCCAAGCGCTCGATTCGGGGCAGGGCATCTACTCCGTCGAACACTTCAGATACCGCTCGTCCCACCGCCGCGGGCGACAAGTCCACCAGTGGAGCGTACCGGGCTAGCCCACTGCCAAGGGTTGCCCAACCGTTGGGTTGGTTCTGCCGCCCGATAACGTCGCCCAAAGTGTCGGTTGGGGGAAACGCGTGAGCACTCGGTCGGGAGCTGGCCGGGGCCCGGCGGTGGTTGCGGCCAGCATGCTGGCACTGGGCGTCGGCTCCAGCCTGGGCTTTTTCCCCGGATATTTCGTCGCCGCGGTGCGCGAAGACCTCGGGATTTCCCGCGCCCGAGTCGGGCTGTTGGTGAGTCTGCACTTCGGTTGCACCGGCTTGGGATCGATCATCGGAGCTCGGATCACCGAGAAGGTTGGTACCCGTGCTGCGGTGATTGCCGATCAATTGATCGTGGCGGTGGCCGCATGGTCGGCCGCCCTCCTCGACAGCTACGCCGCGTTGATCGGGGCCGCGGTGTTTGCCGGATTCGGCTACTCCCTGACCAACGCGGCCACAAATGAAGCGGTGGCCGCCGCTGTGCCAGAAAGCCGCCGCACGCTGGCATTGTCGGCCAAGACGTCGGGAGTGCCGACGATGGCGCTGATAAGCGCAGTCTTGGTGCCCTGGGCTTCCGACCGCTGGAGTTGGAACCTCATCTTGATGATTGCCGGGACCATTGCCGTGGTCAGTGCGCTCAATGCCGCTGCGGTCATACCTGACATCCGCTCCTCCCGAACACGGGCGCAGCGCCAAGAATCGGTCCTTCCCCGTGGGTTCTGGTGGTTCGCGGTGTCTGCTTTCTTCTTGGTCGGCTCCTCGCAGCCGCTGTTTTCTTGGGCAGTGCCGTACTTTGACGAAGGGCTGGGCACCTCCAAACCAGTGGCGGGCGCTATCGCTGGAATAGCCGCTGGACTGGGCGCGGTCTGCATGTCGCTGACCGCGTTGCGGGCCGACTATCTCGGTCGAACCAAACGGGTGCCGCTCATTGTCGGGCTGTGCGTGGTGTTGACCGCGTCGATTCTCGTGACCATGAGCGGTCTGACGTTTGGCCTGGCTGTGGCCACCATCGGTCTGTTCGCCAGCTTCATCGTCCAGCTGGCGGCCATCGGCATCATGCACGCCGCGGTGGTAGATCGGGCTCCACAAGCCGTGGCCCGGGCCACCGGCGTCACCATGACCGGCTACTACATGGGTGCGCTGGCCACCCCGGTGAGCTTCGGCGCGCTGGTGGACTGGCTCGGCACCTATACCTGGGCCTGGTTGGTCATGGCCCTAGGCAGCGCCGCCGCGGCCGCCTGCTTTGCCCGCGCCAACCGGGTCGGTGAGATGCATTATTGATCTCAGCATGGGGCATCACGGCAGTAGGATTCTCCTGTGGCCGGAGAATGTGAAGTCCACCACGTGTGGAAACCCATCACCGATCTCGAGGACGATAGCGACGCCAGTACTGAAATCCCCCCGTTGTTGTCATTGTGGGAGGAGCAGCGAGAAGAGTTCTCAGATCGCCAAGTTCGCGATTTCAACGACCGACTAAACCGCGAATGGGCTATCGAAACCGGAATTATTGAGGGTATCTACAACATCGACCAGGGCACGACCCAGTTATTGATTGAGCGAGGGATTGATGCATCGTTGATTGTGCATGATGGGAACGGAAAGTCGCCCGAACTCATCGCAGGGATAGTGAGGGATCATCAAGATGCGGTTGAATGGCTATTCGAAATCGTCAAGCAGCAGAGGAATTTGTCAACTTCATTTGTCAAAGAATTGCATCATTTGATGACAAGAAAACAAGATGAAGTTGAAGGGATTGACCAATTTGGACGAGTGACCCGAATCAGGCTCGATCATGGCACTTACAAACAGAGTCCCAATAATCCGTTACGACCAGATGGCAAGGAGCATCAATACTGTCCTCCGGAACAAGTACCAGGACAGATGAATGAGCTAGTTCGACTCCATTTGGAACATACGGAAATGGATATAGCTCCTGATGTGTCAGCGGCATGGCTGCATCATAGATTCACTCAAATACATCCCTTCCAAGATGGTAACGGTCGCGTGGCGAGAGCCTTGGCCTCTCTTGTTCTAATAGGTGCTGGATGGTTTCCACTAGTGATTACGAGAAATAACAGGGGAAATTATATCGATGCATTGGAGTGTGCAGACGCTGGAGATATAGAGCCTTTGATTCGCTTGTTCGGAGTGATTCAGAAAGACTGGTTTCTCAAGGCACTTAGTATCTCAAAGGATGTCCAAAGAGACACAGAACGCCTTGAGCAGATGTTGGCATCAATTCATGATGATTTTTCTGTGCGCAATACGAGTGCCAGGGATGACCACGAGAAGGTAAAGAAACTAGTAGAAGGCCTTAACAAGACAGCACAGAATAAGTTTGAAGAGGTTCAAGATAGTTTGGAGTCTGGACCTGCTTTTGAATTCCCAGGTAGGCGGGTTTATTCCGATTGCGGACTTGATGATGTGGGTGACCGCCGTTCGTGGTACAGAAAACAAGTTGTCGACACTGCCAAACACTTCGATTACTGGGCTAACTCTGGTAGCTATCACTCGTGGGTCCGGCTTGTGCTCATCACTGAGACAGGTCGTTCCGAAATTCTTTTGTCTTTCCATGCGATCGGACGTGAGTTCCGTGGTGTGATAGGTGCCACCATGTGTTTTTTCCGCAAATCCGTGAGCGAAGATGACAATGGGCAAATCACCGAACTCCAACCTGTGTGCCAAGAAGTTTTCCAGTTGAACTACAAGGAAGAGGAAGCACAGGTCGTCAAGCGGTTCGAGCCCTGGTTGGAATCTGCTTTGCTTTTTGGTCTGAATCAGTGGCGACGCGGTGAATAGCTGTTGGCCCTATACGAACATGTCTTAGAGCCGATTGAGATCAATGGGCTGGAGATCAAGAACCGGGTGGTGCGCACCGCGCACGGTACCAACATCGGCCAGGGGCGGATCACCGACGAGCTGATCGCCTACCACGAGGCTCGGGCTGCCGGTGGCTGCGGGTTGACCATATTGGAGGCCGCGTCGGTTCATCCCACCGACATGGGCACGCTGTGGCTACACGAGGCTTCGGTGGTCGACGACTGCCGCCGGATGATGGATCGGTTGGTTCCCTACGGTATGGCGGTGTTCCAGCAGCTCGGACATCTTGGCTATGAGGGCGTGACCGCCGATGGCGGCCCCCCGTGGTCGGCGTCGGAGCTATCCGGCCCGAGCATTCGCCGTCCGGCCAAGGCCATGACTCAACATGACATAGAGGAGCTCACTGATGCCTTCGCCCAGGCAGCTCGGTGGAGCATTGAAGGCGGCCTCGACGGTGTGGAGGTCCACATCGCCCATGGCTACCTGCTCCAGCAGTTCATGTCGCCGGCCACCAACCAGCGCACCGACCACTACGGCGGCTCTTGGGAGAACCGCATCCGGCTGGCCCGCGAGATCGTCGGCGGGGTGCGAGGGGCCATTGGCTCTGATGTCGTGTTGGGGGTGCGGGTCGGATCAGAAGCAGTGGGCGCCGGGGGAGTGACCGAGCACGATTGTGCCGAGCTGGTGAAGGTGCTGGCCGATGACGGTCTCATTGACTACGTGAACCTCACCTATGGGAGCTGCTTGCGCCCCCACAAGATCATGGGTGGGATGCACGAACCTCCCGGATACGAGCTGGAGGCAGCCGCTCCGGTAGTGGCTGCGGTGGATTTGCCTGCCATAGTGACCGGCCGCTTCCGCACCCTGGCTGAGGCTGACAAGCTGATTGCCGACGGAGCGGCTGACATGGTGGGCCTCACCCGAGCCCACATCGCCGATCCCGACCTGGTGGCCAAGAGCGTCGGAGGGCGAGAAGCCGAGGTCCGCCCCTGCATCGCGGGCAACGATGGCTGCGTCGGCGGGCTCAACCGAGGCCGACTGTCGTGCGCGGTCAACCCCGCGGTGGGACGCGAGTCTGAACCGCCACCTTCACCAGGCTCGCAATCCCATCGGGTCGTCGTAGTGGGCGGGGGCCCCGGAGGAATGGAGGCAGCTCGACTCGCTGTAATGCGGGGCCATGAGGTCATTCTGTTCGAGGCCCAGGATCGTTTGGGCGGCGCAGTCCGACAGGCCCAACAGCTGCCCACTCGGGGCTTGCTGGGCGACATCTGCGACTGGCAAGAATGCGAACTGGCCCGTCTCGGTGTAGACGTGCGCCTCGGCTGTGCTGTTGATGCCGAGTCGATTCAAGCAGCCCAGCCTGAAATGGTCATCGCGGCCACCGGCGCAACCGGCGCTGAGGTCCCCGACATCAGTAACGTGTCTCAGGGGGCAACCGCGGTTGTAGACGACCGCTTTGGGGGCTACGAAGCCCTTGGCCTAGCCGAGTGGCTGGCTACCCAGGGGTTGGCGGTAACTCTCACCACCCCAGGCCGCCGAGTGGCCGCCAACGCCCTGCTCGACCTAGTAGTCCAGCCTGCCCTCGAGCGCCTTCAGGCCCTCAACGTAGAAATCCAAACCAAGGCAGACACTCCCCCCGACGCCGACCTCACCCTCACTGTGGCCAAACACCCCTACGACCCACTGTCTGCCGAACTCCTTGCCGCTGGCCTCAATGTCCAAGTCATTGGTGACGCCCGCCAACCCGGCACCATCCTCACCGTCATCGCCGACGCCCATGGAATTGATTTCGGCTAGAGCCCCTATTGGAAGGACACGAACACCGGGTTGGGGGTGAGTTCTAGTACTTGTTCGGGGGTGGCCATGATGGGGGCGTCTTCGTCGTAGAAGTTCTTCCAGCCCCAATGGAACTTGTCGGTGTCGGGCTCGTTGGTCAAGAAGTTCCAGGTGTTGTACTTCAAGTTCAGCGGACCTTGGCCGTCCATGTGGATCAGCACCGCCAGCTCGGGGGGAGTCTCAATGAGTTCGCGGTTGGTAATCATTGAGAAGCGGAATTGGTGGAGCACCAGCAGCTTCTGGGGCAGAGCCTCTTTGCGGACGATGCCGGCCAGCCATCTCACTACCTGGTTGATCTCGGCCGCGTCCACTGTGCCGATTTGTTCGAGGTGGACCTGGTGGGGCTTGAGCCTCCACTCAGGGTCGAGTGCCAGCCCGACGTGGGGAAGGCGGAGGAACTCCTCGTATGCCTTCGCCTGGCTCAAGAAGTCACTTCGTCCCGATTGCAGATCGAGAACCACGTACATGTTGTTGGCTGCCGCGGTCTCGACCCAGGGCCTGATCACATCCCGTGCGGTCATGGCCGAATAGTCCCCATCGCTGCCGGCACCAGCCGACGCCACGGTGGCGATTATCTCGAAAGTGGGCACCACCACTGCGCCGCCGGCGTCGTAGCCCTCGGCGATGGATCGGAGCCGCTCGACACCTTCATCGTGGCTCTGTTCACCCAGCACTCCAAGGCTCGATGTCGACGGATGGCCGTAGATGGCCACCAAGCGGCGATCAAGGCCTTCATCGAACATGAGCAGTCCGCCTCCGGGGATCTCATCGCCTCGGCGGATCGCCTCCAACTGCCAGAGCGCGTCCTCATCAAGGCCGGGGGCCAATTTCACCGTAGAGGCATTGAAAATCAACTCCCGTGTCTGCGGGGGGAGGGCTCGGAGGTCTCCGGTGGCCACGATCACCGTGTCGCCGATTCGGTATCCGTGGGCCGCCAGCGTTGCGGCCTGATCGTCGTCGGCCACCACCCACACACGCTCAGGCACCGCCGAGGGAGTCGAGGTCGCTGCCGGCCCGCCGGTTGCGGCGGGCACGACGTTGAGATTGGACAGGGAGTCGCGATAGCTCTCGAGATCGACTCTGGTGGATGCGAACTCAGGTCCGGACGCTGAAAAGGCCCCCCGAGTCGCGGCCGCTGCGACGCGGACAACGGGCGAAGTGGTATCAGGATTGCCCGCGAGATCGTCTTCGGCTGTGACGGACGCAATTGAACTCGTCGATGCCGAACCAACCGGCAGACACGACGCTGCGACTGCGGCTAGCGCAACAACACCAACGAGGCGCGCCAAACGGCAACCCGCCATGCGCTTGGAATTGGGGACTCGGAGAGCCTTTAGGCGACCCGATCCGGCGAGTTTGGGACGAGAATGAATTCGCACCACTGGCTCCTTGAGATTCCATCAGGTTTGGGCACCAAATCAGCGCCGTGTTTCCCTTGAAATCCGCGTGCCCTGGTCCGAATCCGACCTGTCGGATGAGAACCCCCTACAAAGCGGCGACCCACATGGTAGCTCAGCAACTCCCCGTTAAAGGATCATTCCCGCGCTTAGCGCCAAATGGACAGGAACTAGTTGCTGCGGAGTTGAGCTATTGCTGCTCGGCGGTGCCCAGGTAGGAGGCTTGGAGGTCGGGGTGGGCTAGGAGGTTTTGGGCGGTGTCGTCTAGGACGACGCGGCCGGTTTGGAGCACCCAGCCCCGGTCGGCGATGGATAGGGCCATGTTGGCGTTCTGCTCCACCATGAACACGGTCATTCCGGCTCGGTGTATCTGCTGGATCAGCTCGAAGTTCTGTTGCACCAGGGCGGGGGCCAAGCCCATGGAGGGCTCGTCCATCAGCAGCACCCTGGGGTTGGACATCAGGGCCCGGCCGATGGCCACCATCTGCTGTTCCCCGCCCGACAGCGTGCCCGCCTTCTGGTTGAGCCGCTCTTTGACTCGGGGGAACAGCTCGAACACCCGCTCCATGTCGGCCGCGATCTGATCGGAGTCTGTGCGCAGGTAGGCCCCGAGGTCGAGGTTCTCGCGCACGGTAAGGCGCTTGAACAGCCGGCGGTTCTCCGGCACCATGGTCACGCCGCGGGCCACCCGGTAGCTGGTGGGCTGGTCGTTTACCACCTCGCCGTCGAGCACCACCTCCCCGGAAGTGGGCTTGAGCATTCCGAGCAGGGTCTTGAGGGTGGTGGACTTTCCGCTGGCGTTGCCCCCGAGCAGGCACACCAGCTCGCCCTCGTATATCGCCAGATCCACATCGATGAGGGCGTGCACTGCGCCGTAGTGGGCGTTAACCGAGCGCATCTCCAGCAGCGGAGTAGCGGGGTGGTCCTCGCTGTTGGTGGCGGCCGCGTCCGGTTCGAGATGGGCTTCGCTCACGGGTCCCCGGCTCCCTTGCCCAGGTAGGCCTCGATCACTTGGGGGTCGTTGGCCACATCGGCGTAGTCGCCCTCGGCGATCTTCACGCCGTGGTCGAGCACCACCACCCGGTCGGACACCTCCCGCACCACTCCCATGTCGTGTTCGATCACCACGATGGCGAAGCCCCACTCGTCGCGCAGGCGGCCGATCAGGCCGGTGAGCTCGGCCGACTCCACCGGGTTCATCCCCGCCACCGGTTCGTCGAGCAGGATGAGCTTGGGCTGGGTGGCCATCGCCCGGGCGATTTCCAGGCGCCGCCGGTTGGCATAGGAAAGCGTGAAGGCAGGCTGGTCCATGCGGTATCCGACGAGCCTGGTGCCGAAGAACTCGAGAATTTTCTCGGCCCGCTGGCGGATCTCGGCTTCCTCTCGGCGGAAGGCCCTGGTGTAGAGCAGGGCGCCGAAGGCGTGCTGTTTGGTGCGGCAGTGCTGGGATACCATCACGTTCTCGAGCACTGACATGTTGGCGAACAGGCGCACGTTCTGGAATGTGCGGGCAATCCCGCTCGACGTCACCCGGTTGGGGTCGAGCCCCAGCAGGGATCTGCCCTCGAACACGATGTCGCCATCGGAGGATTCCACCGTGGCGGTGATGGCGTTGAACAATGTGGTCTTGCCGGCGCCGTTCGGCCCGATCACCGAGACGATTTCGCCTTCGTATATCTCGAGATCGAGATCGTCCAGGGCTTTTAGGCCCCCGAATTCCACACTGAGCCGCCGGGTCTCCAACAGCGGTTGACGGACGGCTGCGGCCGCGGGCCCAGTGGCAGCTTGCACGTCGGTCATGGCTGCACCGTGGGCTGCGGGTCGCCGCCTCCGCCGTCTTCGCCGTCAACCTGCCCTCTGAGCCAGGCGTCCTGGGCCATCTCAACTTGGTGCAGTTCGCGTGTGCGCCGCACGCTGGGTATCAGCCCCTCAGGCCGGGCCAGCATCATCCACACGAGCAGGGCGCCATAGATGAGCAGTTTGAATTCGGAGAACTCGGCCAAAAGACCCGGCTGCTTGGGACCTCCCAAGACGCCGATCAGCACTGCCGACCCCGCAATCACTCCGACGATGTTGCCCATGCCCCCGAAGATCACCACCACAAGGATGACGATCGACACCAGGATCAGAAAACTTGAAGGGAATACCGACCCGACTTTGGCCGCAAAAATGGCACCGCTAAACGATCCCAGAATCGCTCCGACCACAAAGGCGAGCAGTTTGACGTTCACGGTGTTGATCCCCATTGCCTCGGCCACGGTCTCGTCCTCGCGAACTGCCATCCAAGCCCGCCCCAGCCGGGAGCGCTCCAGCCGCCATGAGACGTATATGGCCAGCGCGCAGAAGGCCAGCACCAGGTAGAACACTCGGCGGGGGTCAGTGCCCGACACTTCTGTGAGGCCGAAGATGTTTGCTCCGGGGATCAAGGTGATGCCCTGGGCCCCGCCGAACCATCCCGACAGCCAGTCGGACTGGAACAGCAGGCGGATGATCTCGCCGAAACCCAGGGTGACGATAGCCAGATAGTCACCCCGCATCCGGATCACGGGGGCACCGATGAACAGCCCCACGAGGCCGGTGATTACCACGACGACGATGAGGGCGACGAGCCAGGGCATCTCGGGGGAGATCTTGGGAGAGGTTGCCGCAGTGAGCACCGCGGCGGAGTAGCTGCCGACGGCGAAGAAGGCCACGTAGCCCAAGTCGAGAATGCCAGCTAGCCCGACCACCACGTTCAGCCCGAGGGCCAAGAGCACGAACAGGCCGACGTTGGCCAGCAGCTCATTGGTGAGCTTTCCCGCGAACAGCGGCAACACGATCAGCACCGCGGCGGCAGCCAAGATGAGTCCGGCGTTGGCCCGGCTGCGCTTGGCGCCCTCCAGGTTGGCGAGGCGCGCTCGAGCCGTGCGAAATCGCCCGCGGCCCACCACGGCGAGCCCGCCCGAGACGGCGGCTAACACCAATGCGCCGGGCCAGGTAACCCCGCCCCGCTTGGCATAGAGGCGGTCGGTAAGCGCTTCGAGCCTCAAACCGTCGGCCAAGTCCACCATCAGAGACTCCAGAACTGCGGCGCCGATTACGGCGAGTACCATAGTTACAGTTGCCCGGCGGCTCCGGGGCCCGAGCAGCCGAAGCACCCCTCCCGAGGCTCCTGCTCCCGCGCCGATTGCCAGCCAGATCACCACCGCGAACCACGGGGCATTGCCAAAGGTCAAAGTGTCGAGGAGTATCGGACTCCAGTTCACCAGCGGATCCCGAAGGTCGAAGTTGGCCAGAAGCACCGCGAGCAGCGACAAGCCCCCGCCCGCGATCATTCCGCAGGCCAGACCGCCCACCACCTCATTGGGTCCTGCGGCGTGTTGGGTAACGCCCTCGAGCTTGGTCTGGTGACCCTGGCGGTAGCCGGCCGCGAACGGCAGGATCAGCAGTACGAGATAGCCCAGGCTAAGCACCGGCTTGACCATGGTCCGCCCGTCGAGCGCCACCGGCATGTTGGAAAGGGCGATGAAGACCTGGGCGAAGGCGGCAATCGATCCCATGCGAGCGATCCGCCGCCAGTCGTGGGCCAATGCCGGCCGCGGCGCAGCCAGCGGCGCCTCAAGTTGAGGTGAGCTGGTGGGAGGAAGTGTTGCGGTCATGTGCGATCCTCAGAAGGCAGGCGCTCGCCAAACAGCCCGTTGGGGCGCAGCAGCAATACACCTATGAGCACCGCGAAAGCAACCGCGTCCCGAAGCTGCGAGACTCCGCTCACTCCAAGCGGCTCAAGAATGAGCAGTGGCCCCACCGATTCGGCCACACCGATGGACAGCCCTCCGGTCATCGCGCCGCCGAGGTGGCCGATGCCGCCAACCACTGCCGCGCTGAAGGCCTTGATGCCGGGAAGGAAACCGGTTGTGTGGACAACGCTGCGGAACAAGATGCCCCACAGAATGCCGGCCATCCCCGCCATGGCGCCCCCGAGCGCGAACACCTTGACGATGGTGCGATTCACGTTGATGCCCATCAGCGCGGCGATCTCGGCGTCTTCAGCCACGGCTCGCATGGCCTTGCCGCTCTTGGTGCGCTCTACCACGTACCAAAGGCAGACCATCGAGGCCGCGGCCACGACTATTACCAGGATCTTGGCCCCTTCGATCTCGAGGAACGTGTGCTTGGACTTCACCCAGTCGGGCACGTCTGGGTACGCCTTGGCTGCGGGACCGAGTAGTACCAGCGACACGTTCTGGAGGAAGAAGGACACTCCGATCGAAGTAATGAGCGGTATGAGCCGGGGCGATCCCCGAAGTGGTCGGTAGGCGACTCGCTCCATGATCACCGCGGTCAGCGCGCACACGATCACCGACACGAATACGATGAGCACAAGCGAGCCTATGAAGTTGCTCTCCCACATGCCGGCGTCGGCCAGTTTGGTGGAGGTGATCATTCCGGTCATGGCGCCCACCATGAACACTTCGCCGTGGGCGAAGTTGATGAACCCGAGCACCCCGTAGACCATGGAGTAGCCCAAGGCGATCAGTCCGTACATGGCGCCTTGGGCCACCCCCGACACGATCAGTCCCTGGAATTGGGCCCTAGTGAGGCCGGTGGCGTCGGGATTGGCCCACCGGGCAAACGGATTGTTGGTGTCGATTTCTTGGGCAATGAACGCCAACAGGCCCACAGCGACCACCGTGAGCGCTGCCACCCGCATGACGGTGAGGAACCAGTCGACGCCAGTGCGGGGGGCTTTTCGGCGAAGTGCCTTTCCAATCATGGGACAGCCCCGATCAGCTAGCTAGCGGACGAACAGCAAAGCATGCCCAAGTGCAGTCCCTGGCTCGGGAATCACCGCGGGAACAGCGATCCCGCGCCAGGGCTGCATACGGGCGATCGGGCTCTACGGTTCGTAGGAGTAGATCACGTTGTTGAGGCTGGCTTCGATGTTTTCTTCGCCGCCGAGGTTCTGCACGACGGTGATCTTGGATGAGCCGCAGTCGCCGAAGGCGTCGCAGTTGATGGTGCCGATGATGCCGTTGAAGTTGCGCAGCCCGTAGAGGTAGTCGCGGACGCCTTGGCGGTCGATCATCAGCGTGTCGTCGTCGATCCAGGAGGCGGCGGCGATGGCGTCGAGCAGCAGTATGGTGGCGTCGTAGCCGTGGGCCCAGAACGCCGACGACGGCACTTCTCCGTAGCGCGACTCGTATTCGGCGGTGAAGTCGGCGGCGGTCTTGCCGGTGCTCTGATTGACGTTCTCGCCGAATCGCTGGTCCGGGCCGGAGAAGTACATCCCGGCGGTTTGGGGCAGCGGCAGGTAGTTGGCGTTCAAAAGGCCGTCTGCGGCCAGCAGCACCGTGTCCTCGAGCCCGGAGACTCCCGGGGCCTGGTCGGCGATGAAGTCGCCGGCCGGCTGGAAGATCGGGAAGAACAGCGCCTCGGGGCTGCCCGCGGCGATCTCGGTCAACACCGGCACCATGTCGGTGTCGTCTTTGTTGACCCCCGAGAATCCGGTCATCGTGCCGCCCTCGTCCTCGAATGCGTCGGAGAACGCCTGGGCCAGCCCCTGGGTGTAGGGGTCGCCGTCGTGGATCGCGGCGGCAGTGGTAAAGCCCAGCTCCCCGAACACGAACTTGGCCATGGCCGCGCCCTGGTACAAGTCATTGTGGGCGGTGCGGTAATAGCCCTTGACGTGGTTGGGACCCGCGGTGCCGGCCAAATCAGAAGTCAGCGCCGGAGACGTGTTGCCCCCCGAGATCATGACCATTCCCGCATTGGTGACCAGCGGGGCCGCGGCCACCGCCGCGCCAGAGCACGAAGTGCCCAGCACCCCGATCACCCGGTCGTCGGCCACGATGGTCTGAGCTGCGGCCTGGCCGCCGTCAGCACCGCAAAGATCATCGAGGCTCGCACCCAGATCGACATCGAAACCATGGATCGGCCCATAGTCGTCAGCCGCGATATACGCAGCCCGGTCGATCGGCAAACCGAAACCGGCCACATCGCCGGTAATCGCCTGTAAAGACCGGATCTGAATCGCTTCTCCAGCCTCGACTTCGACGATTCCAAGAGATCCATCACCCAGGGCATTGCCTCTGGGATCTGGCGCTGGCGCCGGAGCTTCTGTGGCTTCTGGCTCCTCCGCGGCCTCCGGTGCCTGAGTGGCTTCTGGGGCTTCTACGGTGTCTCCGTCGTCATCGTTTCCACAACTTGTTGCCAGTAGCGCGAATACCGCCAGCAAGGCGATGACAAGGGAAATGACACCGCGTCCTTTGCGAACTTTGGTGAGATGGCCGTACCAATTCATTGAGAATCCCTCCTAGGCACATGTACATATCCTTGGGTTGACAGCGTAGCGTGCCAACTGACATGAGAATAGGGGTTGTTGACGAAGCCGAGACGGATTACGTCTGGCTAACCGGCCACCAGTTCTGGACCGACGTCGTCGAAGCGCCGCCGGCCCACTAAGGCCAGGGTGCGGTCGATGTCGGTGCGGTAGATGTCGAGCATCCGAGCCACTCCGGCTTCGCCGTCAACGGCCAATCCCCAGAACCAGCTTCGTCCGCCCATGGTCGCCTGCGCTCCCAGGGCTCGAGCCTTCACCACGTCCGCGCCTCGCTGGCAACCGCCGTCAACCAGCACCTCAGCTTGGTCGCCAACTGCCTCGGCAATCCGGGGAAGCATGTCGAAGGTTCCCGGCACCGAATCGAGTTGGCGTCCGCCGTGGTTGGACACGATCACCCCGTCGGCCCCCCAGCGCACGGCGGCCTCGGCATCGGCCACCGTGATCACTCCCTTGACCAGCAGCGGGCCGTCCCACTCCCGCCGCAGCCACGCCACGTCGTCCCAGGTTCGGGACGGATCGGCCAGTTCTCGGTCGACATAGGCCCCGATGGCGCTGGCGTCGTCGCCGATGCCCAGCTCCACCAAGCTGCCGAAAGTTATGTCCGGGCCCGTCACCAACTGGCGCAGCCACCGCAGGCGCCGGGCGGTGTCCAGTGCGCTGTTCCACTGGATGCGAGGAGGCAGCGACATGCCATTGCGCAAGTCGCGCTCCCGCTTGCCCACAACCGGCACGTCCACTGTTAGCACCAGAGCCTCATAGCCGGCGTCTCGGGCCCGGTGTACCAGGGAGCGAACCACCTCTGGGCTCTTCCACAGATAGAGCTGGAACCACCGCCGGCCCTCGGGGGCTGCGGCCGCGATGTCTTCCAGCGAGTAGCCCGACCCAGTGCTCACTGCGAACACGGTGCCCGCGGCGGCGGCGGCTCGGGCCGCGGCCAGCTCGCCCTCGCGGTGGACCAGCGTGGCCAGCCCGGCGGGGGCCAGCAGGAACGGCAACGACACCGGGCGGCCCAGCACGGTGGTGGACACCTCTCGCTCGGCTACGTCCACCAGAAAGCTGGGGGCCAGTTCCACCTTGTCGATGGCGGCCCGGTTGGCGGCGATGGTCAGCTCACCCTCCGCGCCCCCCTCTACGAAGTCGAACACCATTTTGGGCAGCCGCCGGCGGGCGGCCTCCCGCATATCGGCGTAGGTGTGCCACCGGTTGGCGCCTTTGGGGGCTCGGGCCAGCATCCGGGTCAGGTCTCGCAGTCTCATCGCTTTGTCATCCCCCGGGCATGGACGCGATCAATAGCCGGGTGACGGCCCGCAGAGTTGGCACCTCAAGCCCGTGGCCATCGGCAATCTCCACCAAGTCGGCGAAAACCGCTTGGACCTCGAACGGCCGCCCTCGGTCGATGCTCTGCAATATGGACACCCTTACCTGGGTTTCTCCGGCTGCTTCCATACGCTGGCCCACGGCTCGGAGTCTCTGGTGAGCCTCTGCCCGGCTCTCTCGGGTGAGCGCCTGGATCTGGAACGGGCCGTGGCCGTCGATCAGCCCCACTCCCTCTGCCGCGGCGATGGAAGCCCCTTCGCAGGCCAAGTCGTAGAAGACGTCACGGGTCTCGGGCAGGAGGAAGATGCGGTGGTACACCAGCCGGGTCAGCCCCACCACTCCCATGGCCGCCGCGGCCAGCACCCCCTTGGACCACAGTGCGGGGGCGATGTCGTCTTGAACCTCTAGCTTGCGCTCTGGAAGGGCCGCGGCGATGGCCGCCGCCGTGCCCGGCGCGGTGGTGGTGAGGTCGCCTAGCAGGGTGGGGCCGTCAAATGAGTGGGAGGCGTGGCCGGGTTGGCCCAGGGTGCCGCCCACCAGCGACACGCAGCCCACCGCGGCAGAACCGAACCGGTCCACCATTGGCTCTGCTTGGCGCACGCCGTTCTGAACCGAGAAGGCAGCTTGGGCGGTTCCTCGGTAGTTGCCCAGCAGTTCGGCGTTGTCGAACGCCTTACTGGCCAACAAGACAATGTCGCAGTCTCCGGCTTCGGCCGGGTCGGATATGGCCCGCACCGCCACGGGCGGCTGATCGTCAATGCGCAGCCCTCCCCGATTCACCGCCTCGGCGTGGGTCGGACGGGCCACCAGGGTGACCTCGGCGCCGGCCTGGGTGAACCATGCCCCGTACACCGATCCCAGCGCTCCGGCGCCGAGCACTACGACCGTCGTCATTGATTCAGGGCGGGGGGTTGGCGGCAAACACGCAGGGCGTCGGTTTCACAATGGCGCTGTCCCATTGATGCCGTACTCTAGGGGCCATGAGTACTTCTGAAGCTGTCGGCGGCGGGGCCAACGAGATCGTGAATGAGATCGTGCTGGCCTGTAGGGCCCTCACCGCCCGGGGGTGCGACACCGGCATCGGGGGCCACGTGAGCGTTCGGGCCACCGGCGAGGACGCCTTCTGGATCAACGCCTTCGACCGGACCCTGGGCGAGGTCACCGTCGACGATGTGATGAAGCTGGACTACGACGGCAACCTGCTGGAGGGCAACCGTGAAGTGAGCTTGGGGTTCGAGTTCCACGCCGGGGTGTACCAGCACCGCAACGACGTGAGCGCCATCGTCCACAGCCACGGACGGTGGATCACCGCGCTGGCCTCATTGGCCCGACCGCTGAAGATGCGCCACAACTTGTGCTGCATCTTCCACGACGACCAGGTGCTCAGCCCCGACGACCGCTTCGAGTCCATCGGCCCGGCCATCGAGACCAACCACACCGTGATCATCCCGTGGCACGGGGCCATAACCGTGGGTGCCACTCTGGCCCGGGCCGCCGCCCTTCACGCCACCCTGGAAGACCAAGCCCAGCTCGATGTGACCCTTGAGCCCACCGACGCCCCCGAGATACCCGAGCACCTGAGGCTGGGGCTGAAGAAGCTGGTGGACGACCAGGCCGGCTACTTAGAGCAGACCTGGACCCTCATGCGCCGCCAAGGCCAGCGCCATCTCGACGCCCACCCCACCGGCTAGGGGCATCTAGGCCAGATCAGCCATAGAGGCCAGGTCGTAAGGCTGGCTTGTGAGCCAATGCTCCCAGCCGTCGGTGCCGAAGAGTTCGTACTCGTCGGTGCGGACGTGAAAAGTGTCGGGCTCGATCACCTCCACCTCGGCGCCGCCCGGCGCATTGGGGTGAAAGGCGCAGAACACCAAGCCGTCGCCCGAAACCTTGTCGCTCAGGCCGCTGAGCATCGCCTGGTAGTCGGCTGGCTGGTGCGGCGGGCGGGAGAAATCGGTCTCCAGCACTAGGTCGAACACCGGCATCCCCGCGGCCCGGGCATCGGCTGCGGCCGACCCGATGGCCTCATCGGCGGCCTGCGACTCAGTGGAGGTGGCCACATGGCGGCGGGGGCCGTAGGCGGTCAGCGAGTTCGTGATGAGCACGGGCACCCCGTAGTCGATTCCCACCGCCACATAGCGATGGCACCACTCCGGGGCCAGCGCCGATCCCATGTGGGCGTCGAGGTGGGTCACGTTGATCCCCGCGGCCAACGCCCGATCGATCTGGGCCCGCCATTCCTGCTCCACCGCATCGGGATGGGCGAAGCGGCGCACCGAGGCGACATCCCGCCACAGGTAGCCGTGCTCGTCGACCAGCCCCGACGATGGGCCCTCCGAAGTGACCGGACCCCACCGGTAGTGCGACTTCTCGGCGTTGAGCGTGAGGTGGACACCGCAGTCGAGGGCGTTGTCGCGGGCAGCAATCTCGGCGATCTCGGTGAACCACGGGCACGGCACCATCACCGATCCAGAGGTGATCGTGCCGAGATGCGACAGTTCCACGAAGGCTCGATTGGCACCGTGGCACATCCCCACGTCATCGGCGTGGATCACCAGATGAACCATCACTTGAACCCTACTTCTCGTACCATCTGCCCCGTGACCCTGAGTCATTTCCCACCCACCGCCGACCCAGCCGAGGTAAGCGATCACCTGCGCCGCTTCGGGTATGCCATCGTCGACGATGTGGCCGATGCGGCCGCCATGGACCAGCTGGAAGCCGAGGCGCTGCCCTACATCGAGGCATCCGACGCGGGACGCGACGAGTACGACGGACGCTTCACTCGCCGAACCGGTGCTCTGGTGGCCCGCTGTCCAACCGCTCGCCAGTTGGTCATGGATCCGTTCGTGGTCGACACGGTGAGCAATTTCCTCGGCCATGTGAGCGCGGTGCAGCTCCACCTCACCCAGATCATCTCGGTGGAGCCGGGGGAGACCCGCCAGAAGCTGCACCGAGACGAAATGGCCTTCGACTTTTTCCCTTTCGACGCCGACTACCACGTGCAGTGCAACACCATGTGGGCACTCACCGACTTCACCGCCGAAAACGGCGCTACCCACATTCTGGCCAGCACTTCAGGCATCGGCGACGACGAAGCCATTCGGATGCCCGATGCCCAGGCCGAAATGCGTCGAGGCAGCGTGCTCTTCTACGAGGGCAAAGTGCTGCACGGGGCCGGGGCCAATACCAGCAGCCGCGTGCGCCGGGGGGTAAACATCACCTACGCCGTGGGTTGGGTGCGCCAAGAGGAGAACCAGTATCTGGCCTGCCCACCGGACATCGCTCGCACCCTCGATGACGATTTGCTGAGAATGATGGGCTACACCCAGGGTGCCTTCGCCCTTGGCTATGTCGGCGACCAAACCGATCCGTTGGCCGCGCTGCGGGGCGGCACCGCCAAGGCCAAGACCATCGGCACGGTGGCTGAATTCAACGAGAGTGCCCGCGAGTTCGTCACCGACATCGACGACCTGGGCCACTAGTCGCAACTCACCGGCAATCGGCTACCGTGCCGACATGGCTCTGATCACCGACCCGTTCCACGCCGGCATTGTCGTCGCCGACATCGAGGAGGCTATGGCTGAGACATCGGCCGCCACCGGGGTGACGTGGCACTCCTTGCAGTCGCTCGACCTCGATTTGCTGGTGGACGGCGAGGTGGTTTCCACCAGCGTGCGCTTCTCCTACACGGTGGAAGGCCCGGTGCAGCTCGAGTTGGCCGAAGGCCCCAAGGGATCGTTCTGGGACGCCGACCTCTACGAGGGGCTCAACCACCTCGGCTATTGGACCGACGACCTCCACGCCGACATCGAGACGCTGATGGCCGGGGGCTGCGAGCTGGCCTACGGCGGGGCCAGCGCCGACGGCGGCATAGAGGGGTTTGCCTTTTTGGTTCCACCCAGCACGGGACAGAGGATCGAGCTGATCGATGTGGCTATGCGGCCTGCGTTCGACCGCTGGTTCGCAGGCGGTGAATTCGGCTGATGGCTTTCCGGGGGCTTAGGCCATGACCACTACGCTTGACAACGTGACCGTCCCCGCCGCGTTCGATCAGATTCCGGTGGTGGATCTCGGCCCGCTGTCGGGATCGCTCGACCAGCGCAGAGAATTGGCCGAGGAGCTGTGCCGGATCTGCCACGAGGTGGGCTTCCTGCTGGTAGTGAACCACGGGGTGTCCGACGACCTGAGCGACAACATCTTCGCCATGTTGCGGAAGTTCTTCGCCTTCTCCGATGAGCAGAAGGCCCTGATCGACAAGCGGCGCTCCCGCCATTTCCGGGGCTGGGAACCGGAGGGCGCCGAGTACACCAACAACCGACCCGACATCCGAGAGCAGATCGACTGGTGGACCGAGTGGCCCGCCTATCCCAAAGACGTCGAGCCCTACTATCTGCGCCTGCTGGGCCCCAACCAGTGGCTGCCCGACGACATCTTGCCCGGACATCGAGAGCTCACCAATCAGTGGTTCGACGAACTGGGGGGCTTGGCCAACCGCCTCTTGGGAGCACTCTCGCTGGGGCTGGGACTGGCCGAGGACCACTTGGAGCAGTTCTTCGGAGCCCAAACCATGTCGCTGGCCAAGTTCATCCACTATCCCCCCACCCCCGAAGGCGAAGCCGGGGTTAATGCCCATCGCGACACCGGGTTCTTGACCGTTTTGGATCACGGTCCCACCGCGGGGTTGCAAGTGCAGAACCAGGAAGGGGAGTGGATCGACGTCCCCTCCATAGAGGGGTCGTACGTCATCAACCTGGGCGAGACTCTCCAAGCCATGACCGGCAACTACCTAGTGGCCACCGCCCACCAGGTGATCACCACCAATGAGCGCTACTCAGCCGGCTATTTCCACGGCCCGTCGCTGGACGCGTGTCTGTCGCCGCTGCTCCTGCATGAGCGTTTCGCCGCCGCCGTGGCCGCCAGCCCCCACCACAACTCCGCCGGGTTCATGGCCAGCATTGCCGAGACCACCGCCGGCGTGGCCGAGATGTCCAGCTCCTACCGCCCCTCCACCTACGGCGAGCAGCTCTGGAACTACTTCTCCCGCAGCTACCCCGAAAACGTCGCCACCCACTACGGCTGAGGAAAGGGGAATTCGCAAAGGGTACGGCCCGGAGCGGGGTTGGGCTTCGCTCCGGGCCGTGGGGGGGGGGGGTTGGTGGTCGGGACCGGCGTCGATCCGGTGACCTTCCGCTTTTCAGGCGGACGCTCTGCCAACTGAGCTACCCGACCATGTTCTGTTGTGCGGTCCCGACGGGATTTGAACCCGCGACCTCCGGCTTGACAGGCCGGCGTGCACTCCAAACTGCACCACGGGACCTTGTTGTCGCTGCCCCGGAGGGCAGTGTTGTTGCTGCCCCGGCGGGGCAGATCAGTCGCCGCCCGTAATGAAACGAAACGCCGAACCTTGTACCCCCAACGGGATTCGAACCCGTGTTACCGCCTTGAAAGGGCGGCGTCCTAGGCCGCTGGACGATGGGGGCTCTTGTCCCGCAAGGGCTGGCTTACGTTAGCAGCCCGGCATATCGGAACCGCATCGAAAAAGAGATACCATGGCCCCTACAAGGTCCCGTTTGCCGGGCCAGAGGAGGCAAGAGCGTGGAGAACGAAGTATGGCGCTGGCTTTGGACTGGCGCTGCTCTGGTCTTCGGGCTGGCCGAGGTATTCACCGCAGGGTTCTTCCTACTCCCATTCGCCATCGGGGCTGCCGCCGCCGCCGTGCTGGGATGGCTGGATGTCCACATCCTCTGGCAGTGGCTGGCCTTCTTCGTGGCCACCGCTGTCAGCTTCGTCTACCTGCGCCGCTTCGTCCGCCGCCTAGACGACAAGGACCAGCCCCGAGTGGGGGCCTACCGGCTCATCGATGCCCGAGGCATGGTTATCGAGCGGGTGGATGAAGACGCCGAGACCGGCATGGTCCGGATCGGGGGCGAGCAGTGGCGGGCCGTCGCCGCCGAGCCCCTTGAGCCCGACACCAAAGTAATGGTCACCGAAGTCCGAGGCACCCGTCTGGTGGTCGTCCCCGTTCCGCTAGACCACCCGACCGAGAACATTGAAAGCTAGGTAGCAGCCATGGAAGCAGTGATCGCCCTATTCGTCATCCTCGCGCTGGCGCTCATCCTCATCGCCGCGCTGGGTATTCGCATTGTCCGCCCGTTTGAGAGGGGCCTCATCGAGATGCTGGGCCGCTACCAGCGGACGGTGGACTCCGGCCTGCGCTGGATCCTGCCGTTCGTGCAGCGGCTGAGCAAGGTCGACATGCGGGAGCGGGTCATCGACGTTCCCCCCCAAGAGGTCATCACCAAGGACAACGTGGTTGTCACGGTGGACGCGGTGATCTTCTTCGAGGCAACCGACCCGGTGAAGCTCAAGTACAACGTGGGCAACTTCCAATTGGCCGTAACCAAGCTGGCCCAAACCAACCTGCGTAACGTGATCGGCGACCTCGACCTCGACGCCGCCCTCACCTCCAGAGAGCTGATCAACGGAAAGCTGCGCCAGATCCTCGACGACGCCACCGACAAGTGGGGGACCCGGGTGGTCCGAGTGGAGATCCAGCGCATCGAGCCGCCCCCCGACGTCACCGAGGCCATGCACCGCCAGATGAAAGCCGAGCGGGACCGCCGGGCCAACGTCACCGAAGCCGAGGGCTTCAAACGCTCGGCCATCCTGCGTTCCGAAGGTTTGAAGGAGAGCCAGATCCTGGAAGCCGAGGGCGAGGCCGGGGCGCTCATACGGGTGGCCGATGGCGAGCGCTACCGGCTCGAGACGGTTGCCGAGGGCGAGGCCAACGCCATTGAGCGGGTGTTCGCCGCCATCCATACCGGCGACCCCACCCCCGACCTCATCGCCATCCGCTATCTAGAGGCATTGGAGGCTGTAGCCGACGGCCAAGCCACCAAGATCTTCCTGCCCCTCGACACCAGCGGCCTCACCAATGCGGTGGCCTCCCTCTCCGAGATCGCCCGAGCAGGCCAAGGAGAACCGGCCTCCCGACCAGCTGAAGCTGAAGAAGGCGAATAGTTAGAGTTCGGAGGCCGAGACTTCCACAAAGTGCTCTAGCAGCCAGCCCAGATACCAGTAGGCCGATCGGGCCACCGATTCGGGGGTGTCTTCCCCATCTTCATCGGAGTCGAAGTCGTCTTCCTCACTGATCTCTAGGCGGGTGCCCAGCACCAGCCGGATGTCGTTGACCGCCCCTATCCATGCGGCCAGCTGTTCTTCATTGAGGGCAGTCGCCTCGGCCAAGTCAGCCACCATGTCCAGACGGGCCAGCCGTTTCGACACCAGCTCGTCTCGCACCATCTCCTTGTATTCGGCCTCGGCCTCGGGGTCGTCGGGCCGCGCGGTGGGGAATAGCCGGGTCAGCATCTCGTCGTTGGGATCGTCGGCCAGCACCGCCCGCAGTTCGGGAACGATGGTGGCGATCAGCGCTTGCTCATCCTCCCGAAGATTCAGGCTGTATGTCCCGTCTCCGTTGGGCTCCACCGGCCGTCTAGGTGCCATCAGCTATTTCCCGCCCGGTCGTGAGCCCATGGTTTGCGCAATTGTCCTCCTCAGCCCATTCCGGTCAGCTGTCATGCTCCATGGTGGCCCACAGTCCGTGCTCGTGGAGGCGGAATACGTCCATCTCCGCCTTCTCCCGGGGACCGTCAGACACCACGGCTCGGCCCTTGTAGTGGACGTCGAGCATGAGTTGTGTGGCCTTCTCCTTGCTGTATCCGAACAGCTTTTGTAAGACGAAGGTCACATACGACATCAGGTTGATGGGATCGTTCCACACGATCACCTTCCACGGCCGGTCGGGCCGCACATCGGTGTCACCGGTGGGCTGCTTCACCTCCGACGGGGCGACCTCGACGGGAGCAGGGGGCGACATGCCGGCAGGGGCGACCTCGACGGGAGCAGGGGGCGTCATGCCGACACGGCCTGTTCGACGTTGGCCTCGGCCGGCACGAGCGGGCCCCTCACGTTGAGCCAGAAGAACACGGTGACAACCCACAGTAGGGCGGCGCCGGCAATATGAGCGCCCACCAGCAGAACCGGCACGCCGGTGAAGTACTGCACGTACCCGATTAGCCCCTGGGCCAGGGCCACCCCCAGCACGGTCCGCCCCCACTTCTGGACCTGGTCGGGGGCGCGTCGGTGCCACAACCACCACACCATTCCGGCTAACACCACCAGCAGGGCCACCACCGTGGACCCGTGGATCTGCGCCACGTCTCTCACCGCCACATCGATCCGCTCGGCGTCCTCGTCACCGCCATGGGGCCCGGCGCCGGTGACGATGGTTCCGGTCACAATCACCACCGAGGTGAGCACCACCACTGCATTCCCCACCCAATGAGGGCGGGCCCTCGGCTTGCTCTGGTCCCCGCTTTCGTCGGAGGCCCGCCACAGCAGCACCACCGCATTCCACAGCAGCACCATCGACAGCAGGAAGTGTCCGATTACCAGAACCGGAGGCAGCTCGTACAGCACAACCAGGCCGCCCAGCACGATTTGGGCTAGCACTCCGACTACGAGTCCCCAAGACAGCCACACCAGATCAGCCCGCCGCGGCACCCGCCAATGGGAACCCAGCACGGCGGCGATGACTATGGCCGACACCAGACCGGTAATGAGCCGGTTGATGAACTCGATCATGGCGTGGGTCTCCAGCGGCGCCACCAACTGATCGTTCTCGCAGGCCGGCCAGTCGGAACACCCCAGCCCTGAGCCGGTGAGCCGAACCGCGCCCCCGCTCACAATGATCAATGCCAGAAGGGCCAGCGCCCCAACGGTGATCTTGCGGTAGGTGGCGGGGGAAACCCGGGGTTGGATCACGTCTGAATTGTACGGGTCACCTATGACAGACGGTCACCCCAAGCAGGTGTTTCGCGGGGCTATTGCCACAGCATCTGCACACTGTCGATACCTTGGCCTGCTCAGCGCTGAAACCGTACTCTGGACGAGTCATGGGTCTTACCCGCTTGTCTCCTCGCAGCCGCACGCGCGTTGCCGAACCGCCCACAAGCTCAGGGACCAGCCCTGTCCGCCCGTCGCCCCGCAGCCGCAGTCGCGCCGTGAGGGCATACATCGCGCTCACCAAACCCCGCATTATCGAGTTGCTGCTGGTTACCACGGTGCCCACCATGGTGGTGGCCGACCGGGGCATCCCCTCGGTATGGCTCATGGTGGCCACCGTTATCGGGGGCACGCTAGCCGCCGGTGGGGCCAACGCCATCAACATGTACGTCGACCGCGACATCGACCGGCTGATGGAGCGCACCAAGAACCGCCCCCTGGTGACGGGCGAAGTCGCCCCCGGACGAGCGCTGGTATTCGCCATCGTTTTGGAAGCCCTGGCCTTCGCCTGGCTTTGGGGATTCGTGAACCTGCTGAGCGCGGCGCTGGCCGTGTCGGCCACCGCGTTCTACGTATTCGTGTACACGCTGTGGCTCAAGCGCACCTCAACCCGCAACATCATCATTGGCGGGGCCGCCGGTGCGGTGCCGGTACTGGTGGGCTGGTCGGCGGTGACCAATAGCCTCGGATGGGCGCCGCTGGTTTTGTTCGGCCTCATCTTCTACTGGACGCCTCCCCACTTCTGGGCCCTGGCCATCCGCTACCGGGACGACTATCAGGCGGCCAATGTGCCCATGCTTCCGGCCGTGGCCAGCACCCGCACAACCGCCGTGCGTATCATCGGCTACACCGTGGTGCTCTGGGGGCTGTCAATGCTGTTCAGCGCGGTGGGCGAGATGGGTCTGGTGTACACGGTGAGCGCCATAGTCTTGGGCGCCGTCTTCCTGTTCTTCGCCGTACAGGTGCTGCGCACCCAGGCCATCGCGTCGGCGATGCGCTTGTTCTCCTACTCCATTACCTACATCACGCTGCTGTTTGGAGCGATGGTGGTCGACCAGGTGGTCCGCACCGGTGTCTGACGGGGAAATGGCGATGCGACTGGTACCGGTACTAGACAAAAAACCCGATTCAAGCTGCTTGTTCGGCAATGCTGTCTGATGCGAGAAACGGCAAGGGCGATGTGTAAAGTTCCGAGCCACACCCGCCTTAGTGGAGCACGATGACCCTCACCGAGACGAGGCCTGAAACCGACGCGGTCGCGGCAGGCGACGACTCCGGGCCGACGGCCCAGTCATCGCCCGACCAATGGACCCCGCCCACCGGTTTGGCCCGAATCCTGAGCACTGGCGATCACCAGACCATCGGCCAAATGTATGTGGCCTTCGCCCTGCTCCTTTCCGGGCTGGCCCTCGCCCTCGGGATGCTGATCGGCATCGAGCAGGCCGACATCGACGGGGGCTTCGGAGTCTTCGCCAACTCCAACGAACTCTTCCAGGTGTTCGGCCTGTACCGGACCACATTGATCCTGTGCGGGTTGGTGCCGTTGTTCCTGGGCCTGGCCACTGTGGTGATACCCCGCCAGCTTGGCGCCTCCTCGGTCGCCTTCCCCCGGGCGGCGGCCGCTGGCTTCTGGACATGGCTGGTGGGCGCCATCACCCACATTGCGGCCACCTTCTCCTACGGCGGCCTGGGCTCGTTCCAAGCCGGAGCCGCCCGCGAGCAGTCAGTCGAGCTCACCGTGCTATCGCTGGGCGTAATCGGGCTCGGCTTGCTGGCCAGCGCTGGCGTGATCTTCGCCACCATTGTCACCCAGCGCCCGGCGGGTATGGACCTGCTCCAGGTGCCTGCCTTCTCCTGGTCGATGCTGGTGGCCACCGGGGTGTGGCTGTTCTCCCTGCCGGTGCTGCTGGCCAACCTGGTTATCTCCTGGGTAGACATGCGGGGGGCCGACGTCGTGGCCTTCGGCGGTGGAGATGCCCCATTCGAGCAGGTTGCCTGGGCATTTGACGCTCCCCAGGTTTATGCCTGGACGGTCCCGATGCTCGGCATCGTGGCCGAGGTGTTCACTGCCGCCCACCGCAACCGCCCCAAGATGTTCGAGCCAATGGCCTTCCTCGTGGGCGTCTTCGGGTTCTTCGCCTTCGGCGCCTGGGCGCAAAGCTTCTTCGACAGCGCCGACCCTTCGACCAGCGACGCTCACATCGTCACCAACGAGTTCTTGTTCACGGCCTTCGGCTTGGCCATCGCCCTGGTGGTGGTGGCCTACGGCGGTTGGCTGGCATTCAACGCCGCTTCCGCCGGGCAGCGCCCGCAGATCTCCCCGCAGTTTGCCCTGGTCACCATCTCAGGGGCTTTGCTGACTGCGGCGGTCCTCGCTGGCGTGCTTAGGGTGGCCGAGCCCGCACTGGGCGTGCTGCGGGAGTTCGACGACGACGTGTGGCGGGGATTCTTCGACGCCATGGCCGATCTGGAGGGCTCCAGCCTGGTCACCGGGATGATGAACCTCGCGGTGCTGGGCGGGTTGCTGGCCGCAGTGGCCGGCCTCTTCCACTGGGCGCCGCGAGTGCTGGGCAGTCCCCTCAATGCTCCATTGGGATACCTGTCGGTGCTGCCATTGGCCGGGGGCTCGATCTTGATCGGGCTCACCGATGTGCTGGGTGGTTTCTTCGACCAGCCGGCTCGGCCCTACCAAACCAGTGGCATTGCCGATATCGACTCTCTCGGCTTCGTAGAGGCCCTCAATGTGATCGGGTTGATCGGCTACATCGCCGTTGTGGGCGGCTTGGTGCTGGTGGCTTTGAACGTCGCTCGCAGCCTGACTGGGGTGCCTATGGCCGAGTCCGACCATGGGGAGGAGGCCTAATGGCCGATATCCCCGTTGGCACGCCCTTGGCCGCTCCACAGGCCCGTCAGCGCACCTTGCTGGTGGGCACCGTGTTTGGCACCGCGGCCGCGCTTATGTACTTCGCCGCCCTGTTCGGCGTGTACCTCCGGGAGCGGTCTGATGCCTTGGCCGATGGCGGAAGCTGGATCCCGTCTGGCACCAACATCCAACTCGCCCAGCCCACGGTGGCGGCGTGGACCTTGCTCATGTCGGTGGTCACCATGCAGTGGGCGGTGTACTCCATCGCCCGGGACGACCGCGGCCACGCAATTTTGGCTACCACCTTGACCACGCTGTTCGGATTCTCCGTGGTCATCACCACCTCGTTCCAGTACACCCAGATGGGCTTGGTGGCCGACGACTCGATCGCCGCGGTATTGATTTACACCATCTCGGCGTCGCACCTAGCCATGATCGCCATTGGCCTGGTGTTCTTGCTCCTCATGGCCTTTCGAGCGCTGGGCGGCCAGTACAGCAGCCGCCAGACCGACGGGTTCGTGGCTGCGTCCATCTTCTGGTACGCCGTTGTATTCGTCTATGTCGTCATCTGGACGGCAATCTTCGTGCTGAAGTAGGCCCCTGGTGTTCGTCGTCGGATTCACATTCCATCACCCAGGCCAGGGAGGGCAATAGTGTTCACCCCTGGCTTCCGCTTGTTCTTCGGCTTCTTCGTTGCCGCAGTGGGCGCGGCTGCCGTCTATGGCGTGGCCAGCGGCAGTGCGGGGGAAACCGAGTACTTCGCGGTGCTCAACGTGGAGACCTGGGTGGGCGTGCTCAGCCTGGGCTACAAGGGCGGCATCGGCGACCACGTGGGCTATGCGGTGCTCATGGGCTTCGCGGTGCTGTCGGCGCTGGTGGCCGTGTTCCTGGTGGCCTTCCGGGACGCCGACGCCGAGTCGGTGGGCGAGTTGATGGACGACGGCCAGACTCCCGAGACCCAGGCCGACCTGGAGGCTAACTACTGGCCGGCAGTGGCCGCCTTCGGGGTGGGGGCGATGATTGTGGGGCTGGTAACCCACGCCACCATTTTCGTGATCGGGCTGGTGATCTTAGGAGCAGCGATTTTCGAGTGGATGCTCACCTCGTGGGCCGACCGGGCCACCGCCGACCCGGTGGTCAACCGCAACCTTCGCAACCGCATCATGCGCCCGATTGAGTATCCGGTGACCGCCGCGCTCGGAGTGGCGGTACTGGTGCTGGCCCTTTCCCGGGTGCTGTTGACGGTCTCCGAGTTCAGCGCCGTGATTGTGGCCGGTGTGGTGGCCGCCGTGATCTTCTTCATCGCAATCACGTTCGCAGTCGTCCCCAAGATCAGCCGGTCGGTGATCGCTGGCACGGTGGCCGTGATATGTGTCGGCGTATTGGTGGCCGGGGTTATTACCGCGGCAATGGGTTCACGCGACTTCCACCACGAGGTGCCGGCGACCGAGCACGGAGAGCCCGTCGGCGATCATGGAGAGGCCGAGTGATGGCCGTAATGTCACCCCTGGGCGGTGCCCGATGAGCCGTCGTCTCAGAGCACTTGTCTGGCTGTCGAGCCTGCTGATTATCGCGGGCACCATCGCCCTGATCGTGGTGGGCATCGTGGTCACCGACGACCACCCGCTCTCCACCCTGTCGCCGGTAGGCCGCCAAGGCCGCGATATCGCCCGGCTCATCAACCCCATCTTCATCGTGGCCGGCGTGGTGTTCTTCCTGGTCCAGGGGGCGGTGTTGGCGCTGTGGTGGCGTTACCGGGTGGGCGGTTCCGAAACTGGCGACGGCGAGCACGGCTACTACGAAGACGACGAGTTCCCCGACCAGATCCACGGCAACGACCGCCTCGAGATTGCCTGGACCATCGTGCCGACCATTCTGCTGGCGGTCATCTCGGTGTTCACCCTGGTGGGCCTCTTCGCCCTCGACGACGTAAAGGCTTCCGAAGAAGACATGGTGGTCACCGTGATCGGCCAGCAGTGGTGGTGGGAGTACCAATACCACCTGGACGGCGACACAACGACCCCGCCCGACATTGTGACCGCCAACGAACTGGTCATCCCCGCAGGGGTGGATGTGGCTTTGGACATCAAATCCCGAGATGTGATCCACTCCTTCTGGATCCCCAAGCTGAACGGCAAGAGAGACGCGGTGCCCGGCCGTAGCCACGATTGGGTGATCCAAGCCGACAATCCCGGTCGCTATCGGGGGCAATGCACTGAGTTCTGCGGCTTGTCGCACGGCTACATGAAGATGGTGGCCATAGCCCTGACCCCCTCGGAATTCGCCCAGTGGAGAGACAACCAGCTGACGTCGGCGGACCTCCCCACCGAGGGCACGGCCGCCGCCGCAGGCTGGGACACCTTCAGTCAGCAGTGCGCCAGCTGCCACGTGATCAATGGGGTTACTTCGCCAGCCAATCGGGGCGGTGACCCTGATGCACCGACCGACGGCTGGGACATCTACGGCGAGTTCAATGGAGAAAGCGCCGGTGCCTACCTGGAGACCGACACCCTGGTGGCCGGTGCCGCCCCCAACCTGACCCACCTGATGACCCGGGGTACGTTCGCCGGATCGATATTCGACCTCTATCTTGGCGCCGGCGACCACATCCCGTATCTGGACCTGCCCACCTCGGGGGTACTCAACCGGGGCGACCTCGAGGCCTGGATCTCCAACGCCCCCGAGCGCAAGCCGGCTGACGCCGACGGCCTTCGGGGCATGCCCGCCCGTACCGGTTTGAGCCCCAACGACATCGACAATGTCGTTGCCTTCCTATCCACCCTCGACTGATTTCGAATGAGCCGATGACTATCACCGAACGGACGATCACCGCTCCTGAGGAGACGCTGGCGCTGCCGGCAGGGCCGACCATTGCCCACCGCCCCCTCGGCGCGTTTACCCGTCCCCAAGGCAGCGAGGGCTGGACGAGTTGGCTGTTCACCGTCGACCACAAGCGCATCGGCATCATGTACGGCGCGGCGGCGATGTTCTTCTTCCTGGTGGGCGGGGCCGAAGCCCTGTTCATCCGCCTCCAGTTGGCCACGCCCAACGGCTCGGTGATCGGCGCCGGCACTTACAACGGCGTGTTCACCATGCACGGCGTGACCATGGTGTTCCTAGTGATCATGCCCATGGCCGCGGCCTTCGCCAACTACTTGCTCCCCCTGCAAATCGGGGCCCGGGACGTGGCCTTCCCCCGCCTCAACGCCTTCAGCTTCTGGTGCTTCTTGGCTGGCGGCCTGCTGCTCGTGTCGTCGATTTTCATCGGCGGCTGGTTCCAGAACGCCCCCGACGGCGGCTGGTTCAACTATGCCCCCAACAGCGGTCTCCCCTTCTCACCGTCTAAGGGGATCGACTTCTACGCGGTCGGCTTGCAGATAACCGGTGTCGCGTCGTTGGTCAGCTCCATCAACCTGATCGTCACCGTATTGAACATGCGTACCAAAGGCATGAGCTTCTTCAGGATGCCCGTGCTCACCTGGATGCTGCTCATCACCCAGTTCCTGCTGCTGTTCGCCATTCCGGTGATCACCGTGGCCCTGTTCCTGTTGATGTTCGACCGGTTGTGGGACGCCAACTTCTTCAACGTGGCCGCCGGGGCTGATCCGCTGCTGTGGCAGCACTTGTTCTGGATATTCGGCCACCCCGAGGTGTACATCCTGATCCTGCCCGCCTTCGGGATCGTGTCGGAGATCATCCCCACCTTCTCCCGCAAGCCCCTGTTCGGCTACCACTTCATGGTCGCCTCCGGCATCGCCATCGGGTTCATGGGCTGGGGAGTGTGGGCTCACCACATGTTCACCTCCGGCATTGGGCCGCTGGCGGTGGCCGCGTTCTCGGTGTCCACCATGTTCATCGCCGTGCCCACGGGTGTGAAGATCCTCAACTGGCTGGCCACCATGTACCGCGGTCGATTGAGATTTACCACCCCCATGCTCTATGCCGTGGGCGTGGTGTCGATGTTCACCATCGGCGGGTTGTCGGGGGTGACTCACGCCATCGCGCCGTCCGACACTCAGCAGACCGACACCTACTACATCGTGGCCCACTTTCACTATGTGATCTTTGGCGGGGCGCTTCTCGGCCTGTTCGGCGGCTTCTACTTCTGGTGGCCCAAGGCGTTCGGGTACAAGCTCAGCGAGGGGTGGGGCAAGGCCAGCTTCTGGGTGATGCTCATCGGCTTCAACTTCACCTTCGGCCCCATGCACATACTCGGCTTGCAGGGCATGTCTAGGCGCATAGCCACCTACCGGGCCGACGAGGGTTTCGCACTGTGGAACATGGTGGCCACCATCGGGTCGTTCGTGATCGCCGTCGGCGTGGCCATGTTCTTGTGGAACGTGTACACCAGTACCCGGAAGTGGCAGCGGGCCGGCCGCCCCGACGTGGGTCCCGATCCGTGGGACGCCCGCGGTCTGGAGTGGATGACCGCATCACCGGTGCCCGAGCACAACTTCGACTCGGAGATCGAGGTGGAGCGCCTCGACGAATTCTGGCACCGCAAGTACGGAGTCGACGAGAACCACCGGGTGGTGAAAACCGCCACGGCCGAAGAAGTCGCCCACGACGGCAGCAACACCAAAGTGCACTTGCCGTCACCGTCGTACTGGCCCATCGTGTTGGGCGGGGGCATCCTGCTGGTGGGCTACGGCCTCATATACAACCTGTGGCTGGCCGCCGCCGGGCTTGTACTTCTGGTGGGGGCCATCTACGGATGGATCCTGGAGCCAGCCGACGATCCCGACGCCGCTGGCCACCACGACGATCACCACGATGACGGCGATGGCCACGGCGACCCCGCCGGCAACGGCGGACCGGACGGCAACGGTGAGTCCGCATCGGCCGCCGCGCCGGCTGATACCGAGGAGGGGGCGACCGTTGGCTGACACCATGACTGCCGAAACCACGGCCACTGAGGCTGCTGCCCACGACGGCGAACACCACACCAGCACCGGCATCTCCAACGAGAAGCTGGCTATGTGGGTGTTCCTGGGCTCGGAGTGCTTGCTGTTCGGCGGGCTTATCTCCACCTACATGTTCAACAAGGGCCGCATCGGCCCCAACGACATCGGCCCCAACGACGTGTTCGACATCCCGTTCACGTCGGTCAGCTCGTTCGTTCTGCTGATGAGCTCGCTGACCATGGTGTTCGCGGTGTCGTCCATCGCCCGGGGCGACCTCCGGGGCAACCGCATCTGGCTGGCCACCACCGCCGCGCTGGGGGCCACCTTCGTGGCCGGTCAGGTGTACGAGTTCACCGCGTTCTACAGCGAGGGCCTCGGCTTCACCACCAACCTGTTCGGCTCCGCCTTCTACGCCCTAACCGGTTTCCACGGCGCCCACGTCACCATCGGCATCATCATGTTGATGTCGTTGTACGTGATGTCGATGCGGGGCAACCTCGGGCCCGAACGGTCCGAAACCGTGGAGATAATCGGTCTGTACTGGCACTTCGTCGACGTAGTCTGGATCGTGATCTTCACGATCGTGTACCTCTTCCCGCAGTAGGAAACAAAATGGCCACCGTCACTCCCGACTCTCCCGACACGGCCCACGCTCCCGACGAGCACGCCCACCCCTCAAACTGGCTTTATGTCAAGGTGGCCATCGCCCTCGGGCTGCTCACCGCGTTCGAGGTGTTCACCTATTTCGAGTCGCTGCACGGGTGGGGAGACACCGCCATCATCATCATGCTGGTGCTGATGATGGTGGTTAAGTTCTTCTTGGTGGTGGCCTTCTTCATGCACCTGAAGTTCGATGCTCCCGTCTTCTGGCGCCTATTCGTGTTCGGGCTGATTCTGGCCATGGCGGTGTACATGGTCATGTTGACTGCATTTCGGTTCTGGTAGACGGCCGATGGCCTTCGCCGCCGACACCGACATTTGGCGGTACCAGCCCCACGCCGAGGTGTGGATCATTCTCCTGGCCGCGATAGCCATGGCCTGGTACGCGGCCCGGGTCATCGCCCCCAAAGCCACTCCGATCGGTGAAGCCCCGTTTGCCCGCTACCACAAGCTGGCCTTCGTCGGGGCCATGGTGCTGCTGTGGGTGGCCAGCGACTGGCCGATGCACGACATCTCCGAGGAGTACCTGTACTCGGTGCACATGATCCAGCACCTGCTCATCACCTTTGTGGTGCCCCCGCTGCTGTGGGCGGCCATTCCCGAGTGGCTGGCCCGGCTATTCCTCAGCGGAGACGGCAGCGTCGGCGTCTGGGTTCGGCGCCTAGCCCGGCCGGTAGTCGCCGGGGTTCTGTTCAACTTCATGGTGGCGGTCAGCCACATCCCCTGGGTGGTCAACAATTCGGTGGAAAGCGGCGCCCTGCACTACTTAGTGCACCTGCTGCTGTTCGGCTCCGCCATGGTGATGTGGCTGCCGGTGTGCGGCCCGATCCCCGAGCTGCGAATGGGCGCGCCCGGCAAGATGATCTACCTGTTCTTGATGTCGGTGGTGCCCACCGTGCCCGGTGCTTTCTTGACCTTCGCCCAAGGCGCGGTCTACAGCGTCTACGACCACGACGTCCGCCTATGGGGCATAGGTGTTCGGGCTGACCAGCAAGCGGCCGGGCTCATCATGAAGCTGGTGGGCGGCATGTATCTGTGGATGTGGATCGGGGTGCTGTTCTTCCGCTGGGCTGGTGTCCAGCAGCGGGCCAACACCCAGATGCGGGTGGTAACCACGGTCCCATCGGGCCCCATCGCCACCGATACCCGGGTGCCGACCACCTCGGGTTCCAACGGCTCCAACTCCACCAACGGTTCTCGATGATCGATCTGCGCCTGGTGCGCGCCGACTACGACGCGGTGCGGGCTGCGTTGGCTCGCCGAGGGATCGACCTGTCCGAACTGGAGCAGGTTGCCGGGCTGGATGAGCGCCACCGCAACCTCACCACCGAGCGGGATGCCTTGCGCCATGAGGTCAAGGAGATCTCCCAGCAGGTCGGGAAGCTGAAGCGCGACGGGCGCGACCAAGAGGCCGAAGGCGCCGCGGCCCAGAGCCGCGAGCGGGGGGAACGGGCAAAGGCTATGGCCGCCGAGGCCGACGCGGTGGCTGCCGAGATCCACGAACTGCTGTTGCACATCCCCAACCTGCCCTCGCCCGACGCGCCCGACGGGGCCGATGAGACCGACAATCCGGTGCTGCGGGTGGAGAACTTCGATCCCGATTCCTACGGGGAGCACCAGCGGGTGCCCCACTGGGAGTTTGCGGTGGAGGCCGGCTGGCTGGACATGGAGCGGGCGGCCAAGCTGTCGGGTTCGATGTTCGCCATGCTCAGGGGCGCCGGGGCGTCGCTGGCCCGGGCCATGGTCCAATTCGGGCTGAACCGCAACGCCGACCTTTACGAAGAAATCCGCCCGCCCACCCTGGTCCACAGCCAGGTGATGGTGAGCACCGGGCAGCTACCCAAGTTCGCCGACGACGCCTATTTCTTGGAGCGAGACGACCTGTGGGCCATCCCCACCGCTGAGGTGCCGCTCACCTCGTTGGCCTCCGGCGAGATTCTCGATGAGGCCGATCTGCCCATGCGGATGATGGCCCACACCTCCTGCTATCGCCGAGAGGCTGGTGCCGCGGGCCGCGACACCCGGGGACTGTTGCGGGTGCACGAGTTCGACAAGGTGGAGATCTTGGCCTACGCCACCCCCGAGCAGGCCCCGGCAATCCACGAAGAGATCCTGGAGCGGGCCTCCGCCGCCATCGCCGAGTTGGGCTTGGCCTACCGCATAGTGGACATCAGCACCGGAGACCTGGGCCAGTCCCACCACCGGTCGTGGGACGTGGAGGTTTACGCCCCCGGCGCCGACCAATGGCTGGAGGTGTCGTCGTGCTCCTGGTACACCGACTACCAGGCCCGCCGGGCCAACCTCCGCTACCGGCCCACCGATGGGAAGGGCACCCGCATCCTCCACACCCTCAACGGCTCTGCCCTCGCCGTCCCCCGAGTATGGGCCGCCATAGTGGAGACCTACCGCCAACCCGACGGCTCCGTGGTCGTCCCCGAGGTGCTACGCCCCTATCTAGGCCGCGACACGCTCTGATTCAAGGCTGCTAGCCCGAGATTGCCAGGCCGCCAGCGGCGGCGGCGAGGCCGAGGGCGAGGCTGACGGCGAGGTAGGCGGCGGCCCGCTTTCGGCCCAAGGTGGTCAGCTCCACGGCGAAGGTGCTCAGCGTGGTCAGCGATCCCAGGGCGCCCACGCCCACCGCGGTCATCACCGGATTACCACTGCCAGCCAGCAGGCCCAAAGCGAAGCTGCCGACAACGTTCACGCCCAGAGTCCCCCAGGGCCAGGTTGGGGCATTGAACCTCTGAGCAGCCTCAGCCCGAACCAGCGCCCCGGCCACCGCCAGCACCACGAAACCGAGCGCCGTCATGGAGTCGCCCGCCGACGGGTCGTTCGCAAGGCCGCGCCAACCAACGCTAAGGCCAATCCGCCCGCCACCGAGACGGCCAAGTATCCGGCGGCGTAGCCCCAGTCGCCGTCACGGGCCAGGTCGGCCACGTCCACGGTCAACGCCGAGAAGGTGGTCAGGCTGCCGCAGAAGCCGGTTCCCAGTCCGAGGCTCACTGGCAGATGGGCTCGGGCCGACCAGGCGGCCGCAGCCAGATAGCCGAGCAGCCAACAGCCGGCCAGGTTGACCGCCAACACCCCCCACGGCCAGACATCGGTGGCGGGTAAAACCTCGACCAGCGCCCAGCGTGCGCCGGCCCCGGCCAAACCGCCGACTCCGACCGCGACTGCGGCCTTCGGCGTCACAGACAGGCCTCTACGCGCCCAGACCCTCGATCGAGGGTGGGCCGGACCCGCGCCGACCACGCAGGCTCACCCACAGCACCAGGCCGACGATCAATGCCGCCAGCACTTCCCAGAGCACCGGCCAGCGGCCTGGATCGGTGAACCAGTGTCCTACCCGCTCGGGGATGTCGGCGATGGTCTGCAGAATCGGCAGCACAAGAAGGTCGCCCTGGTATTGGAACGCTTCCGAAAGGGCATAGCCCACGGCCACAACCGCGGTAGCCACGGAGTGCCAAGGCTGGGGAATGCTCCGGCGCAGCAGCCACAGCAGCAGGGCCAGCATGAGGATCGCGGTGGCCAGGCCGAAACGGTTGCCACCCACATCGACGATCCAGTTCTCCAGTCGGGTGGATACCCGGTTGGAAGCCTCTACGAACGGGTTGTTGGCCTCGAAATCGTTCCGCAGCAGAACCTGGACTTCCCACCAGCCGTAGAAGCCCAGCACCACGCCGGCCACCACCAAAAAGCCCCCGGAGATGCGGTTGATATGGGGCAGCAAGCGGCGCATATTGGCCGTCACCCCTGAGCGTCCCATGGCCACCGCCACGGTCAAGAACGTGATCACCATACCCATACCCAGGGCGTAGGCCAGGAACCGGAGCATGCCCTCCCACACGCCATCGGTGCTGAACGAGCCGCTGACGCTGCCGAAGAACACTGGGCTGGCACACCCCAGCGAAACCACCGCATAGGACACCCCGAACAAGAAAATGGAGATCAGCCCGCGGCTGTCGCCTCCTTTGGACAGGCGGGGAATGGAGATCTTGGGCTCGAATCCGGCCAACATGGAGATGCCCAGCACCACCATGAGCCCGCTGACCACCAGCGTGATCCACGGACCCCGGTCGGCGATGGTAGATGTCGAGATGAGCGATGTGGTCAGCGCGCCAATGGTGCCGAAGAAGGCTACGAAGCCAGCGGTGAGGGTGAGACCGACCAGCAGGCCTCGAAAAACATTCCTGGCGGTATCCTCGGCCTGCTCGCCGCTGCCGATGCCCAGGAAGTAGGCCAGATAGGCCGGGAGCATGGCGAACCCGCACGGATTAACAGCCGCGACCAAGCCGGCCCCAAAGGGGACCGCCAGATCAAAGTCGAACACAACTGGAAGGTTACGGGGTGAGATGCCTGTCGAGGTGCTCGGCGATCTGCTCGGCGGTCAAACCGCCGGTGTGCTGATAGGCGACCTCACCGTCAGAGGAAATGAACAGGGTGGTGGGCATGCCCAGAATCTCATAGGCGTTGCCAATGGCCGAAGCTGGGTCCACGCCGGTGGGGTAGGTCACGCCGGTGTCGGCCACGATCTCCCGGGCTCTCGTGGGGGTGTCGTTGACCGCCAAGCCGACAAAGGCAATGTCGGGGCGCTGTTGGTGTAGGGCTTCAAGAGCCGGCATTTCGGCTTTGCACGGCGTACACCATGAAGCGAAGAAGTTGAGCACGACGGGACGGTCGAGGTGGGCGCCGATTGTGGATGTGCCTCCGTCCAGCAGTTCGAATTCAATGTCCGTCGCTGGGACATCGTCGCCGGCCCCCGATCCACAGGAGCCGACGACGATGGCGATCAGCGCGGCGGTAGCCAGTACTGCCAGGCGATGCCGCCCGGCCATCAGGCCAACCTGGCCATCAGGCCGAGCGGAGCCGCTCTCGCAGGTGCTCGGGCACCGGCACCTGGAGGAACTCGTCCTCGGGGCGAGGCACCTTGGCCGGACGACCCCGACGACGCTTGCTGGTCAGCACCTTGCCGTTGCGGAACAGCTGGCCTCCCCATACTCCCCAAGGCTCGCTGCGGGCGATGGCGCCCTCCAAGCACTGGGCCATCACCGGGCACTGGGCGCAGATGGCCTTGGCCTGAGAGATGTGCTGAAGCTCGTCGGAGAAGAAGATCTCCCCGAGCGAGGCGTCGACGGTTCGGCACGCGGCGTCTACACGCCACGGTGCGTTTTCAAAGAGCAGCGCCTCCATGTTTTTCTCCTTTCGGGGGTCTTCGGTTGGATTTTCCCAATCGATGGTTTGGTTGTGGGCGGAAACTGAAAAGGCCGCCGGATTTTTCCGGCGGCCTCGGTGGATATTTGATCCTTGTAGGTGCTCTACGTGGACCCTCCCCGAGACCTGGTGCCGGTAGTCTTCTGACCGAACACACATGGTGTGTGGTTGGCCAGCCAATAACCGTGGTGAATTCGGGCCATGTCAGCCATCGCTACGCGCGAGGCTCGGCTTTGAAAGCCGAATGCGAGATAGCTCCTGCTGGACATGGCCACTACTCAACAGTGTATTGAGCGCGATGTCAATTTATTTCCCGATCAAATTTCATAGATTGCTGTTAGTCGCTAGAGCCCTGGTTTGATCTCGAACGTCACCAGGCCATCGGGAGTGACGTCTTGATGGGCCTCGCCGATCACCTTTAGGTGTACGAGGTGGGCGAAGGTCTCGCTGGCGGCCATATCACCCCAGGCCCGCTCGCTGAACAGCACCCGCATGAAGTCCTCTACCGTGGCGCAGCCCAACTCGGCGCTGGCGTGGCGAAGCACATTCAATCGCTCGTGGTGGTGGTCGCCGATGTCGTCGGCTCGAGCACCAATGTCGGAGAACGGATGCCCGTGAGCGGGCAGGGCCACTGTGGTGCCCTCCAGGGTCTTCATACGATCCAGCGAGTCGAAGAACTCGGCCAGCGAGTCATCGGTGTCGCTGCGTCCGGCGATATGGGGGGTGATGGTGGGCAGCACGTGGTCGCCCGAGAACACCGCGCCGTGCTCAGGATCGTAGAGGCATAGGTGGTCGCCGGTGTGGCCGGGGGTGTGGAGCGCCACCCACTCCCGTCGGGCGAACCGGATGACCTGGCTGTCCACCACCTTGACCGTTGGTTTCGGAGTCTGGAACCAACGGGCGTGGAGATTCTCCCTGGCCCGGAACCGCTGGATGTACTCCCGACTTGGCGGAGTCCTCTCGGTGCCCCATGGGGTGAGCTGGCGGAAGCTCTCTTCGATGCGCTCGAAGATCTCCTCCTCGGAGGCATTGCCCTCGGCGTCGTGGGTTTCTCTGGCCTCGCCGCGATCCCAAATGGGGCGAAAGCTCTCGTGGGTCAAGATGTCGGCCCCGGCCTCCTCCCGCAGGCGCTCAGCGCCGCCGAAGTGGTCGAAATGGGAGTGGGTGATGATGGCGGTGTGGACGTCGCCGATCTTGTAGCCGGCCCGGTCCAGTCGGTCGACCAGCGCATCCCAGGAGTCGGGGCCGGGCAGACCGGGATCTACCACCGCTATCCCCCGCTCGTCTTCCATCACGTAGCAGTTCACATGGCCCAGCCCCGGCAGGTTTATGGGCAACATGGTGCGCAGCACCCCGGGCACAACTTCGGTTATCTCGGTGGTGGCTTCTTCTTGCTCCTGCTTGCGAGGTCGCTCGGTCACTTGCCCGCCTCCGTTGGACCCGCCTCATTTGGAATGGCAAAGAAGCTCTCCCGGTAGTGGCGCAACTCGTCGAGGCTCTCGCGGATGTCGTCTAGGGCCCGATGCCCCTTGGCCTTCTCGGGCGCTCCCCGAAAGGCGGGTTGGTTCCACCGCCGGGCTAGCTCTTTGACGGTGGAGACGTCTATGGACCGATAGTGCAGAAAATTCTCCACCTCGGGAAGCTGGGCCGCCAGGAAGCGGCGGTCAACCCCGATGGAGTTGCCGCACAGCGGCACGGTGCGAGGCTTGCCGATGTGCTCTTTGAGGAAGGACAAGGTCATCTCGCCGGCATCCTCCAGGCTGAGTGTGGAAGCCCTGATCTGGTCCAGCAGCCCGCTTTTGGTGTGCATTTCCCTCACCACGTCCTGCATTGAGGCCAAGGCTTCTTGGGGCGCCGAAACCACAAGGTCAGGCCCTTCTGCCACCAATTCCAGGCTGTCATCAGTGATGAGGGTGGCGATTTCTACAATCACATCACTGGCCGGGTCGAGGCCCGTCATCTCCAAGTCCATCCAAGCCAGCATGCTGGGTTGACCCTAGATGCTGGTCGGTGGCAAACCTGAGTCAGCGAGCTTTTCCGGCGAATCGAACAAGCCATCCAAACCGTCGTATAGGGTCACCGCCGTGTTGGAGATTCCCATCGTTCGTAGCCGCCCTGACCTGCCATTTCCCCGCTACGCCTCCGAAGGCGATGCTGGAGCCGACCTCGTGGCCAGCGAGGACATCGAACTGGCACCGGGAGGTGGTCGTGGACTTGTGCCCACCGGCACGTTCATCGCCATACCCGAGGGGTATGCGGGGTTTGTGCAGCCTCGCAGCGGGCTGGCCCTGCGCCACGGGGTTACCTGTTTGAACACCCCGGGTCTGATCGATTCCGGCTACCGGGGAGAGTTGAAGGTGTTGTTGGTGAACACCGACCCGGCCGAGCCCTTCACTGTCCGACGAGGCGATCGAATCGCCCAACTCGTGCTGCAAAAGGTGGAGCAGGCCGAGTTTGTCGAGGTGGAGGAATTGCCCGCTTCTTCACGGGGGGCTGCCGGCTTCGGTTCTACCGGGGTCTAGGTCGGGCTGCTTTAGGCTGATTTCTGCAGCCAGAGGCGGCGCTCGTCGGGATCTAGTTTCCACGAGTCCACCAGCGAGCCGGCGGTGGACTCGAATCGGTCGATTTTGTTGTGGGGGATCGGCTTGCTTTCCCCTTGCTCGACATGGGCTTCGACGGTCACGATCCCAGCCTTGCTCTGGAAGTCGAACTCCATTGAGCCGTTGGGCTGCCCTGGATCGAGCAGCAACAGCACCGCCTCTTTGATGGCCTGGCCGAGACTGCCGATTTCATTGGAGGAGAATCCCTGATGAGTGGCGGCGTGGACTGCGGCGATCTCCGCCATGCGGCCATACTTCGGAGCCGCCGGCACCTTGACTCTCACGTCGCCGCTCACTGTTCTTAGCCTGCCACGTTCCCCCGGCTCATGTCCTCAGAGTACCAACCGGGGCACTATCCGATGGGGGCAAGGTTTGGCGGATTTTCTGACCCGGTGCTTCGAGTCGGCAACTGCGTGCATGAGGAACGAGGCCGATGGGGGCAAGGTTTGGCGGATTTTCTGACCTGGTGCTTCGAGTCGGCAACTGCGTGCATGAGGAACGAGGCCGATGGGGGCAAGGTTTGGCGGATATTCTGACCCGGTGCTTCGAGTCGGCCTGATCGGTTGCGGGGCCATCGGTTCGGTGGTGGCCCGCGAATTGTCCGAAGGGGCAGTGCAGGGGGCCGATCTGGCTGCGGTGTTCGACCTCATCATCGACCATCCCCTCAGGGTGGACGACCGGGAGTCGCTGATTTCCCGATCAGATGTGGTGGTGGAAGCCGCCGGCCATGGGGCGCTGCGCGAGCACGGGGTAGCGGTGAGGGAATCAGGTACCGACCTATTGGTGGTGAGCATCGGTGCATTGGCCGACGAAGACCTCGAGGGCGCGCTGCGGGGTGCCGAGGGCGGGCGACTGTTTCTGTGTACCGGGGCCATCGGCGGGTTCGACATCTTGCGAGCTGCCATGCTGCTCGGACCGCTGGATGAGGTGGCCATCACCAGCACCAAGCCGGCGGCGGCGCTGAGCCGCCCGTGGATGGATGAGGCGGTGCTGGAAGCACTTGAGAAGGGGTCCGAGCCGGCGACGGTGTTCGACGGCCCGGCCCGACAGGCCTGTGCCCTCTTCCCCGAGTCGGCCAACGTCACCGCCACCTTGTCGCTGGCCACCGTGGGGTTCGACCGAGTACGGGTGCAGATGGTGGGCGACCCGGCTGCCACCCGGGTGCGCCACGTTGTGACTGCCTCGGGGGCGGCGGGCAGCTACGAGCTCTCGTTCGAGAATGCCGCCTCCCCCGACAACCCCCGCACCAGCGCGGTCACCGCCTATTCCGTGTTGCGGGCGCTCACTGACATTCACCGCCCCCCCGTTTCCTTTCTTTGAGGCACATTAACCCTTGCCGGTTTTGATGCCCGTTTGTAGCTTTATGGCCTAACAGCCGTTTGCCAGCGTTAGGCAAGCGGGTCCTAGGGGGGACGTCATGGTCGAGCTGCCGGATCAGTTTATTTTCAACACCTTTGCCTTTTTGGTGTGGGGTGCCTTGGTGATGTGGATGTGCGCGGGCTTCACGATGTTGGAGTCCGGCGCGGTGCGCACCAAGAACGCCTCCATGATCTGCCTCAAGAACATCGGCATCTACTCCATCGCGGGGCTGGCCTATTTCATAGTCGGCTACAACCTCATGTACACCGGGGTCGGCGATCTCTGGGGCTCATTCGAGTTCCTCTATGGTCCGTCGGACGCCGAGAAGGCCCTGCTTGATGGGGATCTGGGTGCGGTCGGAGCCGTGGTGGACAACGGATACGCCGTTATGTCTGACTGGTTCTTCCAGATGGTCTTCGTGGCTACGGCGGCTTCCATCGTTTCGGGGGCCATCGCCGAGCGGATCAAGCTGTGGGCGTTCTTCGCCTTCACCTTGGTCTTGACGGCATTCATCTATCCCATCGTCGGCTCTTGGACCTGGGGAGGCGGTTGGCTCGCCCAAGAGGGCTTCCAAGACTTCGCTGGCTCCACCATCGTCCACGGCACCGGCGGCTGGGCCGCGCTGGCCGGTGTGCTGGTGGTGGGCCCCCGTCTGGGCAAGTTCAAGAAGGACGGCAGCGTGAGGTCGACTCCGCCCTCCAACGTGTTGGTGGTCACTTTGGGCGTGTTTATCTTGTGGCTCGGCTGGTTCGGCTTCAATGGTGGTTCGCAGTTGGCCCTGGGCACCCCGGCCGATGCGGTGGCCATGACCATTGTGCTGGTCAACACCAATCTGGCCGCCGCGGCCGGCGTATTAACCGCCCTGTTGGTCTCCCGCTCGATCTTGGGGAGGATCGACCTCTTCGCCGGCCTGAACGGCGCCATTGCCGGGTTAGTGGCCATCACCGCCGGTCCCACCATGGTGGACCACTGGTGGGCAATGGTCATTGGCGCCATTGGCGGTCTGTTGTGCACTATCGGCATCAGGGTGCTGGAGATGATCAAGATCGACGATGTGGTCGGCGCGATTCCCGCCCACCTCATCGCCGGAATTTGGGGGACGCTGGCTGTAACCATCGCCGCCGGTGGCCGATTCCACATTCAGCTTCTGGGCATCGTGTCCATCGGCGGCTTCGTGTTCATCGCCTCGCTGCTTGTGTGGAAGGTGCTGGACGCAATGATGGGCTTGCGGGTTTCATCCGACGTCGAGCGCATGGGCCAAGACGTCGGCGAACTCGGACTTGAGGCCTACCCCGAGTTCGTGCTGATGCCCGAGCCCAACGACTTGGACTAGGCCGGCCTAGTCCAAGTCCTGGCGGGATCAGGTGCAGGGTTCGCCGGGGCCTACCGCGGGGAGTCGGCCTGCCCGCATGGAGGTAACCGACGTGCCGTCGGTCTCCCAGATCACCCGGTAGTCGACATCCGCCTCGTCTACCGGGACGAACTGGATGGAGTTGCCGCTGCCATCGGCATAGGGGGTTACCAGCAACTGGGCGCCGAAGAGCTCATGGAGCTGGGCTTCGGTGCTGCCCACGCTGGCCCCCGACCGGGTGGTGATGCCTGGATTGGTGATGTCCACCCGCTCAATGGAGCTGTTGTACACCGTGAACACCACGCCCTCGGGCCCGTTGGCTGGGGCCAGCAGATAGCAGCGGGGGGTGCCGTCCTCTTGGCCGCCGGTCCACAGCGTCTGGACCGCTTCGGCTGCTTGGTCCGGTCCCATGCCGAAGTAGAGGGAGCCAAGCCCCACTGTGCTGAGCTTGTCGGAGCTGTCGAAGGCGGGTTTGCTCAGGTCTATGGGCTCGGGCCGATCTATCGGATCGGCTGTCGAATCGGGAATCGGTGTGGGCTCCTCGTCAGGGGCCGGAGCGGGCTCCTCAACGGGGGCCGGTGTGGGCTCCTCTTCATCGGGCTCATCGACGACGGGGCTGTCATCTGCCGGAGCCGGGGTGGGCGCTGGCGTCGACTCTTCTGGAGCGGAGGTGGCCTCGGGTGGGTCGTCCTCCGTGGTGTCGTCGTTCCCGCATGCTGCGAAGAACAGAACCAATATGGCGAACAGGGCAATCCAGCGACGCATGGCCTCAGCGTAGTGTCCAAAGCGTTTCATGTCTTGTAGGCCGCCTGGGACTCGAACCCAGCACCTTGAGATTAAAAGTCTCCTGCTCTACCTGATGAGCTAGCGGCCCGCCGTCACTGTATCGCCCTGACTCGCCGGTGTGGTCGGTAATATGCCCACGGTGGAAACCTGGGAATCCCTGCTGAGCGACGTGGAGAGCGAGCTGATCGACGTGGAGGCGGTGCTTTCCGATCTCGACGATCTCGATGCTCTTCGGCTGCGGATCCAAGCCGCGGTGGCCGACGGCAGCATCGAGCAGTGCCCCGTTCTCCAAGGGTGCCGGGATCTGGTTCAGGGCGCCCCGTTCTCCAGCTTTATGTCGAGCTGATCTGACTAGAGCAAGTCAGATACCGGGGTTGCGATGTCCACGCCTTCTAGGGGGTGGACCCGCTCTCCGGCGACCAGTCGGCCGTTGGCCACCTGTACCCATCGGCCGCTCATGTTGGTTACCCGACCGGGCTCACAGCCCAGGTGGGCTTCCAACGAGTAGATCACCCCGCCGTGGGTTACCACCACCGCCGTTCGGTCCCCGACCACACCGGCCAGTCGGTTGATGCCGGCCAAGACCCGGGCCAACAAGGCGTCGTCTTGCTCCCACCCCGGCGGTCGTCGGCCGTCATCCAGAAAGCCTGGATACTGCTCCTCGATCTGAATTCGGGTCAACCCTGAAAACTCTCTCACGTCCCGCTCGATGAGTTCGGGAACCGGTATCGGCGGGTCGCAACCCATGTGCTTCGCGATGATCTCTGCGCTGGTCTGAGACCGTTGCAGGGTGGAGGAGGCCACCACATCAACCGGCTCGAGCCGGACCGCCGCGGCGGCCGCCTGCTGGTACCCCAGTTCCGACAACGGCGGATCGGCCTGGCCCTGCCAGCGCCGCAAAGCGTTCCACTCCGACTGCGCGTGTCGGATCAGAAGCAGACGGGCCACGGCCGTCACGGTAATGGCCAGCACCTTTCAGGCCGTGGCAGTACGCAGAGATTCCCGTACAATTTCGCCCATGGCCACGTTGCGTTTGTTCGCGCACGTCAGGGAAGTGGCTGGCACTGGGCGGGACGAGGTGCCCGGTGCCACCGTGGAACAGGTGTTGGCCGCCGCGGTCGACCGCTACGGGACTTCGTTCGCCGAGCAACTTCAGATTTGCCGGGTGTGGCTCAACGGCGAGCCGGTCACCGGGCCAGAGCCGGTGGCCGACGGTGACGAGGTGGCAGTGCTGCCCCCAGTCTCCGGCGGGTAGCCTTCTTTAGCCATGCCAGTTCTTTGTTTGCTGGGCAATTTCGCCACTTACCGAAGCGTGGGGCCATGACCCAGAACGTGGCGGTCCTGTCTCTGCACACCTCTCCTTTGGCCCAGCCCGGTGTGGGCGATGGCGGGGGCATGAACGTCTACGTCCGGGAGATGGCCGCGGCACTGGCTCACGCCGGCAGCGAATGCCGGGTGTATGTGCGCCGCGGGCACCAGGATCTGCCCAATGAGGTGGCCATTGAGCCGGGAGTTACCGTGGTCCATGTCGACGCAGGTTCTGCTGATTTGGGCAAGGAAGACCTCGTTGACGTCATGGACGAGTTCGCCGACGGTGTGATGGCCGACATGCGCCGCCAAGGGCGCCCCGACGTGATCCACGCCAACTACTGGCTGTCAGGGGTTGCCGGTCATCGGGTCAAGCACGCGGTGGAGGTGCCGTTGGCCGTGACCTTTCACACGTTGGCTCGTGTGAAGGCCGCCACCGGTGACCCCGAGTCTGAGCAGCGGGCCCAGGCGGAGATCGATGTGATCGGCTGTGCTGATGTGGTCATAGCGTCCTGCGAACCGGAGGCCCAACAGCTACGTAGCTTCTACGATGCCCCGCCCGAGCGAATTGAGCTGGCCCCGCCCGGAGTGGAGCATGCCTTGTTCTCCCCGGGCGATCAGGACGGCGCCCGCGCCGCCCTGGGTTTGGGGCGTGGGCCGGTCTTGCTATTCGTGGGCCGGATTCAGCCGCTGAAGCGGCCCCTTGTTGCGGTGGAGACGTTGGCCTGTCTCGCTCGCACCGAGGCGCGCTTGCTGATAGTCGGTGGCCCTAGTGGTGCTGATGGCGAGGCTGAGTATCGACTTCTGCAAGACCGTATTCAAGAACTGGGATTGGGTGATCGGGTGTCGCTGGTGCCTCCCCGTCCCCACCACTGGCTGTCCACGTACTACCGGGCCGCCGACGTCGTATTGGTGCCCAGTCGCAGCGAATCATTCGGGTTGGTTGCCCTTGAGGCGGCGGCCAGCGGAACCCCGGTGGTGGCTGCCCCTGTGGGTGGCCTGCGCTCGGTGGTTGACCACGGCCGTACCGGATTCCTGGTGGACGATGCCTCCCCCGATGCCTTCGCCGCCCAGGTGGCCGCACTGATCGACAACCCGCTCCTCGCCGCCGAGATGGCCTTGGATGCGGCCGAACGGGCTCGTTCGTTCTCCTGGGCCGCTATGGCCCGTTCGCTGAGAGCCATCTATCGAAGGGTCCAGTCCCGGGTACCCGTCGATTGCACATGATTCTGCGGGCCGACGAGTTAGCCGCATTGGAATCAGACATCGATGCCTGGATGGACGATCAGCTCCAGACCAACCCGACCGTGCTGACTGTTGACCGGGGCGAGCCCGGCCAGCGCCGTTGGTACGTGCGGATGGTGGGGGAGGAGAAGACGGTGTCCACCGTCTGGTTCACGCTCGGCCAGCGACAGTTGCACTGCGAATGCCACTTCATGCCCGCTCCCGAGGAGAACGAGGGCCGGTTGTACGAGTATCTCTTGCGCCGCAACCGCGAACTGATCGGATTGCGTTTCGCCATCGGTGTGGAGGATGCCGTGTTCTTGGTCGCTGAACTGCCGGCCCGCACGGTCACGGAAGCAGAGATAGACCGGCTCTTGGGCTCGTTCTACTCCTATTCGGAGCGGTGGTTCCGGCCCTGTATGCGCATCGGCTACGAGACGCGATTCAAAGATTAGCGAGTTTCATACATTATAAATTGATTTCAGTGTATGTGAAGCACAAGAATCTGCTTTGAAACTCCTGGTCGGTGGGAGCGATCGGGGAAGTCCTCCCACCGACCAGAGTTATTCCCGGTGAAGTGGCGGCCGGCCTGCTATAGCAGTGAGGTGGCGATTCGACTGCAACTCATCGGCGGGGGCCGCATGGGCGAGGCTCTGCTCGGTGGCCTGTTGGCTGCCGGATGGGCATTGCCTGGCGAACTGGCTGTCGTGGAGAAGATCCCAGACCGGCGTGCGGAGCTGTCCAACCGCTTCGGCGGCGTGACCGTAACCGACCATCCCCAACAAGGGGCCGATGCCGTGCTCGCCGTCAAGCCCGACGATTCCGCCTCGGCTGGAACCCGCCTTCGGGAAGCTGGGGTTGAGCGTGTGCTGAGCATCGCCGCTGGCGTCACTACCGCGGCCCTTGAGTCGGTACTCGACGAAGGTGCTCGGGTGATCAGGGCCATGCCCAACACCCCCGCGCTGGTGGGGGCAGGCGCGGCGGCCATCGCCGCTGGCCGCCATGCCACCGACAATGATCTGGATTGGGCCACCAGCGTTCTCGAAGCGGTGGGCACAGTTGTGGTGTGCGAGGAGCCGATGCTGGACGCGGTCACCGGACTCTCCGGTTCGGGACCCGCCTACGTGTTCTGGTTGGCGGAGACCTTGATGGCCGCCGGGGCAGAGGTCGGTCTCTCCCCGGATATGGCCGACGCCCTCACCCGTCAGACCCTGCTGGGGGCGGCCCGGCTGCTAGCTGAGTCAGGGGAGCCCCCCGCCGACCTGCGGGCCGCGGTCACATCTCCGGGGGGCACTACCGCCCGGGGGATCGCCGAATTGGAAGCCCGAGGGGCGGCTGAAGCCTTCATCGCCGCAGTGGTGGCAGCCACTGAGCGCAGCAAAGAGCTAGGTGCAACCTGAGCCCCTCCACGGGCATGAAGATGCCGCGGCGGGCTGGATGACCCGAAGGTGAACTTAGGATTTGCTGGCACTTGGGGAAGCGGGGTGGCACTCGACAGTTAGTGCCGCGTAAGGTGATCGTCGCACAGCGGAGTGAGGGGTGTGTTGGCATGGCGAAGCCAGTAGGGCGGGAAAAACTCATGACCGTGGCAGAGGTCGCTGCCCTCATGAGAGTCTCAACAATGACGGTCTACCGGCTGATCAAAGCCAGAGACCTTCCTGCTGTAAGGATCGGCAAGTCGTACCGATTACGCGAGGGCGACGTCGACAGCTACCTGGCTAGTCGTTACACCCAGGCAGGCTGACGCTGCCGTTAGGTCCCAACGCAGCGTTGCCATAACGCAGCGTTGAACGTGCGATGACGCTGCGATACGACACCATCTCGTTCCTCTCCGACTATGGGTTGGGTGATGAGTTCGTCGGGGTGGTGAAGTCGGTCATCCGCTCGATTGCGCCAGGGGCCGCAGTGATCGACATCACTCACGACATCGCCCCCCACGACGTGCGGGCTGGAGGTCTGGCCCTGGCTCGCAGCGCCCAGTACTTGATGCCCGGCGTGGTGCTGGCCGTGGTCGACCCCGGCGTTGGCGGCAATCGGCGGGCGATAGCGGTAGAAGTGGGCGACGGTACCTCGGTGCTGGTCGGACCTGACAACGGTTTGCTGGCTCCTGCGGTGGCCATGGTTGGCGGCGCCTCTCGCGCGGTAGAGCTAACCGCCGAGCAATATCACCTCCCTTCCTCAGGCCCCACGTTTGCCGGCCGGGACATGTTTGCCCCCACGGCCGCTCACCTGTGTTTGGGCGCTGACCTTGCCGATGTGGGTACTGCGATCCCCGTGCATTCCCTCACCCCTGGAGTGGTTCCAGTGAGCCGAGTCGACGACGACCGGATCTATTCCGAGGTGTTGTGGATCGACCGGTTCGGCAACTTGCAACTCAACTTGGACCCCGACGAGATTGAGCCATTGGGCGACACGCTTCGGCTCACCGCTGGCGATGTGGGCCGCACCGCCCGTCGAGTCGACTCATACGGCGAACTGGGAACCGGCGAATTGGGGGTGCTGGTAGACTCTTATGGCTTGGTGGCCGTCGCCGTCAACCGGGGATCAGCTGCATTGGAGTTGAACAGTGTGGAGGGAGACTCCATCACTGTTGAAACCGGCGGACCTGCTCCGCCCACCCCGGTCCAACTGCAACCCAGACGATCGGATTAACTGGCATGAGACCTGGAACGACTATCGCCATCGCTGTTTTGTTGTTGGCCATTCTCATCGCCGCGGTCATCCAGTTGTTTGTGCTGGCTCGTTAGGCACCCATGCCCGTTGACGAGGTCCTCTACCCGGTGAACCTGCGGGTTCGCGGCCACCCCTGCCTGGTGGTGGGGGGAGGACAGGTGGCATTGAACAAGGCAGATGGGCTGTTGGAAGCCGGAGCGGCGGTGGATGTGATCGCCCCCGAGGTGATCCCCCAATTGGAAGCCCGCGTCGGCGTAACCGTGCATCGCCGCCCATATCGTTCTGGCGATGTCGAGGGCTATCGGCTGGTGGTGGCGGCCACCGGCTGCGAAGAAGTGAACGCCCAGGTTTATCGTGATGGCGAGACGGCCGGAGTATGGGTGAACAGCGCCGACGATCCCGATCATTGCTCCTTCACCTTGCCCAGCAGACTGCGACGAGGACCGCTGATGGTGACTTGCTCCACCGGGGGCCACAGTCCGGCTTTGTCACGCTGGCTCCGCCAGCGTCTGGAAAACGAGATCGGCCCCGAATACGAGACCCTGTTATGCCTGCTCAGCGAGGCGCGAGAGCGGATTCGGGCGGCGGGGGTGCACACCGAGGACCGGGCTTGGCAAGATGTATTGGATTCGGGGATGCTGGAGTTGATCCGCTCTGGCGAAACCGGACGGGCAAAAGAGATGATCGACCGCTTGGTCGACAACCCTTGATGAACCAGTGTCAGTACTCGCGATAGGACTCAACCACCGAACAGCACCACTCGGTTTGCTGGAGCGGATGACCATCGATGAGTCCAGCCTGCCCAAGGCGCTGACCGACATCTTCGGCCGCGAGCACGTATCCGAGGCCGTGGTGCTGTCCACCTGCAATCGCATTGAGGTGTACGTCTTCGCCGAGACCTTCCACGGGGCGTTCCAGAATGCGCGGGATTTCCTTTCTGAGACCGCCCACGTGCCTCCCGAGCAATTCAGTGATGCCCTCTATGCCCACTATGAGGCCGATGCTGTGTCGCATCTGTTCTCGGTTACCTGCGGCTTGGATTCAGCCGTGCTCGGCGAGAACGAGATCCAGGGGCAAGTGAAAAGCGCATGGGAGACGGCTCGGTTGGAGGGCACGTGCAGCACCACCCTTAACGCCCTCTTCCGCCACGCCGCGGAAGTAGGCAAGCGGGCCCGCACCGAGACGGGGATCTCCCAGCACATCACCTCGGTGTCCCACGCCGCAGTGGCCCTGGCCGCTGAGCGGTTGGACGGGTTGAATGGTCGCCGCTTGATGGTGCTCGGGGCGGGCGACATGGGCGAGGGCATGGCTGCCAGCCTGGCCAAGAGCGGGACGGCCGAAGTTGTTGTGGCCAATCGCACCACCGGCCGGGCCGAGGAACTGGCCCAGCGCATCGGTGGCCGGGCAGTGGGCCTCAACGAGATGGCCGCAGATCTGGCCGTCGTGGATGTCCTGTTGACTTCCACGGGGGCGTCTTCGCTCATACTGGAGCATTGCGACGTGGCCGAGATCATGGCCCAGCGGGCCAACCGCCCACTGCTGATCGTGGACGTGGCCGTGCCTCGTGACGTGGATCCCGCGGCCGGCGAGTTGAACGGGGTAACGCTGCTCGATATGGACGATCTGAGGGCCTTTGCCGATCGGGGTCTGCGCGAGCGCCGCGCCGAGCTAGACCGGGTGCGCGCCATCATCGACGACGAGTTGAACCGCTATCTCGACTACAGCTCGGCTCGAGAGGCGGCCCCGCTGATCGCAGCATTTCGGACTCGGGCCGAGGTACTGCGCAAAGAGGAACTGGATCGCCACACTGCTGGTATGACCCCAGCCGAACGGGAAGCGGTGGAGGCTGCCACTCGGGGGCTAGTGGGCAAGCTCTTGCATGAGCCAACCGTGAAGCTGAAAGACGCCGCCGGATCACCCCGAGGCGACCGTCTGGCCGAAGCACTTCGGGATCTGTTCGATCTCTAGTCCAATGCTGCGCGCCGCCACCCGGGGCAGCGCCTTGGCTCGCTGGCAAACCGCTCACATCGCTGAACTACTGGGCCGCGTCGCCGATGTCGAGCCGCTGCTGGTTACCACCTCGGGCGACCGATTGGTCAACGAGCCGATCTCAGCCATTGGGGGCAAAGGGGTATTCGTCAAAGAGGTGCAAGCGGCCGTGCTTGATGGGCGGGCCGATTTGGCCGTCCATTCGGCCAAGGACTTGCCCGCCATCACCCCCGATGGCCTGGTGTTGGCCGCCGTACCCACCCGGGCCGATCCTCGTGACGTGTTGGTGGGCTGCCGCCTGGATGATCTTCCCGAAGGGGCGTTGGTGGCCACCGGTGCGGCCCGCCGTCGGGTCCAACTACGGGAGCTGCGTTCCGATCTTCGATTCGCCGAACTGCGGGGCAATATCGGCACCCGGCTGGCCAAGGCCGCGGACTTTGATGCGGTGGTGATGGCCAAGGCCGCGTTGGACCGCTTGGGTGAGCACCCTCCGGTGGTCGATGTGCTGGGCTGCGAGGCCATGGTTCCCCAAGTGGGCCAGGGCGCCCTGGCGGTGGAGTGCCGAGAAGACGACGACCGCGTCCGCTCAGTGCTGGCCGCCATCCAAGACCCGGTGACCCGCCGGGTTGTGGACGCCGAGCGGGCCTTCTTGGCCACCCTGGGTGGCGACTGCACCCTGCCCGCCGGAGCCCACGCCCATATCCGGGACGCAAAGGTGGCTATGCGGGCGGTGCTGGCCGACGGTCCCGACGGGCGCTGCCATGCCGTGGTCGGTGAAGGCGACGACGGGGAGGCCCTGGGCCAGGATTTGGCCCGCCAATTGCTGCAAGCGGTGGCCCGATGACCGTCTATCTGGTTGGTGCCGGTCCGGGCGATCCCTCTTTGTTGACCCTGAGGGGCGCCGAGGTGCTGGCCAGCGCCGATGTGGTGGTCTACGACCGGCTGTCGGTGGCCTCGCTGCTCGACTTGGCTCCGCCCAATGCCGAACGCATCTCGGTGGGCAAGCAGCCGGGAGGACCCCGCACCTCTCAAGAGGACATCAACGCCCTGCTGGTGGCGCGCGGCCAAGCCGGACAGCAGGTGGTGCGCCTAAAGGGCGGCGACCCCTTCGTGTTTGCCCGAGGCGGTGAGGAGGCCGCCGCGCTGGCCGCCGCTGGCGTTGCCTTCGAGGTAGTCCCGGGCATCACTTCGGCGGTGGCGGTTCCCGCCTACGCCGGAATTCCGGTGACCATGCGGTATTCCTCCACCTCGTTCACGGTGGTTACCGGTCACGAAGACCCGGCCAAAGGAGAGGGTTCGGTCAATTGGGAGGCGGTTGCCGCCCTGGGCGGCACGGTGGTGGTGCTCATGGGCGCCGTCCGCTGCCGGGCAATCTGCGATCGGATCATCGCCGGGGGAATGGCTCCCGAAACACCGGCCGCCGCCGTGCAATGGGGTACTCGCCCCAACCAGCGCACACTGCGGGCCACCCTGGCCACCCTGGCCGATTTCGATCCCCAACCACCGGCCACCATCGTCATAGGCGAAGTGGCCGCGGCCGATCTGGCCTGGTTTGAAAATAGGCCCCTGTTCGGACGCCGCATCGTGGTGACCCGGGCACAGCCCCAAGCCGCCGCCATGGCCGCCGAACTTCGCCGAAGGGGGGCAGAGGCCATTGAGCTCCCAGCCATCGCCTTTGAGCCCCCTGAGGACCACGACCGACTAGCCCGAGCCGCCGCCGAGGCCGGCAGTTACGACTGGGTGGTGTTCACTTCACCGACTGGAGTGGCCCGGTTCTTCGAGCACCTGAGGGACGCCCGCAGCTTGGGGGGAGTGCGGGTGGCCGCCATCGGCCCGGGTACCGCCGCCGCGCTGGCCGACCGCAACGTGGTCGCCGACCTGATCCCCGAAAAATACGTAGCCGAATCCCTCCTAGAAGCTCTGTCCAATGAGGTTGGCCCCGAAAGACCAGGCCGAGTGCTCATCCCCCGGGCCGAAACCGCCCGCGACGTGCTGCCCGACGGTCTAGCCGCCGCCGGCTGGGACGTCGACGTGGTTCCCGCCTACCGCACCGTGGCCCCCGCCCCCGATCCGGATGCCGCGGCCCTGCTAGCCGACGCCGAGGTCATCACCTTCACGTCGTCGTCCACCGTCACCAACTTCACAGACACCTACGGCACCACCGCTGTCCCCGAGGTGGTGGCCACCATCGGCCCCGTCACCTCCGCCACCACCCGGAGCCGGGGCCTTGAGGTCGGCATCGAGGCCACCGACCACACCGTTGACGGCCTGATCGCCGCCCTAGAGGACTACTTCACACGCTGAGGTCTCCCCGCCTTCTCCGCTGACTAGCTGAACGGATCCAAACTCTAGGATCGCAGGCATGGTCACCAACCGGGGGTTGTTTGAGCGGGCGCAGAGGGTGATTCCTGGTGGGGTGAACTCGCCGGTGCGGTCGTTTCGGTCGGTGGGAGGTACCCCGTACTTCGTGGCCCGAGCTGAGGGGCCCTATGTGTGGGACGTGGAGGGGCGTCGCTACATCGACTACGTGCAGAGCTACGGCCCCGGCATCCTGGGCCATGCCCATCCGGCGGTGACCGCAGCCGTGGCCAAGGCGGCCGCCGACGGCACCAGCTATGGAGCGCCTACCGAGCGCGAGGTACTGCTGGCTGAGATGCTGTGCGAACGGGTTCCGGGCATGGAATGGACCCGGCTCACCTCCAGCGGCACCGAGGCGGCTATGGCCGCCATCCGCCTGGCTCGGGGGGCCACCGGCCGCCACAAGATCATCAAGTTCGCCGGTTGCTACCACGGCCACAGCGACGGCTTGCTGGCCGCCGGGGGGAGCGGGGTGGCCAACCAGGGACTGGCCGATTCGGCCGGGGTCACTCCCGGAGCGGTGGCCGACACCGTGGTGGCCCCCTACAACCAGATTCCGACAGTGGACGAAGAGGTGGCCGCGGTGGTGGTGGAGCCGGTGGCGGCCAACATGGGCGTTGTGGCCCCGGCCCCCGGCTTTCTGGAGGGGCTGCGAGCGGCCTGCGACCAGGCCGGAGCTCTACTGGTGTTCGACGAGGTCATCACCGGTTTCCGACTGGCTCCCGGCGGCGCCACCGAGTGGTTCGGCGTCACCCCCGACCTGTGGTGCTTCGGCAAGGTGGTGGGCGGCGGGCTGCCCATCGGCGTGTTCGGGGGACGAGCCGACCTGATGGAGCACCTGGCCCCATTGGGCGGGGTGTATCAGGCCGGAACCCTGTCGGGGAACCCGCTGGCCACCGCAGCCGGCTTGGCCACTCTGGAACAGCTCACCCCCGACGCCTACCGCACGCTGGCCGACACCGCCGCCCGGCTGGCCGACGGCATGGTCAAAGCCGCCTCCGCAGCCGGCACCGCCTGCACCGTGCCCCGGGTGGGGTCGCTGCTGGGGGTGTTCTTCTGCGACAGAGCGCCGTCGGACTTCGACCAGGCCAAAGCCGCGGCCGAAAACGGGGTCTACCCCAAGGTGTTCCACGCCCTCCTCGACGAGGGCGTGGCGTTGGCTCCCGGCCCCTATGAGGCCCTCTTTCCCAGCTTGGCCCACACCGACGACCACATCGACACCACAGTGGAGGCCTTTGCGGCGGCTTTGGCGAAATAGTCGGACTACGGGGAGGCCGCCATGGAGACCCGGGCAGCCGCCTTGTAGATGTACTCGGCTGGTCCGGGGTCGTCGGGGTCCATGAGGTTGGCCATGATCCGCAGGGCCCACTCCATGGCCGGTCGCGACTGCATGCCGATCCGGGTGAGCTCTCGCAGCAGCGCCGGTTTGCCGATCAGCCGGGCGAATATCCGAGCCACCCGGAAGTACGTCCCGTAGTGCTCTTCCAGTAGCGCCGGGTACCGCCAGATCACCCCGCCGTCGCCGGTGGCGATGGCCTCGGCCACCAGATCGGCGGCCATCTTCCCGGTCTCGTAGGCGTAGTCGATGCCCTCGCCGTTGAACGGGTTCACCGACCCGGCTGCGTCTCCCACCACCAGATGGTTCGGCCCCACCTTGGGGTTCACCGAACCGGCCATGGGCAGACGTCCTCCCACCGGCTCCATCAGCGCCCCGTTGGGGTCGATCTCCCAGTAGCCGGGCAGTGTGGCCGCGAACTCCCGCATCAAGTGCGAGGTGTTCACCGAGGTGTAGTCGCGAAACGTGGACAACAGCCCTACTCCCACGTTCACGCTTCCGTCGCCCAGCGGGAATATCCAGCCGTAGCCGGGCAGCGAGTTGCCGTTGCGATCCCGCATGTCCAGGGCGCTCTCGATCCATGGAGTGTCGTGGAGCGGGCTTTCGAAATAGGTGCGGATGGCCATGCCCTGGGGGTACGACCGGTCTCGGGCCGTTCCCAGGGCCCGCCCGAACCGGGAGTTGGCCCCGTCGGCCACGGCCACATAGCGGGCTTTGATCTCACGGGAGCGGCCGGTGGCCTTATCCACCACCTCGGCCCCGTCCAACAGCCCGTTGACCAGAATTGGGCGGGTGGCTTCGGTGCCCAGCAGCAACTCGGCCCCGGCGGCCACCGCATGGTCGGCCACCATCTGATCGAGCTCTCGCCGCCGCACTACATATCCGTAGTCGGGGAACACCGGGTGCTGAGGCCAGGCCAGCTCCATCGTGCGCCTGTGGGCCACTGCCCGCAGACCCCCATAGCGGTGGTTGCCGACGAGCTCGTCGCCCAAGCCCATGTCGATCAGCGAATGAACAGCCCGCGGGGTGAGCCCGTCACCGCAGGTTTTGTCGCGGGGGAAGTTCTTGCGCTCCACCACCACCACATCTAGGCCGTGTTGGGCAGCCCAATAAGCGGTGGCTGCTCCCGCAGGACCGCCGCCCACCACCAGCAGATCCCGGCGAGGCGTCAGTTTGCTCCGATCCCGGCGCTGGCCATCAGGCCCCTCAGCGTGCTGGGGAAGGTCTGCCCGGTCTGGAACTGCGATGGCACCACACCTTCGGCCTCGAACAGCTCCTCGAGATCGTGCAAGTCGGACTCGGCGACCCCGCCCAGCTCGACTCGCTCAAAGTAGGTCACGGCGAGGATTTCTCGGGCGCTCAGATCGTCGCCGAAGGCGGGCATCCCGTTGGCCGCTCCCAGCGACACGTCTCCGGCGTCTCCATAGATGGTTCCGGGTTCGGCTGGCGAACCATTGATGACCCAGATCACATGGTCTTCCCAGTTGTTGAACGTGTCCACCACCTCGCCGCCGATCAACGCGGGGCCGACCCCGCCGCCGCCTTCGGCGCCGTGGCAGCCCGCGCATCCGCCGCTGCCCTCGTATACCTCGCGGCCCAGAGCAATGATCTCGCTGTCCCGCTCGGGCGACTCCAAAGTGCCGGCGAAGATAATGGCCCAGAACGGCAAGAAGATAAGCACGGGCACGGCCCAAGCCGGAATCTTCTTGCGGTTCAACGCGGCCTGAATCCACGGCTTCACCGGCTCCGGCTCCGGTGCCGTTTCGGGCTCGGGCTCCAAATCAGGCAGTTCGGGCAAAGAGGAAGACGCCGCCGCGGCCGCAGGGGCCTGGGCCTGGGCCACCGCAGGAGCCGCGGTGGTCTCCGATGGCGGAACCTCTGCCGCGGGTTCGTCGTCGGTGGCCGCGCCGAGGTCCTTGCGACGATCTCGCGATCGTTTCAGCAGATGCTCGGGTACTTCTACCAACGCTCCTCCGGTATGGCTCCCGGCCGGCACCACGTCCGGCCCCGTGCAACATTAGGCCCGCCCAACGCTAACGGCCTAACCAGCGCGAACAGTGACTTTGGGCCGATGCGACGGGGCACGGGTAGCAGCCACTTTGATGTGTAGGAATGCGGGGTGGGGCTACTACTATCTGTCGCGGAACCGCACCCACGAGGGGAGGAACGTGGCCGCTCAGAGGCCCATAGACATCGCCGTCACCAAGTTCTACATGGCTCTCGGGGGAACCTTCGTCCTCTATCTGGCCTTGTGGGCTTTTATCGCCGTCCACCAGTACGACGAGGGCTTGGGTGCGCCGTACTTCAATGTGGCCCTCACTGCCTCCTCGGTAGTGGCCGTTCTGGGCATCGTGGCGTTCTTGGAGTACGCCCGCCGCCGTCCGGTGGGCACCTACCACACATGGGGCGAGGCCATGTTCGCCGCGGCGTGTATCTTCTTCCTGCTGTTCTGGATCTATGGCGTGGTGCCCCATCAGTGGCTGGTGTACGCCGACAGCGAACTCGGCTGGCGCAAAGACCGCCTCATCGAGGGCTACTACGTGGGCAACCAGGGCATCATCTCCTGGGCCCTGCCGTTCGACCTCCCCTATCTGGTATTGCGCGATGTTGTCGCGGTGTTGATCTACGGTCTGGCCTTGGCTGGGAACGTGGCTGGCTGGTTCGTGTGGCAGAACCGGGGCAAGACCGCCCCAGTTGAGGTGGAGAAGTCCGAGTATGGACGACCAATCGTGAGAGAGGGGGCGAGTGTCTAATGGCCGGTCCCGATGCCAATCCCCCCATGCCGGAGTTCCGCGACGACTACGTGCTGGTTGAGGTGGACAACGACTACCTCCAGAGCAAGGTGAAGCCCAAGCAGTTCATCCACATCGACCAGTCCGAGTGCATCATGTGCGAGGGCTGCGTGGACATCTGCCCGTGGAAGTGCATCCACATGGTGGCCCCCGATGCGGTCGACTTGGCGGTGGGGGCCGAGCAGCCCGGAGTCGACCCCAGCGACCATGTCATCTTCACCATCGACGAGGACGCCTGTACCCGCTGCGCTCTGTGCGTCGACCGGTGCCCCACGGGTGTGATCACCCTGGGCAAATTGGGCGACCCGGGGGGCGATGGCGACCCGCATACGCGAATGACCAGCTACGGCTACGGCTACGGCATGCGGTTGACCTAGAACTAGTGCCCGGAACGGACTGAAGAGGACTCAGGGAGAACAGTGGCAAAGCAGCCCAGACCACCGGCCAGCGAGCGGGCCAAGCAGGCTATGAGCGGCATGATGAACGACGTTCAGGGGTCGCAGGCCTGGTCGTCAATCTTCCGGCCGGGTTCCATTTTCCGCAAGGGCTACAGCGACAGCCCCCGTAACCGCAGCTACGTGATCATGAACAGCGTGCTGTACCACCTCCACCCGGTGAAGGTGAAGCGCCATGCGGTGAAGGTCAGCTACACCCTGTGCTTGGGCGGCCTCAGCTTCTTTCTTTTCATCCTGCTCACGGTGACCGGCATCTTCTTGATGTTCTTCTACCGGCCCACCGCGGCCCAGGCCTGGGACGACATCTACGTCCTCCAGACCTCGGTCACCTTCGGGCTGCTGGTGCGCAACATGCACCGATGGGCCGCCCACCTCATGGTGATCACCGTGTTTTTGCACATGGCCCGGGTCTTCTACCACGGGGCCTACAAACCTCCGCGAGAATTCAACTGGGTCGTCGGGGTCATCTTGTTGACCCTCACCCTGCTGCTGTCGTTCACCGGGTATCTGCTCCCCTGGGACCAGTTGGCCCTATGGGCGGTGACGGTGGGCACCAATATGATGGGCTTCACCCCGGTATTCGGCGATCAAGTGCGCTTCGTGCTGCTCGGCGGGGTGGAGATCGGCACCGACACGCTGCTGCGATGGTATGTGCTGCACGTGCTGATGCTGCCCTTTGTGCTCGTCATATTCCTTGCTGTCCACTTCTGGCGAGTGAGAAAGGATGGAGGTATTTCCGGGCCGCTGTAGAAGCGACGTCGCATAGACGCATCTGGCCCGATCTGAAAGCCCATGGCTGAAGTCCCCGAACACCTCCTGAAGCGAGCCCAAGAGGCCCGCGAGCGCGCCGAAGCCCAAAAGGGCGGCGGCGATGCTGCCGCGCCCGAATCTTCCGGCGGGGAATCCTCCGATGCCCCCGCGCCGGAGTCTTCGGGAGGTCCAAAGATCCCCGACCACTTGCTGGACCGGTCCAAGTCGGCCCGCGACCAGGCCGCCTCCGGTGGCGCCGCCCCTGCGGCCGCCGCCGCGGTGGCCACCGCCCCGATGCCCGCCCAGCCCGAGCCCACCGGGCCGGGAGGGGGCACTCAGAGGCTGCTCACCGTGGTCAAGTCGGGCTCCATCCAGGATGTCAAGGCCACGCCCACCGACAAGGTCCACGTCTGGCCCCACCTCTTAGTTGTGGAGTTCGTGGCCGCGCTGATCTTCACCGCCTTCACCCTGATCTTCTCGATCTTCGTCAACGCCCCGCTGCTGGAGTTGGCCAACTTCAACGAGACGCCCAACCCGTCCAAGGCCCCGTGGTACTTCCTCGGCCTCCAAGAGCTGCTCACCATGTTCCACCCGATGGTGGCTGGGGTGACCATCCCCGGCATTGCGCTGTTCCTGCTGATCCTGGCGCCATACATAGACCGCAATCCCAGCAAAAAGCCCGAGGATCGCAAGTTCGCTATTTCGCTTATGACCCTCCACCTGATGTTCTGGGCGATCCTCGTTCTTATCGGCTCGTTCTTCCGGGGTCCCGGCTTCAACTTCGTCTTCCCCTGGGAAGTCGGACTCTTCTTCGATCTGTAGGAATTGACTATGGGCGTAGCACTCTCCATCGCCATACCGATCATCGTGGTTGCCGCGGTGATCGTGTTGGTTGGCGCGGCCCGGCGTCGGGAAACCATGGCGGCCGAAGGGCGTCTGACTCGGGAGACCCGCCGGCGAGACCGAGGACGGGTGGACATCGACGAAGCCTCGGGCGAAGCCGACGCCCCCACCGGCCGAGAGGTGGAGCGGGCCGCGGTGCTGGCTCGCCGCAGCGCTGGCACCGAGTTGGTGGAGGCCGCCGATGCCTCGGTGGAGGAGTGGACCCCGCCCGATCCCGAGGCCGTGGGGGTGAGCCGCCGGCAGTTCTTGAACCGCAGCACAGTGGCCATGATGGGCTTCAGCATCAGCGGTTTCGGCGCGGCCTGCATTGCGTTTTTGTGGCCGCCGTTCGTCACCGGCTTCGGCGCCGACGTAAACGCCGGCCTGGTCGACGAAGTCAAGTCCCGAATCAGGGACGAAAACGGTTTTCTGTACCTTCCCGAGGGCCGTGCCTGGGTAACCGAGTACCCCGCGGCGGCCCTGCAAAAGGCCCAAGCCACCTACAGCGCCCCCGAATTGGTGGGCATTGAATCGGGGCTCATTGCCCTGTTCCAAAAGTGCCCTCATCTGGGGTGTCGGGTGCCGAGCTGTTTGACCTCGCAGTGGTTCGAGTGCCCCTGCCACGGGTCCCGCTACAACCAGGTGGGCGAGAAGCGGGGCGGACCAGCGCCTCGGGGCATGGACCGATTCGCCATGTCGGTGAACACCAAGGGGGAGTTCATCATCCGTACCGGCACCGTCATCCAGGGTCCACCCATCGGGGTGAACACCACCGGCCAGGAGCCTGAGGGGCCGAGCTGTCTTGGGGGGGCATCGCACTGATGCACCTGTTTGCCGCCTCAACCCAGCGCAACCTGGGCATGGCCATCGCGGTCGTCGCCATCGTGGGCTTCGCCATCTACCTCATCTACAACGTGATGTGGGCGGGGCGGGGAGAAAAAGGCTCAGAGCTGGAGCTGGCCCCCAACCGCAAACCCTATTTGGACGATGAGGAGCTGGAAACCTCCAAGCTGGATCTCGCTTTGGTCAGCGGCCTGGTCACCCTGGTGATCATCGGCGTGGCCCTGCCCCTGTACTGGTTGGGCGAGCCGGGACGCCAGCAGGGCTACGTGGACTTCTCCCGGGATCAGTTCACCAGCCGGGGCTTCGAGCAGTATGAGGAACGGTGCGCCAGCTGCCACGGCGGCGGCGGCCTCGGCGGCACTACCGCCACGTCGATTACTGACGACGCCGGCAACTTCATCGCCGCCATCGAGTGGGAGGTTCCCGCCCTCACCACCGCTCTCTACCGCTTCTCCGATGCCGAGGTGCGCCACATCCTCAACTACGGCCGGCCTCCCACCCCCATGCAGGCGTGGGGCGCCCCCGGCGGCGGCCCCCTCACCACCCAGCAGGTGGACGAGCTCATCCAGTACATCCAGAGCATCCAGCTCTCCCCCGAGCAGGTGCAAGGTGAAGTGCTGGACGGCATCGTCCTCCAAGTGCGAGACGACGTGTTAGCGGCCAATCCCGATCTCGACAACCGGCTCGTCGCGGCCAACGACGCGGTGAGTGCTGCGGGGGCCGACGAAGCCGCCGCCGAAGCCGCCGCCCGCCAGGTGGCCGCGCTAGAAGAGGAACTCCGCGAAACCAGCGAGCAGCACATACGTAACCTGAACTCGCCGGAGAGGGGCGAGCTGCTGTTCAACAATGGGGTGTACGGTTGCGCCCGCTGTCACACCCCGCGGGATTCCTGGCGATTTACCGGACCGGAAGTGAACCCCGGCGACGGGCCGGTGGTTCTGGCTCGGGGATCTGAACAAGAGGCCGAGGTGGTTGCCAGCTTCGGGGGCTTGATACCGGCCTACATTCCTGGTGGCGGCGGGTTCGGTCCCAACCTCACCAACGGTGCCACCCTTCGGCAGTTCGACTCCGCCGAGGGCCATGTCGGCTTTGTCACTATCGGCTCCGAGGAGGGAGTGGGTTATGGCAACTTCGGCCAGGGAGACGGTGGTGGCCAGATGCCAGCCTTCGGGGTGTGCGTGGGCGACCGGGACGCCAATGAGCAAAGTCCGTTCCACGGGTTCTGCACCCTGGAAGACGGCAACACTCGACCAGGCATGCTGACCCAACAGCAGATCGCCGACATCGTGGCCTTCGAGCGGGGGTTGTGAGCATGGGCTCGATCGTCTCCGCAGTAGGCGCACTGGCCGCCATCTCGTTTGACAACGAGGTCCGCGGCCTGCTGACGGTGCTGTTGGGCGCGGCCATCCTCATGGGGTCGGTGTGGCTCATCATCTCCACCAACACCGGCTTCCGCCTAGGCAGCCTTATCGCCATCTCGGCCATCTTCGGCTGGACGGCGATGATGGCGCTGCTGTGGGCTCTGTACGGCATCGGCCTCCAAGGGGCCCGCCCCACCTGGGAGGTCCAGGCCATCCATATCGGCAACCCGTCGGTGTCGGACAACGAGGCCAACCCGCCCCCGGATATTCTCGACGATCTGCCCAACCCGATCACCTGCACCACGTTGGGCGACCGGGATTGTCTGCCCAAGGCCATCCAACTGGTACGGGTTCTGGGCGACAGCAGTCAGCGGGTCGAGTTCGACTCCATCGACGCCGGTGCCATCCGCATTGAGGTGAACGCCTTCCACGACGAACTGGTCGATGGCGACCCTCGCAAGCTCACCGGCGATGACATCGAGGGAGAGGTGCAGCGACTGGCCAACGAGCAGCGCATCCGCAACAACGGCCTGACTTTGAGCGAGCTGAAAGGTATCGCGCCCGAACTCACCGATGAGGCCGAGCGCCGAGGCTGGTTGGAGTTGGGCGATTGGAACTTGGAGACCACCCAGGCGGCCGGTGAAGCGATCACCGAGGCCAGCGACTACCTGACAACCGCCGATTTGGGCTTCGGCGCGACCGATGAGCAGAGCAATACCTTCGTGGTGCTGGATGCCTACCAGCAGGGGGGCAAACCTGAACGGCTCAACAATGGCGTTTGGGAGCGGGTCAGCAACAAGGTCATCACCAGCGCCATGCCTCGGCACCCCACCAACTACACGGTGGTGCAGGTCCAGCGGTCCAAATACCACCCGCCGGTGGCCGGACAGGCCCCACCCCCCGCTGAGGTCGACGCCGACGAACCGGTCATCTCGGTGCTCTTGCGCCGCAACCTGGGCCGGTTCCGCCTACCCGGTATTCTGGTGGCCATTGGCTCCGGCTTGTTGTTCTTGGTGTCTTTGCTGATGCTCCACACCCGTGACCTGGAAGTCCGCCGTCGCCTGGAGGGCGAAGGCGCGGCCCCATGATCGCTCTGGGGTAGTCCGCGATGACCGGCCAATACCTGCCGATCTTCGCCCTGGGAGTCTTGGCCGTACTGTTTGCCGCCCTGAGCTTTGGCGCCTCCCGGTTGCTGGCCCCCCGGCGGCAGACCAAGGCCAAGCTGGCCCCCTACGAGTGCGGGGTCGAAGAGAGCACCGACGCCCCCGAGCGGTTCGGGGTCCGGTTCTTCCTCATCGCCATGATCTTCATCGTCTTCGACATAGAGATCATCTTCTTGTACCCCTGGGCGGTGTCCTACCGGGGGCTGGGCCTGTTCGGCCTGGTGGCCATGGGCATATTCGCCCTGGCGGTGTTCGAGTCGTTCGTGTACCTCATCGGCAACGGTGCCCTCGACTGGGGACCGTCTCGGCCGATGTGGCGGCGTGACCCGCAGGTGTCGGCCCGTCGCACCAGCGACACCACCATCCGCCGGGTAGGTCTGGACGGGCGAAGCGCCCCGGAGGAGGCGGCATGAAATTCTGGTGGTGTCAGCAACGACGGTGGGCCGACAAATGAAGCTTCCATTGCTAGGGGATCCCGAGGCCATCCTCGACCGCGGACTGGAGGGGGTCGACCACAACTTCGTGACCGGCAAGCTAGAAGATCTGGTCAAGTGGTCCCGGGCCCGGAGCTGTTGGCCAGCCACGTTCGGCTTGGCCTGCTGCGCCATCGAGATGATGGCCACCGGCGGTGCCCACTACGACTTGGCCCGCTACGGCATGGAGGTGTTCCGGGCCTCTCCCCGCCAAGCCGATCTGATGATCGTGGCTGGCCGCGTCTCCCAGAAGATGGCGCCCATCCTGCGCCGCATCTACGACCAGATGATGGAGCCCAAGTGGGTGATCTCCATGGGCGTGTGCGCCTCCAGCGGCGGCATGTTCAACAACTACGCCATCGTGCAGGGCGTCGACCAGATTGTGCCGGTAGACGTCTACGCCCCCGGCTGCCCTCCCGGCCCCGAGACCCTCATGCACGCCATCTTGACCCTCCACGACAAGATCACCAGCGGAGAACTCACCCAACGGCGTGAGGAAACCGGGGCCGGAGCCAACCTCACCGTGAGCCAGCAGGACGGCCAGACATCGACTGGCGTGGTCATCCGTTCATGAGCGACTCGGTACGGCATGTACCCCGCGACCAGCTCATCGAAACGGTGAGCGGCCTGCGCGACGAGGGCTATGTGTCGGCTCTGGACGTGACCGCGGTGGACTACCTGGAGCATCCTGGCCGCCACGACCTGCCCCCCGAGGTGGCCCCTGAGCGATTCGAGCTGGTGGTCACCCTCATATCCCATGCGGCGCCGGGCCGCATCCGACTGCGGGTGCAGGTTCCGGCCGACGATCTCACCGTGCCCTCCCTGTTCGACCTATTTCCCGGCACTGAGGCTCTTGAGCGGGAAGTGGCCGACATGTTCGGCATCGACTTCGAAGGCCATCCCGACCCCACCCGCATCCTCATGCCCCCGGATTGGGAAGGCCACCCGCTGCGGAAGGACTTCGCCGTGGGCCGCATCCCCGTCCAGTTCAAGGCCACCCGATGAGCGCCCCCGAGTCCACGGTCGAAACCGCCACCGACGAGGCCGTCCGCCGCCGGGACAACAGCGCGGTTCTCCGCATCGGCGAGGACGACGGCGAGCGGCTCGAAGCCGAAGCCGGCACCAGCGACACCAGCATGGTCATGAATATGGGGCCTCAGCACCCCAGCACCCACGGTGTGCTGCGGCTCATGCTGGAGATGGAGGGGGAGACGGTGATGCGGTCCAAGCCGGTCATCGGCTACCTCCACACCGGCATGGAGAAGACCGCCGAGACCCTCACCTACCTCCAGGGCCCCACCAACGTCACCCGCATGGACTACGCCGCCCCGCTGTTCAGCGAGCTGGCCTTCTCTATGGCCACCGAGGCGCTGCTGGGGTTGGAGCTCCCCCCTCGGGCCACCTGGATCAGGATGCTTATGTGCGAGCTGAACCGCATCAGCTCCCACCTGCTGTTCCAGGCCACCAACGGCATGGACATCGGGGCGGTGTCGATGATGCTCTACGGATGGCGAGAGCGGGAAGAGGCCCTCCGGCTGCTGGAGACCATCACCGGCCTGCGGATGAACCACAACTACATCCGGCCCGGCGGCGTGGCCGCCGACCTGCCCGACGGCTGGCGCGATGAGGTGCTCACCCTGATCGACAAGCTGCCCGCTCGGCTCAACGAGTTCGACACCCTGCTCACCGGCCAGCCCATCTACCGGGAGCGGCTCCAAGGAGTCGGGGTGATCAACACCGCCGAGTGCTTGGCTCTGGGCGTCACCGGGCCGATCTTGCGCTCCACCGGCTACGCCTGGGACCTGCGCCGGGACATGCCCTATCTGGCCTACGACCAGGTGGAATTCGACGTGGTGGTGGGCACCTACGGCGACTGCTTCGACCGCTACGCCATCCGGTTGAACGAGATCAGGGAGTCCATCCGCATCCTGGCCCAGATACTCGACCAGATGCCTCCGGGCGACTACCGGGTGCAGGACAAAAAGGTCACCCCGCCGCCTCGGGCCCGCATCGACGAGTCGATGGAGGCCCTCATCCACCACTTCAAGATCTTCACCGAGGGGTTCAAAGTGCCCGCCGGCGAGGTGTACGCCGCGGTGGAGTCTCCCCGGGGCGAGCTGGGCTGCTACATGGTGTCGGACGGCTCCGCGGTGCCCTACCGCATGCACATCCGTGGCCCCAGCTTCGTGAACCTGCAAACCCTGCCCTACCTGATGCGGGGAGGCATGGTGGCCGACGCGGTGGCCATCATCTCGTCGGTCGATCCCATCATGGGGGAGGTGGACCGCTAGCCATGGCCCGCCTCAACCCCAACAGCCTCACCATTGCCCAAGAGATCATCGCCCGGTACCCGGTGCCACGCTCCGCGTTGATCCCGCTGCTCCACTTGGCCCAAGAACAAGACGGCTACGTCACCGAGGACGCCATGGCCCACATCGGCGAGTTGGTAGGCGTCACCCCCGCCGAGGTGATGGGCACGTGCAGCTTCTACGAGATGCTCAAGCGGGAGCCGGTGGGCGACTACATGGTCAACATCTGCAACGGCATCTCCTGTCACCTGCTGGGCTCGGAAAACCTGATCCACCACGCCGAGGCCATCTTGGGGGTGCGACCCGGGGGGACCACGGCCGACGGAAAGATCACCTTGGAAGCCGTGGAGTGCATAGCCGCTTGCACCGAGGCCCCCTGTCTCCAGGTCAACTACCGCTATCGCAATCAGGTCAGCACCGAAGACTTCGACCAACTGGTGTCCGAGCTTCGCGACGACAACGCCAACGTCGCCCCCCATGGCAATCTGGCCAAGGTACGCCAGCACATCGGCGAGGAGCGCCGGGCCGGGGTGTCGCCCCCCGACGGCCAGGGCGAACCCGTCTGGATGGCCCGTAACCCCTCCGACAACGGAGACGGCTCATGACCGCCGTCGCCGCCCAAGACTTGAAGATCATCACCTCTCGCTTCGACGTCGAAGACGGCCACACCCTGGCCGGATACGAGCGCACTGGGGGCTATGCCGGTCTGCGTCGGGCCATGGAGATGGCCCCCGCCGATGTCCACGGCGAAGTCCGCACCGCCAGCCTGCTGGGCCGGGGCGGCGCCGGGTTCCCCGCCGGGGTCAAGTGGGGCTTCTGCCCGCCGGGGGTGTGGCCCCGCTATTTGGTGGTGAACGGCGACGAGTCCGAGCCCGGCACCTACAAAGACCGCCTCCTCATGGAGCGCGACCCCCATCAGCTCATCGAGGGTTGCCTGATCGCCTGTTATGCCCTGGGCCTCTCCCAGTGCTTCTTGTATGTGCGAGGCGAGATGGCCCACGCCCAAGAGCGCTTGGCCGCCGCCCTCAACGAGGCCTACGAGGCCGGCTACGTGGGCGCCAATGTGCTCGGTGCCGACGACTTCTCAGTGGACATCACCCTCCACTGGGGCGCCGGCGCCTACATAGTGGGGGAGGAGACCGCCCTCATCGAGAGCCTGGAGGGCAACCGGGGGATGCCCCGGCTCAAGCCGCCCTACTTCCCGGCTTCCATCGGCCTGTACGGCAAGCCCACCATCGTCAACAACGTGGAAACCCTGGCCAACCTCCCGTGGATCGTGTCCAACGGCGGGGATGCCTTTGCCGCCATGGGGGCCGAAAGCTCGACCGGTACCCGAGTGTTCGCGGTGTCCGGTCACGTTGTCACCCCCGGCGTGTTTGAGGTGCCCTTCGGCACCACCACCTTCCGCGACATCATCTTCGATCCCCGCTACGCCGGCGGCCTCCACCCCGGCCGCACCCTCAAGACGTTCATCCCCGGTGGGGCGTCGGCCCCGTGGTTCTTCGACGAGCACCTCGACATTCCCCTGGAGAAGGCCACGGTGGACAAAGCCGGCTCGATGCTGGGTTCGGGGGCCATCGTGGTGATGGACGACACCACCGACGTGGTCAAGGCCTGCCACAACGTGGTGCGGTTCTTCGCCCGGGAGTCGTGTGGCAAGTGCACCCCGTGCCGAGAGGGCACTTCCTGGCTGGAGAAGATCCTCAGCCGCATCCTGGCCGGCCAGGGTCGCCCCCAAGATCTCGATCTGCTGATGGACGTCTGCGACAACATCAGCCCCGGCATCAACTGGCCGCCCCGCCAGACCACCATCTGCCCGCTGGGACCGTCGGCCGTCTCGCCCATCGCCTCCGCCCTCGAGCGGTTCCGCAGCGAGTTCGAGGCCTACCTCCCCGCCACACCGGTATCGGTCACCTCCACCTCAGGAGTCGCATCATGAGCGAGGCCGAGACCGTGGTGAATATCACCGTCAACGGCCAACCGGTGGAGGCCAGCCCCGGAGAGTGGGTCATCGCCGCCGCCGAGCGGGCCGGGGTTTACATCCCCCACTTCTGCTACCACCCCCGGATGGAATCAGTGGGCATGTGCCGCATGTGCATCGTCGACATCGACACCGGACGCGGCCCCGCCCTGCAACCCTCCTGCATGGTGGCGGTGACCGAGGGCATGGTGGTGGACACCACCTCCGATCAAACCCGCAAGGCTCAAGACGGGGTGCTGGAGTTTCTGCTCCTGAACCACCCGCTCGACTGCCCCGTGTGCGACAAGGGCGGCGAGTGCCCCCTCCAAGACCAGACCATGGCCTACGGCCCTGGCGAGAGCCGGTTCATCGAGGAAAAGCGCCATTTCGAAAAGCCCATCCCGGTGAACGACTTGGTGTACCTCGACCGGGAGCGCTGCATCCTGTGCGATCGCTGCACCCGGTTCGCCGACGAGGTGGCCGGCGATCCGCTCATCACCTTCCAAGACCGGGGCGACCAAACCCAGGTCAACACCTTCCCCGATCTGCCGTTCTCCTCCTATTTCAGCGGCAACACCGTGCAAATCTGCCCGGTGGGGGCACTTACCGCGGTGCCCTATCGGTTCAAGGCCCGTCCCTGGGACCTCACCGAGGTTGAATCCACCTACCCCAACCCGATGGGCGACCGAGTGGTGGTGCAGGCCTCCCGCGATCAGGTGCTCCGCTACCAGGGGGTGGACAGCGACGCCGTCAACTGGGGATGGCTCACCGACAAAGACCGCTTCGCGTTCGAGGCCAACGCCAGTGAGCTGCGGCTGCGGTCGCCGCTGGTGCGGGGAACCCCGCTAGGCCAGCCCGACCCCGACGGAAGCGAGCTGGTGGAGACCTCCTGGCGCCAAGCCCTCACCTTGGCCGCGGATGCCATCGGGGCCGCACTGGCCAACAGAGGCCCCCAGTCGGTGGCCGTTCTGGGCGGGGCCCGACTGACCAACGAGGACCAGTACGCATGGTCCCGGTTGGCCAAAGGGGTCATCGGCACCGACAACGTCGACGCCCAACTCGACGATGGACTGCCCGCCAATGCGGTGCTCGGCCTGCCCCGGGCCACCATCAATCGGGCCTGCACTCCCGGCGGCACCGTGATCTTGATGGCACCCGATCCCAAAGAGGAGCAGGGCACCCTGTATCTGAGGCTCCGCCACGCCGTGGTCAACGACGGTGTGCAGCTCATCGAGCTCACTCCCCGGGCCTCCGGGCTGAGCCACCTAGCCGCCCACCGCCTGCACCACCGTCCTGGTGAGGCCGCCGCGGTTGCCGCGGCCCTGGTGGGCGGCGACATCGACTCCGGCCCCGACGCGGCGGTCGGCGGGCGCCCGCCGGAGGCCCGGCCCCCGGGGCCGCCCGCGCCAGCCGACCGGGCCGACCAGCCGATCACAGTGATCTTGGGCCGTACCTCGCTGGCCGAGGCGGCCGGCCCCACGGTGGAGGCCGCGGCCGAGTTGATGAAGTTG
>MPNQ01000045.1 GCA_002239105.1 marine group bacterium Sva0996 bin134 | reverse complement strand
TCTTGTCGCCACCGCCAAGCGCAAAGGCCGCAGCAACCTCACCGGCAAGACCAACGGCTGGAAGGCCATACTGAACACGCTGACCGTCCACTACGGCGACAGGATCGCCGACCACATTCGATGAAAAACATCACGGCCGGTTACACAGAAAATCTGACAGGCCCTATTCCTGGTTCGTTTTGGGCGGGTGGGGTTTGGGTGTTTTCGTGTGGTTTGGGTGTTGGGGTTCGGTGTTGGGGGTGGTCGGGGGTTCGGGGCGGGGGTTTGGGGGCGTGTTGGGACGTGTGGGGTCGGGGTGTTGGGCGTTTGGGGGTTGGTGGGTGCCGGGCGGGCGGGTTTATGGGGCGTGGGGCTGGCAGGCGTGGAGGAGTTGTGGGGTGGCGGGCCACCAGTCGAGCAGGCGCAGGGTGTGTTTGCGCGATGAGCGGACGAGGCGGGCGGGTGCGTGCCATAGCTGCCATCTGAGGCGTTTGGGGGCGGCGTGGGCCAGGGGTCCGGTGAGGCGGAGTTGTTGGAACCATTTGACGAGCGCCAGGCTGAGCGCGACGAGGGCGGCCCAGGCGGCGTTGGCTTCGAAGTCTTTGAAGGGCATGCGCTTGAGGCCGGAGTCTTTGAGGTCTGCGATGGTGTTCTCGATGCGGGCGTGGGCTCTCATGTGGGCGTCGAGTTCGGCGGGGCGGCCTGCGGCGTCGGTGTAGAACCCGCGGTAGCGCCAGTTGCCGGAGTCGAACAGGGTGCGCTGCGCGCCGGGGTGAAGCGGCTCGCGGCGGGCGATGAGGCGGGTGCCGGAAGGCCAGCCGGAGAGGTCGACGCTTTCGGTGAGCTCCGCGACCTGGGCGCGCTTTGAGGGCTCGCCGTCGGCGCCGAGCGCCGGCTGCCACTTCCGGGCGTCGAAGCGGCTGTGGTCTATGGCCGCTTCGACCTGCTGGTTCGAGCGCGCGGTCATGAAGAACCCGACTTCGCGGTCCCGGCAGGCCTCGGCGATGCCGACAGAGCAGCCCGCGGCGTCGACCCGCAGGTGCACCTCGCGGGAGGGCGCCTGCCCATCGCCTGGGCGATGGCCCCTGGCGACGGCGGCGGGCAGTTGCGCGACGGCGGCGTCTAGGACCTCTATGTGGTCGCAGATGTGGTTGGCCGCGGCGTTGCCCGCCCGCAGCTTGATCGACAACAGCTCGCCGTCGTCTGTGGCGCACAGCATCGGGTGGAACCCGAACCCGCCCTTGAAATGCGCCGCGGCGCCCTGCTTGTTCTCGGAGTGGACCTCCACCAAAGTCGAGTCGATGTCCAAAACCACCGGACCGGACGCGTCGCCGCGGCGCTCCCACACCCCGGCCCGCACGCCGGCCGCCGCCTCCCACAGGCCCTCCACCACATCAGGGCCCAAACCGCGCAGCGCGCGGTACAAAGTCGAGTCCGACGCCACCTCGCCGAACAGCACCGGCTGCGCCCGCAGATGCTCGATGTCGCTGCACGCCTCCCCGCCCCCGGCCAACATCAACAACAAATGCACCAGCACCTTGCCCCGATCATGAACAGGCGCCCTCTCGCCCGCGTCCGGCACCGCCGCCGACAACGCCTCCCCCAGACCCAAACCATCGGCGAAGCGGCCCAAAGCGAACAAACCCGAATGCGCCGCCACCTGACCGCCGCCGCCTGACACCCTCACATCGCGCGTGCTGCTAACCTGCATCTCGGAGATGCCCCTCCCCGTGGAACCGATACGTGCTCATCAACACACATCGTCCCACACCAGAGGGGCTTTTCCGCGGACGCGCACCCCCAAAACACCACACCCCCATGAACAATCAGGGCTAACGAGACTTAAGCTAAAGAACTATCGCTGTTTTTCAGAAGCCGCGGAGATCGACTTTGAGGATCTCACGGCCATTATTGGTAAGAACGATTCTGGAAAGTCAAGTATCTTAGATGCATTAGAACTATTCTTTGATGATAAACTCAAACCAGACCAAGATGATTGTTCTGTAGATGCAAGTGAGAAGCGCATTGAGATCACATGCGTGTTTGACGAACTGCCGGATGAATTGGTAATAGATGCGACACATGGGACATCCCTAAAGGAAGAACATCTTCTTAATCAAAAAGGTCGACTTGAGATTAAGCGGGTATATAATGCTGCGCTCAAGACACCTAAATTGGAATACACTTGTCTAATAGCGGAACACCCGACTGCAGATAAAATTGACGATTTGCTATCGTTGAAAAACATGGACTTGAAGAAGCGCGCTGCGGAATTAGAAGTTGATATTTCAAAAATCAACACGAGTATCAACGCTCAGTTGCGGAGAGCGATCCGTCTTTCGCGAGAAGATTTACAATTGAAGTTGCGACCGCTACAAATATCAGATTTGCCAGGTGCGAAGGATATTTGGGAACGCCTTAAGGATTCCTTGCCGATGTTCTTTCTATTTAAAGCTGATCGGCCAAGCACAGATCAAGATGAAGAGGCGCAAGATCCCATGAAAGCCGCTGTAAAGGTTGCTATTGGGAAGATGGAAAGTCAACTGAGCAAAGTTTCCAGTTTAGTTGTAGAGGAAATTCAAAAAATTGTCGGGTTGACGATCGAGAATATTGCAAACTTGGATCATGAGCTTGGAACTAGAATTGAACCGTTCTTTGACAATCCAAACTGGGCAACTATTTTCAAGATTAAATTGAAGGATGAACTAGGTATTTCAATTAACAAACGAGGCAGTGGGGCTCGAAGAATTGTATTGCTTGGATTCCTCCAGGCACAAGCACAACAACTACTGGAGGAGAGCGGTCCCAATCGATCTGTAATATATGCCGTTGAAGAACTAGAGACAGCTCAACATCCAGATAAACAGAAAAAGCTCTATAGCTCTATTTCTGACTTAGCAGGTTCTGACAATACGCAGGTAATTTTGACGACCCACACTCCTGCGTTAGGGAGGTTGCTCCCTGTCGACACGCTTCGTTATCTTGAGGTAGGTAAGAATAGTAAGCGTGTAATTCACAAGGGCACTGAAGAGGCATATGAACTCGTAGCTAAGTCCCTTGGAGTATTGCCTGACAACAAAGTTGAGATGTTTTTGGGAGTTGAGGGAGTGCATGATGTAGACTTCTTGAAGGGAATGTCGCGACTCCTACTAGATGCCGGTACAGGTGTTGTCGATCTTGGTGCATTAGAGGAAGAAGGTTCGATTGTAGTAATCCCAGTCGGGGGATCAAACCTGGCTGCTTGGGTGTCTAGGCTATCTCCTTTAAATAGGACCGAGTTTCATATTTTTGATAGGGACACTGCACCTGAAGACGACCCAAAATGCCAGAAGCAGTTAGATGAATTCAATGCTCGCGAGAAATGTCTGGCTGTGGCTACTAATAAGCGCGAAATGGAAAACTATTTGCACTCAGATGCTATCATGGCGACCCTGGGTATAGAGATAGAAGTCACTGATGAGAATGATGTTTCTACCGCAGTCACCGAAAAGATCAAGGATCTCCCACAAGGAACTGTAAGGTGCTTGTCGGAGCAGTGCAATGCAAAGGGGAGTAGAGTGAACAAGCGGTTAGTAAAGTACCATTTGAATCATTGTTGTATCCAGAATATGACTCTAGAAATGCTTGATGAACGAGATCCAGATGGTGAAGTGAAGGGGTGGTTACAGCATATCTCTGGGGCCATCGCAACCGACCCTTGAGATTCAGCGTGTGGCCGGCGTTGGAGCGGTCTTGGAGGGAGGTTCTTGATCTGGCTTTGCGGTCCGAGGCCACCGGGTGGGATGGGGTGTGGGTGGCGGACCATTTCATGGTGGAAGAGCCGCTTGAGGATCAAGAAGATGTGCTGGAGGTTTGGGGCACGCTGGCTGGGCTGGCGGCGGCGACTAGTCGGATCACTCTGGGGTCGTTGGTGTGCTCGGTGACCTATCGGCATCCGGCAGTACTGGCATCGGCGGCGGTGACTTGTGACCACATCAGCAGTGGAAGGTTCATTCTTGGGGTTGGAGCGGGCTGGCAGGAGAACGAACATCGGGCGTACGGGTTCGAGTTGGGCGACCGGAAGACGAGGTCGGATCGACTTGAGGAAAGCTGTCAGGCGATTCGCGGGCTGCTAGAGAATGAGAGTTGGACCGGTCAGTCTCGACACTTCGAGTTTGAGGAGGCGCCACGCTACCCCAAGCCAGTCCAGGGGAAGCTTCCGCTGCTGGTCGGGGGCAAAGGCGAGCGTCGGACACTTAGAACTGCTGCGCTGTACGCCGATTGGTGGAACGCATGGGTGGATGCGGAGGCCCTGCGACACAAGCGCCGGATTCTACGCGAGCACTGCGAGGAAGTGGGGCGCGACCCGGATGAAGTGAGCTGTTCGACCCAGGCGTTCCTGTGCTTGAGCGAAGATCGGGATGTTCAACGCGACTTCGTCGGTCGAGCGGGCAGGCGGCCAACGCTGATGGGCTCAGTCGAAGCAGTGATTGATCAAGTCGGCAAGCTTCACGAAGCCGGAGCTAAGGAGCTCATCATTCCCGACTGGACCTATGAGTCCTTGTCTCGGCGAGACGACGAACTCAACCAGTTCATCTCGGAGGTTGTTCTGTCAGTTAGGGCCTAGCGCTTGCTATGTCCTCAGTTTCGAGAAGCGGGTCGTAGTGGTCCTTAGCATCCTGGGCTGAGATGCCGAGGATGTCCCCGACCCGTGCCCAAGTAGACCCACTTGCTCGAGCTGCTGAAATCGCCTTGAGGAGCTGGGGTTTGTTCGTCGGGCTGATTGCTGCTGCACACCCTAGGTAGAACTCGGCGACGGGAATTTCCTGGGCCTCTGACCAGTCAAAGGTCTCGCACCAGTCGGCCACCTCGTCCCAGTCGCCGCTCGCCTCGGCCCTGGCGATCAATTCTTGAAGGGGTTGGGACATTTCATTCACCTCAAGTAGCTAGGCCGTGCCTTCATCGCATGAATGATTCTAGGGGCTTCGCCCGTTCTCGCGATTCCTACTTCCAGCATGCGACCGCTGGGGTCGGCACCCAAGAACATCGATAGATCGTCCATTTGGATGATGCGAATGGCGTTCCGGCAGGCGTGGAGCGCATCGTCTTCCGAAATCCCATGTCGCCGCGCGCTGGCAGCGAACCGCAGCTTTGTGAAATCGAAATACATTCAAATATCATGGTATCACTTGATCTGGTCAAAGTCTGAGGCGGGGGATGGTGGGCGGGGGCGGCGGGCGATGAGGACAGCGGCGGAGATAGCGCTGATCGCGATCAGAGTCAGCGCTGTGACGAGGACGGCATCGATCTCGACCGCGATGCGGTGAATGAGGGCACCACCGCCAATGACCAAGAACACCAGGCCGCTCATCAGGGCCAGGAGGTTCACGGGGTGGCGCTTCAGCTTTTTCGCCTGATCGCCGCGATCGGGGTTGTTGGGGGAATGTTCCATGGGATCGGGATGACGTTTCGACATTGGTATCTCCTGAGCTGTCCTTATGCGTTCAATCCGGGTGAACCGGGGAGGATTCGGACTATGCCGAAGCCGAGGTCCAGGTCTAGGCGCAGGGTGCCGTTGGAGGGCTCAGGCTGGTCCCACGATGCAGTGACGTCCTTGTCCACGCCGCTTTCCATGATTGTCGGGTCACTTCTGAGCGATCCCCACTTGTCAACTGGTGACGGGTCCATGTGCAGATCGCCGGCGCCGATATGAGCGTTCATTTCAAGATTGATGTCTGCCGGCACATAGATCAGGAGCTCGCCGATGGTGAGTCCAAGATTCAGCGTTGTGCTCTGGCCGTTGAAATCGACTTCCCGGAGGTCTACCACCAGCTTCCCGATGCCATGGCGGTACTCGTCCTCCAACTCCCCGAGGTTGGTTGCCTCGACCCGCTCGGTTCCTATCCCCGACCACACGGAGCGGATATCAGCGGCCGTCCCGACGACCAGGACCGCCGACAGCAGCGCTCCCACAAGTATCAAACCGTGAGCTCGTCCGAGGAAGGCAGACATCACCAGGACGGCGCCGACGATCAGAACCAACACAGCAACGAGCAGAGTCGGGTCTGTGTCGAACACTTCGAAACGGTCGAGTATCACTACGCCGCCGACAACAATCAGCATGGCTGCGCTGGCGATCGGCCCGAGGAACGACCGCTCGCGCCGCCGTCGCTGGCGCCGAGAGCGTCGCCAGCGGGGGGCGGAGGCTCGACGCGTCCGCGCCCTGATGCGCCCTCGGCGGCGGCCCGGGGGGGGGCGGGCCGGGGGGCGGCGCGGGGGGGGGGGGGGGCCCCGCCGCGTCCGAGCCTTGATGCGCCCTCGGCGGCGACCGGTGGGGGCGAGCCGCTCGCCGCCAGGGGAATCTGCCGGCCCGGTCGGCGCCGTCACATCCCTCGTCGGCGCCGCAGCCGCGGCGGCCACCGGCGAGCTTGCCGCTTCTTGCGGGGGCGGCCCAGACCGAAGCGGTGGGGGATCAGAGGCTTTGGGCCGCCAGATGAGCCATGCGCCGGCCGCAATGAGGGCGACGGCCAGCAGGACGATGACGACAGCCCCACTAGTCAGGAACATGGTGAGGAGGTCCAACAGCGGCGGACCGAGAAGGAACATGCTGATTGCGGTGGCTGCCAGAAGAAGCAGGGTGCCGGCCATGCTGCGAATTTGGTGGGGGGAGTCGCCCCGCAGGGTGTTGGCCAGAATGCTGGGCGACCCATCCCGGTGGGGAAGACAGAGCCAGCCCAAGAAGTACAGCCACAAGCCGGCCCCGCCGACGAACGTCAGCAGGATAAAACCGACCCGGATTGAAACGGAATTGACGCCGGCCAGGCTCCCGATCCCGCCGGCCACGCCGGAGATGATCCTGTCGTCAGCGCTCCGGCGCAGGGACTGCTTCGTGTCGTCGGCCATGTCCTCATCATCGCCTTGTCGAGGTCGACTTCCCATAGGGGGTTTCCCTGATAATCCCCTGAGAGGCGGGAGAGGGGTCAGGGTTGTTCCCCAGAGCCGCCACCCGGTTGCCATGCGACAATAGGGACATGGGTGTGAGCCGGTTGGCTCGGTCGGGCACTGATCGGATGGCAGGCGGGGTATGCGGCGGCATCGCCGTGAATCTCGGCATGGAGCCGGTGGTTGTGCGGACCGCTTTCGTCGCGCTCACGGCGGCTTGGGTCAGTGTTCCGCTCTACCTGCTGGCATGGGCGTTGCTGCCTGCCCGTCAAGACGAAGCAGAGCCCCAGGCACCTCCTGCACGGCTGGCCAACCGGCGGGCCTTCGGGCTGGGCCTGATGGTGGTCGGGATGGTGCTGTTGGCCCGACAGCTTCGAATCACCGCCCCCGACGAGGTGCTATGGCCCTTTCTATGCGTCACCACTGGCTTTGGGTTCATCGCCCGGCAGGCGCGACCGATGGCTTGGGTCGGCACAGCAGGGGCCCTGAGATCGGCGCTGCGGGTGGCCCTGGGCGTGATCGTGGTCGCTGGCGGCGTGGTCACGCTGATCGCGGCCAATGTCTCCCCAGGTGTGGTGTTCGATGGGGTGCTGCCCGCTGCGCTGGTGGCGGGCGGGCTGGCTTTGATCCTCGGTCCCTGGATAGTTGTGCTGGCCAGGGATCGTTGGGAGGAGCGCTGGCTGCGGGTCCGGGCTGACGAGCGGGCCGAGGTGGCCGCGCACTTGCACGACTCGGTGCTTCAGACTCTGGCCCTCATTCAGCGGACCGACGACCCGAGCCGGGTGGCCGCGCTTGCCCGCCGCCAAGAGCGGGAGCTGCGGGACTGGTTGTACGCGGAGGAGTCGGATCCATCGGAGAGGACCCTTCGCGCGGCGATCGAGCAGGCGGCTTCCGAGGTCGAGGACCTCCACGGTGTGCGCATCGACGTGGTTTCTGTAGGCGACGCCGTGCTTGACGTGCCGCTGGAATCGCTGGTAGCCGCAACGGGGGAGGCGATGACCAACGCGGCCCGGTGGTCGGGCCGGGAACAATTCTCCTTGTTCGTGGAGGTGGGGGAGGAGGTGGCCGAGGCGTTCGTGCGCGACACCGGCATCGGGTTCGACCCCGCGGTGCTGGGTGACCACCGGGTGGGCATACGGGAGTCCATCGTGGGGCGGATGCGCCGGGCGGGGGGCGAGTGCGAGATTCGCAGCGCGCCCGGTGAGGGCACCGAGGTCTATCTCCGCTTGGTCCGGTATTGAACCCGGCCCCGAGGCGATGCAGGTGCCGGTTCCCTGCCCGCTACCGTTCTGGTTGTGGTTGCTGCACCGTGCCGAGTCGTGGTTGTAGACGATCACGGGCTGTTCCGCAGCGGCGTGCGAGCTGAGTTGGGCGACCGTGTGAAGGTAGTGGGCGAAGCCGATGACGTGGCCTCAGCCGTGGCCGAGATTGAGCGCTGGTCCCCTGATGTCGTGCTGTTGGATGTCCACTTGCCCTCGGGATCGGGTCGGGAAGTCATCGAGGCAGTGGGAGCGGCAGGGATTGAAACGAACTTCTTGGCCCTATCGGTGTCCGACGCGACCGAGGATGTGGTGGATGTGGTCCGGGCCGGCGCCCGGGGGTACGTCACCAAGACCATCTCTGGAGATGAGCTGGTGGAGGCCATCCTGCGAGTTCGTGACGGCGATGCAGTGCTCTCGCCCCGGCTGGCAGGCTTCGTGCTCAATGCCTTCATGCACAGTGCGCAGGCGGCTCCGTTGCTCGACGACGACCTCGATCGGCTCACTCCCCGAGAGAATGAGGTGCTGCGCCACCTGGCCCGGGGATACACCTACAAAGAGATCGCCCGTCGCCTGTCGATCTCCATAAAGACAGTGGAGTCCCACGCCTCAGCCGTACTGCGCAAACTCCAGCTGTCCAACCGCAGCGAACTCAGCCGCTGGGCAGCCGCCCGCCGCATTTGGTAGCCGTTGGCAGACCCGACCCTCACGCTGCCGTTTGGCAGCGAGGCGGCGATGGCCCTGCTTACTGGCGTCTTAGGTAGACCGTCCAGTTGGTTAGGCCGACAAGGGCGCCGCCGATGATGTTGCCGAGGGTTACGGCTACGAGGTTGTGGGCCACCCAGGGGAAGTTGAGGCGGTCAATCTGGTCGGTGGTGAGGCCGGCGGCAGCTAGGGCGTCGGCGTCGGTGGACACCAGCCAGCCCAGGGGCAGAAAGAACATGTTGGCGATGCTGTGCTCGAAGCCGGCGGCCACGAAGGCGGTAATGGGCAGGATGATCCCGATCATCTTGTCCACCAGGGAGCGGCCGGCCACCGCCATCCACACCGCCAGGCACACAAGCATGTTGGCCAACAGCCCCCGCACGAAGGCGGTCTCGAAGGACAGGTTGACCTTGTCGTTGGCGATTTGGATGGTCCGCACCGAGAAGGCGTAGTCGGCCTGGGCCCACCACCGGCTGAAGTACAGCAAGAACACGATCACCAGTGAGCCGACGAGGTTGGCTGCGAAGGCCAGCGCCCAGTTGCGGGTGAGCTCTGGGCCGCTGATGCGGCGGCTGAAAAAGCTGGCCACCATCAGGTTGTTGCCGGTGAACAGTTCCGACCCGGTGACCACTACCAAGAACAGCCCCAACGAGAAGCCCACGCCGATGAGCAGCCGGGCCGGCCCGGTGCCCAACTCTGGGCTGACGGCGATGGTGAGGGCGAACACTCCGCCCAGGGCGATGAATGCCCCGGCCATGATTCCGAGGATTGACGTCTGGGTGAAGTCGAACTTGGCCTTGCCGATCCCCGCCCGCTTGATCTTTCGGGCGATCTCCTCCGGCGTCAAGGCTTCTGACATATTCCCGCTCCCAAGTCCCTGCTTCCGACTGGGTAAAACCGTACTATTTCGGCTCCCTCTGTGTTGGTTCTGCCTTTGACAAGAAAATGCCGCCTTGTTCAACCCCTTCTGATGGCAACAAGAACTACCGTGGAGGCCATGGCTGAGCCCGCCATAGAAACTGAGTTCTCTGCTGGGGGCGTAGTCTCAGACTCCCGCTACTACGCCGGTGCCGTTGAGGCCCTGCGCAGTGCTTGTGCTCAAGTTGGGGAGGCGGCTGACGCTGCCCAGCGGTCCGGTTTCTTCGCCGGTATCACCGACTGGAACGACGAGGCCGACGCTTCGGCCCACGATGCCGATAAGGCCGCGGTCATGGCCATGGCCGAGGCGCTGCGGGCCAAAGAGGCGGTTGCCGCCTATGCCGATGCGGCCCGCACCACGCTGGCCGAGGTGACCGCGGCCTTTGCCGCCGCCGCGAGCACCGAAGGCGCAACTGAGGAAGTCGATACAGGAGAGGTGGCTGAGGCCGAAGAGGAGGCTGAAGAAGAAGGAGCGTTCTCAGGCCACTTGTCCGACGCTTTGGTGGCATTGGCCGAGGAGCGGGAGCGGGAAACCGACCGAGGCGAGGACAACGGCTACGGCAAGCTGGCCCAAACCCTGTCGGTGTTGGCCGGGGCGCGGACCTCCTATCGAGCGGTCGATGACGCGCTGATCCTTCTGGCCAACGCCCGAATTGCCTATCTGAAAGAGTCGCTGGCTGCCGCGCAGACCGCGCTGGCCGCCGACTTGAAATCCGCGGTGGCCGACGACATCCGAGCCAAGTCCATTGGCGAGTTCCGTTCAGCTTTGACCACGCTGGCGGTGACCCGCACCGCCTACAACGCCGAGATCGCCGACGAGCTGTGGGGGGCCTTGGCCGAGGCCCGCACCAATTTGGCCGCGGCCACCGCCACGGTGCTCGAGATCCAAGCCGCCGCCGGCGACCACAGCGAGGCCGACGACGTCCATGCCGCCTCAGCCCTGGCGTACTCGTTCAATGACTCCGGGACTCCCACCGACATCTACGACGCCGCCCGAGATGTCGTCATCGAGGCCAAGGAATACCGGCTGCGGGCCCAGAGCGCCTGTGATGCGGTGGACGCTCTGTTGGTGGAGAACCGGGCGGTGGCCGCTGACGCCCTGATCGAGGCCCGCACGGTGGTCGGTACTGGGGCGCTGGTGGAGATCCGGGCCGCTTACGACACCGCCAGCGCCGCCATGGACGCCTTGTTCGGAGCACGGGCGGCCTTCGAGGTGGGATTCGACTTCACGCTTCCCGAGATCTTCGGCGACTTCTAGGCCATGGCAGAACCAGCGCCGCGCTTTGAGCTGCCCCCTGGAGGGGTCATGGGCGACACTAGGTTCTACGCCAGGGCAGTCGACGCCATTCGGAACACGTGCACGCTGGTAGGCGAGGCCGCCGACGCGGCCCAGCGAGCCGGTTTCTTCGCCCGTCTGGCCAATTGGGACGACGAAGCCGAGGCCGCGGCGTTTGAGGCTGATCAGACTGCTGTGTGGGCTGCGGTGTCTGCCCGGAGGGCGATTCGGGAGACCGAGATCTATCGCGAAGCTGCCCGCCGCACCGTCGCTGAAATCGCATCGGCCTATTTCCCTGATGAGGGTGGCGAAGGAGCGGGGCTGGTTGCCGCTGGCGAAGACTCGACCCCCAGCGCCGAGGCAGCCCACGACCAGGTTCCGGGCACACCTGGCTCTGGCTCTTGTGCCTCATCGAACCGCGCCCTTGATGCCGTCATGCTGGCTCTGGATGCTCTGTCCGAAGAGCGGCAAGATGGAGCAGTCGCAGTCGGACACCCAACCGCTGACGACGGCTACGTGGAAATGGCAGAAACCCTCGGCATTCTGACTGAAGCGCACGACTCCTACCACGACGTGGCCGACGCTCTGAACACGCTGTTGAAGGCCCAAGAGGACTACCGGCAAGAATTGGACTCCGAGGTGCAGACCGCCCTCGCGGCCGACATCCAGACTGACCTGGTCGCCGAGGCGCAGAAAGACCGCGTCAGCGGTGTCAGGTCCGCGTTGGCCGATCTGCGAGTGGTGCGGTCGGCCTACAACGACACCATGACCAACCATCTCTGGGACCTCATGACCGAGGTGCGAATATCCCTGGCCAAAGCGGGTGCAAGCATGGAGGAAGTGCAGGCCTCGGTCGGCCTCCGAGAAGAGGCCCGGGACCCTTATGGCGCTACGGCCATGCTTGCCGCTCTTCGCGAGCCCGATGAAACCTCCGCCGAAGCCTATGACACCGCTATCGACGCGGTTGCCGAGGTCACCGACGACCTCTTTCGCTGCCGGGACTCCTACATTGCGGTCCAGAGGGTATTGGCCGAGCTCCGAGCAGTGGCGGCCGATGCCCTAATTGAGGCCCGAGCCGCAGTGGGCGCCGATGCTCTTATAGAGGCCCGGGCCGCGCACGATCTGGCCAGTTCCGCGCTCGACTCTCTCATAGAGGCTCAGAGCGAGTTCGGAATCGGATTGGCCACCGCGATCCCCGACTTCATCCAGGCAGGGCGATAGGGCGAAGGGTTGGTGCGAGTAGGCGCCTACAGCGCCACGCCCACCAGCACGGCGCCGATAGAGGCAACGCCCGATAGCGAGCCCATCATGGCGATGCGGCGGCGGTCGGTGGCCTTGGTGTGCAGCCAGGCGGCCACACCGGTGGCTATCACCAGCACCAGCTTGATGGTCAGCGTGATGTGGTAGCTGTTGGCCGCGTCTTCGAACTCGACTTCGAGCAGATTCCAAAGGCCCGACAGCACGGCCAGCCAGAAGAACGGCCATGCCACCCGGGAAAACTGCTGGGCCGCGGCCTGGGTGGCCTCGGGGCCTATCCGACGCAGGGCCGGCACCAGGGCGGCAACAATCACCTGGCCGCCCACCCACACTGCGGCACCGAGGATGTGAAGGAACACTCGGAGGGTGTCGAGGTCCCAATTGGCTTCGATCATTACCCGGTTCTAGCAAACGGCGGTGAGCTAGTAGCAGTTCGGCGGCCTGCGATTGGTACCGTCGGGCCATGAGCGTCGACCGAGCCGTCTATCAGCAAGCCCTGCGATCCGACGGCGAGGCCATTGCCGCAGCCGGGCGGCGCGACATCGACGCCGTCGTACCGCCGTGCCCGGGCTGGACCATACACAAGCTGCTGGCCCACGTCGGCCGGGTGTACCGCTCGGTGGGTCGCCATGTGGCCGAGCGGGCCACTGAGATGATTCCCGCCGACGAGATCCCCCGTCCTCCCGAAGGCGACGCCATCGTGGAGTGGTTCGAAGAGGGACACCGGTTTGTGCAAGAAGCACTGGATGGGGCCGACCCCGACGATGCGGTGTGGAGTTGGGCCGGCAAGAACACCATGGCCTTCTACTTCCGCCGCATGGCCCATGAGACCGCGGTACACCGTTGGGACGCCGAGGCTGCTTTCGGGGAGCCCGGCCCGATCGACTCTGACCTGGGGGCCGACGGCGTGAGCGAGTTGTTCGAGGTGGTGCTTCCGTTCGCGGTGGCCAACTGGAAAATGACCCTGCCCAATGCCAGCTTGCATCTGCACCGCACCGACGGCGACGGGGAGTGGCTGCTGGTGAACGACGGTGGCCGCATCAAGATGAGCCTCGAGCACGCCAAGGGCGACGCCGCGGTGCGGGCCAGCGGCACCGATCTGGTGCTGCTGTCGTGGGAGCGCATCAGCCTCGACCGCCCCGGTGTGGAGACCTTCGGCGACGCCGACGCCGCCCGAGCCTGGTTCGCCCTGTCCCGGTAGGGCCTCCGAGCATTCTGCCCATGGCCGACGACACCTCCCCACCGGCGCCGATGCCGCCAGCCCCCACCCGGGCCGATGTGTTCGACCAGTACATGCCCATCGTGCTGTTCTTGGTGCTCAACAGCATTTTCGGATTGGTCCCCGCCATTGCTGCCATGACGCTGTGGGCCATAAAGGCCCAGATCAGCCGGTACCGGCGGGGACTGCCCCTCGGTCGGGTGATGCCGATCATCGTGGTGTACCTGCTTATCCGGGGCACGCTGGGCATCATCTACGACAGCGAGGACGTGTACTTCGGCATCGGCATCGGAGCCAAGGCGCTGGCCGCGCTGGCCCTTTTGATCTCGGCGGCCATGAGGCGCAACGCCACCGGCTACGCCCTTCCCTATCTCGTGCCGATCGACCGAGAAACCAAATCCCACCCGGAATATCGAGCAGTGACGCGCCGGGTCTCCATCGCGGTGGGGTTGATCGTATTCGCCAGCGTCGGGTTCGACATCTGGCTGCTTCAGAATGCTTCGATCAACAAGTTCGTCCTCATCCGCCTGGGTGTCAACTGGGGGGCATCGGTAGCCACAATCCTCAGCATGGGCCTGTACCTCGACCGCCGCCTGCGCCGCATCCCCGGCTTCCCCGGCTTGATGCCCCTGGTGGAGCGGCGCCTGGGAGATTTCGGCATGAAGCCGCCGCCATCCTCTGCGGAGTGACCAGCTGGCCGGGGTGACCGGCTGGCCTTGGCATCACTAGAGTCTCGGCCATGGCAGATAACAACTGGGGAAGATGGGGCGATGAGGATGAGCGGGGGGCGCTGAATCTGCTCACCCCCGACGTGGTGAAAGATGCCAGTGCGTCGATCACCACCGGCAAGGTGTACCCGTTGGGAATACCCATCCAATCGCAAGGCGTGCCCATCATGGACTACCGGGGGACGCCTATGCGGCTGACCCTCCAGAACGCCTCTGATGAGGGTATCTATGAGGCCTACGGCTGTCACGCCGGCACCGGGGCCCACGAGGACGTGCTGGTGTTCGCCTCCCACACCACCAGCCACATGGACGCCCTGTGCCATGTGTACGGCCAAGATCAGCACTACAACGGCTTCTCCAAGGAGGCCATGAAAACCCACACCGGGGCATCTCGGCTGGGCATCGAAAAGGTGGGAGCCATCGCTGGCCGGGCCGTGCTGTTGGACATGGTGGCCCACATGGGTGCCGACAGATGGCTGGAGGCGGGCACGCCGATCGGCGGGGCCGACATGGCCGCCTGCGCCGAGGCCCAGGGCACCCCGGTGCGAGCCGGCGACATCGTGCTGATCCGCACCGGCTACCTCGACATGTGGTGGTCGATTGAGGCTGACCCATCCGCAGAGCAGCCCTTCGCCCAGCCCGGCATCAACAACGATGGGGCCGAGTGGTTGATGGCCAAAGACGTGGTGGCCGTGGGTTCCGACAACGCGGCCATCGAGGTCATCCCGTTCGACGAGAACGACTTCCTCACCGTCCACAAAATCCTGCTTGTGGGCGCAGGCATCTACATGCTGGAGTTTTTGAACTTCTCCCAGATGGCCGCCGACGGGTGCCACGAGGGTTTCATGACCGTGTCCCCACTGAACGTGACCGGGGCCACCGGCAGCCCGATCAACCCAGTCGTCATCGGCTAACACACGCCCATGCCCGAGATGGCCGCGGTGGGTCTGCTGGGCACGCCCGACGGGGCGGTGCTCGACCAGGTGCGGGTGCTGGAGATCACCCGCACCATCGGCGGGACCTACACCGCCAAGCTGTTCGCCGACGCCGGCGCCGAGGTGGTCAAAGTGGAACCTCCCGGCGGCGACCCATTGCGGTCGTGGTCGGCATCGGGGTCGCCCGCCGGCGGCGGTGCTGGAGACGGTGCCTTCTTCCAATTCCTCAACGCCGGCAAGCGCAGCGCGGTGATCGACTTGGACGACCCTGAGGGCCGCCGCCGATTTCTGGAGTTCGCGGCCACCGCAGATCTGGTGGTGGAGGACTTGGGTGCCGGCGTGGTGGAGTCGATGGGGCTGGGCCACGCTGAGTTGTCCGAGGCCAACCCTTCTCTGGTGCTTCTTTCGATCTCGCCGTGGGGCCGTGGGGGGCCGTGGGACCAGCGCCCGGCCAACGAATTCACCCTCCAAGCCTGGGTGGGCTCCACCCATAGCCGCGGCATTCCCGATGAGATGCCCCTTGGGGTGGGGGGCAAGCTTGGCGAATTTCTGACGGCGGCCAACGCCAGCGCTCTGGGGCTGGCCGCGTTAATGGCCGCCCGACGGGACAACGCGCAAGGCGAGCACGTGGACGTCTCGGCCTATGAGGCCATGACCACCAGCTTCGTGGTGTATGCCCACCTCTACGCCACCTATGCCCCTGAATCCCGAACCGGGGCGACCCGATCCATCGAGATCCCTTCGGTGGAGCCGGCCAAGGACGGCTGGGTGGGCTTTTGCACCATCACCGGCCAGCAGTTCAAAGACTTCTGCGTGGTCATCGACGACCCTGACATGGCCGAAGATCCCGCTTTGGCCAGCGGCGACGGCCGAATGGACCATCGAGACGACGTGTGGGCCCGCATCGCCCGCTATACCCAGGCCCACACCGTGGATGAGATCGTGGACAAGGCCACCTTGCTGCGGGTGCCGGTGGCCCCCATCGGCGATGGCAGCCGGGTGGCCCAGATTGACCACTTTGCCGAGCGAGGCGTTTATGTGGAGAACCCCGGCGGGTTCACCCAGCCCCGGGTGCCGTATCAGCTCAGTACTCGCCCACCCTGCACGGTGTCGCCCGCCCCTGCATTGGGAGAGGCTGACGAGGAGTTCTTGGGCGCAGGGGCCGGTTCGGCACCGGCTCAGAGCCTAGGTTCGCCCCGAACAGAACCCTCGCTGCCGCTGGCGGGTCTCAAGGTGTGCGATCTGGCCACGTTCTGGGCCGGGCCGGTGGCATCGTGTCTGTTCTCGGCTCTGGGTGCCGACGTCATCAAGGTGGAGTCCATCCAGCGCCCCGATGGGATGCGCTTTGCCAGCGGGCTCCAACGCGACGAGCTGTGGGAGTGGAGCCCGGTGACCCACGGCGCCAACACAGGGAAGCGGTCGGTGACGCTGGACCTGTCCAGCGACGATGGACTGGCCCATGTGAAGCGGTTGGTGGAGATGTCTGACATCGTCATCGAGAACTACTCCCCCCGGGTAGTGGAGAACTTCGGATTGGACTGGGACGAGGTCCACCGGCTCAACCCCGACGCCATCATGGTGCGGATGCCGGCATTCGGCCTGACCGGGCCATGGCGCGACCGCACCGGCTTCGCCATGACAATCGAGCAAGCCAGTGGTCTGGCTTTCCTCACCGGCGATCCCGACGGCCGCCCGCTGGTTCCCCGGGGTATGTGCGACCAACTAGGCGGAATGCACGCGGTGTTCGCCACTCTTTTAGCGCTAGAGCATCGGGTCCAGACCGGCGAGGGCCTGCTGGTGGAAGTTCCACTGATTGAGGCCGGGCTGAATGCGGCCGCCGAGCAGGTGATCGAGTGGACCGCCTACGGCCAGCTCCTCCAGCGCCAGGGCAATCGTTCTCCCTACGCCGCTCCCCAGGGCATCTACCCCGCGGTCGGTGAGGACCAGTGGGTGGTGGTCTCAGTAGATGAAGACTCCCAATGGTCCGCATTGGCGGCTCTGATCGGACGCCAAGACTGGGCGGTGTGGGCCAGCCGGGACGAGCGCCATGCCCATCACAATGAAATCGACTCCGCCATCGGCGGTTGGGTGGCCGAAAGGGAGCGCGACGCCGCGGTAGATGAGCTCTTGGCTGTCGGCGTGCCCGCCGCGCCGGTGATTACCGGCCGAGAGTCGATCGACAATCCCCAGCTCGCGGCCCGGGGCCACCAGCAGTGGATGGACCATGTCGTGGTCGGGGCGGTTCCCTATCCCAGCTTCCCGGCCCGGTTCAACGGCCAATACCACCGTCTCGGTCGTCCCGCTCCCACCCTGGGCGAGCACAATGAGGAGATCCTGCGCGGCGTGCTCGGCCTCGACGAAGGCGAGATCGCCCGCCTAGCCGAAGCCCAAGTCATCGGCACCCACCCCGCCCTCTGGGGCTGAACTCTAGGGATTGGCGCAAACGGTCCGCAGGATCACGCCCACTTCAGTTGCCTCGTCGGCGAAGTTCACCCGGTCGCCCCGGTCAGTGGGCGGGTTGGTCGTGAATCCGACCACATGTTCCAGATAGCACTCGGCGATCCCGTCCACGTCGCAGCGGTCAAACCCGGACGCCGCGGCGAGCTCAGCCGAGAGAATCGGATCTCCATGGAATTGGTGGTAGCCCACCATTCCGTCGGTATGCGCATGGCGGACATGCTCGTAGCGCCAGTAGCGGTGAAACTCGGCTGCGGTCATATCGGGGCGTCGGCTCATGATGAACGACAGCTGGAGATCGCCGGTCCCCGGCTTGATCGTTGCCACAGTCCCGGCGATCACCGCGCTGGCACCGATTTCGACGAGGTCACCCAGGGCTGAAGAAGCCCCCCTCAGAGATTCGACCAGCGTATTGGGGCTGGACATCGGCCCAATCTCCACGATTGCCTCGTAGGTTGGCCGCCCATCGGTCACGTGTCCCCGCATCGGATCGTCAGGCAGTCGGACCAGCACCCGACCCGACCTCTCGCCGTCGGGTGCTCCGGCCAGCCACGTTTCCAGGAAACGAGTGAGTTGGCCCGCCAGTTCGGGGTCCGGTGCAGCGCACAGCAGAAGTTGGGCCTTGTTCATCGGGGCTACCTGCCTTGGGTCGTGGCTTCCGGTCCCAACCTATCTACTATGGCCGTCGATGTTCCTTGCCCTCACCGAAAGCCAACTCGAGCTCCAGGCCACTCTGCGGAATTACTTCGAGAACCTGATGACCCCTGAGCGGCGGGACTCCCTGGGCGGCGAGCACGGGGGGCCGGTGTACAAGGAGACCGTCCGCCAGATGGGCAAGGACGGCTGGCTTGGTGTGGGGTGGCCCAAAGAGTGGGGCGGCCAGGGCTACACGCCACTGGAGCAACTCATCTTTTTCGAGGAGTCCAACCGGGCGGGAGTGCCCCTGCCGTTTGTCACCCTCAACACCGTGGGACCGGCCCTGAACGTTTACGGCACCGAGGAGCAGAAGGCGTTCTTCTTGCCCAAGATCTTGGCCGGCGAACTGCACTTCTCCATTGGCTACTCCGAGCCCACTGCGGGCACCGACCTGGCCTCGCTCAAGACCAGGGCGGTGCGCGACGGCGACGAGTGGATCATCAACGGCCAGAAGATATGGACCACCGGCGGCCACGAGTCCGACTGGATATGGCTGGCCACCCGCACCGACCCCGATATGCCCAAGCACAAGGGCATCACCATCTTCGCGGTGGACACCACCCTGGACGGGTTCAGCCACACTCCCATTTGGCTTCTGGGCGGGGGCCACACCAACGCCACCTACTACAACGACATCCGAGTGCCCGACTGGGCCCGCATCGGCGAGGTGAACGGGGGCTGGAAGCTCATAACGGCCCAACTCAACCACGAACGAGTTGGGCTGGCTCCGGCGGGCAATATCGACGGGCCGCTGCGCAGGGTGGTGGATTGGGCCCGCCACACCACTCTGGACGACGGTCGCCGGGTGATCGACCAGGAATGGGTGCGCTTAGCCCTGGCCGAGGTGTACGCCCGCAACGAGGCGCTCAAGATGTACAACTGGAAGGTGGCCGCCGCCCTGGAGGACACCGAGTTGAAGCCGGCTGATGCTTCGGCCATGAAGGTGTTCGGGACAGAGCTGAAGGTGAAGTCGTTCCAGTCCTTGATGGAGGTATTGGGCCAGCGGTCATACCTGGTGAAAGGGACGCCGGAGGCAGTCTTGGCGGGTGAGTTGGAGCGCGCTTATCGAGGTGCGCCGGTGGGAACGTTTGGCGGTGGTGTGAACGAAGTCCAGCGTGACATCATCGCCACTGCCGGGTTAGGGCTGCCTCGGTCGCCGCGTTAGCGGTCTAGAACGTTGTGGTCTGGCCGCCGTTGGAGCGGAATACATTTCCGGTGGTGAATTTTCCGGCGTCGGAGGCCAGGTAGAGCATGAGGTAGGCCTGGTCTAGGGCTTCGCCGAGGGCGCCGATGGGGGAGAGGTCTCGGGCGTAGTCCAAGAACTCGTCGTAGGCCTCTTGGTTCAGGGTGCCGTCTTCGTTGTGCAGGCGCCAGGTGGTGAAGTTGGTGAGGGTGCTGCCGGGGGCAAGAGTGCACACCCTGATCCCGTAGCGGCCCACCTCCAGCGCCAGGGTGCGACCCAACATTGCCACTGCTGCCTTGGTGAAGGCGTAAACGCCGATGCCCTCGTAGGCCAGGTCGATGGCTCCTGACGACACGTTCAGGATCACCCCGCCACCGTCATCCTTCATGGCCCTGATGGCTGCTTGGCAGCCGTAGAGCACTCCTTTGAGGTTGAGGTCGATGCCCCGGTCGATGTCCTGGTCGGTCAGGTCCTCGATCAGGCCGGGGAACATGGTGCCGGCCACGTTGGCGATGATGTCCAGCCCCCCGTAGGCAGCCTCTGCTCGGGCCACCAATGCCTCCACCTCATTGCGAGAGGTCACGTTGCAGGCCTGGGCAATGGCCTCGCCCCCGTCCTCGCGAATGGCCTTGGCGGTCGACTCGACGCCTTCGCCGTCCAAGTCCCCGCACACCACCTTGGCCCCGGCGGCGGCGAACAGCTCCGCGGTGGCCTCGCCTATGCCCGAGGCCGCCCCGGTGATAACCGCGACCTTGCCGTCTAGCCGGAATGCGTCCAGCGCGTCTGCCTTCATCAGATCCTCCTGTTACCTTTGCGGCTGCTGAGATCAATCAACCTCACAAGGTAGAAGTGCCTTGTGCGATTCATCAGGGAGCAATCATGGCAGATGGGGTGAAGGGATACGGAGTGCTGGTGACCGGTGGCGGAACCGGCATCGGCCATGCCTGCGCGGCGGCGCTGGCCGCCGACGGTGCCGCGGTGACCATTTGCGGGCGTACCGAGTCGAAGTTGGCCGATTCGGCCGAGCGCGTCGAGAAGGTGGCCGCCAACGGAGGGAGCGTGTCCTATGTGGTGGCCGACGTGACCGACGAGGCCTCGGTGGCCGCCGCTGTCGCGGCCGCAGCCGAACCCACCGGGACGCTGAACGGGGTGGTGGCCAACGCCGGCGGGGGTGGGGGCATGGGTCCCTACCACGTTCAGGACACCGATGAGTTCCTGCGGGTGCTCCATCTCAATGTGCTGGGCACCATGCTCTCCATCAAGCACTCGGTGCCGCGGATGCGGGCCGCCGGGGGCGGATCGTTCGTGGGCATGTCTTCCATCGCCGGCCAGATCACCCACCCGTATTTCGGGGCCTACACCCCCGGCAAGGCGGGCATCGAGGCCATGATGCGCAACGCGGCCGACGAATACGGCGCGGCCAACATCCGGTTCAACGCCATCCGCCCCGGGTTCATCGCCACCGAGATCATGGAGGGCATCCCCCGAGAGGGCGAAGTGTATGAGAGCTACATCGTGAACACCCCTATGGCCGATGTGGGCCTGCCCGAGGATGTGGGTCATCTGGCCCGGTTCCTGATCGGCCCCGAGTCGCGGTGGATCACCGGGCAGTGCATCAACGTCGACGGCGGCCATAGTCTGCGGCGAGGTCCCGATTTCTCACCGTTCATAGCCCCGGCGCTGGGCCCCGACGTGATGCTGGGTGCCCTGCCGGAATCCTGAGCAGCCAATACGAGACAGCCGACACGACGCAAGGAGTGAGCCAGTGAAGTACTACGCCGCGGTGATGTTCGAGGAAACCGACCAGTTGGTGGACATCGCCCGGGCCGCCGAGGCCGAAGGGTTCACCGGAGTGGCCTTGGCCGACCATGTGGCCGTCCCCGAGGGGTTCGCCTCAGTACACCCGTCGGGGGAGAACCCCTTCAGCCACACCTCGCCGTTCCCCGACCCTTTGATCACCGCGTCGGCCATGTTGAGCGCCACCACCGCCCTGGAGGTGCTCACCTACGTATACATCCTGCCCATGCGCGACCCGTTCTCGGTGGCCAGCCAGGTGGCCACTCTGTCGCTGCTTTCCAACGACCGGTTCCGCCTCGGCGTGGGTGTGGGCTGGCTGCGGGAGGAGATCGATCTGATGGGAGCCGACCCTCGCAGCCGAGGGCGGCGCACCGACGAGATGATCGAGATATGCCGCCGCTTCTGGCGAGACGGCACCGCCGAGTTCCACGGCGAGTTCTTCGACTTCGGCCCCACCGGCGTGTACCCCCAACCCGAGGCGCCGGTCTCGATCTGGGTGGGGGGCAAGTCGGAGGCCGCGCTGGCCCGGGCGGTTCGCAACGATGGCTGGCTGGGCATGAACTATGACCTGTCCGAGATCCACCAACTGCTCGACCGCCTCGGCGAGCTGCGCAAAGAGGCCGGCAAGGAAGACGGTCCGTTCGAGACCATGGTGATCCCCAACGCCGAGCCCTCCCCCCGTTTGCACGACAAGATGAACGAGCACGGGGTCACCTCCACCATCGCCATGCCCTGGTACCCCGGCGACCCATCCCATGCCTCCATTGAGGCCAAGCGCGACGCCCTGGGTCGCTTCGCCGACACCTTCATCCGGCGCTAAACCTGTGACCGAAAGCACCGTACCGCCGCTGGCCAATGGCTCGGTGTCGCTACGGCTGTATCCCCACGACGGTCCGGCCGCCGAGCAGCTCAATGAGGTACGCGAACTGGCTAGCCGCGCGGTAGAAGTGGGATACGACGGGGTCATGGTGTCGGAGCACCACGCCGGTTTCCCGGGGTATTTCCCCAATCCCCAGCAGATGGCCGGGTTTCTGCTGGCCGCAATGCCATTCGGGTGGGCCGCGCCTTGTCCACTTCTTCTGCCGATGAAGCCCTTTGCCCTAATCGCCGAAGAAGTGGCCTGGCTGGCCGCTGCCTTCCCCGGACGGGTGGGCGCAGGATTCGCGTCAGGGGCCCTGCCGGTGGACTTCGAGCTGGCCGAGGTCCCGTTCGATGAGATCGGTCCGCGGTTCAAAGAAGCTTTGCCCAGATTGGTAGCCGCGCTGAGAGGCGAGGCCGACGGCTCACTGGCCGACGACCGGGCCATCGCGGCCTGCGCCGACCACCCGGTGCCGATGGTGGCTGCCGCCCAGTCGTTGGCCGCCGTTCGTCGAGCGGCCGGTTTGGGGCTGGGCATCCTCTACGACAGCCTTCAAGCCGTCGACCACGTACGGCGGCTGTCAGACGCCTTCGACGAGGCCGGCGGCACGGGACCCAAGATCCTGATCCGCCGAGTCTGGATCGGCGGTCCACCGGGCGAGGCTGTCGACAACCAACTTGACATCTACCGGAGCTACGCCGCCCAGGGGACGATGGCCCGCTGGGACCAAGGAGCCAACACCGTGCTGGCATCCGACGGCGCCGAGGCCGCCGAACAACTGCATGCCGAGATGACCGCCACCGGAACCGACACCATCAACATCCGCATCCACGTGGTTGGCCTGGCCCCCGACTACATCCGAGACCAACTCGACCGCCATGAAGAGTTGGTCGGAACCTTGAAGCGGTTGCTCTCCGGTTCGCCCCGTCTCTCCTAAGGGCTAAGGCAGGTTGTAACTACAGCTTCTTGACGACGAAAGTGCTCGCAGCCTTGTCGTGCCATCCCTGGCGGTCGCGGTCCCACGTCAGGGAGAGGTAGCAGAGGAAGGCCAGTAGGTTCCCAAACGGAACAAAATACGCAGGAATTCCCAATACGAAGGGCAGCCCCCATCGAACCAATGATCGGCCCCAACTCGGGGGCCGGCCCCATTCGGGTTGGAAGAGGTCTTCGGCTCGAACCACCCGAATCCTGGTAGCCATCTTCCCGGGTGTTTGTCCCTTGACGGCAGTGAACGCAATTTCATAAAGGGCACCCGCGGCGACAAGCCACCAGGTCAGAAAGTCCAGGTCCTCGAAATAGTCCACCATGTGATCGATGAACTCTTCGGGGTTGTCGGAGTCAGACATCTCGTCGAAGGGAATCGGCTTGACGTCCATGGAGTGAAGAGCGAATAGCAAGGCGACAAAGAACGCAAAGAAAATGATCCCATCGACGAACCGGGCACCAACGCGCGCGAAGCGTGAAGCCAGTTCTTGGATTGGCTGATAAGCAGGCGTGCTCTCATCAGACGAGCTGGGTGGTGGCGGGATAGGTCGGCTGTCCGGCGGCTTCAGATTCTCCGCTCCGGTGAGGGGGTCGAGGGTCTGAACCCCGTTGTCGGCGACATAGTCAGTCCACCTCTCGCCGTCCCACCAGCGGTATTCGTGGCGGGTCGTGGGATCTGACTCCCAAGTGGGATTGCTCATGCGGAGGTCAGACTAACCGGTGGCTGTAGTCGAACCAGTGGCTTGGATCGCGGTAGGAGAGCGCTAAAGGGGACTAGCTGTCCGACGGATATGGCGGCTGGCGGATGGGCTTGAACCGATCTTGTGGGTCGTGGACGACGGCGGTCTTGAGCATCTTGTCCC
>MPNQ01000044.1 GCA_002239105.1 marine group bacterium Sva0996 bin134 | reverse complement strand
AACATCAACTCCCAGTTTCCCTCGGCCAGCAGGGGTTCGATTCGGTCCGGGTCTATGTTCATATCGTGGGCGTGGGCCCCTCGATCCTTGTGGCGGGAGGGCAGGGCTAGGCGGCCGATGGGGTGGAACACGCCCAGCCGGGCGCCGGGCCGCGCGGCCCGGGCCATCTCCCGAAGGGTTCCTATTGGGTCGGGCAGGTGGGGAAGCAGCCCGGCGGCCAGGATTCCTGCGACGGAGCCGTCCCGCACCGGCAACCGCCCCACGTCTCCCAGCGCGCAAGCTGAAATCGCATTCCGCCCCAGGCGGGCGGCTTCGTGGAGCATGGCCGGGGTGGCGTCGATGCCCAGTACCGCGCCCCGGGGTCCGACCGCGGCCCGCATGGGGGCCAAGGCCCGGCCCGATCCGCAGCCAGCGTCGATGGCTACATCGCCGGGGGACAGCTTGAGCTGGGCCACTGCCCAGTCGAACAAGACATCGTCGTCGGGATGGCGGTCTTCCCAGCCAGCCGCCCGGGAGGTGAAAAACTCCCGAGTCTGCACCAAGTCTCGTGACAACCCCATCGGGAGACAGGTTAATGGCGGACCGAGGCGATTAGGGCGGAGAGTTCGGCGGAGGTGGCCGGGCCGGCCAGAGAGGCGCAGACTGCGCCGGTGCGGTCGGCCACCACCGCCAAAGGGACGGCGTCGACGGCGTAGCGTCGGTGCAGTTCGCCGTGGCGGCGATGCTCTACCTCCTGCACCGCCAGTGTGTCGTCGGCTAGCTCCTCGGCCGCCTCGATCACCGCGGCGCAGGTCGAGCAGGTCTTGGAGGTGAACACGGCCAGCAGCCAATCGGTGTTGGGCTGAGCGAAATCCCAGCGCTCAAGCTGCGCGGGCACGGAGTAAGTCGGGGCAGTCGGCGACGAGGGCCGAATGCGACGATAGAGCCAGGCCACTGCCAGTGCCCCGACTATCACCCCCAGGGTGATCAGGGTGCGGGCCACGTCTCCGGGGCTTCAGGCTCTTCCAGATCGGCGGCGGAGGCAACGGTGGTTGTAGAGGCACCCGACGTTCCCCCTGTGCCGCGGGCGCCCAAAGCAGAGCCGATGATGTCTCGAGGATCGCCTACGGCGCCGTCGGCGCCCAGTTCCACCAGCCGGGTGACCTCAGCTCCGGAGATGGTCTCGTGTTCCAGCAGGGCTCGGGCCACCAGGTCCAGGCCATTGCGGTGCTTGGAGAGAACCTCACGGCACCGGTTCTCCTGGGCCCGCAAAATCTCGGCCACTTCCTCGTCGATTACCCGGGCAGTCTCATCGCTGTACTCCCGGCTGGTCATCATGTCGTCGCCCAAGAACACCTGTCCTGAGCTTCTCCATGCCATTGGTCCGATGCGGTCGCTCATACCCCACTCCCGCACCATGCGTCGCGCGAATTCGGTAGATCCGGCCAAGTCATCGGCCGCGCCGCTGGATGACACGCCGAACACCAGTTCTTCGGCGATGCGCCCGCCCATCCGCATCACCAGCATGTCGTCGAGGTAGTCGCGCCGCAGCGTATGGCGGTCTTCCTCGGGGAGGGTCATGGTCACCCCCAGGGCCATTCCCCGGGGGATGATGGTCACTTTGTGGAGCGGGTCGGCATGGGGCAGCACGGCGGCGCACACTGCATGGCCGGCTTCGTGGTAAGCGGTGATCTGCCGCTCCTCCTCGGACATGACCATGGATTCCCTCCGCTGGCCCATCAGCACCCGGTCGCGTGCGTTCTCGAAGTGGATCATGCGGATCTGATCGGAATCGCTGCGCACCGCGAACAACGCAGCCTCGTTCACCAGGTTGGCGAGGTCGGCTCCGCTCATGCCCGGTGATCCCCGGGCGATCAGGGGAAGGTCGACATCGGCGGCGATCTTCTTGGCCCGGACGTGGACATTGAGAATTTGCAGCCGGTCGTCGGCTTCGGGCAGCGGGACCACCACCTGGCGGTCGAACCGTCCGGGCCGCAGCAGCGCGGGGTCCAAGATGTCGGGCCGGTTGGTGGCCGCCATCATGACGATGCCCTCGGTGGCCTCGAAACCGTCCATCTCCGACAGCATCTGGTTGAGGGTCTGCTCGCGCTCGTCGTGGCCACCGCCGAGCCCGGCGCCCCGCTTGCGGCCGATGGAGTCGATCTCGTCTATGAAGATGATGGCCCGACCCATCTTGCGGGCCGACTGGAACAGGTCCCGCACCCGGCTGGCACCCACCCCGACGAACATCTCCATGAAGTCCGACCCGGTGACCGACAAGAACGGCACCCCGGCCTCGCCGGCCACCGCTCGGGCGATGAGCGTCTTGCCGGTTCCCGGCGGCCCCACCAGCAGCACCCCCTTGGGGATGCGGGCGCCGATCTGGGCGAACTTGTCAGGATGCTTTAGGAAGTCGACGACCTCGACGATTTCTTTTTTGACCCCCCCGTAGCCGGCCACGTCCTCGAAGGTGGTTCCGGGCCGCTCGGTAGAGTAGGTCTTGGCCTTGGACCGGCCGATGGACATGATCCCGCTCATCTGCCCCTGGGCCCGGCGTTGGAACCACCAGAAGATCAAGAAGATCAGCCCCACCGGAATGAGCAGTGGCAGGATGCTGGCCCAGATGCTGCTGCGGGGGGTGTGGAACTCAAACGTGGGGATGCTGCTTCGCAAGCCCGCTTCGACTTGTTCGCTCAGCGGGACTGGCCCGGTGGTGTAGAACTTGGAGCCATCCACCAACGTGCCTTTGATCTCGCCGGTGTTGTTGTTGTACTCCGCTTCTTCGACCTGATTGAGCTCCGCAGTGTCGACGAATGCCCTGAAGGAGATCTCCTCGCCTTTGTCCTCACTGCGGAACACGTTGGAGAACAGCAGTGCGGCCAAGAGCCCGAGCACGATAAACCACACCCAGCGGGGCATCCGGCTTTGCGGCGGCTGCTGGCCCGGCCCGCGCTCGGGTTCCGGCCGCTCAGGCGACGGGGGAGGCGGTGGCGGCGGGGAGGCCATTGGGCAATTCTACGAGGGCTCGGGGACAAAGTCACCACTCCGCTGCCCTACGCTGCGAACCGGTGGCGGCGGCAAAGCACAACAAAGAGAGAGAGATCCGATGGGGTCTGCCCGATGTGTTCATCGGTTTGGTGATCTCATGGGTGGCCGCGGTGGTGGTATTTGTCGCCGTGGTGGCCGCGGTAGGGCTTGACACCGGAGGGGAGACGGGAACCGGGTCGTACGTGGGGCGATACGGGTTGGGCGACGCCTTGGAGTTGGAGCGCAGCGACCCGGCGTTGCCGCTGTGGACCCTGCCCGTGGGCCAGATCGGGCTGTGGGCTGGTCTGGGTTTGACCGCGGTGGTGGCCGCCGCCACTCGGGGCAACGGCCTGCGTCGGGACTTCGGCTGGTCGATGCGGCTATCGGACATACCCGTGGGGCTGGCGTTCGGAGTGCTCGCCCAGATCGTCGTGGTGTGGCTCATCTATGCGCCGTTCCAGCAGTTCTTCGACTTCGACGTGAGCGAGGCCGCCCGCCAGATCACCGACCGGGCAGCTTCCCCGGGCGACATCGCCTTGGTGATGCTGGGGGTGGTGGTGGGAGCGCCGATATTCGAAGAGCTGTTCTTCCGGGGGCTTACCTTGCGGGCGTTCGAGCGGAAATGGGGGGCAACGGTGGGAGTGCTGGCCTCCTCAGTAGTTTTCGCAGCGGTGCACTTTCAACTGCTCCAATTTCCCGCACTGGTGGCTTTTGGGATCATCGCCGCCTTGCTGGTTAGGCGCTACAAGCGACTGGGGCCAGCCATTTGGGCCCATGTCGGATTCAATCTGGTGGCGGTGATCAACCTGATCTGGCTGGCTTGAGCGGCATAGCCCGCCACTTTGTGCCTACTTTTAGATCGTGAGCGAGCCGGTATTGGGCACGAGAGAGCCGGTTTGAGGCCGTGAGCGAGCCGGGTGTGTTGCGCGGGGCAGTGCAGCCCTACGCATGGGGGTCGCGCGAGGCGTTGCCCCGGATCATGGGAATGCCGCCGACCGGGGAGCCCCAAGCCGAGCTCTGGCTGGGGGCCCACCCTCGGCGGCCGTCGATACTGCGGCGCAGCGGTGAGGACTGCCCTCTCGACCAGGTGATCGCAGCCGACCCGGTGGGCGAATTGGGGGCCGATGTTGCCCGCACGTTCGGCGATGAGCTGCCCTTTCTGCTCAAGATATTGGCCGTGGCCCAGCCGCTGTCGCTCCAGGCTCACCCCACCAAAAGGCAAGCCCAGGCGGGGTTTGATGCCGAGGACCACCAAGGCATCTCCGTCGATGCCGACCATCGGTCGTACCGCGACCGCAACCACAAGCCGGAGTTGGTATGCGCGCTGGAGCCGTTCACCGCCTTTTGCGGGTTCCGGCCTCCAAGCTCCGCGGCGGAATTGCTCGGCTCGCTGGGGGTGTCCCCGCTGGATCCAGCTATCGGCTTGCTGCGGGAAAACCGGGCCGACCGGGCGCTTCGGTGGCTGCTGGAACGGCCCTACCCAGCCGCTGCCGAGATCGCCCATCAGGTGGCCTCGGCCTGCGCCCGGCCCGGCCCATTTCCCGACGAGCGGCAATGGGCGGTGCGGATCGGTGAGCAGCATCCCGGAGATGTCGGAGTGGCCATCGCCCTACTCTTGAACTTGGTGAGGTTGGAACCGGGTGAAGCGCTATATCTGGGTGCGGGCAATCTTCATGTGTACCTCCACGGCGTGGCCGTTGAGATCATGGCCAATAGCGACAATGTGCTGAGGGGTGGTCTTAGTGTCAAACACGTTGACGTCCCCGCTCTCTTGGAGGTGGTGGACTGCCGTCCCGATGATGTGCCGGTGGTAGCTCCCGATGGCCCGTACTTCACTTTCCGGCCTCCGGTTCCAGATTTCTGTCTCACCCGCATCGAGGTGTCCGGTTCGGTGCAATGCCATCCCACGGGACCGGAGATCGTGCTGTGCGCATCGGGAAATGTAAGCGCCGCCGGCTACGAGATCGTCGGCGGTGGGGCGGTATGGCTGCCTGCGGGAACCGGCGAGTACGAAGTCGCGGGAGCCGGGCTGGTGTTTCGAGCTCAAACCAACTAACTGGAATAGGGCAGTGGGGGCAGCCCATCGGCAAGACTGTGGCAATGGCACTTGACCCCCGACTGCTTGAGATCTTGGCTTGTCCCGACGACAAAGGGCCGCTGCTCTATTTCCCCGACGAGGACGCGCTTTACAACCCCCGCTTGCACCGCCGCTATGTGGTGGCAGACGACATCCCCAACATGCTCATCGACGAGGCCGAGAGCGTGGGCGGGGACGAGCACGAGCGTCTGATGGCCAGAGCCGAGTCTGAGTCCATTCCCTTCACGTTTACCCCGTAACAATTGGCCCCGTGAGAATCTCTGAAGGTTACGAAAAGCGATTCCGCTGATGAGCGAGAGGCTGGACACGCTGGGCATGTGGCCCGCAGTCAATCGACTGCCGGAGCAGATGTTGGATGCCCTTGACCGAACCAAAGACATGCCGGGGCTGCCCGACCCTTCGGAGATTGCCAATGTCTTGGTGCTGGGCATGGGCCCGGGTGGATTTGCCGGCGACCTGCTGGCGGTAACCGCGGGGCCGTTCATGCCGCTGCCCATCGTGGTAGTCAAGAGCTACCAGCCCCCTTCGTATGTGAATGAGCAGACCCTGGTGTTCGCCCTATCTGCCAGCGGCGACACCCCGGAGATCGTCCAAGCCGCGGCCCAGGCCGTCGAGGCCGGAGGCCGGGTGGTGGCGGTGACCGGTGGCGGCCAACTGGCCCAAATGGCCACCGCTTGGGGCGCCCCGCTGGTGGAAGTGGATCCCATGCTGTACCCGCCCAGGGCGGGGCTGAGCGTGCTGACCGTGGCACCGATGATCATCCTCGGTCAGATGGGGCTGTTCCCCGGTGCCACCCAGTGGGTGCGCCAAGCGGTGGATCAGATCCGCAGCCGCCGCGACACGGCCCGGAAGCCGACCAGCGCCTTGGCCCGCCGCCTCGCGGGCACTGTGCCGCTGGTCTACGGCGGGGGAGGGCTTGGGTCGGTGGCTGCTCGGCATTGGAAGAACATGATCAACACCAGTGCCAAGGCCCCGGCGTTCAGCGCGGGAGTGCCCGACCTGCTGCACAATGAGATCGCCGGATGGGGCCAGCACGGAGATCTGACCCGGCAAGTGTTCAGCATGGTGGTGTTGCGCCATGACCATGAGCATCCCGAGGTAATGAGGGGCTTCGACATCATGATCGACCTAATGGACGAGGTGGTGGGCTCAGTCCACACCGTGGAGGCGGCCGGCGAGGGACCGGTAGCCCAGGTTTTCGATCTCATGTACCAGGGGTCGGTCACGTCTTTGGAGATGGCCGCCGCGGTGGGGCTTGACCCCGGACCGGTGCCAGCAGTCGTGGCTGCTCGACAGGCGCTGGCCGGCCGCACTCGATGACGGGTTAGACGGGGGAATTCCGTAGATTCGGACGGGAAATCCCGTAAGGAAACCCAGATAGCAAGGGAGGGTCGCGGTGACCCTGGAGCACGATTTCAAAGTGGCCGATCTGGTCCTGGCGGAGGCCGGTCGCAAAGAGATCCGCCTGGCCGAGCACGAGATGCCCGGCCTCATGGCCCTGAGGGCTCAGCATTTCGACGCCCAGCCCTTAGCCGGCGCCCGCATCACCGGCTCTCTCCACATGACCGTGCAGACCGCGGTGCTCATCGAGACCCTCACCGCGCTGGGCGCACAGGTGCGCTGGGCGTCGTGCAACATCTTCTCCACTCAGGATCCGGCCGCCGCCGCGGTGGCTGTCGGGCCTACGGGAACGCCCGAGGAGCCCCGAGGGGTTCCGGTGTATGCCTGGAAGGGTGAGACCCTGGAGGAGTACTGGTGGTGTACCGAAAAGGTGCTGTTGTGGCCCGACGGCGGTGGCCCGAACCTCATTTTGGACGACGGCGGTGACGCCACCTTGTTGGTACACATGGGCGCCGACGCCGAGGCGGCGGGCACCGCGGGCGACCCCGATGAGGCCGACTCCGAGGACTTAGCCGAGATCCGCCGCCTGCTGGGACGCACGCTGGCCGAAGAGCCCGGGCGGTGGAGCGCCATTGCCGCGGGGGTTCGCGGCGTTTCCGAGGAGACCACCACAGGGGTCCACCGGCTCTACCGGATGAAGGCCGACGGCACTCTGCGGTTTCCGGCCATCGACGTGAACAACTCGGTGACCAAGTCGAAGTTCGACAACCTCTACGGCTGTCGGCATTCGCTGATCGACGGCATCAACCGGGGCACCGACATGATGATCGGCGGCAAGACCGCGGTGGTGTGCGGCTACGGCGACGTGGGCAAGGGCTGCGCCCAATCGCTGCGGGGCCAGGGCGCCCGGGTGGTGGTCGCCGAGGTGGATCCCATTTGCGCGCTGCAAGCGGCTATGGAGGGCTTCGAAGTCCAGCGGCTCGAAGATGTGCTGGAGACCGCGGATTTGTTCATCACCGCCACCGGCTGCAAAGACGTGATCAGTGCCGAGCACCTGGGAAAGATGAAGCACCAGGCGGTGGTGGGCAACATCGGCCACTTCGACAATGAGATCGACATGGCCGGGCTCAACGCCTTGTCCGATGTGCAGCGCATCAACATCAAGCCCCAGGTGGACGAGTACGTTTTTCCCGATGGGCACTCGGTGATCATCTTGTCGGAGGGGCGCCTGTTGAATCTGGGCAACGCCACCGGCCATCCCAGCTTCGTGATGTCGTGCAGCTTCACCAACCAGGTGCTGGCCCAGATGGAGTTGCACGCCAACGCCGAGTCCTACGGCATCGACGTGACCACACTGCCCAAGGAGCTGGATGAGATGGTGGCCCGGCTGCACCTCGACGCCCTCGGCGTGCGCCTCACCACGCTGACCTCCGAACAGGCCGACTACATGGGGGTGTCGGCCGAAGGGCCGTTCAAGGCCGACCACTACCGGTACTGACCCCGCTGGTTGGAGCGATGCCCCCGCCGCTGTTCGAGGATTCCCCCATCCCGCCCACCATCGAGTGGATGGGCGACCACATCCGGCTCATCGACCAGCGGAAGCTGCCCGGCGAGTTGGTGCTGGTCGATGTGCGCAGCGTCGAGCAGCTGTGCGAGCTCATCTTCGATCTGGCCATCAGGGGCGCGCCGGCGCTGGGGGCGGCCGGGGCCATGGGGGTGGCGCTGGCCTCGGTGCAGGGCCGGGAGATGGCCGAAGCCGCATCTCTGCTAAGGGCCACCCGTCCCACCGCGGTGAACCTGGCCTGGGGGGTGGATCGGGCGCTGGCCGCCGCCGACCCGGTGGCCGAGGCGGTGCAGATCGCGGTGAACGACGTGGCCGTGAACCAGGCCATCGGCGCCCACGGCACTTCGGTGGTGCCTGACGGCGCCCGGGTGCTGACCCACTGCAACACCGGATCGCTGGCCTGCGTGGGGTGGGGGACCGCGCTGGGCGTGATCCGATCGGCCCACGAGGCGGGGCGGCAGCCGTTGGTATGGGTGGATGAGACCCGCCCGGTGCTTCAGGGCGCCCGGCTAACCGCCTGGGAGCTGCAACAGCTCGGCATCCCGGCGGTGCTGGTGGTGGACTCCATGGCCGGATCTCTGATGGCTGCCGGAGAGGTGGACCTGGCCATAGTGGGCGCCGACCGCATCGCCGCCAACGGCGACGTGGCCAACAAGATCGGCACCTACTCGCTGGCGGTGCTGGCCCGATACCACGACATCCCCTTCTATGTGGCCGCCCCCTCGTCCACCACCGACCCGACCACTCCGTCGGGATCGGAGATTGTGGTGGAGCTGCGCCCTGATGCCGAGGTGGTCGAGGTGGGTGGAATCCGCCTTGCGCCGGCGGGCACGGCCGCCCAGAACTGGGCCTTCGACGTCACCCCCGCTGAGCTAGTCACCGGCTACATCACCGAAAAGGGCATCAGCACAACTGCCTCTTGTCTGATATGACCGTTTTGGTGTATAATTGCACCTAACTTTTTCAACATTAGGAGCGTGTCCAATGTCTGAACTCGTGAGCGAGAAAGAATCCACTGAGTCTGCCAAGCCACTGACGGCAGAAGAACTCCAGGCTGTGGTGGGCGGTGTCAATTTCGAGGACCTAGGGACTGTCGGCGACAGTGCGACAAACGCTGACGGCAGCGATCCCTCGAGTCCGGATCCGGACCCGATGCCCAATCCGCCGTCACTTCCCACAGGCTTTACGACTCCTCAAAGCAGCGCACCGGCTCCGGGGTGACGAGTCGGTAGCGCCGCTACCGCGGGGCTGACAGCAAAAGAGGGGTGCCGCTAGCTGTCGGTTCCCCCATCTCGACCCGAACCCAGACCTTATTTGAGTTGGCGCTGGACCAGTCGGCGAAACGTGCCCTCGACGGCGTAGAGTTCGTCAAAAGTGCCCTGTTGGACCACCCGTCCGGAGTCCAAGACGTAGATGCGCTCGGCCTTGCGGATGGTGGAGAGGCGATGGGCTATGACGATGCGGGTGGCGGCCAGGCTTTCAATGCCGCGCATCACTTGGGCCTGGCTGCGGGCGTCTAGCCAGCTTGTGGCCTCGTCAAGCAACACGACCCGAGGGTTGCGCACGAGGGCGGCCGCGATGCGAATTCTCTGAATCTGTCCACCGGAGAGCAACGATGAGTTGTCGCCGATAACGGTGAGCATCTCCATCGGCATCTCCGCGATGTCGCTCTCCACGTCGGCCAACCGAGCCGCTTGCCAAGCATCGTCGATGGTGAGGTCATCGCTCATGCCGATGATGTTGTCGAGCAAAGTGCCCGGCTGAAGCATGCCGTCCTGCATGACAACACCGATCTGGCGGCGAACGGAGCGGTGGTCGAGATTGGCGAGATCGTGACCGTCGTAATAGACGCCGCCGACGTTGGGTTCTTCGAGGCCGAGGGCGAGTCGCATGAGGGTGCTCTTTCCGGCACCCGATTCGCCGACGATGGCGACGAACTCGCCGGGACGGGCATGGATGGAGATGTCGTCGATGACCGGAGGGCCGTCCTCGAGGTAGCGGAAGCCGACGCGGTCGAAGCGGACCTCGCCCTCGAGCACTATGTGCTCAACCCCTTCTTGGCGGCTCTCCGGGACTGCCTCGAGGATCGGCTTGACCTGCTCATAGCCGGGGAGAACGGCGGCAACGGTCCCAATGCTGCGCCCGAGCCCGCTGACCGCGGCAAAAAATGTCATCGAGACGGAGAACACGACTAGGAATTCCCCCACGGTTAGATCCTCGGGGCCCCGGGCCAGCACCACCCCGAAAAGGGCCACGCCGATCAGGGCGGGGAGAGCTGCGCTGAAAGACACGAGGTGCTCGTTCAGGCGCGAGATCTGGATGCTGGCAAGATGCTGGGCGCGGTAGCCGCGGGCCCACGAGGCGAAGGCTGAGGCCTCAGCGCCGGCGAGGCGGAGCTTGGCCATGCCGTTGATGAATTGGAGGAGTTCGCTGGAGAGTCGGCGGGCAGCCTCGTAGCGCCGCCGCTGGGGCGCGATTTGAAGGATGCCCAAGGTGGTGGTCACGGTCAGCGTGAGGAGTGCCACGGCCAGGCTCACCAGCGCGAGACGCACGTCATATGCGAAGAGGATTGTCAGCGTGGGGAGGAGAAAGACGAAGGAGAGCAGAGCGCCGGTTGCAACGCCGGAAAGCTGGGCGCGCAGGACTTGGAAGGTCGCCATGCGCACGGCCAGGTCGCCGGCGGTGAAGTTGCGGAAGAAGCTGGTAGGGAGGGCAAGAAGGCGATCCCATGCCGCCGCGCCGAGACGCGACCCGGCGCGGCCCTCGAAGCGCATCAGCGCTGCGCCCTGGAGCATCCGCAGCAATACGCCGATGGCCGCGAAAGCGGCGAGGGCGACCACGACCTGCACGAGCATGCCGCCCGCGGCGAACGGCAGCACCTGGTCGGCCAGCAGGCCTACTGCGATGGCGGGCACCTGGGTGAGCAGGCCGACAAGGAGTCCGGTGATGACGATAGGGGCGAAGTCTGAGGCTGCGCCCTTGCGGGCCAGACGCAATATGTCGCGGGCGCCCACGGACCTCTCCGGAGGCAAGACCGGGTAGAAGAGCCAGGCGTCGTCGGCCAGGTCGCGGGCGCGCCCCGCGTTGAGCCGCACCTTGCGGCCTGAGGCGACGTCGACGGCGCGGTAGCGGCCGCCGAATCCGGGCACGAGGGCCACAGGCCGCCCATCGTCTTTGGTGAAGCCGAGCATGGCGCCGCTGTCGCCGAGCCACCAGCGGTCACTTTGCAACAGACGCACCTTGCGGGCCCGGATGCCGGAGACATCGAGGATTTCGCTGAGGGAAGGTTCCGCGAAGGGCTGGCCGCGGATGGGAGGCCGGCGGAATTCGATGCCCTCGTTGTCGCCGATCACTCTGAGCGCAGACAGCAGTTCAGAATCCCCCGCATCCCCGCCAGGAAGCGTCCGGTCGAGAACGGTGAACAGGTCCTCGCGGGCGCGTTCGTGGTCGCGCTGGCGATGCCCGGAGCGTACGGCCTGTTCATTGACTTCGTCGGCCAGCAAGAGCATGCGATTGAAATGCTCGGCTGCAAGCGCGAGGGCGTGGAAATCGTCGAGGGCCTCAAATAACTCTCCTCTTTCAAGCAGGTCGCTCGAGGACATGCCGACCACAGTTGCCGCCGATCCGAAGGTCACCCAGGTGTCGGAGGTGAGTGGAACGAGTCCGGTGCCTGCCTCTATGGGATCCTCGGTGCCGAGGAATGAGGGGCTGCCGTCGTTGCCAGCCACCCAGATCACTTTGCCGCCACGGGTCGAGAGCACATTCCCCGCCTCAACCGCGAGCACTTCGCCCGCATTGCCAGGATCACAGCGCATGTCGATATAGGGGCGAGGGTCGATCTGTGTCGCCACTGTCGAGGCAAACGCGGCGAGCCACTCGTCGACCTGGGCGGCAAGCTCACTGCCGCCGTGCTCGGTCAAAGCGCTGACCGCGACGCGATAGAGGCTCGTGTCCGGCAGTCCCTTGGCAACGGTGGCCAGTGGCGGGACCTTGTCGCCGACGCCGAAGACGAGGCGTCCCTCACCGACCCGCAGCAGGTGCTTGGAACTGGAGACGGCTTCGCCGTCCACCTGCTCGGCCAAGAACACATCGACGGCCCCGCGCTCTACGTACCAGGCCACCTCCGGGTCGTCGAGGGGGATGGGACGGTTGCCGCTGGCGGCGAAAGGCTCGCCGTTCGCAGAGGCCACCTGGGCGAGTCTCCGGGCCCCAGCGAGGTCTTGGTCGGGTTCCGCCATGGTTCAGTGCGCTGCTAGGAGTTGGTCGGGTTCGGCCATGGCTCAGTGCGCTGCTAGGAGTTGGCTGTACAGCCCGTCGGCGTCGGCGACGAGCTCGGTGTGGGTGCCGCGCTGAATTTCGCGTCCGCGGTCGAGAACGATTATCTGGTCGCAGTCGCGGATGGTGCTGAGACGGTGGGCGACGATGAGACAGGTGCAGCCGCGGCGGCGCAGTGCGTCGTCGATGCGCTCCTCGGTCACCGCGTCGAGGGTGCTGCTGGCTTCGTCGAGGAACAGCACCGAGGGGTTGTTGACGAGGGCACGGGCTATCTCAAGGCGCTGGCGCTGGCCGCCGCTGAAGTTGCGGCCTCCCTCCTCCACAAGCGAGTCGTAGCCCAACGCTCGGCTCATGATCTCGTCGTGGATGAGAGCGTCGGTGGCCGCGTCGACGATTCGCTGGTCGCCCACGGTGGGATTCCACATGGTGAGGTTGTCGCGCACCGATGCGGCGAACAGGAATATCTGCTGGTCGACGGCGGCGACCGAGCCGGTCAAGACGTTTCGGGGTATCTCGCGGGCCGGGACTCCGTCGAAGAGAATCTCGCCGGACAAGGGCGTGTACTCGCCGCTGATGAGCCGCAACAGCGTGGACTTGCCCGAGCCGGTGGGGCCGATGATGGCGACGCGCTGGCCCGGCTTGACGGTGAGGCTGAAGCTCTCGATAAGCGGTTGGCGATTGCGCTGGTAGCCGAACGTGACGTCTCGCAGTTCGATGGCCCCGGCAAGGCGCAGCCGCCCATTGAGGGTGCGGACCCTGGTCGCCTCCTTGCCGCCGCCGGCCCCGAGGGTGGGATCTTCGGGGGCGTCGAGCACGTCGTCGATTCGCTGGAGGTCGGCCTCGAGTATCTGGAAGACGTCGGCGAACTGGACGAAGCGACCGATGGGGCCCAAGAAGTTGCCGGCGAGGAGATAGAAGCCCATGAGGGTGCCGATGGTCATGTCGCCCGACATGACACGCCAGCCGCCGAAGCCGAGCACGGCCATTCCGCCCAGGAGGAGGAATAGCGCGGGGAAGGTGGCGATCACGTAGCCGAGCTCGATGAACTTCTGGCGGGCAGTAAGCTCGCGCGCCTGGTACCCGCTCCATCGCACGAAGAAGTCGTCTTCGGTGGCGGTGGCCCGCAAAGAGTCGATATTGCGCAGGCCGGCGGTCCCGATCCCCGCCAGCAGGGCCTGCTCGCGCCTCACCTGTCGGAACTCGTCGGTTCGAAGGCTTCTGAGCAGGCGCATTACCCCGATGTTGGCCAAGCCGACCCCGGCCACGATGAGCGCGAGGGTCGCATCGAAGAACAGCATGAGTCCCAACAGCAGAGCGCTCATCACCAACTCGACGGTTATGGCCACCAAGTACCGGGACGAGTTGGAGGCCACGCCGTCGACGAGCTGGACGCGCGAGGTGAGGTCGCCGGCGAAGCGGTGGGCGAAGTACTGGGATGGCAGCCGGAAGAGCCGCCACAGCATGCGCTCCGCGTTGACCACTGAGAGCTGGACGGCCAGCTTGCGCAGGGTGAACTGCTGAAGCCAGTTCAGCAAGTACGCGAACACGCCCACGGCCGCGGTGCCTGCGACTAGGACGGTGCCCCAGGAGGGCTCGGTGCCGGAGAGGACGTTGTCGACGAACATGCTGAGCAGCACGGGCAGGGCCAACGCGGGAACGGTGAGCAGCAGGCCGGCCAGCACCACGTAGGCCAGCGAGCCCCTGGCGCCTCGCAGCCAGGGCCACAGCGTGCGGAATATGCCCGGGGGCTCCCCGCCGGGTTGGAATTCCGGGGTGGGTTCGGCGCGCAGCACGATACCGGTGAAGGCCGAGTCGAATTCGTCCGCGCCAACGAAGCGGCGCCCGTTGGCGGGATCGTTTAGGTAGAACCCCCCCCTTTGCGCCCGAAGCCCTCGAGCACGAGGAAGTGGTTGAATTCCCAGAACAAGATGGCGGGGAGCGCTTCGTTTCGCAGATCGGCGACTTCTTTGCGCCAGCCGGTGATCGCCAGGCCGTACTGCTGGCCCGCGGCCACGATGTCGCCAGCGCTGGAGCCGTCGCGTCCGACGCAACAGGCTGTCCGCAATTCCTCGATAGGCACCCAGCGTCCGAGATGGGCGAGCACGACTCCAAGGCTGGCCGCGCCGCATTCGGCCGCCTCCATCTGAGGAAAGAGCGGTGTGCGGATACGCCTTCGCGCAAACAGCTTCAAGAGGCCCCCAGCACCGCCCTCATCCCGCCTCAGTAGATCCTGTAGGAGGCGAGCAGCTGCAGCGGGCGCTCCCTTTGCAGCACGATTCGGACTCGACAGGTGTCGCCGTCGGCGAGCCCAGGCGGGGCCTCGGTGAGGGCGAGGCGAACGAGGCGGCCGTTCGCCGGGATGGGAAGCCCGACCGCGGCGAGCCAGCCAGGGGTCGCCGCGCCACTCGGGGCGATCTCTCGTATCTGGGCGTCGAGGGTGTGGTCGGCCGCGCCATTTCTTGATGCCGCCAAGACCCGCGCCGGCATGGTGTTGTCAAGGCGCCGAGCGTCACCCGGCTCGAAGACCGCGAGCACTTCGAGCCCGCCGCCGCCACCTGTGCGGATCACCGCGACATCGGCACCCGCTTCGACGGGGTGGCCGGGAATGAGCGTATGGGACGCCAACTCACCGGCGTAGGGGCTCAAGATGGGCTCCCCCGATGCTTGGAGCGCCTCGAGTCCGCGCAGCTCCGTGTGGGCGGCGGCGAGCTCGTCCCGGTCGGGGTTCTCAGCGGCTTCGAGGGTCGCCAGCCGGGTGCGGGCCAGGGTCGCATGGTGCGCGAGGTCGGGAGTGCGGACCCGGGCAATGGGCTGGCCTGCTTCGACGGAGTGGCCAGCGGCCACGAGCACGTCGACGACGGTTCCGGCCGCTTCGGCGACCACCGGAAAGCGCTCGCCCGGCGCGGCCAGGGTGCAGGCAGCCGAGACGCTGCGCTCAATCCGGCCGAAGACTCCCCACAGGACGACGCCGATCACGGCCAATCCGAGGATGCCCAGGATCGCCCATTCATGGGGGGCGGTCACCCGCAGCAAGCCGTCGATAGGCTCGGCTTGCCCTCGTCGAGCGAATGCCTCTTGGCGGAAGAGACGGTTACGCAGTGACATGACCCCAGCTTCGGAGACTCACGCCGAGAAGCATCTGATTCATGCTACACCCCTGCAATCGAGGCGCACGCGTTCCACCGAAGCCGAATCGGCGGATGCGGGTGTTGAGGCTGTTTGCAGGCAACTGCCGGTCAGCAGGCATCTCAGATTGGAATGACGTTGACCCTGCGCTGGCTGGCGGCTACCAGGACGATGAGGTCGTCGGGGTCAGAGGTGATGATCTCATCGCCGTGTTCGGCCATGGCCACCAGTGCGGCGTCGATGGCGTCCGACAGGCCGCAGCGGGCAAGCAGCATCCCCGTTTGCCGCCCCAATTCCTCATCGAGGGGAACGGTCTCCACTGATTGCAACGCCCGTGCCAGTCGAGCTTGGCCCCCGGCTCCACCACGCCACACCTGGGCTATGACTCCGCCATGGGTTTTCAGCGGGATCCCCGATTGTCGGGCGGCCTTGAATCGGTGTTCCATCATCTGGTTGCCGTTCTCGATGGCAATGAATGCCCCTGCGTCGTAGATGGCGCTCATCCGGCTTGCTGGGCTTGGAGCTGTTGCCGCTCGGCCAGCTTTCTCTCGCCTTCAGCGCGGAGGGCCGCCGCCGCGTCCCGGTCCCGCTGTCTCGTCTCGGCGATCTGCTCGTCGGTGATGGGGCCATGCTCGGCTTCGAACTCCGCGATCAGCTCGTCCATTGCCGCCAGCCGCGCGTCTTTGGCCATTTGCTCGGTCATGGCCTGTCCGATCCACTCGCTCAACGATCGGGAGGCGCCCGCTTGGACGGCTGCTTGGGCATGGTTGAGAAGGTCGACTTCCACCGTGATGGTGACTCGCTGCTTCGGCATACTTTCATCATACCTTGATACTGAGGAAGTGCGCGGAATCTGATTTTGCCGGTTCAAGCAATGTGCTCTCCGGTCTGAACTGTCACTGGTCGTCTTTAGGGTGCGGCCATGTTGTTGCCGAAGTTATGCGCAGGGTGTGGCGGGCCGGGGCCGTCGCCGTGTCGGGGGTGTATGGCCGACATGCGGGCGGTGGGGGAGATGCCTCCGCCCGAGCCCCTGGCTGGGTTGTGGGCCGCGTTCGCCTACGTCGGCGCGGGCCGGGAGCTCTTGGCCCGACTCAAGTACCGAAATCAGCGGTCTAGCGTGAGATGGCTGGCCTCGGCCATGGTCGGGGCCCTTCCCCCGGACTTGGTTGTGGACGCAGTGACGTGGGCGCCGACATCTCAACAGCGGCGACGCCGCCGAGGTTTCGACCAAGCCGAACTGCTGGCTCGGGCCCTCGGGCGAGAGGTTGGCCTGCCCGTTGTCTCCCTGCTGAAGAGGGTCGACGCTGCGGGCCAGACAGGCCGGAGTCGCAGCCAGCGGTCGCGAGCACCAGAGTTCTCATCCCGGCGCCCGCCTCCGGCCACCGTGCTGGTGGTGGACGACGTGGTGACTACCGGAGCCACCCTTCAGGCCGCAGCACAATCCCTGATCAGAGGGGGTGCCAATCGGGTTGATGCTGTGGTTGCCGGAGCTACGCCGCTGCCCTCCTCACGACAGTCGCCCGGTATGGTTAGCATGAGAACCAACAAGACAGCCCCAGCCGAAAGGGAGCCGCCATGGATGTGACCATCAGCAGCAGCGGGATTCAGGTGTCGCAGAGACTGGGGGAGGCCACCCGGACAAAGGTGGGCAAGCTCAGCCGCTACTTGACGGGCATCGATCACGCCACGGTCCGGTTCAGCGAGGAGAAGAACCCCCGCATCGCCGAGCCCGACATCTGTGAGGTCACCCTGGAGGGTCACGGCTATCACATCCGCAGCCGAGTCAACGGCCCGACCCCGTTCGCCGCCTTGGACCGGGCCATCGCCAAACTCGAGCGCCAACTCCGCCGCACCAAGACCCGCCGGGTAGACCGCCAACACCACTCCCGGGAACGCCGAGCCAGCTAGCCCCGGCGAATAGAAGAGCGGTTTTCGGTAGTGCCGAACGCCGAGGGTCGGCAATACATTCTGCGCGGTCTCCGCTGACTTGATGGCGGGGGCGCGGCGGTAGAGTGGGCGCACCATGAGCGTGTTTCAGAAGATCCTGAACACCGGAGAGGGCAAGAAGCTCAAGGCACTCGAAGACCTGGTGCCCGACATCAACGCGCTCGAACCTGAGACCAAGGCGCTGTCCGACGACGCGCTGCAGGCCCGCACCGGGGAGTTCCGCCAGCGCTTGGAGAAAGGGGAAGACCTCCACGACCTGCTCATCGAGGCCTTCGCCGTGGTGCGGGAGGCGGCCTGGCGGGTGATCGGCCAGCGCCACTACGACGTTCAGCTGATGGGAGGCGCAGCGCTGCACTTCGGCTGGGCGGCCGAGATGCGAACCGGTGAGGGCAAGACCCTGGTGTCCACCTTGCCGGTGTATTTGAACGGTGTGGCCGGCAAGGGCGTGCATGTGGTCACGGTGAACGACTACCTGGCTGCTCGCGACGCCGACTGGATGGGTGCCATTCACCGATGGCTGGGCTTGTCCGTCGGCCTAGTGGTTCCCGGTGAGCGGGGCTCTGAGTTCAAGCGCGAGCAGTACGGCTGCGATATCACCTACGGCACCAACAACGAGATGGGCTTCGACTACCTGCGGGACAACATGGCGATGTCGGCCGATCGCCGAGTCCAGCGGGGCCACAACTACTGCATCGTGGACGAGATCGACTCCATCCTCATCGACGAGGCCCGGACCCCCCTCATCATCAGCGGGCGTCTGGCCGACGCGGCCAAGACGTACTACCAGTTCGCCAGCGTGGTGCGAGGACTGCGGCGCGACGTCCACTACGACGTGGACGAGGAGAAGCGCATCGTGGCCCCCACCGAGGATGGGGTCCACGCGGTAGAGCGGGCGTTGGGGGTGGAGAACCTCTACGACTCGGTGAGCGCCAATTTGGTCCACCAGCTCCAGGCCGCGCTGCGGGCCAAGGAGCTGTACCACCGGGACAAGGACTACATCGTCCAGCGGGGCGAGGTGAAGATCGTCGACGAGTTCACGGGGCGGATCCTCGACGGTCGCCGCTGGTCGGAGGGGCTGCACCAGGCGGTAGAGGCCAAAGAGGGGGTGAAGATCAAAGAGGAGAACCAGACCTTGGCCACCATCACCCTCCAGAACTACTTCCGACTCTACGACAAGCTGGCTGGCATGACCGGCACGGCGGTGAGCGAGGCCAACGAGCTATTCGGCACCTACGGGTTGCACGTGGTGCCGATTCCCACCAACTTGCCGGTAGTCCGAGCCGACGAGGGCGACCTCATTTACAAGAGCGAGAACGGCAAATTCAACGCCCTGGTAGAAGACCTGGTAGAGCGATACGAGCGGGGCCAGCCAGTGCTGGTGGGAACCGTTTCGGTGGAAAACTCCGAAAAGCTCGCCGATGTACTGAACAAGCGGGGCATCCCCCATGAGGTGCTCAACGCCAAACAGCACTTCCGGGAAGCCGAGATCGTGGCCCAGGCCGGGAGGCTGCACGCCATCACCGTGGCCACCAACATGGCTGGGCGAGGGGTGGACATTGTGCTGGGGGGCAATCCCGAGGCCATGGCCCGCCGCGACGTAGTCGCAGAGGGGCTCGACCCCGACAGCCCCCAGGGCCAGGCCAGGTCGGCCGAGCTCCTCGACAAGTACGAGGCTGAGTGCGGGGCCGAGGGCGAGAAGGTGCGGGAGCTGGGCGGTCTCTACGTGCTGGGCACCGAGCGCCACGACAGCCGCCGCATCGACAATCAGCTCCGGGGCCGCTCCGGGCGCCAAGGCGATCCCGGAGAGAGCCGGTTCTACCTGTCTTTAGAAGACGACCTCATGCGTATCTTTGCTACCGGGGCCATGAACTGGGTTATGGACAAGGCCCTGCCCGAGGATGTGCCCATCGAGGCCAAGATGGTTACCAAGGCCATCGAGCGGGCTCAGGGCACGGTGGAGCAGAAGAACGCAGAAGCCCGCAAGAACGTGCTCAAGTACGATGAGGTGCTCAACGAGCAGCGCAAGGTGATCTACGGGCGGCGGGCCCAAATCCTGAAGGGAAGTGATCTGCGGGCCGAGGCCCTGGAGCACTTGGGCGAGGCGGTCGACGCGGTGATCGCCGGACACTGCACTTCGGAGGATCCCGCCGACTGGGATCTGGAGCAACTGGAAACTGAGATACGGGTGCTGTGGCCCACCCAGCTTGGGGCCGACGAACTAGGGGCCGCCACCTCCACCGACGGTCTCTACGACCTGCTGACGAGCGAGGCGGTCACGCAGTACGAACTGCGGGAGGAGCAGGTAGGCGACGAGTCCATGCGGGAGGTGGAACGCCAGATCATGCTGCGCATCATCGACCAGCGCTGGCGCGAGCACCTTTACGAGATGGACTATCTCAAAGAGGGCATCAATCTGCGCGCTCTTGGCCAAAAGGATCCCCTGACCGAGTGGCAGCGGGAGGGGTTCGAGATGTTCGGCCAGATGATGGCCGGGGTGGCTCGAGACTTCGTCACCTACATCATGCATGTGGAGATCAACCTGGATGCCCCGTCCCGCACTGACGACGCCGGTGCCAGCAACGTCACCGAGTCGGGCCCGGCCGATCCGTCCACCCAGCCGTCCCTGGCCCGCGCCGGAGCTCAAGCGGCCCTGGCCAGCAACGGGGCTGCGCCGACGGTGGTGCAGGAGTCGGCCCCCGCCTCGAAGGTGCCGGTGGTGAAGTCGGACTTTGAGAAGACTCCTCGCAACGCCCCTTGTCCGTGCGGATCCGGCCGCAAGTTCAAACAGTGCCACGGGCGCTGACCGCGCTTTTTCGGGAAATCCCGTGTCTGACTTTGCCGGCGACCTTGCCTTGCTCCGATCCAAATTGGACGAAGCTCGGCTCTACCTGCACATCGACGACCTGATCGCCCGCCGCCCCGAGCTGGAGACCTCCGCCGCCGCACCCGGCCTGTGGGATGACCCCGACCGGGCCCGCAAGGTGACCAGGGAGTTATCGGAGTTGCTGGAGGACTTGGAGCTGTTCGCCGGGCTGGAGGCTGCCTTAGAGGACGCCGACACCCTGCACGAGCTGGCGACCGAGGAGGGCGATGAGTCGCTGGCCCCGGAGATCGCGCAGATGTTGGAAGCCTTGGCTGCCAAAGTGGACGACTTGGAGTTGCGGTCGTTGCTGGGCGGCGAGCACGACGGTTCCGATGCGGTGTGCGAGCTCCACAGCGGCGCGGGGGGCACCGATGCCCAGGACTGGGCCGAGATGTTGCTGGGTATGTACCAAGGATGGGCCGAGCGCCGAGGATTCGAGTTCAAGGTGGACTCGGTGTCAGAGGGCCAGGGAGCGGGCATCTCCTCGGCCGACTTCACCATCTCCGGTCGAAATGCCTTCGGCCTGCTCCAGTCGGAGCGGGGGGTGCACCGGCTGGTGCGCATCTCCCCGTTCGACTCCGACGCCCGCCGCCACACGGCGTTCGCTCAATTCAAGGTGGTCCCGTTCTTCGCGGAGGTGTCCGACGAGGTGGAGATCGACGACAAAGACCTGCGTATCGACACTTTCCGGTCGTCGGGCGCGGGCGGGCAGCACGTGAACGTGACCGACTCGGCGGTGCGGATCACCCACATACCCACTGGCGTGGTGGTGTCGTGCCAGAACGAGCGCAGCCAACACCAGAACAAAGACCGGGCCATGCAGATCCTGGCTGCCCGCCTGGCCGACCTGAAGCGGGCCGAGCGGGAGGCCGAGATCGCCGGCCTGGCCGGCGACTATTTGAAGGCGGAGTGGGGCAGCCAGATCCGCTCGTATGTGCTGCACCCCTACCAGCAGGTCAAGGACGACCGCACCGGCGTGACCATCGGCAACGTCGAGGGTGTGCTGGCTGGCAACCTCGACGAGCTGATCGAGGCCTACCTCCGCTGGAGGCGCATGTCGTGAACATCCCCAGAATTGCTGCGAAAACCGAGGAATTAGTGGGGGAGGGTGCGCAATCGGTGTTCGGTGCCGGTGGTAGCGTTGGTCGAGCTTTCCGGGCCGCCAAAGGGGGGTATGTGCCTGGTTCGCAGGTCGGAGTCCACAGCGCATGATCAGGATGGAAAACGTCACCAAGGTGTACAAGGGCGAGGTGCTCGCCCTTCAGAACGCCTCTTGTGAAGTGCAGCGGGGGGAGTTCGTCTTCTTGGTGGGCCCGTCTGGCTCGGGCAAGTCCACGTTCATGCGCCTGCTCAACAAAGAGGAGAAGCCCGATCGGGGCCGAGTTTTCGTGGCCGGGCGGGACATCGGCTCGCTGCCGAGCTGGAAAGTACCCTTTTTGCGCCGCAACATCGGCTGCGTCTTCCAAGACTTCAAGCTGCTGCCCAACAAGACGGTGGTTCAGAACGTGGCCTTTGCCCTAGAGGTGATCGGGCGTCCCCGCAGCGTGATCAAGACCAAGGTTCCGGCCATCTTGGAGCTGGTGGGCCTGTCCAAGAAGATGCACAACTTTCCCGACGAGCTGTCGGGCGGCGAGCAGCAGCGGGTGTCCATAGCCCGGGCCTTCGTGAACCGGCCGCTGATCCTGCTGGCCGATGAGCCCACGGGGAACCTCGACCCGAACACCTCGCTGGGCATCATGACGCTGCTGGACCGCATCAACCGCACCGGCACCACCGTGGTGATGGCCACCCACGACCGGAGCATTGTCGACAAGATGCGCCGCCGGGTTGTGGAACTGGACCGGGGCCAGATCGTCCGGGACCAGTCCCGGGGCGTGTACGAATAGCCGATGGGCTTGAGCGGTCTCGGCGACGATCGCCGATCAGCAGGGGCTTGCCGATGAGCCTCAAGTTGGACTACGTCCTGCGGGAGACGGCCAGCAACTTCCGTCGCAACATCACGCTCACGCTGGCCACCGTCATTACCGTCACCATCTCGCTGACGCTTCTGGGCGCGGCGCTGCTATTCGGCGACGCGGTGGACAACGCCACTTCCCGATGGAAGGACGGCGTTGAGTTCATCGTGTTCATGGACCCGGAGATCAGCCCTGAGCTGGAGGCCGACATCCGCCGCCAACTCGTGGATTCCCCCGAGGTGAGCGGATTCTCCTACGTCGACAAGGACGAGGCCTACGCCGAGGTGCAGGACCTGCTGGGCGACTCCCCCGAGTTAGTGGAGGTGATCACCCCGCAGCGGCTGCCGGCCTCGTTCCGGGTCAAGCCCAGTGACACTTTGCCGGAGCGGGTCGATGAGTTGGCGGAGGCTTTCCGATCCCAGCCGGGAGTGGCCAGGGTGGTCACCGCCAGCGAGACCATTCGGGCCATCGAGGATCTGTCCAGTGGGTTGCGCCAGAGGGTGATCATCGTCGCCATCATCCTGTTGGTGGCCGCGGCCGTTCTGATCTTGAACACCATCCGCATGGCGCTGTTCTCCCGCCGTCGGGACATTGAGGTGATGAAGCTGGTGGGGGCCACCAACTGGTTCATCCGGGTGCCGTTTATGTTCGAGGGGCTCGTTCAAGGGCTCATCGGCGGGGTGATCTCCATTCCGCTGATCTGGCTGACCAACAACTTCTTCAGCGTGATCAACGACGACGTCTCGCTGGAGCTGCTGCGGGGTTTCACTGTCGACCCCTCCCGGGTCTGGGCGCTGGGCTTCCAGATGGTGGGATTGGGCGCGATCGTGGGCACGGTGGGCTCGGGTGTCGCGGTTACTCGCTTCCTGGATACCTGAGCGGCTGTCATTTCGCAGTGCGTAGTAGGTTCGCGGCAAATGGCCGTGGCCTCGCAGGCCGATGGCCGGGCGAAAGGAGCCGCAGATGGCCCAGCAGGTTCGAGCCGTAATCGCTAAGTCCAAGGGCGATCCGGTCAGCATTGAGACCATTGAAGTGCCCGACCCCGGGCCCGGGGAGGCCCTCGTGGCCGTGCAGGCCTGTGGTGTTTGCCATACCGATCTGCACTATCGAGAAGGGGCCATCAACGACGAGTTCCCGTTCCTTTTGGGCCATGAGGCGGCTGGGGTGGTTGAGTCGGTGGGGGATGGCGTGACCAACGTGGCCCCCGGCGATTTCGTGATTCTCAACTGGCGGGCGGTGTGCGGCCAGTGCCGGTCGTGCCTGCGAGGGCGCCCGTGGTACTGCTTCGCCACCCACAACGCTGCCCAGAAGATGACCCTGGACGGCCAGGCGCTTTCTCCCGCGCTGGGCATCGGGGCTTTCGCCGAGAAGACGCTGGTGGCGGCGGGCCAGGCCACCAAGGTCAACCCAGAGGCCAGCCCGGAGGTGGCCGGGCTGATCGGCTGCGGGGTTATGGCTGGGCTGGGCGCAGCCATGAACACTGGCGGAGTGGGCCGGGGCGACTCGGTAGCCGTGTTCGGCTGCGGCGGCGTGGGCGACGCGGCCATTGAGGGATCGCGCCTGGCCGGGGCCCACACCATCATCGGGGTGGACATTGACGACACCAAGCTGGAATGGGCCCGGGAGTTCGGCGCTACCCACACGGTCAACTCCTCCCGAGAGGATCCGGTGGACCGGATCCGGGAGCTGACCGGAGGAAACGGAGTGGATGTGGCTATCGAGGCCATCGGTCTGCCCCAGACCTATGAGCAGGCTTTCTACGCCCGAGACCTGGCCGGGGTGGTCGTGCTGGTTGGGGTGCCCAACCCGGAAATGCGCATCGAGTTGCCCATGATCGAGTTATTCGGCCGGGGCGGGGTTCTCAAGTCGTCGTGGTACGGCGACTGCCTGCCGTCTCGGGACTTCCCCATGCTGATCGATCTGTATCTCCAGGGGCGGCTGAACTTGGAGCGGTTCGTGTCGGAGACCATCTCGCTGGAAGACGTGGAAGAGGCGTTTCACCGCATGGAGCGGGGAGAGGTGCTCCGCTCAGTAGTGGTGATCTGAACCCTTAGATTGCCAAGAGACAAAATTCCGATTGACGTTTTGGGGGCGCGTGGGTACCCTTGTCTGTTGCGGGTGGGGCTCAAGGGGCCAATGTTGTTTGAGTAGAGAATGCTCTCAACGGAGAACCCGACATGCCCGATTTAAACCTGACAACAGTTGTGACGACGATCATCGTGGTGCTTCTGTTGGCTCTTCCGTTTGTCGCCGCCCGGTTGCCGCGCTCCCGCCCAATCCCTGTCCGCAAGGTGGATAACTCGGGTCCCGGCCCGGGCTTCACCTATGCCCTGGTTCCTCCTGGGGGCCATCCCGACGACCAAAACGTCGACCAGAGGGGCGCCTGGCAGTGGTGCCTGGCCTTCATCCCCGAGGAAACTTCCGACGGGGGTTCTGAGATGCCGCCGTGGTGGGCCCCTGCGCCACCGTGGGATGCGACTGCCGAACGGGAGTGGAACTTCACCGGCGACGCCGACACACTGCAAGCCATCTTCGAGGAGACCAGCGTTTACCCCGCAGCGCGGTCCTAGTGCTTTTTCGTACCCGCGTGTAGGCGGTTGGAGCATTATTAGACATGGCCGGGGCTGCCGAAGACCGGCACCGAGACCGGCGGTTGGCCATGGTGAGCCGCCAGATAGAGGGGCGAGGGGTTTGCGATCCCCGAGTTCTGGAGGCCATGAGGTCGGTTCCCCGCCACCGCTTCGTATCCCGGACGCTGGCCGCGGATGCCTACAAAGACCACCCGCTGCCCATCTCTGCGGGCCAGACCATCTCGCAGCCCTACATCGTGGCCCTCATGGCCGAAGCTGCTGCAATCAGCCCCGACCAACATGTGCTGGAAGTGGGAACCGGCTCGGGCTACGGGGCCGCCGTGCTGGCCGAGCTGGCCGCCACGGTGATCACTGTGGAACGCCACCGAAAGCTGGCTGACTCCGCCGCCCGGGTACTGGATGATCTGGGATACGACAACGCCACCGTGGTGTGCGGCGACGGATCGCAGGGCCATCCACCAGGCGCCCCCTATGACGCGGTGGTGGTCACCGCAGCGGCCACCAGCGTCCCGCCGCCGCTGGTCGACCAGCTGGCTGATGGTGGACGTTTGGTCATCCCGGTTGGGCCGCCGTCCTTCTCCCAAGACCTCACCCTCATTAGCCGAGTGGGCGACGAGACCCCCTCCAAGAAGTTCTGCCCCGTAAGGTTCGTCCCCCTCGTCGAGGA
>MPNQ01000043.1 GCA_002239105.1 marine group bacterium Sva0996 bin134 | reverse complement strand
CCCCTTTGACCCCTTCCACCGGCCCGTCGGGCACCAAGCCCAGCACCATGGCGTGAACCGGGCTGATGTGGGCGCCGAACGCCCCGGCCAACCTCACGTCGGCCACCTCGGCGATCCCGGCGTGCTCCAATAGCAGGTCTATGCCGGCCCGCAGCGCGGCCTTGGCTAACTGAACCGCTCGCACATCGTTTTGGGTCACCAACAGCGGTACCGGCTGAATCTGAAGCACATAAGAAAACGTCCGGCCGTCGGCGATGATGCGGGGGCAGCGATCGGCCAACTCGCCACCGATGACCCCACGGTGGTCGATGATCCCGACCAAAAACATCTCCGCAATCACCTCGATGATTCCCGAACCGCACAGCCCGGATACCTCCAAAGAGCCCAACGCATCGTAAAAGCCGGGGTCGTCGGACCACAGATCGCAGCCGATCACCTTGAAGCGGGGCTCCAGCGTGGAGGGGTCGATCCGCACCCCTTCGATTGCCCCGGCGGTGGCCCGCTGTCCGCAGCTGATCTGGGCGCCTTCGAATGCGGGCCCAGTGGGGCTCGATGCCGCCCACACCTTCTGGCCGTCGCCCAACACGATCTCGGCGTTGGTGCCCACATCAACCAGAAGCTGCGGCCGAGACGACCGGTGCGGCCCCTCGGCCAGCATGGCGGCCGCCGCGTCGGCCCCCACGTGGCCGGCGATGCACGGCCCCATATAGAGGGAGGCACCGGGCAACTCCACGTCGATGTCGGCTGCGTTGGCCCACACCCCATCGCGCACTGCCAGTGTGAACGGGGCTGCGCCCAGCGGGGTGGGGTCGATGCCCAGCACCAGATGGTGCATGATCGGGTTTCCCACCACCACGAGATCGCAGACATCGGCCCGGTCGATGCCCGCAGCGTCACAGAGCTCGCCGATCACTTTGTCGATGGCCGATCGCACCGCGGCGGTCAACTCAGCGGTGCCGCCGGGGTTCAACATGGCGTAGGAAACCCGGCTCATGAGGTCCTCGCCGAAGCGGATCTGAGGGTTCATGCGCCCCGCGGTGGCAGCCACCTCCCCGGTGGCCAGATCCAGCAGGTAGCCGGCCACGGTGGTCGAGCCCACATCCACCGCCACGCCGAATTCCGCATCGGAATACCCCGGTCGCACCGTGAGCACGCTTCGCTCCACCACCTCGCCGTCCTCGCTTGGCCCGTCGTATTGCCGCCGGGTGTGGACCACGGCGGTGACCGCCCCGTTCCCCTCGGCGATCGCCGAAGACAATGCGGGCAGTGCGGAAGCAGGAACTTCTACGTCGGACAGGTCCCAGTCATCGGCCAAAGCGCCGACCAGTCGTTCGGCATCGGAGATCTCGTCGCCCAGCTCCGCGGTGGTCAGCTCCAGGTAGTGGAGGGTCACCACCGGGTCAACGGTGATCTCACCCAGGTCGACGGCCTTTCGCACCACCGGGCTGTGGACCTGGCTCTGGGGTGGTACGTCGATCACCACGTCGCCCAGAACCGCGGCCTGACAGCTCAGACGATGGCCTGCTTCCAGCGGGCGCCGACCTCGGTAGTCGAGCTCGGTGGGGCCGGGCGACGACAGGGCTTCGTCAGAGCTGGTCAGCCCCCACTTGGCGAACTGCCCGTTGCCGGGGGCCACCTGGCAGCGGCCGCACAGCCCTCGGCCTCCACACACCGAGTCGATGTCCACCCCGGCGGTGCGGGCGGCGTCTAGCACCGTCGATCCCTCCGGGGCGGCCGACTCGATGCCGCTGGGGGTGAACACCACTCGGTGTTCTGGGCTCATACAGCCGCCCGACGGCGTCCCCCTCGACGGCGGGCAGCCCCCTCCCCGGCGGCGGTCGGGTCCCGGTTCTCGGCTATCCACGCCATGCAGTCCTTGTCGTGGCTGGCCAGCACGTCGGCGGCCATCACCGCCTGCTTCACCTCGGCGTGCAGAGGATTCATGATGGCCGAGGTCATCCCCGCACCGATGGCCATGGCCAAGAAGGTGCCGGTGATCGCATGGCGGTTGGGGAGCCCGAAGCTCACATTGCTGGCCCCGCAGGTGGTGTTCACCCCGAGTTCGGTACGAATGCGCCGGACGAGGCGGAACACCTGCTGGCCGGCGGTTCCCATAGCCCCTATGGGCATGACCAAAGGATCGACCACGACGTCGGAGCGGGGGATGCCGTGGTCGGCGGCCCGTTCCACGATCTTGCGAGCCACCTCGAAGCGGACGTCGGGATCCTCGCTGATACCGGTCTCGTCGTTGGAGATGGCCACCACCGCGGCGCCGTGGCGGGCCACCAGCGGCAGCACCCGCTCCAAAACCTCGTCCTCCCCGGTAACCGAGTTGATCAGGGGCTTGCCGTCGTACACCGAGATGCCCGCTTCCAGCGCCTCGATGATGGAAGAGTCGATGGACAGGGGCACGTCGGTCACCGACTGCACCAGCTTGATGGCCCGGGCCAACAGCGCGGGCTCGTCGGCCAGCGGGATGCCAGCGTTGACGTCCAGCATGTGGGCGCCGGCGGCCACCTGGGCCAAGGCGTCGGCTTCCACCCGGCTGAAGTCGCCGGCCTTCATCTCCTCGGTCAGCAGCTTGCGCCCCGTGGGGTTGATCCGCTCGCCGATCATGACGAAGGGTCGGCCGAACCCGATCACCACCTCCTTGGTCGCCGAGCTGATAACGGTTTCGGTCACGGTGTCGCCTCCTGGGGACTTACGGTTGCATTGTCCGGATCCCAGCCGCCGGTGGCGACAAACTCCTTGAGCCGCTCCCGGGGGAATGCGGCCTCGAGTTCCTCAGCTGCCCGCATTGCGGCGCCTTCGGGATCGTCGGGATCGCCTGGTATCAGTTTCCGGCGCCACTCGCCGACGTATTGTGAAGCCTGGGTCTTGCCGGCCACCATGGCGGCTTCGTCAATGGCCCGTTGGAAGCGGCGGGGGAGGATGCGCTGGATCTTTGAGGATCCCGAGCCAGCGTTAACCTGAGCGGGGATGTCCCGCCAACAGATCACCACTAGGTTGCCGTTACTCCCCCGCCGCCGACTCACGCGGCTCGCTCCCGGATCTCTACCAGCGCATCGACCAAACCTCCATAGCCGGTTGCCACCTTCTCGAACCGCAGCCCCAAGCGGTCGGCCGCTTTTTTGGCCAACCGGTCCAGTTCGGGGTCGGGCTCCTGTGAGAGGTACACCAGCCGGGTGTAGTTCTTGAAATAGATCTCTTGCAGCTCGGGGTGGTCCGAGATGCCCAGCCCCTCCATAATCAGGCGCTCGAAGTGCCGCACCAGATAGTCGGTTAGATAAAGCGTGCCCAACTCCTGTTCTTGAAGCTGGGCGAAGGCCCCCGCCCCGGCATAGAGCTCATAGCAGTGGGGACCGGGCAGGCGCTCCACCCCTTCTTCTTGGCACACCTTGTCGAGCAGGCCCCCGGTGCCGCAGTCGGCGTAGCCCACCAGGATGGAGCGGTAGCGGCCGCGGGCGGCCCGCACCCGATCCCGCACGGCTTCGGGGATCAGCTCGGGCCGGTTGTGCAGCTTGGCCGGCAGGCACTCCAGGTCGATGCCGCGGCCGTTGTCCCCCTGATCGAATGCCGTGATCAGGTGGCGGAGCTCCTTGGCCAGTGCCCCGCAGGCCACGACCAGCACCCTGTCGGGGCGATCCATGGTCAGACCGCGGCTCGGCGGGCCGCTATCAGCTCTTTGGCGGTCTCGGCGGCCACCGCCGCGTCGCGGCAGTAGGCATCGGCGCCGATGGCCTCGCCGAACTCCTCGTTGAGGGGGGCGCCGCCCACCAGAACGATGAATTCCTCCCGCAGGCTCTTGTCCACCAGCGTGTCGATGACCACCTTCATGTAAGGCATGGTGGTGGTGAGCAGGGCCGACATGCCCAAGATGTCGGGCTGGTGCTCGTCGAGCGCGGCGATGAACTCCTCCACATCGGTGTTGATCCCCAGATCGGTCACCTCGAACCCGGCGCCCTCCAGCATCATGGCCACCAGGTTCTTGCCGATGTCGTGGATGTCGCCCTTGACGGTGCCGATCACCACGCTGCCGATGGGCTCGGCCCCGGTCTCGGCCAGAAGCGGGCGCAAGATGGCCATGCCCGCCTTCATGGCGTTGGCGGCCAGCAGAACCTCGGGCACGAACAAGATGCCGTCGCGGAAGTCGATGCCCACGATGCGCATCCCCTCCACCAGGGCCACGTCCAGCACCTTGTCGGCCGGCCAACCCCGGTCGAGCAAGATTCTGGTGCCCTCGTCAATCTCTTCAGCGAGGCCGTCGTAAAGATCGTCGTGCATCTGCGCACATAGGTCTTCGTCGTTCAGACTCGACAGATCGATGTCGTCGATCTCGGGCGTGTCAGTCATTCGACACACTCCTTCTGTGGTGCTGGACCCAGGGCGGGTTCCATACTGTGGACCAGTACCGCAATGCGGAACAGTGTCACTGTAGCACGAAGAAATGACGTTTGCCTGAGTTGTACCCCCCCTGGGACTTGAACCCAGAACCTGCGGATTAAGAGTCCGTCGCTCTGCCAAATTGAGCTAGAGGGGCTTGTTGGGCGGACCGAGGGGATTTGAACCCCCGACCTCCGGGACCACAACCCGGCGCTCTAACCTAACTGAGCTACGGCCCGCATGGCCTGGTCAGTCTAGAGCGAGAGTCGGAAGACGGGGAAACCGTTTGGCGTCGGGCCAGAAGCGGCGATCAGCCCAGCCAGTCGATGATCGCCTCGGCCAGCGCAGGGCCCTGATCTTCTTGGATGAAGTGACTGGCCGGGCGGAACTGGGCATGGGGCTGACCCTCGGCCCCGGGGATGCGCTCTGTGAAAGCAGCCTGACCGCCGCCGAGGACGGGATCGTCGGGAGCCCACAGGGTGAGCACTGGCTTGGACCAGCGCTCCAGCACTTTCCAGGCCGCCCGGTTGGCGGGAACGGCGGGGTCATCGGGAGAGATCGGCACCAGCATCGGGAAGTGGCGGGCTCCGGCCATGAACTGCTCATCGGGGAACGGCGCCCGATAGGCGTCCTGGGCGGCCTCGCTCAGCTCGGTGGCGGTGGCGTTGTCCACCAGCCGGCCGCAGTCGAGGAATTCCACGTCCTGGCTGAACTGGAGCCAGAACTCGAAGCCCGCTCCTGGCGACTGACCCTCGGGCAGCCCGGTGTTGGCCAGGATCAGCCGGTCGACAAGATCGGGGTTCTCAGCCGCCACCCTCAAGCCGATGAGCCCGCCCCAGTCTTGGCCGAACAGGTGCAGCGGCCCGGCACCCCGCTCGGCAGCAGTGGCGGCCAAGAACTGCCTCATCCACTCAACGTGGTTCGCATAGGTGTAGGGCGCTCGCTCGATGGGCTTGTCCGAGCGCCCGAACCCGATCAGGTCGGGAACCACCACTCGGTACCCGGCCGCCACCAACGGCGGGATCATCTTGCGGTACAAGTACCCCCAAGTCGGCTCGCCATGCAGCAGCAGAAACGTGGCCGTGTCGTCGTCTACCTCCTCCGGCTCCACCATCACATAGGCAACCCGCAACCCATCAATGTCGACATAGCTCGGCTCATTCGGATAGTCGCTCAGCCCGCCAAACCGCTCCTCCGGAGTGCGCACAAACTCCACCCCGCCTGATGTGGTGAGTACCTCCATACCGCCGACGCTACAGGGAACGGCCTTCGTGCCCGGCACCCGCGTCTTTGTCTTCTGACGGACGGTTCCTGGCTGGCTACAGGTCCGTTCCTGGCGATACAACGGGCACACCGTTGTGAACCGCGGCCTCGGCCAGCCGCGTGTCATAGGTGACGATGCCTTCCAGGTCGTGGCCTAGGTCAAGGGCCGTGGCGAGGTGGATGGCGTCCAAGGAACGCAACGCGGGTGGGTCCAGCAGGCCTGCCTGTTCGAAGACGCGCTCACCCAACCTCATCAGATGCACGGAGTCAAGCACTTCTCTCGCCACTTGAACGTGGGCTGGCGTCAGCTTTCGGGCGGCACGGAGAAGCTCCGTTTGCGCAAGATCTCCCGCCACCAGTTCTCGATCCTTCTGGGATCTCCAAGATTGGAGCGCCTGCGTCTCCGGTTCCGCTGAAACCAGCTTTACGAGGGCAGATGTGTCGACATAGATCGCCACCTCAGTAGCGCTCTTCCTCGCGCATCTCAGCGAGCACTTCAGACAGGCTCGGGCCCTCGATGGGGTCGGGCAGATCAGCGATGTCTCTGGTGGCCGCTGCCACCAGACCGGCGTCGGTTAGCTCCTGCAGGCGCGACTTCGGTATCGGCGTCATCAGAGCCACCGGGCGTCCCCGGCTGGTGATTGTTACGATCTCACCCGCGGCTGCCTTGGCCACCACCGCTGACGCATTCTGCTTGAGCGCACGAATGCCCACTTCACTCATGTGCTTCATTGTAGCACATAGGTCTCTCGGCGAAGCTAGGAAAGAGTCTGCCCGCACTTGTTGAACGACCAGCAGGCGGCAGGCCTGAGAGGAAAAGCATTTGTCAGATCACTTAAGCAAACCTTCGCGACGAGCAGAAAGCTACAACCACCCATGCCGCTTCTTCCGTCAGGGATTCCCCGGTAGATTGGCAATCGCCACGGAAGGGGTACACCACCAACCTGCGTGAAGCAGTGAAGATGTGTGCGGGGCGGGAGGTTCAAACAGCGCCCCTTCGAACACCCCGAAGCGGCAAAACCTCGCGCCAACCCCCGTACTGGCTTGATACTTTTGTTTCGCGCCGTCAAACGCGCTGGCACGCCCCTGTAGCTCAGTCAGGACAGAGCAGGTGACTTCTAATCATCAGGCCGCAGGTTCGAATCCTGCCGGGGGCGCTTTTTGATGTTGTCGGCAACCGGCGGGGCGAGCGCAACCCTTAGCCCGCGGCGTAACCCTCCGGGAAGACGCCCACGTGGAGGTGATCGTGGTGAACCTCGTCGGTGAAGTTGTGCGCAACCGCGCCGTCGAACAGCCACGGGCTTCCGAACTCCCTGATGTCGGACCGCGACACCAGCCACTCGGATAGCGCATAGATCGATGACGTCTCGTCGTGCGAGTCGATTACCAGCTCCGAGTCGATTTCGTGGATGTCGACCGCCCGGCCCACCGTGTGATTGCTTACCCTGTCCGTTCCGAACACGTTGTGCGGGTGTCCCGTTTTCACCACGATGACGGAGTAGGGGGCTCGCTCGGCGATGTCGAGCATCGCCTCGAGCAGCGCATTATCGGTGTACCCGGAGTAGATGTCCCAGATCGCCGTATCGGGGAGATCGATTCGGGGATCGTCGACCACCGAGGCGGCGAGGGGCGACAGGTTCGCAGGCCGAGCGACCGGCTGGCCCCCGGCCGAAGCGAGCTCCTCGAACTCCCATGAGCCCGAAGCGCCCCTGACAAGGCGCACGTCCATCGTCCGGGTCTCGACCCGCTCGGCATCCGCTGCGCCCTCTGCACCCAGCTCCTGGTGGACAACGACCATTATCGAGATCCGGTCGTCACGGTGACCGCCGAGTTGGGCGTACTCGATCATGCCCCGTGACCACATCCCAGGGTGATGCACGGTCGCCGCCTCCCTTGCGAGCGCGTCGGCGCGAGCAGGATCGGCTGTCACGCCCGCCGCCAATTCAATCACCGACGAGTCCGGGCGGTAGTTCGTGATCTGGTAGGCCACCTCGGCACCGAGTCGCTTGGCGTCGGCCTGCACCTCATTGGACGAAGGCTCGAACTGGTCCGGGAATGGAGTAGGCACAACTGGCGCCGCAGACACCTCCTCTACCGGTTCGATCGTCGCTGTGACCTCGTCGGCGGGAGGAACCCCGCTTTCTGTGACCTCGACGTCCTCGCCGATGTCAGCGACGTCCGTCTCGTCCGGTGCCGGCACGTCGACCCCAACGTCATCTTCGACGGGAGTGGCGGGACCATCACTGGCGACGGGAGTGGCAGGAGCATCATCGTCTGCCTTGATCACCCTTTCGTACAAGAACAGGACGGAGCTCGCGAAGAACAACGCAGCACCGGCCAGGGCAAGCCACTGTCGAAAGACTGAGGATCTCTTCATAGCGCTGGCCGCTACGCCGATAGCGCGGGAAGTCTCCGAGCCTGACCCTGTCGCCTTGCCGCCCAGCGCAAGACCGGCTGTTCGAGGAGATACCACGAGGCGGCGGTCGCCGCGACGGTGAGGATGAGGGCCAGCCAGAGGGCGATGTCAGAGCGGATGAACACGTAATGCCAGAGGTAGAGCCCAAAGGACAATTCGGCCACCCGTAAAAGCACCCGGTTCTCCAACCATACGGGGCCAGCCAGCGCGTACTGGACCGTGAACGCACTGAGCGCCAGGGCCGCGAAACCGCCCCAGAGAACGGTTGTGTCTGTGTTGCCGAATGCGGGCACCAGCATTAGCGCCAGCAGCGCCGGAACCGAACACATCGCAAACCGCCACGAGGCGGGCCGAGCGACGGCCAGATAACACCCCACCAGAAGTGCCGCGGCGTTGGTGTCGGTCGCGTTGTACACCCAGCCCGGCGACATGACTCCTATCGCAATTGCTCTCCAGGCGATGGCAGCCAGCACCAGGCCTCCGACGATGCGGGTCCGATGCCTGGCTCCTAGTGCGGCGAAGGCGAGCGGCCACAGCACGTAAAAGTGGGCGATCACCGCGATGAACCAGGTGTGCGTCAGCCGCTCCAGGTCGAGACCTTCGATTCGCGCATAGTTGGCGTAGAAGCCGAGCACCGCAAACATGCGGAACCAGTCGGTCCCCACTGCGACCATTGCGAGACAGACGGCCAGAAGGGCAGGAAGCAGCCGGAGCACTCGCTTTCGATAGAACGATCCGAGGTCGACCCGACCGGTCCGGTCCATCTCGGCACACAGCGAGGCGGTGACCACGTAGCCCGACAAGACGAAGAACAGGGTGACGCCGTAGTGACCCGCAGGCAAGACGGCACTGTCGATGTGGTAGCCGACCACTGCCGCTATTGCTACGGCGCGCAATCCATCGAGCGCGGGGATCCGGCGCATCGCCCCTCCTAGTGCTACTTTCGCCGCGCGGATCGGCTGACAATAACGCATCGCCAGCCGGAGCGCAGAGCCTGCGCTGAAAGGACGGCGGGAGACACCTCCGACACCCAACAGCATGGAAACAACCCGACGCATAGGAGCCATATTTGCGGTCTTCCTGCTGCTGATCCTGCTTTCTGCCAGCGGCCGTGATGCCGTCGAATCCCCGACTGCCGCCGTGTCCGCAACTGCCGTCGAGTCCCCGACTGCCGCCGGACTTGAGCGGCAAGTTGTGGAGACCACGGCGACCCCTCGGATCGTGACCGTCCCCCCTACGGCAGCGGCTCCCCCTTCGGTGACCGTTCCCCCTTCGGCGACGGTTCCCCCTTCGGCGACGGTTCCCCCTTCGGCGACGGTCCCCCCTTCGGCGACGGCTTCCCCTACGGCGACCGTCCCCCCTACGGCGGAGGCCGCCCCCTCGCCGACAACAACAACGACTCTGCCGCCACTCGATCCTGTGACATTCGAATCGCTTGACCGGTACAACATGATCCGCGACTTCAGTAAGTACGTGTCCTCCGGCCGGTCCCGGTGGGAGCAGTCGGTCCCAGGAATCGAGCAGCTTCGGATTGTTTCGACCGCGGACGGCGCCGAACAACCCGTCTTCTGGCTGGCTCCGAGCGGCGACCGCGATCAGCCGGTGGTGGTGATATTGCACTCCTGGAGCGCCCCGTACACCCAGCACGCCGGGATTCCCTTTGCGATGTGGGCCCAGGAAAATGGTTGGGCAGTCATCGTCCCTGAGTTCCGGGGAAAGAACGACGACGCCGACGCGGTCGGATCCGACTTGGCGGTCCAGGACGCGGCCGATGCGATCGACTATGCCGTCGCCCAGGCTGGGGTGGATGCCAACCGGGTGTACGTCGTCGGCTACTCCGGCGGCGGGATGATGGGGCTCCTCCTTGCTGGGCGACACCCTGACAAGGTCGGCGCGGTCTCGGTCTGGGGGCCGCCGCATGACCTCGTGGAATTCTACGAGCACTCGAGGAGGGTGGGTCTGGGCTATGCCAGCGACATCTGGCGGGCCTGCGGAGGTGACCCGAGGGCCGCTGGCTCGGCGCAGGAGGAGTGTCTGGCCCGTAGTCCGGCGACGTACCTGGAGTCGGCCCGCGACCAGGCGGTGCCGATCTTCATCGCTCAGGGCATTCGCGATCAGTTCGTGCCCCCGAGTGTGGGCGCCGAAGTGTTCAATCAGCTGGCCGACCCCGACGACCGCCTCAGCGCTGAGGAGGTGGACCTCTTCGGTCGGGGGAGAGTTCCCGACCATTTGTCGATCACGACCGAGACCTACTTCGGGGACGGAGACCCCGCCCCGGTATTCGCCCGACAGTCGGGTCGAGCCTTGCTCGTCTATTTCCAGTCAACCCACGAAATGGTCTACAACGCGACTGCACGGTGGTTCGCAAGCGATCCTCGGTAGTGAATGTCGCCCGGTCGAAGCCACTGGTGTGAGCCGCGACGCAAAGGTAGGTTAGGCCGATGCCCGTTCTGAGGAAGCGACTCGTCGCCGGGTTGCTGGCGGCAACGATGTTGTTCTCCACCGTCGTCGCGTGCAGCAGTGATGACCCGAGTCCAAGCGAACCCGACACCCCGCAGGTCGGCTCCTAGGTCCGAATCAAGGCCTGCGCTCCAACGTGGCGTGTCGGAGGGGTTACGAACGGGGTCTCACGCAGTGGTGTGGGACAAGTTGTGGGATACAGCAGCAGAATTCAGCTTTTTGAGGTTATGACCAGGGCAAACGCTTAGCCTTCGAATTCTGCCAGGGCGCGGCGCGATAAGGAATAGCCGTTGGCTGCGGATAGGGTCGGCGCCGGTGCTGTTCCCCACTTTTACGTTTGCAGCGTTCCTTGCGGTGGTGCTTCCGTTGGCTTGGGCGCTTCGGCGGTGGCCGGTGCCTTGGAAGCTGTTTCTGCTGGGGGCCTCCTACTGGTTCTACGCTGCTTGGGACGCCCGATTCGTGCTGCTGCTGGTGGGCATGACATTGGGAAATGCCGGTGCTGTGGCGATCAACGTGCGGGCCACCTCCGAGTGGGTTCGCAAGGGGGCAGTGGCTTGCGGGGTGACGCTGAGTCTCGGCGTCCTGGCCTTCTTCAAGTACTACGACTTCTTCACCGAGAGCCTCGATCGCAACCTGGGGGTCTCCAGCCCCGCGCTCGACATCGTGCTGCCGGTGGGGGTGTCGTTCTTCACTTTCCAGGCCATCAGCTACGTGGTGGACGTTCACCGGGGGCGCACCGGTGAGGCCAATCTGCTCGATTTCGCGGTGTATCTGTCGTTCTTCCCCCAGCTAGTGGCTGGCCCGATCGTGCGGCCCACCGAGTTCATGCCCCAGCTGAAGTCTGACATCCGCCCCAGTCGGGCCGAGGTGGCCCACGCCGTCAGGCTCATCGCCCGGGGCATGTTCAAAAAGGTGGTCATCGCCGATTTCTTGGCCCGGGCGGTGGTGAACGACGCCTTCGCGGCCCCGGGCGAATACAGCGCGCTGGACATCCTTACCGGGATCTACGGCTACGCCGTGCAGATCTATGCCGACTTCTCCGGCTACACCAACATGGCCATCGGCGTGGCGCTGTTGATGGGGTTCCGCTTCCCCCAGAATTTCGACTCGCCCTATGTGGCCGACTCCATCCAGGACTTCTGGCGGCGGTGGCACATGACTCTGTCGCGCTGGCTGCGCGACTACCTCTACATCCCCCTGGGGGGCAACCGAGGCGGACGCCTGGCCACCTACCGAAACCTCATCCTCACCATGACACTGGGGGGCCTATGGCACGGTGCGGCAGGAGTGTTCATTGTCTGGGGCGCCTTCCACGGAGCCGGTCTGGCCGTGGAGCGGTGGCGAGCGGAGGTCAAAGGGCGCCGCACACCGACAGACCGGAGCGTCAGGCCCGGGCGCTGGGCCCCATCAGACACCGTGCGGCTGTGGTTGCGGCGATTCTGGGTGTTCCACTTCGTATGCCTGGGATGGGTGCTGTTCAACAGCGAGACCCTTGAGCGCGCCGGCGATGTGCTGGCTCGGCTGTTCACCGGCTGGGGCACCGGTCCCGAGCTGTTGAATCCGCTGGTGGCGCTAGCCATCGTGTCGGCGCTGGCCGCTCAGTTCTTCCCCCGGGCCTGGGCCGAGAAAGGCTCGAGGGCGCTGTTGAAGGCCCCTGTGGGCTTGATCGCAGTGGGTCTTTCGGTGTGGATCATGATCGTTGTCGCCCTCGGCCCCGAAGGTGTGGCCGACTACATCTACTTCCAATTCTGATATGAGCGGCCCCGGTCTAACCAGCGGCACCTCCGGCGTGAAGAGGATGGTTGGGTGGGTTCTGGGCTGTTTGCTGCTGTCCATGTTCTTGGTGAGCGGCAAGCTTGTGGAAGTCGCCGAACGCCAGCCACTGGGCGAGAGCCGGGACCGGTGGATTGACGTGGCCGAGGGAGTTGACCGGGCATCCAACTTCTTGGCGCTGAACCGGCCCTACGATCTCATCACCGACATTCGAGGAGTGGGCACCGACGCGGGGGAGCAGGTGGACACAATCGAGGAGGTGGCTGCCGCTTTGGGGAGGCAGCGGGAACCGACCCAGACGCCCGACACCGCGCCCACCATCGCGCTCCGCCCGAGGCCGACGGCGACAGCGCCGACGGCCGCTGCCCCCGAGGCACCCACAGCAACCAGCACCCCCCCGGAGCCCGGAGCGACGCAGGACGTCGAGCCGACCAGCGCTCCCGATGTCGTAGAGGAGTCGGAGCCCACCGAAACAGCCGAAGACCCTGGTCAAGCCGTTGGCCCCGCCCCCACTGAAGTCCCCGAGACAGCTGATGCTGCCCCCGATCTCCAGCCCGCTCAGATCGACTTCGAAGACGCGATCGTGCCCCAGTGGTTTGTTCCCCCGGTGGGCCCGTGGTTGCACCCGCCGCGCCAGATCCGCACCGTCACCCCCGATGATCCCCTGCGGGTGCATGTGGCCGGTGACAGCCTGTCGTACTACCCCGGTAACGCTCTGGCGACCGGTGCCCAGAGAGATCTCCTCGACGTGACCGTGGACTTCCGCAACGCCACCGGCCTGGCCCGGCCCGACTTCTTCAACTGGCCGGCCGAGCTCCTCGAAATCGCGGCCGAGGACGACCCCGAACTGGTGGTGTTGTTCATGGGCGGCAACGACTGGTAGGCGATGGAGTCTCCGGACGGGGGAATTCTGAGGCGGGGCACCGATGAATGGCTATCCGAGTGGGCGTGGCGCATGCAGATCGCCTTCGATGTGATGGCTGCCCCCCACCGCCACATTGTGTGGGTAGGGCTGCCACCGGCCCGCTCCGAGCCCTTCCGTGACGGCTATCGGCAGATCAACGAGCTCTCGTGGCTGGTGACCCTCACCCGATCCGATGTGACCATGGTGGACATCTGGGATCTGTTCGGAGGTGACGAACCATACCAAGAGAGCGTCTCCCCCCCCTCGGGCGGCGACCCTGTGCGAGTCCGCCAGGAAGACGGCATCCACCTCAACCCCACCGGGGCCCGATGGGTGGCGGAGATGATCACGGAGATCGCTGCCGACCGGTGGGAGCTGATCGAGGAATGAAAACCGCCCTCGCAGCAGCACTCGCCGTTCTCGCCCTGATGCCGGTCGCCACGCCGGCGGCATCAGCCCATCCGGGGGAGGGTTCGGCCTTCTACTCGGGGGTGGTCACCGGGCCGGGGTTCTGTGTGGACCTGAGTTTGGGAGGTCCGGTGACCTATCCGTTCGACAGCGATGGTGACGGGGTGGCCGATGTGTGCGCCCTGCCCCGCACCCGTCGGGCGGCGGTGGCCCGTCAACTGGCCATGGAACGGCTGACTGCTGGACTGCCCGATCGGTTCGACGCCTTACTGGCCTCTGTGTGCGGGGCAATGGCGTCAACCGCTGGAGACCTTGCCTATCCCGACTGCCTGACAACCCGGTCGGTTCCCCCGCCCCCGCGGCTGAGGCCAACCGTCGGTACTACTCGGGGGTGGTCACCGGGCCGGGGTTCTGCCTAGACCTGAGTTTGGGGGGTCTGGTGACCTATCCGTTCGACAGCGATGGCGATGGGGTGGCTGATGTGTGCGCGCTGCCCCGCACCCGTCGGGCGGCGGTGGCCCGTCAACTGGCCATGGAGCGTCTCGCCGTTGAGTTCTCCGTGTGGTTCAAGTCGCTGCTGGGTGAGGAGTGCGCTGCGGTTCGAGAGTCTTTCGGCAATCCACAGGCCGAGGCCCAAGACGAGTGCCAGACCTATAGGGCTCGTCCTCCCACGGATGCCAGGGTGATCACCGCCGAGGCGCCGCTGCGGGTGTACGTCGCCGGAGACAGCCAAGCCCAATTCCTGGGCTCCTGGCTTAACGGTGAAAGCCGATTGGACGTGACGGTGGACACCCTCCATTCCACCGGCCTGGCCCGCCCCGACTTGCGCGACTGGCCTTCCCATTTCGCCGACGTGCTGGGCGATCAAGACCCGGAGTTGGTGGTGCTGGCCATGGGGGCCAACGACACCCAGGCCATGTTTGCCCCTGACGGCACCGTCGTGGAGTCCTATCTGGGCAACGGCTGGCACGAGGAATGGTCCCGGCGACTCAACTCGGTGCTAGACCAGTTCGCCGCCCCCCATCGGCACCTGGTGTGGGTGGGGCAGCCCCCCACCCTTCCCGACGACTTCCGCCAGGGCTACGCCGTGCTCAACCGCCTGGCCGCCGAGGTGATCGCCACCCGCCGCGACACCTCATTCGTTGACATCTGGGAACTGTTCGGCGGCGATGGCACCTACCAGGCCGAAGTGGTGCCCCCGGGCGGCGGAGAACCGATGACTGCCCGCCAATCCGATGGCGTCCACCTCAGCTTTGCCGGTGCCCGTTGGGTGGCCGATCTGGTCGTGGAGATCGCCCAGGGGAGGTGGGAATTCGAAGGGAGCGGGTGACGAGAATCGAACTCGCGTCATCAGCTTGGAAGGCTGGGGTTCTACCACTGAACTACACCCGCGGGGTTGGCTTGGAATGATAACTGCCTTCGGCGGCCATCGGCTACGACACGAGGATTGGAGGGGTCGCCGGTAAACTGCCCCTCCTGTGAGGAGCACGGTTGAGGCTTTGGAGGGCAACCGGGTCAAGGTGTCGGTGGACATCGAGGCCGAGGAATTCGAGGAGAAGCTCGACGAGGCCTTCCGCAAACTCGCCCACCAGGTCCGCCTCCCCGGTTTCCGACCCGGAAAAGCCCCCCGGCGAGTGCTGGAGGCCCGGTTGGGCCCCCAAGCGGCCCGGGGGGAGGCACTCAGCGACGCGGTGCCCGAGTACTACGCCCAAGCCGTCCAGAATCACGATGTGGACGTGATAGCCCCGCCGGATATCGACATCACCAGCGGGGCCGAGGGTGGCCCGGTCAGCTTCGATGCAGTGGTGGAGATCCGCCCCCTGATCACCATCACCGGCTACGACCAGCTCGAAGTCGAGGTGCCCAATCCCGAGCCTGACGAGGAGGAGATCAACCAACAGGTCGACCAGCTCCGCAAGCAGTTCGGCGAGTTCGCCCCGGTGGCCCGGCCGGCAATCGACGGCGACAACGTGACCATTGACATCTACGGGTCGTACAACGGCGAGGAAGTTGAGGGCCTCACCGTCGACGACTACGCCTACGAGGTGGGCCAGGGGGCCGTGGTGCCGGAGATCGACGAGCAGCTCCGGGGATCCAAGGCTGGCGACATCTTGGAGTTCAACGCCCAGCATCCCGACCCCGATGAAGACGGTCTCCTGCGGTTCCGCATCCTGGTAAAAGATGTGCAGGAGACGGTTCTGCCCGACTTCGACGACGAGTTCGCCCAGGAGGCCTCCGAGTTCGACACTGTTGACGAGCTGCGGGCCGACATCTCCGGAAACATCGCCCGGGCCAAACGGGCCAACGCCATGAACTCCTTGGGCCTTCAGGTGGGAGAACAGCTAGCCGGGCTGGTGGCCGACGACATCCCCGAGGCTCTGGTGGACGCTGAGGTGCAGCATCGCCTGCGGACCCTCCAGATGCGTCTGGGCAGCCAGGGCATGGAGATAGACGCATATCTGGAGGCCATCGGCCAGACTGGTGAGGAGCTGGTGGAAGCGCTGCGGGAACCGGCTCTCCAAGAGGCAAAGACCGACTTGGCCTTGAGGGCGGTGGCCGTCGCAGAGTCCATCGAGGCCACTGACGAAGACATGGATTTCGAGCTGGCCATGCTGGCCGCCCAGGTAGGTCAGACCGTCGACGAACTCAAGTCCTCGGTATTTGCTGACGATGAAAGTCGTCTCCGGGGAGTACGATTGGACGCACAGATGCGCAAGACCCGGGAATGGGTTTTGGAGCGAGTCGAGATCACAGATCCCGACGGAAACCCCATTGAACGCTCTAGCCTGGACCTAGACGGCGAGTCTGAACTTCCCCCCAACACCATCGAGAGCCAAATCACATGAACCCTCAGAACTACATGGTGCCCGTTGTGGTCGAGCAGACCAACCGGGGTGAGCGCTCCTTCGACCTCTATTCCCGCCTGCTCAAGGAGAACATCATCTTCTTGGGCACTCCCATTGACGACACGGTGGCCAATCTCATCTGCGCACAGTTGCTGCACTTGGAGTCGGAGAACCCCGACAAAGACATCAACCTCTACATAAACAGTCCGGGCGGCGACATCAACGCTATGTTCGCCATCTACGACACCATGCAATACCTGAAGCCCGACATCACCACCATCTGCTTCGGTCAAGCGGCCTCAGCCGCCGCCGTGCTGCTGGCGGCCGGTGCCTCCGGCAAGCGCTTGGCCCTGCCCCACTCCCGGATGCTGATCCACCAACCCTATGCCGGGGCGTCCGGGCAGGTGTCCGACATAGAGATCGCCTCGCGGGAGATCCAGCGGCTGAAAGACCAACTGGAGCTGCTTCTGGCCCGCCATACCGGCCAAGACCTCGAGAAGATCAAGCAGGACACCGACCGCGACTATGTAATGACCGCTGAGGACGCCAAAGAGTACGGACTTATCGACGAAGTCATATCATCTCGCGATGCTGCTGAGAACGCCGGCCCGATCACGGCCATTCGATAAGGAGATCGAGGACCGTGGCTAAGTTCGGAGAGGGCGGCGAACTTCTCAAGTGCAGCTTCTGCGGCAAGACCCAGAAGCAAGTCAAGAAGATGATCGCCGGCCCGGGCGTCTACATCTGCGACGAGTGCATCGACCTCTGCAACGAGATCATCGAGGAAGAACTGGCCGAAGGCACCGACGTCGGATTCAAGGAGCTCCCCAAACCTCAGGAGATCTACACCTTTTTGAACGACTACATCATCGGCCAGGAGCACGCTAAGCGGATTCTGTCGGTGGCGGTGTACAACCACTACAAGCGGGTACAGATGGGCTCGTCCGACCCCGAGGTGGAGCTGTCCAAGTCGAACATCTTGCTGCTCGGACCCACCGGGTGCGGCAAGACGCTGATGGCCCAGACCCTGGCCCGGATGCTCAACGTGCCCTTCGCCATCGCCGACGCCACCGCGTTGACCGAGGCCGGCTACGTGGGCGAGGACGTGGAGAACATCCTCCTCAAGCTCATCCAGGCCGCGGACTACGACGTCAAGAAGGCAGAAACCGGCATCATCTACATAGACGAGATCGACAAGATCTCCCGCAAGAGCGAGAACCCGTCGATCACCCGGGACGTGTCCGGCGAGGGCGTGCAGCAGGCCCTTCTGAAGATTCTGGAGGGCACCACCGCCTCAGTGCCGCCCCAGGGCGGGCGCAAGCACCCCCACCAGGAGTTCATCCAGATCGACACAACCAACGTGTTGTTCATCGTCGGCGGAGCCTTTGCCGGGTTGGAGCAGATCATCGAGAACCGGGTGGGCAACGTGGGTGTCGGCTTCGGCGCCGACATCCGCACCGAATCGGAGCGGGACCACGGAGAACTGTTCAACCAGGTCCAGCCCGAGGATCTGATCAAGTTCGGCCTCATCCCCGAGTTCATCGGCCGCTTGCCGGTGATCGGGGTGGTCTCGCACTTGGAGCGGGACATGCTGGTGCGGATCTTGGTGGAGCCCAAGAACGCCCTGGTGAAGCAGTACTGCAAGTTCTTCGAGTTCGAGAACGTGGAGCTGGTGATCACCGACGACGCCCTGGACGAAGTGGCCGACCTGGCGCTCAGCCGCAATACCGGGGCCCGAGGGCTGCGAGCCATCTTGGAAGAGGTCCTGCTCGACGTGATGTACGACCTGCCCAGCCGAGATGACGTGGTCCAATGCGTGGTCAGCGCGGAAACCGTCCGCGGCGAGGAAGCCCCCCGGCTGCTGAATGCGGCAAAGGCCCGCACAACCGACCGATCCCGGCGCCAGGCCAGCTGACCTGTTGTCTTTGGCCGAGGCCCGGGCGTGGCTGGACGGCCACGTCAACTTGGAGGCGACTGCCGGTGTCACCGATGACCTGTCGCTGGCCCCGATGCGAGCGCTTCTGGCCGCGCTGGGCGACCCCCAAGCCGACTACCCGGCAGTTCACATAACCGGCACCAACGGCAAGGGCTCGGTCGCCGCGATGGTGGCCGCACTGGCCGAAGCGTGGGGGATGAGTGTCGGGGTCTACTCCAGCCCCCACGTCGAGCGCATCAACGAGCGCATGACAGTGGGCGGCGACCCCATCGACGATCTCGAGCTGGCCGAGATCTTGGGCCATCTGCGGCTGGTGGAAGATCATCTGAGCTCCGAAGTCGCCAGTGCACCGCCCTCGTGGTTCGAGCTGGTCACTGCGGCCGCCCTGCGCTGGTTCGCCGACACCGCTGTGGACCTGGCGGTGGTGGAGGTGGGCAAGCTCGGCCGCTACGACGCCACCAACGTGGTGAACAGTCAGGTGGCGGTCATCACCAACATCGGCCGAGATCACACCGATGGCCGCATCGGCTGGGAGAGGGAGGTGATGGGGGAGAAGGCGGGCATCCTTCATCCCGGGGCCACTGGGGTGCTGGGGACGATGGACCCCGAGTTGGCGGCCATTGCCGCCGAGGAGTCGCCCGGGGAGCTCCTGGTTGCCGGCCAGCACTTCGAACTGGAGGAGAACCAACCGGCAGTGGGCGGTCGGATAGTCACGGTCCGCACTCCCAGGACCCGCTACGACGACGTGTTCGTCAGTTTGTTCGGCGACCACCAGGGGCAAAACGCCGCCCTTGCCATCGCCGCGTTCGAAGTCCTGGTGGGACAAGAGTTGGACGAGTCGATCCTGGGCTCATTGGGAGATGTTGCGCTGCCGGCCCGATTCGAGGTGGTGGCCCGCCAGCCCCTGGTGGTGATCGACGGGGCCCACAACCCCGACGGGCTTGCGGCGGCGGCGGCCACCTTGCATGAGCAGTTCCGAGTGCCGGGCACGGTCACCTGGGTGGTCGGCATGATGCGGGACAAGGATCCCGACGAGATGCTGGCCGCGGTCGATGCATCCGGTGCCCGCTGCGACCTAGTGGTGTGCTGCTCCCCAGACTGGCCGCGGGCCCTGCCGGCCGCCGACTTGGCGGCCGCGGCCCGAAACCGGGGGATCGATGCCGAGATCGCCACCGATGTGGCCGAGGCAATAGACCGGGCTCTGGCGCTATCCGGTGAGGAGGACGCGGTGGTCATCACCGGCTCTTTGTACACCGCCGGTGCGGCCCGCCTTCACATTGCACCACGCGATCAGTAGGGTTCCCCCGGTGATGGGCCACAGCATGCGATCGGGAGGGCTTCCCCGGTGAATCGGACTCTGGTGTTGTGCAAGCCCGACGCAGTCGAGCGTGGTCTGGTCGGGGCCATCTTGTCCCGCTTCGAGGCCCGGGGCTTGCGAATCGCAGCCATGCGCATGGTCACTATCGATGCCGAACTGGCTGCCCGCCACTACGCCGAGCATGTCGACCGCCCGTTCTACCCGGACTTGGTGGCGTTCATCGGCCGCTCGCCGTCGGTGGCCCTGGTGGTGCAAGGACCCGAAGACGCCTACGCCGTCGTTCGATCCATGATGGGGGCCACCAACCCCTTGGAATCCCCCCAGGGCACGATCCGGGGAGACTACGGACTGGAGGTCACCGAGAACCTCGTCCACGGCTCCGATAGCAACGCCTCGGCCGAGCGGGAGATCGCCATCTTCTTTCCCGAGCTGTGAGCAACGGCGGTGTGCGGTTTCTTTCCCGAGCTGTGAACAATGGCGGTGTGCGGTTTCTTTCCCGAGCTGTGAACAATGGCGGTGTGCGATTTCGCATCGGCTGCTCTAACCTGACGGCATGGTGAAGCGGCGGTTCTCTTCCAGCAGCGGCATTGTGGGCCGCGATGTCGCAATCGACCTGGGCACCGCCAACACGCTGGTGTATGTCCGCGGCGAGGGCATCTTGATCAATGAGCCATCGGTGGTAGCGGTTACCAACGATGGGGTGCCCATGGCCGTGGGTTCTGAGGCCAAGCGGATGCTGGGGCGAACACCGGCCCACATTCAGGCCATCCGCCCGCTCAAAGACGGTGTCATCGCCAACTTCGACATCTGCGAGAAGATGCTGCGGTACTTCATCCAAAGGGTGTCCCCAGGACGATTCATCCGACCCCGAATGGTGATCTGCGTTCCCTCTGGAATCACGCCGGTGGAGCAGCGGGCCGTGCAAGAGGCGGCGATCTCGGCCGGAGCGAAGAAGCCGGTTTACATCATCGAAGAGCCCATGGCTGCGGCCATCGGCGCCGGTCTGCCGGTGCAGGAAGCCTCGGGCAGCATGATCGTGGACATCGGCGGCGGCACCACTGAGGTGGCCATGATCTCGCTGGGCGGCGTGGTTACCGGGCAGTCGATCCGCATGGGCGGTGACCGGATGGACGAGGACATCATCGCCTACCTGAAGAAGGAGCACAGCCTGACCATCGGCAGCCGAACCGCTGAAGAGGTGAAGACCGTGCTGGGATCGGCGTGGGCCGGCTGCGAAGACCGCTTTGCCGAGGTTCGGGGCCAGGACATGATCACCGGCCTGCCCAAGACCGTGGTGACCTCCACCTCCGAGATTCGCGAGGCGATCTCCGAGGTGGTGCACTCGATCGTCGACGCCGTCAAAGTCACGCTGGACGAGACACCTCCTGAGCTGGCTGCCGACATCATGGAGGCAGGGATTGTTCTGGCCGGCGGCGGTGCCCTGCTGAACGGCCTGCCCTCTCGGATCGAGGAAGAGACGGGGATGCCGGTCCGTCTGGCGCCCAATCCCCTCCACGCGGTGGCCATCGGCTCGGGCCAGTCGCTGGAGGAGTTCGACGCGTTGGAGGGTCTCCTCTTCTCGTCGTCGTACGACTGATCGCTCGGTTCGGCCCCGTGGCAGCGGGCACCCGCACAGGACGGTCGCGATTCACCCTTATTTTTCTGCTGCTCAGTTCCGCGACCCTGCTCACCCTGGACGCCCGTGATTTCGAGCCACTCCAACGAACAGAGGAGACCCTCACCGATTTGATCTCGCCGCTTCAGTCGGGGGCAGATCGGGTGTTGGGTCCGGTGGGCGACGCCTGGGCGGGGGTAACCGGCTACGACGAGCTTGAAGCTGAGAACCAGAAGCTGAGAGACGAGCTGCAACAGCTTGAGGGCCAGCAGATCTTGGACTCCGACGCAGCCGTCCGCCTTGAAGCGCTGCTCGACCAGGTGGGCCTGCCCTATGTGCAGGACATTCCCAACGTCGTGGGAGAGGTTGTGACCGCCAACGTGGGGAACTTCGACCGCTATTCGGTGCAGATCAACCGCGGGTCACAAGACGGGATCCGCAACGGGATGCCGGTGGTCACCAGGGGCGGGCTGATCGGGCGCATCGACGGCGATCCCGGTCGGGGACACTCCCGGGTGACGTTGCTCACCGACCCCAGCTTCGAGGTGGGTGTGTTGGCCGTGGGTACCGACGACGTGGCCTTGGCCTCGGGCACCGGCCACGGGGGACCGCTGACGGTGACCAAGGGGTTGGAGATCGATACCGAAGTGGCCATCGGACAAGAGGTTGTTACCAGTGGTGTGGATCGCAGCCGCTATCCCCCCGGCATTCCCATCGGCACAGTCACCAACATCGACTTCGACGAAGCCCGTCTGGTGCAGCTACTCACTGTGGAGCCCTCAGCCAACACCGACAACCTGAGCTTCGTGACCGTACTGCTCTACGACCCCCTGGCGGAAGAGTCATGAACGCAACCAGCGCCTACATCCGCAGCGCGCTGTTCCTGCTCACTGCACTGGTGCTCCACATGGCGCTGTTTTCCGACCTGCGGGTGCTCGGCGTAGCACCCGAAGTGCCCCTGGCCATCGCCGTCACCGCCGGCCTGGTCGGCGGGCCGGAGCGGGGAGCAATAGCCGGATTCGCCATCGGTTTGGGCATCGATCTGTATCTGCCCACGCTGTTCGGTCTCTCTGCCCTCATCTACACCGTCTGGGGATACTCGGTAGGCCTTTTGGAGGAGCGGATCTTTCGCAGCGCTTGGTGGATAAACGTCCTGGTCACCGCAGCGGCCACCGCCGGTGGACTGCTGATCTACGCGGTACTCGGCGAGCTTTTGGGCCAGGCCAACCTCTACACCGACCGCCTCTATGTGGTGATGGGCGTGGCCGCGGCCTACAACCTGGTGCTGAGCCTGCCCTTGCTGGGCCTGTGGCGCTGGTCGTGGCCGAGGCTTCTGGGAGAAGAGCTTTGATTTCGCAATGGCTTCGCCAGAGTGGTGACCCAAGGCGCTCCCTAGCGGGTGGAAGTTCGTGAGCCCGGAGTCGCTCCGATTGCGTCTCAGCTTTCTGGGACTGCTGGCGCTGATTGCTTTCGGCGCGCTAGTGGCCCGCCTGTGGTTCCTCCAGGTGTTGAGCTCGGAAGAGTTCGAGGCCCAGGCCAGAACGAATACCGTCCGGGTGCTCTACGAGTCCGCCCCCCGAGGGCGGGTCTTCGACCGCAACGGCAACGTGTTGGTGGACAACCGGGAATCTCTGGTGGTGACCGTGGATCGGTTCACCTACGACACCGAGTTCGATGAGGAGGAGCAAGAGGAGCTGGTACTGCGTCTGGCGACCGAGATCAGCCGTGCTGGCCGGCTCACCAAGGTGTTCGAGATCAACGACGCGCTCGACGACTCCCGCTACGGCCCCCTAGACGCGGTGCCGGTTGCCGACGACGTCACCGAGAACTTTGAGATCGTTCTGGCCGAGCGGTCCGACGAGTTTCCCGGAGTGGGCACCGTCGTCCGCAGCGTCCGCGCCTATCCCTACGGCGATCTGGCCGCCCATGTTCTGGGCTATGTCTCCCTGCTCAATGAGGACCAGTACGAGCTGGTGGTCGACGATCCGAAGACCTACCGGCGCAATGACGAGATCGGGCAGACCGGGGTGGAGGCTTCCTTCGAGTCGGTGCTGAGGGGCACTCCCGGTTTCACCAGGCTGGAAGTAGACAACGTCGGCGACCCGGTGGCGGTATTGGAGCAGGTCGATCCCATAGCCGGCGCCGATGTCCATCTTACCTTGGACATTGATATCCAGGCCCTTGCGGAGAAAGAGCTCCTGGCCGGCCTGGCCGAGGCTCGCCAGCAAGAGCCCGACGAGCCGGAAGACCCGGAGTTCAATGCCCCCGGCGGGGCTCTGGTGGTGCTGGATCCCAACGGTTCAGAGGTCTTGGCGTTGGCGTCATATCCCACGTACTCACCCAGCGAATTCGTCAATGGCTTCTCCGAAGACCGGTGGGCCCAGCTTCAAGATCCCAATAACCACCAACCGCTTCACAACCGGGCGTTGGCCGGTATCTATCCTCCGGGCTCCACGTTCAAGTTGTTCACCGCCTATGCCGCCATGAATGGCGGCGTGATAGGCCCGCGGGGCGTGTTGGACGTTCGCACCCTCTACGAGGATGTCGGGATCTACGTGGTGCCGTCTTGCGAGGAAGATGTGATTGCCTCGTGCACCTTCCGGAACGCGGAAGAAGCAATCTATGGGCCCGTTGACCTGATTCGGGCCATAACCGTGTCGTCCGACGTGTACTTCTACTACTTGGGCGACACCATGGACCGAGCTGATCGCTTCGACCGTGAGGGCATACAGCGGGCGGCCCGGTTGTTCGGCTTTGGCGCTCCGTCGGGGATCGCGTTGTCAGGCGAGGGAGTGGGCCGAGTGCCGTCGCCGTCGGCCGCCGAGGCCGCAGGTGAGCCATGGCGGACTGGCGACTCCATCGTCTTGGCCATTGGGCAGGGCTTGCTGGGGGCCACACCTTTGCAGCTGGCCAACGGCTACGCCGCGTTCGCCAACGGGGGCACGCTCTACGCCCCCAAGATGGTGAACCGGGTGGAGAATCCGGTTACGGGGGAGGTGGTGCAGGCCTTTGACGACCGAGTGCTGAACCAGGTCTATATGCCCAATTCCATCCGGGTGCCGATTCTCGAAGGGATGCTCGGGGTCACGGCCGAGTTGGAGGGCACCGCCCACTCGGCCTTCTTCGGCTTCCCCCTCGAGGAGTGGCCGGTGGCGGGAAAGACCGGGACGGCCGAAGTGGTGGGCAAAGCCGACAATTCGCTGTTCGCCGCCTTCGGGCCCAATCCCAACCCCGAATATGTTGTCGTGGCCATCATGGAGGAGTCGGGCTTCGGGGCGTCGGTAGCCGCACCCGCGGTGCGCCGCGTGCTGGAGCCAATCGCCACCAACTCGGTGCCCGCGGTGCGCACCATCGATGATCTCGCCGACTTGAGCGAGTCGATCGTCGATGACGCGGCCGCCGACGAGGCCGGCAGAGCCGAACTGGGGAGCGCGGGCTGATGGCAGTCATCTCACTGGAGGAGCGCCGCCACCGGGAAAAGGAGCTGAGCCCCGCAAGCAGCCACTACGCGCCATGGATGCACATCGACGTGCTTCTGGTGCTGGCTGCGGCCGGTCTGGCCGCCATCGGGATCGCGGCCATCTACAGCACCACCCGGGGCCGCGATCCGGAGAACTTCGACCCCTTCTTCTTGGAGAGGCAGTCGTTGTTCGCCGTGGCCGGTGGGCTGTTCATGGTGTTCGCGGCCTGGTTCCCCTACCGGGAGCTGACCAAGTTCGCAGTGGCCATCTACGGCGTGGGGATTCTGTCGCTGATCGTGGTGTTGGGGCCGCTGGGCGAGGAGGTCAACGGCGCCCGATCGTGGTTCCGGTTCGGCGACTTCCAGCTTCAGCCGTCTGAGTTCCAGAAGATCGCGGTGATCGTGGCGGTGGCGGCCTTTTTGTCTCGCTACGAGGAGCATATGACCGTGCCCCGGGTGTTCTTTGCCGTGGGCATCGTGGCGTGGCCGGGGCTTTTGGTTTTGCTCCAGCCCGATGTGGGCACGGCGCTGATCTACGTGTTCATCGGCTTCGTCTTGTTGCTGATCGGGGGCATCCGCTTCCGCCAGGTCATCGGCATCGCCCTGATCGCCACCACGGTGGTGGCGCTGATGATCAACTCCAACATGCTGGCGGAGTACCAGACCAACCGGCTCCGTACCTTCGTCGACCCATCCATCGATATCACCGAGGCCGCTTTCCAGCAGCGCCAGGCCCAAATCGCTATCGGCAACGGCGGGGTGGGCGGGAAAGGCTACGGCGAGGGCTCCCAGACGTTGAGCGGCTTGGTGCCCCAGCAGCACACCGACTTCATCTTCACCGTTGTCGGAGAGGAGTTCGGGTTCGTCGGCTCGGCCACCACTTTGGGGCTCTACGCCATCTTGCTGTTGCGGATCCTCCAGGCCGCCCGGTTGGCCCGCGACCGGTTCGGCGCCCTGATCTGCTCAGGGGTATTCGCCATGATCTTGTTCCAGATGTTCGAGGCGGTGGGGATGACGCTGGGCATCACCCCAATCACCGGCATCCCCCTTCCCCTGGTCTCCTACGGCGGCTCCTCGGCCATCGTCACCCTCATCGGCCTCGGCCTGGTGCTGAACGTCCGCATGCGCCGGTTCGTGTGAATCGAGAATCAGCGCGGTCTAACGCGCCGGTTCGTCTGAACTGGTTCTGCCCTTTCGGCATCCGAAGGTAGATTGGTGTTGATGTCCCTTTGGCCGGAATTGGAGCTAGTGCTGCCTGAGGTGTCGAAGCCGGCGCGCTACATCGGCGGAGAGGGCGGGATGGTGGAGCCGGAGCATCATCCCTCGAAAGTGGCGTGGCTTTTGGCCTATCCCGACACCTACGAGATCGGCCTGCCCAACCAGGGTCTTCAGATCCTCTACGAGATCCTCAACGAACGCGACGACGCGGTGGCCGAGCGGGCCTATGCCCCCTGGGTGGACATGGAGGCCGAGATGCGGGCTGGGGGTCTGCCGCTGTTCTCGGTGGACACCCATCGGCGGGCGGGCGACTTCGACGTGCTGGCATTCAACGTGTCGGCCGAGTTGGTCTACACCAACCTGCTCAACTGCATAGATCTGGCCGGGGTGCCGGTGCGGGCCGAGAACCGGGCCGACGCCGACCTGCTGATCGGAGCTGGCGGTCACTGCACATACAACCCCGAGCCGATGGCCGATTTCGTCGATTTCTTCGTGCTGGGCGACGGAGAGGAGGCCGTCACCGAGATCAACGCGGTGGTCAGGGATTGGAAGCGGGCCGGCAAGAAATCGCGTCAGGCAGTGCTGCGGGATCTGGCCAGCGTCGATGGGGTGTACGTGCCGTCGCTGTATGACGTGGTCTACGACGGTCCGGCGCTGGTGTCGATCACCCCCCGGTTCGCCGATGTGCCCGCCGTGGTGGAAAAGCGCACGGTGGCCGATCTGGCCGCTTGGCCCTATCCCAAGAACCAGTTGGTGCCACTCACCGAGGTGGTCCACGATCGGCTGAACGTGGAGGTGTTCCGAGGCTGCACCCGGGGATGCCGATTCTGTCAGGCGGGAATGATCACCCGACCGGTGCGGGAGCGGCCCGCCGAACAGGTCCGCACCATGGTGGCCGACGGCTTGGCCCGCTCAGGCTATGACGAGGTGGCGCTGACCTCGCTGTCTACCGCTGATTTCAGCGGGATTGAAGAGGTGGTGTCGGCCACTATGGACTGCGGTGCCGGCGAGGTGTCGGTGTCGCTGCCCAGCCTGCGGGTGGACGCCTTCACCGTGGGGCTGGCCGCCCAGATACAGCGGGCCCGGCGCACCGGGCTGACCTTCGCCCCTGAGGCCGGGTCATGGCGGATGCGCCAGGTGATCAACAAGCTCATCGACGAGCGCGACCTGTACGGCGCGGTGGAGTCGGCCTTCTCCCAGGGGTGGCGGCGCATGAAGCTCTACTTCCTCACTGGGCTCCCCACTGAGACCGACGTGGACACCCTGGCCATCGGAGAACTGGCCCGCAACTGTGTGGAGTTGGGCCGGGGCCACACCAAGAACCCCTCGGTAACGGTGTCGCTGGGCGGGTTCGTCCCCAAGCCATTCACCCCCTTCCAGTGGTTCGGCCAGAACACCGTGGCCGAGCTTCAGCGCAAGATCTTCTTGCTGCGCGACGACATCAAGCGGAACCGCGGCGTGCAGATGAAGTGGCACGATCCCAAGGCCACCTTGGTGGAGGGCATCGCCAGCCGGGGCGACCGCCGCATCGGACGGGTCATCGAGGAGGTGTGGCGGCAGGGCGGAACCTTCCAAGAGTGGTCCGAGCACTTCGACTACGACCGCTGGACGCAGGCCATGGCCCGAAACGGGCTATCGGTGGACTGGTATGTGCACCGGCACCGCACCGAGGACGAGATTCTGCCCTGGGACCACATTTCGGCGGGCCTGCACAAGGACTTCCTATGGCAGGACTGGCGGGACGCCCTCAACGAGGTGGGGTTGGAGGACTGCCGCTGGACCCCGTGCTATGACTGCGGGGCCTGCACTGGCTACAGCATCGAACACATCGTGGCGTCC
>MPNQ01000042.1 GCA_002239105.1 marine group bacterium Sva0996 bin134 | reverse complement strand
CAAATGGGTAAGTGGCGGTGACCACCGAGCGAATGCTGCCCGCGTTCCACAGCGCGCTCAGCTCAGTGTGGTCGGCCAGCCGCTCCTGGCGGCTGTAGCGGGAGGGTATGGCTCCCACCACCGAGTAGTTGCGCTGCACCACGTGGCGGACGTTCACCGGGGCCCACTCGCCACTGGCGAACCCGATGAGCACTATGCGGGCGTCGCGGGCCACGCATCGGGAGGCGGCGGTGTAGGCATCGCCCCCCACCGGGTCGTACACCACATCTACCCCCCGGCCGTCGGTGAGATCCATGACCGCGGCGGCGATATCGCCGGCCCGGTGGTCGACGGTCTGGTGGGCGCCGAACGAGGCCGCCACCTCACAGCGCTCGGGCCCGCCGGCCACCCCGATGACCTTGGCACCCAGCGCGGCTCCCAGAGAGCAGGCCGCCGCTCCGGTGCCGCCCGCCGCTCCCAGCACCAACAGGGTCTCGGCGATGGCCAACTGGCCCCGGCGGACGAGGCCTATCCAGGCGGTGTGGTAGGGGATCAGGAAACCGGCGGCGGCAGCGTCGTCCATGGATTCGGGCACTGAGAACGCCGATGTGCCCAAGCCGAGGCACTGCTCGGCGAACCCGCCGTCTCCGGATTGGAAGGAGGTGACGGCCATGATCCGCTGGCCGGGTTCCAGTTCTACTCCGTCGCCCGCCTCCACCACCGTTCCGCACACCTCTTGGCCGGGGGTGAACGAACCCTCTGACGGTCCCAGCGGGTACACCCCCCGGCACATGAACACGTCGGGCAGGCCCACGCCCACTGCCCCCACCCTCATGAGGAACGTACCCTCCCGGGGATCGGGTGCGTCCCTGTCGGTCAACCGCAGAACCTCTCCCGGCGCTCCCGACCCCTCAACCACCCAAGCTCGCATTTGCCTAGCTTTCCCCAAATGGCCAGCCAAGTGCGAAGCTAGCGCCATGGCTGACCGGTACGGATTGGAAACCATCACCACCGAGATCGACTCCTCTGGGGTGCTCACTGCCACGCTGAATCGGCCTGATCGGGGCAACGGTCTCAACAAGCAGATGCACCTTGACCTTAGGGATCTCTACCGCCGCATCGCTGAGGACGCCGAGGTGAGGGCGGTGGTGCTCACCGGCGCGGGCCGGTCGTTCTGCGTGGGCGCCGACTTCGCGGTCATGGAGGAAAACCTGGATACCGGCTATCCCGAGGGCCGCCCCGACCTGCTCGACGACGGCATCGACATCGCCCGAGGCGCGCTGCGGGTCCGCCAGCCGATGGTGGCCGCGGTCAACGGCCATGCCATCGGCCTGGGCGCGTCGCTGGCGCTGTTCTGCGACATCGTCTATTTGAGCGACGCCGCCCGGATCGGCGACCCCCATGTGAACGCGGGGTTGGTGGCCGGCGACGGGGGAGCGGTGCTGTGGCCGCTTCTGGTGGGGCTCAACCGGGCCAAGGAACTGCTCATGACCGGCGATCTGCTCGACGCCGCCCAGGCGGAGCGCTTCGGGCTGGTCAACCACGTGGTCCCCCCTGACGACGTGCTGGCGTCGGCGGTCTCCATGGCCCAGCGGCTGGCCACCGGTCCCCGCCACGCCATCGAGTTCAACAAGCGGCTGTGCAACAAGGAACTGGAAGACCGGGTGAACCGCCTCTACGACCTGGCCTTCGCGCTGGAGGCCATCACCTTCGACACCGACGACCACCGGGAGGCGGTGGACGCCTTCTTGAACAAGCGCACCCCAAACTTCAACCGCGGCGAGGAAAGCTGACCGTGGCCAACCACAAGCTCTACATCCACGAGTTCATCGACATCATCGGCCAGAACCGGGCCAAATACATGCACCACATGACGGCCAACTGGTCGCCCATCGCCCAAGACGAGCGCGACCAGCTCTGCTACGGGGTGTGGGGCATCGTCGGCACCACCCGGGGCTGGCCCCAGGTGCTGAACCTGTGGGAGGAGGACGGCTGGGACGGCATGGCCACCTCATTCCGCCATGAATGCCAAGGCGCCGGCATGCAAGACCCCAAGCTGGCCAAGTGGTGGGCCGAGGCCGCCAACTATCGCCGCTCCGGCACCGACCGGCTGCTGGTGCCCGCCCCCTGGACCCGCACCATCGAAGAGCTGTGCGCCGACGGCATCACCGGCGAGTGCTATGCCCACGAGCAGGTAAGCCTCAAGCGGGGAGCGTCAGCTGAGTTCCTGGAGCGGGTGCGAACCGACGCCCGCCCAGCCTACGAGCCTCATGGCTGGCAGCTGGCCGGAGCCTGGGAAACCGCCATGGTGGCCGACGATGAGGCCTTTCTGTTGTGGGCCATCCCAACCTGGGAGGCGTGGGCCGACTTCGAGAAGGCCCAGCACACCGACCAAGGGCTCGTCCGTTGGCGGGCCGCCGTCGACCACCTGGTGGAAGGCTGGCACCGATTCCTGCTGGTAGACGCCCCCCTAAGCCCCTTCCGAACCGGCCGCCAACCTCACCGAAGCGACCGGATCGACTACGAGGACCTCTAGGTAGATCAGTTGACGATCGATTACGAAGATCTATAGATCAGCGAACTCAGACCGCGATCTTGTAGAGCTCGGCGGCGTTGTCTTGGAGGACTTTGCGGGCTACGTCGTCGTCCACGGCGCTGAGGGCGTTGGTCGCCTGGTCGAGGCCGTAGGGATACAGGCAGGTGGGGTGGGGGAAGTCGGTCTCGAACAGCACGCAGTCGGGGCCCAACTGGTTGATGAGCACCTCGGGTGCCACGTCCTCGAACCAGTAGCAGCCGAACATCTGGCGGCGGAAGTAGTCGCTGGGCCGCAGGCTGAACTGGGCTTGCACGTCGGTGCGGAGCTGGTCCATCTGGTAGTCGAGCGACTCCAGCACGAACGGGATCCAGCCGATTCCCGACTCCACCGACACGATCTTGAGCGTCGGGTGCCGCTCCAGCACACCGGAGAAGATCAGGTTGGCCAGCACCCGGGCGTTGGTCAAATACATCATGGCCGAGCCGATGGCCAGTTTCTGGTCGTCGCCCTGCGATGGCCATGGCGAGGTGCCGAACCAGCCCATCGAGCTCTCGCTGGCCCCGATATGGAAGTTGACGGGCAGTTCGTGGTCGCAGCAGAACTCCCACAGCGGCCGCCAAGGCTCTTCGCCCAGGTCGGGCAGCCCCCGCAGTTGCGGATCGCTGCACATGACGATGCCCCGCAGGCCCAGTCCGACGATGCGCTCAGCCTCGGCGAGCGAACCTTCGATGTCCCACCACGGGATCAACCCCATGGGGAACAGCCGCTCTCCGGAATTGTCCTGGATCTCGGCCATGGCATCGTTGTACACCGACACGCACAGCCGCTTTAGCTCCACGTCTTCGATCTGGCCGAACTTCTGGCTGCCGAAGCCGGCCAAGTTGGGGTAGATGATCTGGGCGTGGACATTGAGCTGGTCCATGAGTTCCACCCGGGCCTCCATGTCGTAGGCCGCCGGGTGGATGTCGTCGATGGTCCAGGTGAAGAAGTCGGTGCCCATGGCCTTGCTGCCGTCGGGCCGCACCACGCCGCTGGAAGAGGCCGCGCCCAGCGGCTCGCCGTCAAGGATCCAGTGGGGCCGTCCGTCCACATCGGCCACTCTCGGCAGCCGGTCGGCATAGGCCGCCGGAGCCCGGCTGCTCCACAGGTCGTGGGGTTCGGTTAGATGCGTGTCGACGTCAATAACTCGAAGCTGATCTCGGGTTGCGGTCATGCCTAAGTCTGTCATGTTTTTTCTCGTTATCTAGCTGTCGGACTCAGGATGCAACACCATCGGATAGGTAGGCGCGGGCGATGGTTAGGACTGACTGGGCTAGGGGGCCATCGGCTACGAGGCCGGAGTCGGCGGCGTTCATTCGGCGGGTGGCTACTCGGCACCAGTGGGAGGCGGGGCCGGTGATGGATTGGGGGACGTGGGGTTCGCCGTAGGTCCAGCGTTCGCCGGAGGGGGATGTCAGTTCGAGGCGGAGTTCTGAGAGGGGGGCGGGTGGGGTCACATCTTGGCTCCGGAAGGCGTAGGGGAGGGCCCGGTAGCCGATGTGGGCCACGTGGCGCAGCCGGTCGGTATCTGTCGGCTCGACCCCGGCGGTGGTGAAGCAGTCCAGCCCGTGGGCCCAGGTCTCCATCAGCCGGGCGGTGGCGAAGGAACGGCAGCTCATGGGCCCGTCGCCCCAGATCACGGGATCCTTTGAGTCCAGGGCATACATGGCCTCCAGGCTGGCGGCCCGAGACTCCCGCCAGTTGTCCAGAACTTCGGCCGGATCGTCGGGCAGGGGAGGACCGGGCCAGGCCCTGGGCGTGGAAAATATCTGGTCGCTGCGACCGGTCAGCGACAGCAGCGCCGCGTGCTCGCTTACGTCGAGGTGGTGGATCTGGTGGGCCAGCGTCCATCCCGGCGATGGCGAGGGTTTGGCCCACACCTCCGGGGGCAGCGGGGCCACCAGGTCGTCCAGCACCTGATGCTCGGCGGCGAGATCGATCAACAACACGTCGTCCATGCAACGAATCTACTGATCGGGGCTGGGGGTTGCCCGGCAGCAGTTGGGCCCACGAATGTACTGATCAACACGGCCCACTAAGGTGGCGCAGGTCGATTAGTTGAGGGGGAGATTCGGGTGGGCGAGTTCATCCAGTTGCTAGTGAGCGGGGCGATCGCCGGCTCCATCTACTCGCTGATCGCTGCTGGTCTCACGCTCAGCTACACCTCCACCGGCATCTTCAACCTGGCCTACGGGGGCATCGCCTACACCTCGGCGATGCTCTATTTCCAGCTGATCAATGCCCTGGGCATCGAGAGCCTGGGTATGCGGCTGCTGTCGTTCTTCCTTGTGGTGGTGGTGTTCTGCCCGCTGCTGGGCCAGCTACTGAACGTGGCGGTGTTCCGTCCATTGGCCCGGGCCAACGACGCGGCGAAAGTGATGGCCACCATCGGGATTCTGGTGGCCTTGCCTGCCCTTACCGACTTGATTGTCGACTTGGGCACCAAGACGTGGGATTGGGGTCTCCAGAGCACCGACTATGTGTTCCTCACTCCCGGGGTGTGGAAGGTGCCCAGCGAGACCTGGACCTACGATCTCGGCAGCTTCGACCTGCGCATCAGCAGCAACCAGTGGGCGGTTCTGGTGGTGGCGGTGGTTGTCGCGGTGGCGCTTTGGGCGCTGATGCGCCACACCCGTATCGGACTCCAGATGCGGGCAGTGGTGGACCGCCCCGATTTGGCCGGATTGCGGGGGGTCAGCGAGTCGTTCACCTCGTCGGCGGCTTGGATCATCGGCACAATGCTGGCCGGGCTGGCCGGGGTGGTCGGCGCCCCGGTGTTCAACTCCCTTGAGTCCAATCAGTACAACGTGTTTATGTTCATCGCCACCGCGGCCGCGGTGGTGGGCGGACTTCGCTCCATACCGCTGGCGTTTGCGGGAGGCGTGGCCTTGGGAGTGGTCACCAGCTGGGTGGGCCGGTACGCCACGTTTGCCCAGGATATTCGAGGGTTCGAGAGCTCAGTGCCGTTTGTGGTGCTGTTGGTCGGACTGCTGTTCATGGCCCGGGAGCGCACCCGCCGCAGCGGGGTAGTGGCCGACGCTCCCCCAGCAACCGACTACACCAACGACCTCCCCGCATGGCGGGTGCGCCTGCCCTGGGTGGCGGGCGCGGCTTTCATTGTGCTTCAGGTATTCGTCTTCGCCGATCAGTTCTGGCTGGGGCTGTGGGTCACGGGCCTGGCCTTTGGCTTGGTGTTCATGTCTTGGGTGCTCCTCACCGGCCTTGGCGGCATGGTCAGTTTGGCCCAAGCCGCCTTCGTGACCATGGCCGCCATGACCGCCGGTCTGGTCTTGGACAAGACCGGGCTGCCGTTCATTCCCGCGCTGATCGTGGGCGTGATAATCGCCGGTGTACTCGGCGTGGTCGTGGCCTTGCCCGCCCTGCGATTGGGCGGTTTGCCGCTGGCCCTGGCCACCTTGGCGCTGGCCTTTATGAGCGAGCGGGTGCTGTTCGAGTGGAGCTGGTTCAAAAACGGCCAGGGCACCAAAGGGTGGGACATCCCCCGCCCCGAGCTGGGCCCCTTCGACTTCGAGGATGAGAAATCTCTTGCGGTTCTGCTGGTGATTCTGGTGCTGGCCGCGGCCTGGTTGGTGCGGAACCTCCAGCGCTCGGTTACCGGCCGGGCCATCATCGCCGTGCGTAACTCCGAGCCCGCCGCGGCCACCTCGGGCCACTCGGTGGTCCGCACCAAACTGGCAGTGTTTGCCCTCTCCGCACTGTTGGCCGGGTTCGGCGGGGTGTTCTTCGCCACGTTCATCGGCAATGTGACCCCGTTCACCGCGACGACTCAAGCCGGGCTGTTCTGGCTGGCCGTGGTGATCTTGGTCGGGATCCGCCGGCCCGGCGCCGCGGTCATGGCCGGCATCATGGTGGCGGCCAGCGGCCACACATTCGGCACCGGTTGGCACTGGGAGTGGATGGAGTCGTGGCACGTGGTGCTGGTGGCGTCGGTTTTCGGGGCGGCAGCGTTGGTCACCGCTATCCGTGACCGCCAGGTCGGGCTCCCGTTCTCGCCGCCTATCATCGGCGTGCTGGCAGTGCTGGCCTACATCTGCCTGGCCCGGGTGTACTCGTGGTACCCCATCGATTGGGACGGGTTCGACCAATACGACGAAGCCCGCAACATCACCGCCTTCATGTTCGGCATCGGCGCCATGCAACTAGCCCGCGAGCCCGATGGGATCTTGGCGTTTACCGCGGCCCAAAATCGCGTTCGGCGCGACGCCTGGCGCCGGCGGCTGGCCACGTGGCGGGGGGAGGCCGACATCGTCGCCGCAGACCTCGCCACTGCCACGGTGGTTGCGGCACCGGCGGCCGCGGCCGCTCCCGAATCTGCCTCGGCGGGCGACGAGTACGTCGGCGATCATCCGCCGGCGCTGGAGTTGGTAAACGTCCGGGCCAGCTATGGGCTTGTGGAGGCGCTTCACGGGATCGACCTGTCTGTCCCCCGGGGCGAGATCACCGCTTTGTTGGGACCAAACGGCGCAGGCAAGTCCACCACCTGTGCGGTGGCCTCCGGCCAACTATCCGCAACCCACGGCCAGATTCGATTGGACGGGGAGGACATCACGGGACTGCGCAGCCACCGTCGGGCCCGTCAAGGAGTGGTGCTGGCCCCTGAGGCCCGGGGCATCTTCAGCGGTCTCACCGTTCGAGAGAACATGCAGCTCTGGCTGCCCGACCAAGAGGACCGTGATCTGTGCTGCGAGCGGTTCCCCATCCTGGGTGAGCGTCAAAACCAGCTTGCTGGGAACCTGTCGGGGGGCGAGCAGCAGATCCTCACCTTGGCTCCGCTTTTGGCCCATCCCCCCGAGGTGCTGATTGCCGACGAACCTTCGTTGGGCTTGGCTCCTCTCATCGTGAACCAGATACTCGAGCTGTTCATCGAGTTCAAAGAGCGGGGCGTGGCGCTGTTGTTGGTGGAAGAGAAGGCCCGCGACGTTTTGGAGATCGCCGATTCGGTAGCGTTCATCAGCTTGGGCCACATCACCTGGCACGGCCCTCGTTCTGAGGTGGATCACGACCAGCTCGACGCTGCTTATCTCGGCGAGGCAACCGCGAATTCAGACTGACCGGCTCAGGGTGACAGCCGGTAGGCGCTGCCCTACTATGTCGGAAATCCTATATTCGGAGGGGACATGAAGAAATCACTGCTGTTCAAGCTTCTCGCGCTCTTGGCCGCGTTGACGCTGGTGGCTGTCGCCTGTGGCAACGACGACGATGACGACGGAGCAGCCGCGCCTGCGCCTGAGGCCACCGAAGCGCCCATGGACGATGCCGAACCCATGGACGATGAAGAAGAGCCCATGGATGAAGAAGAGCCCATGGACGATGAGGAGCCCATGGACGATGAGGAGCCCATGGACGATGAGGAGCCCATGGATGACGAGGAGCCCATGGATGAAGAGGAGATGGCTACATCTCGCACATGGGGCGCCTACACCTACGAGATTGACTTCGAGCCCTCCACCCGGGGTGTCACCGACGACACTGTGCGTCTCGGTGCAATGACCCAGGATGCGCTGTATGGCGGATTCACCGACGGCATCAATGCTCGCCTGGGGCGGGCCAACCGGGACGGCGAGCTGCCCGGCGGGCGGTCGGTTGAGCTGGTCCAATACGTGGACGACGGCAGCGACCCGCAGGCCAACTTTGAAGGGGCCCGCAGCATGGTGGAGAACGACGAGGTCTTCGGGATCATGGTGACCTCGGCGGTCTCGCTTCCCCAGACCACCGACTACCTGGACGAAAACCAGGTGCCGTTCACCGGCTGGGGGTTCATGCCCGGATTCTGCGCTCCCAACGACTGGGGCTTCGGGTTCAACGGCTGCCTGAGCGGCTTTGCCTTCGGGGTCGAAGGTGCTGATCCCCTCGTGTCGGTCCAGAACATCTGGTACGACTTCTTCGGCACCGAGGACATCGTGGTCGGCATCTTCAACAGCGATGACGACGCCGGGCGCGCCGGCCATGCGCTGTACGAGAATCTGTGGGCCGGCAAGCTGGCCTTCAACGATTTCGTGCCCACCCAGACTGCCGGGGGCATTACCGATCCCACCCGATTCGTCAACACGGTGCTAGAGCACGACCCCGACTTGGTGATCCTGTCCACCGACTTCGCCGGTGCCATCACCCTCAAGGCAACTATCGCCGCTTCAGGATATGAGGGTCCGGTGGCCGATTACCTGACCTACGTTCCCGGACTCCCCGGTTCCAGTCCCGACCTGGGCCAGGCCTTGGAAGGCGGCTACGCCGTGACCCAGGTGCCGCCGCTGGACGACTCCGAGCCGGCCATTCAGCAGCTTCTGGCCGACTACGAAGAAGTCGGGGCCTTCCCCGGCTTCGGCAGCCTGGTCGGCTACTGGTCGGCTGACCTGTTGCTTCAGTTGATCGCCGCGGCCGGTGAAGACCTGAACACCGCCAGCTTCTACCAGGCGATCAACATCGACGGCTTCGAGACCACCCAGCAGTCCGGCGCCCTCGGCCCGGTGAAGTGGCCGGCCGACCACGTAGTGGCCCCCGACTGCACCGGCATGGTGCAAGTGGTGGACGCCGATTATGTAGTGGCCCACGAGTTCGTCTGCTACGGCGATCCCGGTCGCTAAACCAACTGAATCACTAACGACTGTGCCGTGCCCGATCGGCTGCCTTGTTGGCGGCGGGTCGGGCACGGCCGCGTCTGCGGCTGCTAGTCGGCGATGACTAAGGGGCCGCTGGACGGCATCCGGGTGGTTGACCTCACCCGGATCTTCTCCGGGCCGATCTGCGGACGGGTGCTGGCCGACTTGGGCGCCGATGTCATCAAGGTCGAGCCCCCCACCGGCGACCTCACCCGACCAGTCCCGCCGGTGGACTCCGACGGCATAGGGGTCACGTTCAGCCACATGAACGCAGGCAAGCGCAACATCTGCGTCGACCTCAAAGCCGAAGGTGCCCCCGAGCTGGTGGCCGCGTTGGCCGACCGGGCCGATGTGTTGTTGGAGAACTACCGACCCGGCGTCATGGCCCGCTACGGGCTGTCGTATGAAGAGCTGTCGGCCCGCAACCCGCGGCTGGTGTTCTGCTCCATCACCGGATTCGGCCAGACCGGGCCGTGGACCCATCGCCGAGCCCACGCACCCATGATGCACGCCGTCGCCGGCACCATCGAGTTGGCCGCTCGCCTCCGAGAGGCCGAGCCGCTCCAGGAAATCCACCAGCACGGCGATCTCTACGCCGGTTTCATCTCGGTGTCCGCGGTGCTGGCTGCGCTCTACCAGCGGGAGCACACCGGCACCGGCCAGCACCTCGACATAGCCATGGCCGAGACCCTCGTCTACGCCAACGACCAGGCGGGCAACGACATTTCGGGCTACGACGGGGTGAGGGATTTCGACACTTGGAACTACGCCATCGCCCGCACCGCCGACGGCCAGGCGGTGTCTTTGATCGGCAATCCCGAAACCATGCTGCCCAGGTGGGTGGCCGCTCTAGGAGGCAATGCCGACGACTGCCCCGACCAACCCACTCGTGAAGAGGCCCTTGCCATGCTGCGAGGACTGGTGGCCGGCTTTTCAACCTACGAGGATTTGGCCGAAGTGGTGGAGCGCCAACCGCTGCCCGCGGCCCGCATCAGCTCGGTAGCCGAGCTCGCGGCAACCGATTGGGCCGCCGATCGGGGGCTGATAGCCGAGATCCGCCCTGGCATTTCCGTGCCGGCCAAACCGTTTGCCATGAGCGATGCCACCGTGGGAGTCATCCACCGATCCTCCCGACTGGGCGAGGACACCCGCTCGGTATTGGCCGACGATCTCGGCCTGAGCGACGACGAAATTGCCCAGCTCGTTCAACAAGGCGCAGTCCAATCCACCGACTAGCTGGCCAACTCAGTTGAGCCGAAAGCAGTGAATTAGGGTCGCAGCCATGTCCGAAGGATCGTGGACCACAATCTGCGAGTTGGTTGACGACGCGGCCCGTCGGTTCCCCGATTTGGAGGCGCTGGTGGACGGCGATGTGCGCTGGACCTTCCCCGAACTGCGCAACCGCATTCGAGCCTCGGCCCGGGCGCTGATGGCCTCGGGAATTGAGCCCGGCGATCGGGTGGCGGTGTGGGCTCCCAACATCTGGGAATGGGTGGTGGCCGGGCTCGGGGTGCACTTGGCCGGAGGTGTGCTGGTACCGGTGAACACCCGATTCAAGGGTCGGGAGGCCGACTACATCCTCCAGCAGTCTGGGGCCCGCATCCTGTTCACCGTCACCGACTTCTTAGACACCGACTACGTATCCCTGCTGATGGCCGCTGACGGCGGTCAAGGGCTCGACGAGATCGTGGTGCTGAGGGGGGCGGTCCCTGAAGGGACGACGGGCTTCGCCGAGTTCTTGGAGCGGGCCGACCGGGTGGACGAGGCCGAAGGCGACGCTCGGGCCGCTGCGGTGAGCGGCGACGATCTGTGTCACATCATGTTCACGTCGGGTACCACCGGCCTGCCTAAAGGGGCCATGCTGGTCCACTCGGCCATCTGCCGGGGCTTCAAGTCGTGGTGTGAGGTGATCGGTTTGCGAGCCGGCGACCGCTATCTCATCATCAACCCCTACTTCCACGCCTTCGGCCTCAACTCGGGCATCTTGGCCTGTCTCATGACCGGAGCCACCAACATCCCCCACGCCGTATTCGACGTTCCGGCAGTTATGGCCCGGGTGCCCGAAGAGCGCATCTCCATGCTCCCCGGCCCGCCGGCCATCTACCAGACCATATTGAACCATCCCGATCTCGACAGCTTCGATATGTCCACCCTGCGGTTGGCGGTGACCGGCGCAGCGGCCATCCCGGTGGAGATGATCCTCCAGATGAGGGCCCGGCTGGGTTTTGAGACCATCGTCACCGGCTACGGGCTCACCGAGGCTTCGGGCATCGCCACCATGTGCCGCCATGACGATGACCCCGAGACCATCGCCCGCACTTCGGGCCGAGCAATCCCCGATGTGGAGGTGCAGGTGGTGGACGACGAGGGCAATGAGGTGCCCCGAGGAGAGCCGGGAGAGATCGTCGTGCGGGGCTACAACGTGATGCTGGGCTACTTGGACGACCCCACCCAGACCGCCGAGACCATCGACGCCGACGGCTGGCTGCACACCGGCGACATCGGAGTGATGGACGACCGCGGCAACATCGACATCACCGACCGCAAGAAGGACATGTTCATCGTGGGCGGGTTCAACGCCTATCCGGCCGAGATCGAGAACATCATGCTGGCCCATCCCCAGATCGGGCAGGTGGCGGTGATAGGGCTGTCTGACGAACGGCTCGGCGAGGTGGCGGTGGCCACCGTGGTACCCGCGCCCGGTACCGAACCCACAGAGGCCGAGGTCATAGCTTGGTGCCGGAAGGAGATGGCCAACTACAAGGTGCCCCGGCGAGTGCGGTTCACCGACGCCCTCCCCCTCAACGCATCCGGCAAAGTCCTCAAGTATGTGCTGCGAGATCAAGCGGCCGCCGAGTGACCAGATCGCGGTCTGGGGCAGTCTGGGTCGGGGTGGCCACCGGCTTTCTGTCGGGTCTGTTCGGGGTGGGGGGCGGGATTCTCATGGTCCCCTGTCTGGTCTTGCTGTTGGGCATGGAGCAGCGCCGGGCCCATGGCACCTCGCTGGGGGCCATGGTGCTCATCTCCGCTTCGGCGCTGGGCGGATTCCTGCTGGAGGGCTCGGTGGCCTGGCTGCCCGGCCTGCTCATCTTCGCGGGCTCCTCGGTGGGGGTCACCGTCGGAACTTCACTGCTCAACCAAGTCCCCATCCGTTCACTGCGGGTCGGCTTCTCTTTGCTGCTCCTGGCCACCGCGGCCCGCTTTTTGGCCGTCGCCCCCGACACCGACGGCCACAACGACATCTCGGTGGGGCTGGCCTTCGCATATGTCGCCTGCGGCCTGGTCACCGGGCTGCTGTCAGGGACCATGGGAGTGGGCGGGGGAGTCATCATGATCCCGGCCATGATCTTGCTGTTCGGTTTTGTGGATGCCACCGCCAAGGGCACTTCGCTGCTGGTAATCCTCCCCACCTCCATTATCGGTACAGCGAGGAACCGGAGCTCTGGCAACATCGACCCGAAGGTGGCGCTGGTTGTCGGTGTTTCCGGAGTGGCCTCGGCATTCGTCGGTGCGCTGGGCGCCAGCGAGCTAAGCCCTCGGCTGTCGGCCACTTTGTTTGCCCTCCTGCTCATAGCCAGTGCCATTCAGATGCTGCGTCACGCCAATGACCCCCCGCCGCCGGTGGAGGCAGTGTGAGATACCGGTGGCGGTGGATGCTCTACCGGGTCAAGCACTTGTTGGAGCGAGCCTCAGAGAATTGGGGTGCGCTGGCAGGAGAACGGGTTAGAGTGGAGGGCAGATGAGCGACACCCAGATTGTGTGGCTGAACACCGAGACCGCGGCCAAGCGGTTGGGCATCACCACCAGAACGCTGTACCGGTTCATCAACGAGGGTGGTCTGGCCGCCTATCGGATGGGTCGGGTGATCCGCGTAAAGCAGGCCGATGTGGATGCCTTCATTGAGGGCAGCCGCATTGAGCCCGGCACACTCGGTCACCTGTATCCCGACCCCGTCTCCTCCGGCATGGCCAAAGAAGGTGGCGACGAGGGCGATGACAGCGACCCAGATGCCGACTCCTGAATGACCACCGCAGCGCCGGTAACCATAGATATTCCGCGCAACGGGCTCATGGCAGCTCTGATGGGTGAGCGCGACCAGCATCTCCGCCAGATTGAGCAGTCGTTTCCCGACGCCGACATCTTTGTGCGAGGCAATCGGATCACCGTGTCGGGCCAATGCTCCGACCGGGTGGCTGGCCTGTTTGACGAGATGATCCAGCTGGTGCAGGGAGGTCACCAGCTCGATTCACGTACATTGGGCCGGGCGATCAAGATGGTGGAGGCAGATGAGAGCCCCTCGGGGTTGATGGACACCGATGTGCTGCGGTCGGACCGAGGACGGGTCATCCGGCCCCAATCAGCCGGCCAGCGCGTCTATGTGGACGCTATGCGGGGCAACATCATCACGTTCGGCATCGGCCCGGCCGGGACCGGAAAGAGCTGGTTGGCGGTGGCCACCGCAGTGCGGGAGCTGAAGGCCCACACCGTGGAGCGAATCATCCTGACCAGGCCCGCGGTGGAGGCGGGGGAGCGGTTGGGCTTTCTGCCCGGCGACATGATCGCCAAAGTCGACCCCTATCTGCGCCCGCTCTACGACGCCCTCTACGACATGCTCGACACTGAGGAAGTGCAATCCCTGGTCGATCGGGGGGTCATTGAAATCGCCCCGCTGGCGTATATGCGAGGCCGCACCCTCAACGACAGCTTCATCATCTTGGACGAGGCTCAGAACACCACCCCCGAGCAGATGAAGATGTTCTTGACCCGCATCGGGTTCGGGTCCAGGGCGGTGGTGACCGGCGACGTGACCCAGGTGGATGTGGATCGGGGCCGCAGCGGGCTGGAGTCCCTGGAGAAGGTCTTGGGCGGTATCGACGGCCTGTCGTTCGTGCACTTGAGCTCCCGTGATGTGGTCCGCCACCGCATCGTGGCCGACATCGTGAATGCCTACGAGCGGGCCCAGCAATGACCGCCGACTCCGACACTGGTCCTAAACCCACCGCAGCAGACATCAACTCATCAGCGGTTGTGGTCTCCGACCACCAACAAGACCTGCCGGTGGCCCAGGACCGTTTGGTGAAACTGATCTGCTCGGTGTTGGCCGAAGAGGGGGTGGAGGCCCCCTGGGAGACAGGTTTATCGTTCGTGACCGCCGACGAGATGGCGGCGCTCAATGCCGCCCATCGGGGCATCGACCAGCCCACCGACGTGCTCGCCTTCGGCGCCGACGACGGCAGTGCCCCCCGGGCCGCCGACGAGCCCCGACTGGTGGGCGACGTGGTGATTTGCCCTGCGGTGGCTGCGACCAATGCCGCGGCCCGCAACAAGGCTGTCGATGAAGAGCTGGCCCTACTGGTGGTGCATGGTGCCCTGCACCTGCTCGGCTATGACCACATCGACGACGCCGATGCCGAGAAGATGGAGCAGCGGGAATTGGAGTTGCTCTCTATTGAGGCGGCCACGCTTGGATTGACCGGCACGAAGGCGGGTTCGACATGAGTGCCTACGGCCGATTCCGGTCGTTGAGACGGCTGCTTCGAGCCAGCCGGCGCCGGGAGGTCCCGCAGGTTTCCGAGGAAGAGTTGCTGGCCATGGCCGAAGCGGCTGAAGCATCCGATGCCATAGAACCCGAGGAGCGGGAGCTGATCGGCCAGATAATCGAGTTTGGCGACACCGTGGCCCGCGAGGTGATGGTCCCCCGCACCGATATGGTGGCCATGAGCAATCGGCACACGGTGGCCGAGGCCATCGACATCGTCATCGAGCACGGCTACAGCCGGGTGCCAGTCTACGGCCAGGGCATCGACGACGTGGTGGGCGTGGTTCACGCCAAAGACCTGATGAGGGCCGAGCGGGAACGGGGCACGGACTCCGCAGCGGTGGCGGTGGCCAGGATTCCCCACTTCGTTCCTGAGACAAAGCGCATCTCCCTTTTGCTGCGGGAAATGCAAGCGGAGAAGTTCCACATAGCCATCGTGGTGGACGAATACGGCGGTACTGCCGGAGTGGTCACTCTCGAAGACCTCATTGAGGAGCTGGTGGGCGAGATCGTCGACGAATTCGACGTTGAGGAGCCCATGATCGAGCGGGTGGCGCCCGGCACGGTGAGGGTAAACGGGCGGGTGCCCATCGACGAGCTCAGCGAGGTGCTGGGCGCGCCCCTGCCCAACGGCGACTGGGACACCGTAGGCGGCCTGATTTTCAACACCTTGGGCCATGTGCCCGACGAGGGGGAGACGCTGGTGGTGGAAGGCTGGGAGCTATTGGTAGAACGGATCACCGGTCGGCGCATCGCCCGGGTGATCGTGAAGCCGGTGCCCCAGTCGTCGGTTCCTGGCTCTGGCGGCTGACGGATTCTACCGACCAGTGGGGAGAGCCGAATTGGGCAGCGTGAGCTTGACCGAGGCCAGCCGGGCCCTAGGCGAGACATCTGAGGTGATGGCCGGGCTGGTGAAGCGGTTCGGACCGGCCCGGTTCGGGCCGAAACCCAGGGTAGGGGAGCGGTTCGAGGTGCTGAGCCGCGAGATCGCATATCAGCAGCTCGCCGGCAAGGCAGCAGGGGCCATCTGGGGGCGGGTGCGGGAGAAGACACCGGAATGGGTGCCAGACGCGGTGTTGGCCTTGGGGGAGGAGCCGCTGCGGTCCGCCGGGCTGTCGGGGGCCAAGACCCGGGCGATGCTCGATTTGGCCGGCCACTGCGAGCAGGGTTCGCTGGATCTGGCCAGGCTGGGCCGGCTGTCAGACCAGGAGGTGATCGACCAGCTCAGCCAGGTCTGGGGTGTCGGCGTGTGGACCGCCCAGATGTTCTTGATCTTCTCGCTGCGCCGCCTCGATGTCTGGCCAGTCGGCGATTTCGGAGTGCGCAAAGGCTACGGCTTGGCCCACGGATGGACCGAGCCTCCCACTGCTAGTGAGCTGGAACCGCTCGGCGACCCATTCCGTCCCTACCGAAGTGTTGCCGCCTGGTACTGCTGGCGGGCCACCGAGATCTAGTTCTGGAGGACGACTCCGCTCATGGGCTCGCCATGCGGTAGCCGGTTCTGGTTGGGCGAGGGTGTGGCGTATGTACTTGAGCGCCCGAGGATCGTCGTCTACCGCCATGACCCTATGCCGCTCCAGCGCGGTCTTCGAGTGGTGGGGCAGGCGTTCAGGTGCCATGCCCATTCCGGTGTCCGACACGGAAATCGCCACCCGGACATCCTCACGTTCGGCGGCTACCCGGATGGTCGAAGTCCCTGGCGAATACTGGCAGGCGTTGGTGAGGAGGTTGTCGAGCACCTGGAGGATGCGCCGTCTGTCAGCCATGACGTCGGGCAAGTTCGCCGCCAAGTCGATGTGCAGCTTGTCCCGGCCCTCGCCGCACCGGCAGGGTTCATGTCGAACACCGCCGTGGCTTCGATCCGTATTCGATCAGACGCACCAGCGACTCGGCTTGCTGATCACAAGAACTCATTCATGGTGCATTCAGTATTCACGCCCATCTCACAAGAGTGGCGCGAAATCTTGAAATCTAGAATGCAAGTGGCATCGGCTGGAAGTGGAGCTGGGGGGAATCGTATCGTGCCCAAAAGCCCTGGTCAGCTACACTTGTGGACTTGATTTGCCGAGTCTTCCCACATCCATTCCCACACGTGGAATGGGAATGATTGGGAACTCACTGGGCCCTCGGTGAAAGAGCCAGCGGGGTTTCCCGGGCGGCTCAGGATGGCTCGAAGATGAGTTCGGGCAGGACGACTTCCCACGTGTCGCATTGGAGTTGATCTTGGTACTCGGGGTCTGAGTGATGGCGGGCCCAGGTAGCGATGGCCAAGACGCTTGCATGCGTGCAGACCAACCTTTCGGGGGGCTTGAAGTTTCGGGACAGCCTTCCTACTACTACGCCCGAAAAGTCGAGTAGCTCCCATTGGCCGTTCCGCTGTCGTACTTGTAGCGGATCGTTTGGCGTCAAAGCTGCGATGGCAGCGTGCACGCGGTTGGTGGACGGCATTCGCCCGGCGAAGCTCAGGTAGACGTCCGTTAGGCTGAGTTGTCGGTAGTGCCGCCGCAACTCTGGTGCTGGCGGTGGGAGGTCGAAGGGCTCTCGCCAAACGACGGCCGGGCTTTTTTGCAGCGCCGTTTGAATTGGGTTTGGTTTGCCTAGGTATCCAAGGGCAAGAGTTTGGCGGGCGCGGGTCATGGAGACGTAGTACAGGCGGCGCGACGCGTCGGGGTCGGGGTCTTCCTCTCGCCTTTCGCGGTCCCAGCCGCCGTCGAGCACGATCACATGATCGAACTCCAAGCCTTTGGCACGGTGGGCGGTCGTTAGCAACAGTCCTCGTTGGCGCTTGCGCGCTTCTCGTCCCCACTCTGTTAGCCATTCGATGACGGTGTCCACAGGAATCTCGGCCATGCCCGCCTCAATCTCGTGGGCCTCGATGGCCTCTTGCAGGAGTTCGGTCCAGAGGCTTTGGGGCTGGCTGGTCAGCCGTTCGCGCACGTCGGCGTTCCGGATCAGGCGGGAGTCGCGGTTGCGGAGCCAACCGATCAGTGACTGCGTCTCGCGTAGGTGCCAGATGCTGGTGAGGTCTTCATTCGCCATTTGCACTGGGATGCCCTCGAGTTCGCAGATGCTGCGAACCGGCTCTAGGTATTTCCATTCCTTGGCGATCAAGGCGCAGCTCGACCAGTCCCAGTCCGAAGCGAGCCCGCTCAGACGCTTGAGCTCGGCGATTGCTGCCTGAGCCTGAGAGATCGCATTTCCGCCTGCGGGCAAGACCTGGATTTTCCCTCGGCCTACTGGGTCTCGCTCGGCCCACACACCTCCCGCGGGGTCCTTGGCCCGTCCTTTGTTGATTTGGATCTTGCGGTTCACCTTCATCCGGTCTTGTGCTGGCTCGATCACGGCGTTGGCGGCCCGAATGATGTGGCGGGTTGATCGATAGTTGTCGATAAGGAATGCGGGCTTGGCCTTGTAGTCCTGCTCGAAGCTGCGTATGAACTCCACCGACGATCCTTTGAATGAGTAGATGTTCTGGTCGTCGTCGCCTACCGCGAACAGGGTGAGCTTGGAGTCGTCGTCTGACAGGGACCGGCCAGCCAACGCGGAGATGAGGTCGTATTCGTCTTGGCCGACGTCTTGGTACTCGTCCACCAGAATCCACCGGAATCCTGCCAGCAGTCGTGTCCGTGTCTCCTCGGCTTCCTCTGCTTTCAGCCCGTCGCCGCGCAACAAGGCGGTTGCTTGTTTGAGGATGTCCTGGAAGTGCTCGCTGTCCATCCGATCGGCGCGCTTTGAGAAGCTAGCGCCCACGAGGCGCATTGCCATTGCGTGGCAGGTGAGCACCATCACCCCCCGCGAGTCGTCGCCGACCAACTCGGCCAGCCGGCGGCGGATCTCGACCGCGGCATGCCGGTTGTAGGCGAGGGCGAGGATGCCGCGAGGGTCCTCGCGCCTGACCCGTATCAGATAGGCGATGCGATGCACCAGCACCCTGGTCTTGCCCGAACCGGGCCCGGCCAGCACCAGCACGTTGGTGTTCTCACGGGTGTCGGCCACAAGGTTGCGCTGGGCGGGGTTCTTCAGGCTCTCCACGATGTCTCGCCACGACTCTGGTGTGGTCTGCCGGGACAGCTCCGGGCCGCGATCAGGCAGCCAGCGTTGCAAGAACTCGGTTTCTCCCAGTGCGAAGTAGTCGATGGTTAGGTGCAGGGCCTCAGCCATGTCGGCGAGTCCGAGTTGCGCGTACTGGGCCATGACATGGATTTGGCGGACCGTTTCGTCATAGTGGACCTGCAACGACTGGAAATCGGTCTGCTTGTAGCCGCGTCGCTCGGGGGACAGGTGGATGGTCATCGCCGGGCGGAACACGGTGAGGCCCTTGTTGAGCCTGATGACCTCTTGTTCGTGCAACCAGACCAGTGAGCGGTCCACCAACCGGCGCAAGTCCGTGGTCTCCCCGGCGAGAGTCAGGTCTCCCTTCACCGTCTCGGTCAGCTTCCCCAACGTCGTCTCCGCCAGCAGGTCGGTGCCGCGTTTGCCCTGTGGCACACACGACAACAAGTGATCCAGCAGGCGGGAGGCACCGTCCCTGCGACGCTTGGCCATCCTCACTAGCGAATGCCACTCGCGCTTCAGCGTTACCCGAACGCTTTCGGCATCGTGATTTCTCACCGCGATGCTGCCGCCGCCGATGCCCTCGCCGCGGCCGTCGCCAGCGATTCCCTGGAGAAGTCGGGACATATATTCGGGCCGGACATGGTTGTGGCCGGCGTCTTTGATCCGCTGGCTGGCAACCCGCAGGTTCAGCGGTGCCTCGTCGCCGATTCCCATGTCCGGGGCCATCTCCTGCATGAGGTTCAAGAGCTCCTCTTCTGCTCCTGCTGCCGCCACCAGCCGCTGCTTCGAGCTGTTGGCCACACCCACATGGACAAAAGCAGTCAGCACGGTGTCGTTGCTGGCGATACCGCAGCTCTCCAAGTCGTGGAGCGCGCTCCTCACTTGGTCGGGGCTGAGGCCAGCGGCGGCCATGAGCATGTCGGTGGAGATGCCCTCGTCGGGGTCGGCGTTGATCAGCGCCGCAACGACGGCCAGCAGCCGGTCGCGCACGTGTTCGTCACGCACTTTGGCGTCGAGCTTCTCTCTTGCCTCCTCCACCGAGCTCACCCGCAACGACGACGGGAAGATCCGGACACGGTTTTCCTCGCGGCTCAACAGGTGTGCCTCTTCAAGCCAGGCCAGTGCCGTGCGCCCCCGCGTGTCGTCGGTGCCAGAATCCCGTCTGAAGTCGCTGTCTTCGTCGTTAACCAGGATCTCGCCCATGGTGGCTACGACTTCGTCGCCGGTGTTGTTGCGCCTCCTCAGCCGGCGCAGGGCCATCAGAACCCCGTGAATCTCGCGGCGAGTAAGCCGAGACCGTGCCGACATGCCGAACTGCCGCTCCACATCGTCTCTCGTGAAGAGCAGCACACAGTGAGCTTGTTGTTGGTCCCGGCCGGCCCGACCCGCCTCTTGCAGGTAGTTCTCCAGTGACGAGGGGATGTCGGCGTGTATCACCAGCCGCACATCGGGCTTGTCGATGCCCATCCCGAACGCGTTGGTGGCCGCAATCGCCCTCAGCTCACCTTCGATGAAGTTTCGCTGGATGGTCTTCTTCTCCTCGGGCTGCAACCCGGCGTGGAAGCGATCGGCAGAGAATCCATGGTGCTTAAGGAAGTTCGCCACCTCCTCGGTTTGCCTGCGAGTAGCGCAATACACGATCGCGCCGCCGTCTCGCCCCGGTGGCAAATGCATGCCCAAGATCTCGTGGATGTCGTTGTACTTCTTGGATGTGGTTGTCTCCACCACCACGAACTCGAGATTGGCGCGCTCGCTACCGCCGTCGAACACCCGCATCTTGACGCCGAGTTCTTCGGCGAAGTACTCGACGATCTCCTCTTTCACCCCGGGTTTGGCCGTCGCCGTCAAACACAGCACCGGGGGAACCACATCGCCTTCTGCCCGCTCGCGGATGTAGCGCCCCACATAGCGGTAATCAGGGCGGAAGTCGTGGCCCCACTTCGACAGGCAGTGGGCCTCGTCCAGCACCCAGGCACCGATCTCGCGTTGATCTAGGGAGCGTCGAAACGAAACACTGCGAAGCTGCTCAGGGGAGATCAACACGATGGCGGCGTCACCGAGCCTCAGTTTCTCCAACGCTTCGGATCGCTCAGGCATCGACAACATGCTGTTGATGGTGACGCAGGAGGTAACGCCGCGGGCCTCGAGCCCGGTCACCTGGTCGGCCATCAGAGCCACCAAAGGAGAGATGACCACGGTCACCGACCCGGTTTTCTCGTATCGCGACAGTGCCGGTATCTGGTAGCACAGCGACTTGCCCGTACCCGTCGGCAAGATTCCCAAGACGTGGTCGCCCCCCATCGCCGCCTCGACGATGGCCTGTTGCAACGGGCGCCCATCTTTGCCGGCCGGTTCCGGTCTGAAGTCGTCGAAGCCGAACAGGCGCTTCAGCTCCCGGCCGGCATTGTGGCGCTCCTGGCACCACGGGCAACCTCGGTCGCCGCACCGGCGGTCACGCAGGCGCCGCACCAGCTTCCCGGCGTCGGGAAACTGGTGTCGAACCCAAGGCGGCATAACCGAATTGCCCCCCGACACCCACAGCCACGCCAACGCGTACGCCAGCGACCAGCCATGCTTGCCAGCGGAATCAGCGGCCTGGCGCGCGTGGGTCCGACAGCAGATGCCGTCAACACGAGAGTAGATCGCCTCACGGGCCTCATCGTCAGACGGTCTCGACGAACGGCGCACACTCCGGAAGACCAGATCGAAACCAGAGCCGTGCTGCTCTCCAGTGAGCCAGTGCCAGGAGGCAAGTAGGTCGGAGGGTGCCTCCAGCAGGCTTTTCTGCTGGTCGGCGAAAACCTCAAGCGCGATCTTTGCGTCTTGCTCCGGGTCGCTCTTGCGCCCGGTAATGAGCTGGCCATCCTGATAGTGCTTGACGAGATGGTGATACGGGTTGCGAGGAAAGGCCAGCGGATTCAGCCAGAGTGTGTCCACCACCGGCATCTGAAGCAAGCGCAAACCAGGATTGGCGGCTTGCAGATGGCGCATATCGAATTCGATGAAATTGTGGCCTACGACGAAGTCTGCGGTTCTTGCGAGAGCATCCAGCTCAGCCAATGCCCCTCGAAAGCCAACCCCCGACGACGGGAAGACAAGAGACTCGCCGGTGTCTGGCCGCACTCCAGCAAATGAGTGGATACGCTCTGTCTTTGGCGAAACTTCAAGATCAACCGATATGCAGCAGGCCAGTTCCGCCGATGGGCTCTGGGCGCCCATAGTCCCTAATGGAACAGCATCCGACACCGTGGGGATGCTAGATGCTCTGCCAAAAGGAAGTCAGAGTCGGCAACCAGGAGACTCGTGCCTCTCTTGCCAGGGCATTGCTTAGGGTTTGGTGACGTCGAGGACCCTGATGGAAATTTTTTTGGTTTGTTCGGCGGTCAGATCGCCTTCCAGCAGCTCTCTCAACTCATCAGGGGTAGTTGGACGATTGCCGTCCGGCCTTCGACTGACCTTGTCGCCGCCGGTCCAAAGCACGAGGTAGATGCCGTGCCCGGAGGTTTCGGGGTCGGTAGTGTATTGCTCGACGAGTTGCTCCTGGAGGGCTCTCCAAAGGTCGCGGTGGCAGTCCTTCTTGATCTCGATAGGTACGTTGAACCCGCCGAAGGTCACGCGGATGTCGGCCCGCTTGTCTGAGACGTAGTGGCCTTCGCGTGCCGCATCGACTTCGGAAGGCAGGCGGGCTTGCAGCATGGCAAGGAGCGCGTCTCGGCAGGCGTCTTCGTGCTTCGCTGTGAGTACCGGTTTCTCGTTCCAGAATTGTCGCCAGATGTTGCTGCTGCTGCCCCGGATGTCTCGGGAGATGTAATCGAGGTGATCGTTCAGTAACGCAGCCAAGTCGGCCGCGTTGGCCGGCAAGTCGTTGTGGATTGTGCGCTGGACTTGTTCGATGCTGGGGTGAGTGTAGGTGGCGTCGCGAAGCAGTACGCGCTGTCGCTCTTCTGCCCATCTGAGATGGTCTTTCCACCGGGAGAGTCGGGGGTTGTTGATTAGATTCTTCAGAGCGACGCTGGCGTTGCAGCTGGCTTTTGAGCCGAGCATTGAAATCTGATCTTGTATCCACCGGGATGCATCTAGCTCAGGCGTGACCCACCCAACTCCGCCGCCGTGTACTTCGAATGGCTCGAACATTGGGCCCATGAGCCTCATGAGCGCGGCGACCGCTTGGGGGCTTAAGTTTTCGACCAGCGGATCACCGGCAAATCTGTGGCTGCGGAGGCGGTTGCAGAGGAATCCAGCCAGGTGACGGATTCTCTGCTGGTTCTCGCCTGCGTATTCCTCTAGAGGAGCGAGATGCCGCTCGGGCGACAACAGTGTGCCGGCCGCTAGCCACCTAATTCGCTGAGCGACGGTCATGCTGGACATGGAGAGCTTTTCCTCGACAAGTTGCCCAAGGTCGGGCTTGCCGGCTCGAATCGACTCGTGCAGCAGCCGGTCGAGCAGGGGGATCTGTGTTTCATGGGCGCGGACGGGAAACGAACTGAGCAGCCTTGCGGTCAATTCGCGGGCGAGGTCAGGGTGCGAGCCCTTCATGCGCTCTAGTTCGCTCAGTCCAGGCAGGACTTGTTCACCCGCTCGCATCGCAGCGCGGGCACAATTGAAGAGAACATCGGCTACTGGTTCGGGGTCCTGCTCCAGCCATCGGTCGAACCAAACCGTTGGCCGATTGGGACGATTCATGAATCGGGAGAAGTGGCAGTAGTAGATCGCAAGTGCATTGCGCTTTTGCGTGTCATCAAACTGGTCTAGCAATGCCGGGTCTTCCCCGGAGAGCAAATCCAGGCTGGCCATTAGCGGATATGCCAGCCAAGATTGCTTTGAGTCCAAAGACAATGAGATCGTTTCGCTGGCGCTGGGAACGTCATCTCGCCAGGCGGCATCTCGCAATGCCACCATGACCGCGTCAACGAGATCAGGGTCGCCTCCGATCAACTCGCTGAAGCGCTGGCGGGGAGCAGCGTCTTTGTCGGTCCCGCTGAGGGTGCCGAAGTACGCCCGGGCCAAAGCGTGCATATTTGGGGGAGAGAACCGGTTTGCTCGCAACTCCGACTCCTGAGAACGCAGTTGAGCGTCCCAGTCCTGTTGTCTTTGGCGCTCTTGTTCCTCTTGCTCGGCGATTCGGGCTTGCCTTCGTTGCTGGTACTCGCTCCGCTCAGGGTCATAAGTGGGCGGCGCGCAGAGTTCCTCGAGTCGCCGGGCCAGGGCACCGTGCCCCTGGGTCTGCGAGCGAATCGAATCCAGCGACAGGCCGTCACTTGTTGCCGGGACTTGTAGCGAATAGTACGAGTCTTCAAGCAGGTCTTGCGCCACCTTCGGTTCCGTGCTGGCAAGCTCTGCCGCTTTGCCAAGGCACCACTGCCCGAAGTCCGGGGGCAGCGTGCTCTCAAGCAGCATCTCACAGTACGACGAGGCGTTGACCCCAGTGGGGTCGGTCTGGTTGCGCCGCCTCAGCCAGTCCAGGAAGACGGCCTTCTGAATGTGGGGATGGCCTTCCAGCCATTCTTGAATGGGGCGGAGTTGTTGACCGTCCCAGTGGACTTCGTAGAGGGATCCGGCGATGATGCTGAGCCACCTGTAGATGCGGGGCAGCTCGACCTCTTCGCCGCATTCTTCAAGACCCCGGGCCAATAGCAGGCAAGGCAGGTCGCCAGCAGCGTATTGCAGTAGCGCGGGAACGAGATTGGAGGCGTCTTCATATAGGGCATCAAGCAACTCTGCAACTTGCTCGGCCGACGAGTCTTCAAGCAGATCGTGGTGTAAGAAAAAGGAGAATCTCCCAACTACATTGTGCCGATCTCGGGGCATGGCGTACTGCCAAACTTGTGAGGGGCTGAGCGGAGATGGGTAGAGAGTGCTGAGCAGGGTGCCGCGAAGCTGATCGTGGGGATCGGGCACCACACCAGACTTGATGTCACGAAGAAGTCGAATCAGCGTGTTCGTCGTAGCCTCGCCTGATGGGACGATCCGAATAAAGGCATCCAAAGCTGGCGCTTTGATCTCCTCCGGGCGGGTAGGGTCGCGGACGATTAGCTCCAAGTCACATGCCAGTTCGCGCAACGAGACCAATTCCGAGTCTTCGGCCACGGACAGCACGTCGAGGACGAAGTCCAATACTCGGATGTCGCAGGACCCGGCTACTGGTTGGGCGATGAGTTCCTTGATGGCGGGAACCATTTCGGCCGAGGCGAGGGAACGAAATGCTTGGGTGGTGGAACCCATGTGCCAACCGCCGCGATCATCGGTTCTCTCATGGCCGAAGAGGGGCCCCTGCTCGGCGAACGCGGCCAGCGACTCCAAGATCAGTCTCTTGTCATCGGGCCGTAGGTCCTTGATATCGCCGTACAGGCCGACACCGACGGGATCGAGATCAATCAGTCGTCGGCGGGCGGTGGGGGAGTGCGCGGCTAGCCAAGCAGACAAGCCCCGTAAGACCGTCACCACCCTTTGGTCGCTGGGGCTGGTCATCAAGGCCATGAGTCTCTCCACCGGCAGCCCTTCCTCAATCAGCTTTGCTAGGTACCGGCCAGCCAGGAATTCGGCGATGTGTCGGTGGACAGGGCTGAATCGTCGCTCAACAACTCCGGTGAACAGCCTGGTGGAAAGTGCTTGCCTCAGACTGTTGTCAGGAAGTTGGGTCGGTGGATCCTGTAGCTCTTCAACTGATGGGAACGAGGCGCTGTCGAATCTACGGCTTAACAAGTACCCCTCGGTGCCGGCAAGCAACTGCAACGCGCACAGAAAGCCGGCGGCATCCATGATGACGTCCGTCCGAGGAAAATTGGCTCTCTCGAGATGCTCCTCGTTCCACTCAGATGCCATCTTTTGGCAGGCCGACTCGAAGGTCTCCTGCCGGCTTTCGGGCCACCTTCCTCCCTGGTCCACTGCTGCGGCGAGAAGCGTCAGTGTTTGCGGGTTGTGCAGTATTGCTCCGAGGCCGTGTTGTCTCGCCTGGTTGATGAATTCCTCCACATCGTCGGGGAGATCAAGTGGGATCAACAGCGCTCTGATCCCGTCGTCATCGAGGGGGTCGAGGCGCAAAGTGGTCATCTGCGCGTCTGGTGAAACGCCTTCCAGTTCCCTTCGGTCGCTGTCTCCCAGCCAGTCGGCTTCACGACAGGAAAGGCGGAAGCTGGGCCGTCCGAGTCGTTCGAGTTGGGTGATGATTTGGTCTAGCGGCGTCATCCGGTTTCTTTTTCCGGCCCGCATTTCGTCGAGCCCATCGATGAAGAGGGTCTTCCCTCGCCACTCGGGATGGGAGTCCACTTCGGACCTGATGAATTGGCGGGCACTCAGAAAAACGGCAGAGGCACCGAGCGCTTCAGATTCCTGCTGGAATTCCGTGGTCTTGCCTGATCCGGGGTCGCCCAGGAGCACATAGGCTTGAGCCTGTCTGAAGGCGCTGAGCGGCTTGGGCTCGCTGAGAATGATGCCTCGGTCGCCGTTCGTATCGAGTTCGGTGCAGGTTCGAGGGACCGTTCTGCTCATGTCGTTTCGAACCAGTAGTCGGCGGGTTCGGACAGGAAATCGTGGAGGGGCACGCCGGTGTCGCCGACTATGACGGTTGCCCGGGGTTGGAATCGGCGCTCGAATTCCATGAGGCCTCGGTGGCTGGTCGGGGTCTGGCCGCTCTTGACCTCGACTCCCACTGTGTGCGGTCCCCTGTGGAGGACGAAGTCCACTTCATGGTTGCCGTCCCTCCAGTACTTGACCGTGATGCTCGGCGAGGCCGTGTTGACCAGGTGCGCCCCTACTGCGCTCTCTACCAGACGACCCCAGAACGCGCGATCGGCTCGGGCCTGTTCGAGGGAGTAGCCGGAGGCGGCCGACATCAAAGCGGTGTTGAGCACATTCAGCTTTGGTATCGAAGCCCTGGCTGATACCGGACGCTCGGTGTACTTGGAGAGGCCGGTCAGCAGCCCCGCCTGGGAAAGCAAGTCGAGATACCTCGTCAAGGTTGTGGTGTTGCCTGCGTCTTGTAGCTGGCCGAGCATCTTGTTGAACGACAGGATTTGGCCGGAATAGAGCGCTCCGACTTCGAAGAGCCGCTTTAGCAGGGCAGGCTTGTCGACTCTGGTCATCGAAAGCACATCGCGCTCGATGTTTGGGTCGACTAGCGCGCCGCGGATGTAGGCGCTCCAACGCTCTTGATCATTGGTCAGTGGAGCAGCCCCCGGATATCCGCCGAAATACACGTATTCGTCCAAGCTGAAGCCGAAGGCGTCGGCCATCTCCGGATAGGACCAGTGCGTGACATGGATCGGCTCGAATCGGCCTGCGAGGCTTTCCCTCAGCCCGGCCTGCATCAAGAGCGGAGCCGAACCCAAGATGGCCACTTGCAGAGGACAGCCGCTGGCGCGGTCGGCGTCCCATAGGCCCTTTACTATCTCCGACCATTGCTCGATCTTTTGGATCTCGTCGAGGACCAAGACGAATCCCTGCTGCGAGGTCCAGGCCTGGTGCCTGCTGTGCTCCCAGATCTCCACCAGCCATCGGGCATCTCTGCGAACAGGTCCGAAATTTGCATATTCGGCCTCCGAGGAGGCTGGCCATGGCTCTGCACTGGGCTCAGCGGCGTCTATCGCTTCATAGCGGTTCCCCTGTTCGGTGAGCGCGAGCGCTTGGCGTGTTGCGGTGGTCTTGCCAGTCTGGCGCGGGCCGAAAATCGCGATGAGCCGCTGCGGAGGCTCCGACAAGCGGCTGACGATGGTGTCGACTTGCGAACGCCGAAATTCGGGCACATCCGCAGTATACACGGCTCGATTACGCCATTGAGCAAAATTACTCAATAGCGTAATCAGAGTGGAGCTGGGGGGAATCGAACCCCCGTCCGCTGGGCGGTGCCTGTCTGTGATACGACCATTCCCGGTGTGCGGCGTCAATGGCAGCTGCGTCGCCGGGTCGGTTGGCCCCCGCTAGGGGGCCCGCCACCGGGTCTGTTTCCCGGAGTCAGCGGTCTTTCCCGCCGTCAGTGGTCTGTCCCTACTGTCTCCACCACTTCTGTTGCCGGGCTGTGGTGGACTGGCCCCGCGTGCCGTTACCGGTCGCGGTGCTTCTCTAGACCCGAAAGATCAGGCTGCGAGAAGTTCACGGTCGTTGCCGCTTAGTTGGTTGCCCCGTTTTGCGAGTCTGAGCAACTCGGGTCGCACAGCGCAGCCCCCGGTCCCAACGTCGAAACCGATCAGCCCCGTGTGCACTTCTTGTCAAGGTGCCCCGCCATGATACCGGCTCAGCCTGACAGCGACCCCCCCGATTTGGCCGCTCGGCCCATCTCGTTGCGGGCCTCACGGCGGGCGTCTTGTTCGGCAATGGCTTGGCGCTTGTCGGCCATGCGGCGGCCTCGGGCCAGGCCGAGTAGCACCTTGGCCCGGCCCTGTTTGAAGTAGAGCGAAAGGGGGACCATGGTCAGGCGGTCCTGCTCTAGCCGGGCCCTGATGCGGTTCAGCTCTCCCCGGTGCAACAGCAGCTTCTTGGGCCGGTCGGGGTCGTGGCCGGAGGTGCCGCTGGCGTGGGAGTAGGGAGCGATGTGCAGCGACTGGAGCCACAGCTCGCCGTCAGCCATGCGGGCGTACGACTCGGTGAGCGTCACTTTGGACTCCCGCAGCGACTTCACCTCGGAGCCAACCAGCACCAGGCCGGCCTCGTATTCGTCGATGATCTCGTAGTCGTGCCGGGCGCGGCGGTTGGTGGCCACCACCTTGGTGGACTCTTGCTCGCTGCTCAAGCTCGGCTTCGACCTGGCCATCGGCTCAAAGTACCCCGCCGACGGGGGATAGGCGGCGGCAATTGACGGGTAGTCTGGGCGCCGTGGCCGACCAGGGAGATATGCCGACGGGAGAGTCAGTCGGCGACCCTGACCAACAGAATCCGTGGGAGGGCTTCCGGTCGGGGTTCGTGACGCTCTTGGGGCGGCCCAACTCGGGCAAGTCCACCCTGGTGAACGCTATTTTGGGCACCAAGGTGGCCATTGTGTCCGATAAGGCTCAGACCACCCGGCACGCCATTCGGGGAGTGCTGCACCGCGACGAGGTGCAGGTGGTGTTCGTGGACACCCCCGGCATCCACAAGCCCCGCACGGCGCTGGGCGAGCGGCTTAATGCCACCGCGGCCGAGGCGGCCGACGACGTGGACGTGGTGTGTTTGTGCATCGACGCCACCCGGCCGCTGGGCCGGGGCGACCGGTTCATTGCCGAGCGGCTCAGCGCCGACTCCATCGTGGTGGTGACCAAGATCGACGCCGCACCTCGCTCCAAGGTGGTGGCGCAGCTGGCCGCGGCCGGTGAGCTGGGGTTCGCCGAGTACTTTCCCACCTCGGCCCGCACCGGCAAGGGGGT
>MPNQ01000041.1 GCA_002239105.1 marine group bacterium Sva0996 bin134 | reverse complement strand
GCTCTGCTTGTTGTCGCGTCCGCCTACAGTGGGCCGGTGTCGGATGTCTCGCCGATAGACCTGCCGCTGTCGCTGGATGGGCAGCTCGGACGGGCGGTGGAGGCGGCCCCTGAGAAGACAGCGCTGGTTGGAGCCAGCGGTCGGCTGACCTTCGCCCAGTTGGCCCATGAGGCTTCTCGGGTCGCCACGGTGCTGGACGAATTGGGGGTGCGCGCCGGCGACCGGGTAGCGGTATCGCTCCCCAACGACATCGACATCGTGGTGGCGCTCATGGGCATCTGGATTCGCGGCGCGGTGTTCGTGGGGGTCCACACCGTGCTGGCCGCGCCTGAGAAGCGCTATCTGGTTGACGATTGCGAGCCCTTGCTATATCTGACCGCCGACCACGCAGAGGATGTGGGGGCTCCCCTGATCATTGGATTGCACGAGTGGCGGTCTCGGGTGGCCGGCGCCGATCCCCTTCACCCTTGGCCTGAAATCGATCCAACGGCGGTCGCAGCAATCGCCTACACCTCTGGCACCACCGGCAACCCCAAAGGGGTGATGCACAGTCAGCACAATGCCCTGTTGCCCGGGGCGGTGGCCGTCGCCAGGGGCAGCTACGACGCCTACGACGTCTTCCTGTGCGTCCAGCCGCTGACGATCCTGAACCTTCAAGTGCTCAACCCCCTGACCACAATCCAGGCTCACGCCACTTGCGCCGTCGCCGACCACCACGACCCGGTATCGCTGGCTCGCTGGATCATGCAGGAGGGCGTCACTCACTTTGCGGTGGTGCCCACAGTGGCCTACGACCTGCTGACCCATCCCGATGTACACCCCCATGATCTAGCCACCCTCACAAAGCCTCGAGTGGGGGGCGCGGGTATGCCCGAACCAATCAAGTTGTTGTTCGAAGAGCGCTTCGGAGCCAAGCCCGCCACCAGCTATGCCCTCACCGAGGGACCGACTCTGGTGGCTCGCCAAGACCCCGACCGGCCGATCATCGAGGGGAGTTGCGGGCGGCCGCTGCCCCACATCGAGGTGCAGGTGCTCGGCGACGATGACCAACCCGTGCCGACCGGAGAAGTGGGGGAGATCTGCTTCGGCCCCCGCCGGGACGGCCCCTGGGCCGGGGTGTACCGCACCATGCTGGGCTACTGGGGTCTCCCTGAATTGTCAACCGAGACTCTGCGAGGCGGCATGGTCCACTCCGGCGACCTGGGCCGGTTTGACGCCCATGGCGAGCTGTACATCGTGGAGCGCCGAAGCCAGCTCATCATCCGAGGGGGCAACAACATCTATCCCGCCGAGATCGAGCGGGTGCTGGGGGCCGACAGCCGGGTGGCCGAATGCTGTGTGGTGGGCCGGACCGACGAACGCCTCGGCGAGGTGGTGGTGGCCTTCGTACAGCCAGCCATTGGCGTCGAAGTGACGGCAGAAGACTTACTCGCCCTGTGTCGGGCCAATCTGGCCTCGTTCAAGGTTCCCAGTGAGGTCTGCTTTGTGGAATCCTTCCCCCGCAGCCCTCTGGGCAAAATTGCCAGATCCCAAGTGCAAACAATGGCCAAAGGCTGAGAGTACGGAGGCACAGATGAGCGAGGAACAGAGATCAGATTCGGACGCAGCCGACTACGAGGATGTGACCGGGTGGTGGCTGGACTCCGACGACGAGGAGGCCATGCTGGCGGCCCAGACCGAATGCACCTTCATCTGGGCCAACAAAGAGGGGTGGCCGGTGGGGGTCATCATGAGCTTCATCTGGCGCCAAGGGCGGTTCTGGCTGACCGCCAGCAGCCAGCGGGCCCGCATCGCCGCGGTGCGCCGAGACCCTCGGGTGTGCATCGTGGTGACCAGCACCGGTGCCGCCGGGGTGCCCCGCAGGCAGACGGTTACCTACAAGGGCATCTGCCGCCTCCACGATGACGTCGAGACCAAAGCCTGGTTCTACCCCGATCTGGCCGCCGCCCTGCATCCCGACGAGGAGATGCAGCGCCACTTCACCCGGTTCTTGGACACGCCTCGCAGAGTGATACTCGAGGTGGAGCCCACCCAGCGCATCTCCTTCGACGGCACCAAGCAGACGGCCGATACCGCGGCGTGGATCGACGACAACCGCTGAATTCAGCCGCCTCGGAGTCTTAGCTGCTGGTCAGCTCAGACCGCCGCCGGCGGGCGGAGGCGGTCGGCAAAGGCCCGGGTGAGGCGGTCGAGAATACTGGCCAGCAGCACAATGGCGATGCCAGCCTCGAAGCCCCGGCCCACTGCGTCGCTTCGCCGCAGGCCCCTCACGGCTTCCAAACCCAGCCCGCCGCCTCCGACGAGTCCGGCGATCACGACCATGGCCAAGATGAGCATGATCACCTGGTTTACCGCCACCATTAGCTCAGGAGCGGCCAGCGGCATCTCCACCCGTCTTAGGCGCTGGCCGCGGGTTGCGCCGAAGCTCTCCGCCGCCTCATGTATCTCGGCGGGCACCCGGCGAAGCCCGAGGTCGGTGTAGTGGACCGCGGCGGGCAGGGCGTAGATCACCGAGGCGATGATGCCGGGGATGCGTCCCACGTGGAAAAGGGTGATCACCGGCACCAGCAGCACGAAGCTGGGGATGGTCTGGAAGAAGTCCAGCACCGGTTTGAGGGCGGTGCGGAGCAGATCGTTGTGAGAAGTCATGATGCCCACCGGAATCCCTATCGCCAAAGTGGCGACAACACCGACGATGGTCTGGGCCAGCGTGTCCATGGACAGCTCCCACATGCCCAAGAATCCAATGGCGAACAGCGCCGCCCCGATGCCTATGGCCAGGCGGATTCCCCGGGCCCACAGGCCGAGCACCATCCCGATCCCGATCATGGCCGGCCATGGAATGTCGGCTGAGAGCAGCTCGCGCAGCGGGGTCACGAACTCCAGGGTGACGAAGTCGCTGAACGGGCCGGTGCCGATACCCGAGTCACCTATGTCGTAGAGATTGTCGCGGGCCCAATCGGTTGCGTCGTTAACATACGGGGCAAATTGCCAGTTCAGGGACTCAGGGAACTCGTTTTGGCCGAGAATGCCCCCGACCACCGCAACCACTGAGACCGCTGCGCCCAGCCATCGCATAGCCCGGGCATCTCGACCGGGATCGGCGGTGGCAATCCCAGTGGAGAAGCGGTCCAACACGATGGCCATGATCACGATGGCGATGCCGGCCTCCGACGCTCTTCCCACATCGATGTTCTGCATGGACCGCAGCACCACTTGGCCTAGGCCGCCAGCACCGATGAAAGCGGCGATGACCACCATGCTCATGGCCAGCATGGTGGTTTGGTTCATTCCGGCGAAGATGGCCGGACGGGCTTGAGGGAGCCGCACCAACCGGAGAGTCTGACGCTCGGTGGCCCCGAACATCTCCGACGCCTCGACGGTGACTTGGGGCACGGTGCGCAGACCCACCTCGGTGAGCCGCACCACCGGCGCCAGGGCGAAAATCACCGTGGAGATCAAGGCCGGGACCCGTCCAAAGCCGAACAAAAGCACGAAGGGGATGAGGTAGACGAACCCCGGCATGGTCTGCATGGCATCCAGAGTGGGACGCACAACCCGAGCCACCGACTCGTTGCGCCAGGCCGCAATGCCCAGTGGGATGCCGATTACCACCGAGATGAGCACCGACACGCTCATCAATGCCAGCGTGGCGAAGGACTCTGCCCAGAGATCGATAACTCCGATTAGCGCAACGCCGGCCAGGCCCAGCGCTCCGGCGAACCGTCCCCTGGTCCACCACAGGCCCAGTCCGGTGACCAGCGGGTAGGAGAACCACGGGAACCACTTGAGGATGGACTCCAATCGTCGGATGCCCCAGTCGATGGCGTCGGTGATCGGATTCAAAAAGACGGTGTACAGCCAGTGGGAGGTCTGGTTGTTGATCAGCCACCGCCGGGCTCGGTCAATGGGATCGGCCAGCCCGATGTCCCAGGAATCGGGGAAGATCCCGAAATTGGTGAACAGCTGGAACACCAAGACCAGCACCACGATTGTGCTTGCGGCCAAGATGAAGCGGGCTAGACGGTGCTCAGAGCCAGTGCGAAGCCCGGCGGCTTTGGTGCGAACCTCGTCTACCGCCGTCATCCGCGGTTCTCAGAGATCACGCTGGCGACATCGTCTCCTTGGAGAAGCCCCACCGGTGTGTTCTGCTCGTCGCAAACCACTACGGGGTTGGTGGAACCGAGTAAATGGGGGAGAGCGTCCTCCAGCGGCGTGGTCTCCGAGACTTGGGGCCAGTCAGGACTGACGCCCCTCCCGTCGAGGGGCTGCATCAATGAGCACGCCTGTAGCACTTTGGCTACCGGGGCATCCTGGGTGAATGCCCGCACGTAGTCGTCAGCCGGCTCGGTGAGGATCTCCACCGGGGTGCCTACCTGGACAAAGGCCCCGTCGTTCATTATGGCGATCCGGTCGGCCAGCTTCAGCGCCTCGGCGAAGTCGTGGGTGATGAACACCAGCGTCCGCTGCAACTTGAGCTGGAGGTCGATTAGCTCGTCTTGCATGTCCCGGCGAATGAGCGGGTCGAGGGCCGAGAACGGCTCGTCGAAGAACAGCACCTCGGGGTCGACGGCCAGGGCTCTGGCCAGCCCCACTCGCTGCTGCATACCGCCGCTGAGCTGCTGGGGGTAGTGGTCGCCCCAGCCCTCCAAGCCGACCGTGTCGAGCAGCTCCTGGGCCCGCTCATGCCTTTCTTGGCGCTCTATCCCCTGTACCTCGAGCCCATAGGCCACGTTGTCGACCACCTTGCGATGGGGGAACAGCCCGAAGTGCTGGAACACCATCGCCATCTTCTGGCGGCGCAGGTCACGCAGGGTGGCGCTGTCGGCCCGGGTGAGCTCGGTGCCGCAAACCTCGACCCGCCCCTCAGAGGGCTCAACCAAATGGGAGACGCATCGGATGAGGGTGGATTTGCCCGAACCCGACAGGCCCATCACCACAAACGTCTCGCCCGGAGCCACATCGAAGCTGATGTCTCGCACCGCAACCACGCTGCCGGTTGCTGTCTGGATCTCCTCCCGGGATGCGCCGTTCTTGGCCATTGCCTGCGCCTCACTGACCTTGCGCCCAAAGACCTTCCACACGCCCTCGACGCTCACCTGGGCTGATTGGCTGGCTGTGTCCATCGACGCTCCCGGTTCCCGACTTTACCGTCCGAACAGACGGGTATCGGTTTGGGCTACCCTGACCTGTCGATGGGAGCGGCAGGCGAGCGGCCCAGGAATCTGCCGGTGCAGGAGCGGGCCGTGCTTACCCGCGACCGGATTCTGCAAGCGGCCGCCGAGGTGATCACCCAGGAGGGCGTTTCGTCGCTGACCCTCGACAAAGTGGCGGCCCGGGCCGGGGTGAGCAAGGGCGGCTTCCTCTACCACTTCGGCTCCAAAGACGCCCTGATCATCGGATTGCTCAATCAGGTGATGGGAGTTCTCGACAACGAGCTCAACGTGCTGGCCGACGGCATCGATGTCGGCCAGGGAGCGTTCGCCCTGGCCTATCTCGACTACGTGCGGGAGCCGACCAAGGCGGCCACCGACACCGCAGTGTCGATCCTGGCCGCGGCCGCCGTGGACGATGACCTGCTGGACAGCACGCGGGCCACCTTTCGGCGCTGGCAAGACCGGCTGTGCCAAGACGACGGGCTCGACGATGTGGAGGCGCTGCTGGCTCGGATCGTCGGCGACGGGCTCTGGCTCATCGACCTGTTCGGACTGGCACCGCCCACCGCGGAGGAACGCAGCAAAGTTATCGACCTGGTTTCCAACCTGATTTCAGATCATGGAGCGGCACGGGACCTGATCGGCTCAGCCGAATAGACCGGGGCATCCTGGGGGGCCAGGGGCTGGCTGCCCAAGATGAGGTCAGCCGCCTTCTCCGCAATCATCATCACCGGCGCGTAGATATTTCCGTTGGTGACGGTGGGCATCACTGAGGCGTCCACCACCATCAGGCCTTCGGTTCCGTGAACTTGCATGGTCGCAGGATCGACTACCGATTGGACATCGGTTCCCAAGCGTGCGGTGCCCGAGGGGTGCAAAGCGGTCTCCGCGTCGCGGGCCACCCAGTCCATAATCCCGTCGTCGGTTGTGATCCCGGGACCAGGGGATAATTCGCCGGCGTTGTAGGGGGCGAACGCCGGCTGGCTCATGATGTGGCGGGTCACCCGGATGGTCTCCACCCACTCGCGCCGATCCTGTGGCGTGGAGAGGTAGTTGAACTGGATGGCTGGCTTGACCCTGGGGTCTCGAGACTTGATCCGGAGATGGCCCCGGGAGTCCGAGTACATGGGTCCGACGTGGACTTGGTAGCCGTGTCCGCTGCTCGGCGCTGAGCCGTCGTAGCGGATGGCCAGGGGCAAGAAGTGGATCATGAGGTTCGGGTAGGTCTCTTCGGGGTTGGAGCGAACGAAACCGCCGCCTTCGAAGTGGTTCGTGGCTCCCGGCCCCTTGCGGGCTAGCCATTGCAGGCCGATCCACGGGCGGCGCCACAGCTTGAGGTGGGGCTGCATCGACACTGGTTTGCTTGAGGCGTACTGGATATACACCTCCAGGTGGTCTTGAAGGTTCTCCCCCACACCGGGCCGGTCGGCCACCACCGGGATGTCCAGGGATTCCAACAGGCCAGCTGGCCCGACCCCGGAAAGCTGAAGCAGCTGGGCCGAGCCGAAAGCCCCCGCGCACAGCAGGATGTTTGCCCCCCGGGCGGTGCGCTTGCGTCCTCTTTGGCGATACTCCACGCCCGTGGCCCGATTGCCATCGAACAGCACCCGGCTGATGAGTGTTCCGGTTTCCACCTTGAGGTTCTTGCGGCCCATCACCGGGTGCAGGTAGGCCTGGGACGCCGAGAGCCGCCGCCCGCGGTGGACGTTGCGGTCGAACGCTGCGAACCCTTCTTGGCGATAGCCGTTCACATCATCGGTCAGCTCGTAACCGGCTTCCTGGACGGATTTGAAGAAGGCAGTGAACAGGGGACTGTCGGCCGGACCGCGCTCCAATACCAGCGGTCCGTCGCCACCCCGCCACTGGTCGGTACCGGCCAAGCAGGTTTCCAAGCGCTTGAAATACGGCAGGCAGTGGCGGTAGTCCCATGACTCCATGCCGGGTGACGCGGCCCACTTGTTGTAATCGGCGGGATTTCCCCGCTGGAAGATCATCCCGTTGATGGAGCTCGAGCCGCCTAGCACTTTCCCCCGGGCGTGGTAAACCCTGCGGCCCCCCATATGGGGTTCGGGCTCGCTCTCATACTTCCAGTCATAGAAACGGTTTCCGATGGGAAACGCTAAAGCCGCGGGCATGTGTATGAACACGTCCCACTTGTAGTCTCGGCGCCCGGCCTCCAATACCAAGACCTGGTTGCCGCTGTCCGCGCTCAGCCGGTTGGCCAATGCACAGCCAGCAGAGCCGCCTCCGACGATGATGAAGTCGTACAACGACTGCTCCTCAATGGAAATTGGAGAACCGGTGTCGGCAGCTCCCGCAAGCCGCCGACACCGGTTCTCAGCTGGAGCCTAGGAGGGGAGCCAAGCGCTCCAGACGCTTTCGTTGTCCGCGATCCATGCGGCTGCTGCATCGTCCACTGACATGCCGTCGTTTTCGATAGCGGCCAGCATTTGGATCTGGTCGGCCGTGGAGTAGCTCATTGCCCGCAGGAGGTGATCCGCGTCAGGAGCGTTCTCGGCCAAGTCGGCGTTGACGATCTTGAACAGAGCGTCCTCCGGATAGTCGCAGGCAATGCCGCCGTCGGCATCTCTGGCGTAGCACTCATCGCTATAGGCGGGGAGGGCCACCCGGGTGAGGTCATAGGAACCGAACGCCGAGTGCGGTGTCCAGAAGTAGAACAGCACCGGATCTTCGCGGCTGTAGGCGGCGTCCACTGCGGCCAAGATTCCGGCCTCGGAACCGACGTAGACAATCTCCAGCGGCAGATTCAGGTTGTTGATGATCTGCTCGTCGTAGATCGTCCAGCTGGGATCACCGCTGAGGAATTGCCCGCTGTCGCCGGTCTCGGCGGTGGCGAACAGTCCGGCCAATGCGGGGTCGGCGAAGCCCTCCCATGTAGCCAGCGCCGGCTCGCGCTCCACCATGTAGGTGGGCATGAACCAGCCGATCTCGCCAACGGGGCCGATAAGGCCAGCGTTGTCCACGTTGCCGTCGGCGCTGTCGATGTAGTCGGCCACATTGTCGGCGTGGCCAGAGGGCCAGACCTCCAGCGAGGCGTCGATGTCGCCGGTGTTGATGGAGGCCCACTGGGCGTTCTCGTCGATGTCCACCCGCTCGACGGTGTAGCCCAGTTCGCTCTCCAGCAACTGGGCGGCTACGGCGACATTGGCCGCGGAACCGTTCCAGGGGTTGACGGCAAGCGTGATCGTTGACTGTGAGCCGCGGGAGTCGTCATCGTCGTTGCCGCAGCTGACGGCGACGAGCGCCAATACAGCCAAGAGCAAGGCGATAAGCCTCCAGCTTCGAAGTGATTTGGTCTCATTGGTCCGCATGGGATCCCCCCTACTGTCAAATGCCGAAAACAGGCTAGCTGGACTGTTTTGTAAAATAGCACATCGCTCAGCCGTGCGCTAGAGGGTCTTCGCATTTGGCAGAGCGGGCGCGGGGCGCGCCATGCTGGTCCTTCCCGATCACAGGAGAGTGCGATGGCTGATCTGCCGACCGACCCGAATGAGCTGGTGAGCCAATTCTGCGCGGCGTGGGCCAACGGCGATGCCGACGAGCTGATGGCCTTTTTCGCCAATGACGCCGTTTATCACAACGTCCCGATGGACCCTCTGGAAGGGGCCGAGGCCATACGGGCGTTCTTGGAGGGATTCTTCCCCGCCTCCGGTGGCATCGCGTTTGAAACCCACCATCAGGCGGCCAATGGCAATGTCGTCCTGAACGAGCGTACGGACTACATCAACACCGCCGACGGCCAAGTGGCTCTACCGGTTTGCGGCGTATTCGAAATACGCGACGGGCGGATTGCCCGCTGGTCGGATTACTTCGACATGGGCCAGCTAGGCCGCACCTGAGCAATCGGCTCCGCAGGGGGCTAGTCGCCGAAAAGCTGAGAGAGGGTGTCGACTACGTAACCGACGTCGTCCGACCCCATGCCGTGGTGGGTGGGGATGCACAGCGCGTTGTCCATCACCAGATCGGCGTTGGGGAAACCGTCGCCTGGGGCCCGGTGCTCGATTCCCGAGAAGCCGGGCTGGCGGAGGATGTTCCCTGTCCAGACCATTCGGGACTGCACATTGCGGTCTTCGAGGAAGTTCTGCACTTCGGTGCGGTCGTAACCCGACTCGGGCCGAAGGATGAACCCATAGCGCATCCAGGTGGTGTCCAACTCAGGGGTGGTGCGGGGAAGGATCACCTTGTCGGTGTGGTTGACCAGCAAGTCGTTGTAGCGGTCGAAAGCGTGCTGGCGGCGGGCGTTGAACTCCTCGAGCTTGGAGAGCTGCACCAGTCCGTAGGCTGCGCCCAGCTCGGAAGGCTCGAAGTTGTAGCCCAAGTCATCGAAGATGAAGATCTGGTCGTACATTGTCCCGTCGTCCAACGGGCCCCATCGGGTGTCCTGCCCCTTGCGGGAGCCATACAGGTATGACTCCGACCGCCGCCCCCAGCGGCGCCGGGTCAGGCACTTGTCGTGCAACTCGGGGTCGTCCATGGCCACCATGCCGCCGTTGCCCGCACAGGTGAGCGAGTGGGAGATGGCGAAGCTGGTCAGGCTGATGTCGCTGCGGGTGCCGATCCGGGTGCCCCGCAGCCGGGTGTCTAGCACGTCGCACGAATCCTCAATCACCTTCAGCCCGTGCTCGTCTGCGATAGCTCGGATGGCGTCCCAATCAGGGCAGTTGCCCATCAGATTGGGGGTCAAGATGGCCTTGGTGCGGGGGCCGATCATCTCGGGGATCCGGTTCACGTCGATCTGGAAGGTGTCGGGCTCCACGTCGACGAATACCGGTACCAGGCCCAACTGCACGATGGACGACACATCGGTGGAGAAGGTCAGCACCGAGGTGATGATCTCATCACCTGGCTCCAGGTCGAGCAGGCTAACCGCCAACAGCAGCGCCGAGGAGCCGGAATTGACCATCACTCCCCGCTCCTTGCCCAGCACAGTCGATACCTCGTCTTCGAAGCGGGCCACGTTCTCGCCGATGAACAGGTCTCCGGAGCGGAGAACGTTCATCACTGCTTCGATCTCGCGCTCGTCTTGAATGGCCCCCGCGGGAGGCAGGGTGCGGACTGGTCGGTCTGTCATGTTTTAATTCCTTTGAACCTAGGCCGGGCGCTGCTCGATCAGCCGCACCAGGGGGATCCGGCGATGGGGGGCCTTGGCCTGGTAGTCGGCGTACCATGCCCGGTCGGCCACCAAGCCTTCCCAGGTGGCCTGGTAGTCGTCGTCCTCGCAGATGTCGGCCACTGCCCAGAACTGCTGGCCCTCGTCGGTGACCAGCAGCTCGGGATTGGCCTCCTTGTCGGCCAAGTTGAAGTACCACGAGGGGTGGGCCTTGGCCCCGGCGAAAGACGCCACCACAATGCGGTGGCCATCGGGATCGCGCCAGTAGGGCAGCGCTACCTTGTGCTCTTTGCCCGAGCGCCGGCCGATAGTGCGGATAAGCACGTGGTGCATGCCCACTTGGGCCCACACCATTGGGTCGTCGCTGGACTCCATGGCCTCTACGTGCATCTTGGTGATGACCGGAATCTCCTCCAAAGAGGGGGTCTCCCAGGTTTGCTCTACTCGCTGATCGCTCATGTTCTGTCTCCTGTGGCTCAATCCAACTTGAGAACTCGGCGGGCATTCTCCCGCAAGAAGCCAGGCCAGACCTTGTCGCGGAAGGGCACGTCTTTCATGTCGGTCATGATCCGCTCCAGCGACAGGCCCATGGGGAAGTAGCCGGCGTAGATGATCTTGTCGGCACCCCGGGTGTTGGCGTAGCGGATGATGGCCTCGGGGTAGTGCTTGGGGGCGAACGCGGAGGTGGAATAGTGCAGCCCGGGCCACTTCAACATGAGCTTTACGGCCAGGTCCTCCCAGGGCTCGCAGCCGTGGCGGGTGACGAAGGTGAGCTCGGGGAAGTCGTACATGACCCGGTCGATGCGCTCCACGTGCTGGGGGGAGAACGGGAAGCGGGGGCCGGGCACGCCGGCGCACACGAAGATGGGCAGATCCAGCTCAACGCACTTGGCGTAAATCGGATAGAACTTGGCGTCGTCGATGGGCACCTGGGGGAAGCAGCCCGCCGGAAACGCCCCCACCGCCTTCACTCCCCACTCCCGGTGGAACTGGTCTATGAGGCGAACCTGGCCCATCACGTCGTTGGGGTCGACGCTCATGGAGGCGATGAAGCGCTCGGGATGGTCCTTCAGCGCCCGCTGGCCGGTTTCGTCCTCACAGGAGATCAGGGCCAGCTCGATATTGAACCGGTCCATCTCCTTGAGCGTTACCTGAATTGGGTCGTCATCGGTGCCGTACAGCTCCTTGGGCACCCCTTTGAACATGTACTCCACCGGGAAGTCGAACTCCTCGGACGACTGGGAGTCTTTGGTCTGGGCCCGGATGAAGTCGTAAGTGGAGAAGTCGGGCTTGGGGAATCCGATCATCGTGTCGATGATCGGGATGTCGGTGGGCATGGCCATGGTGTGCTTCCTCTCTCAGGCGGCCAGTGCGGAGCGGGGAGTGATCACATCCCACGCGTTGTCCCGCATCATGGCCTTGGCCTCGGCGTCGGTGAAGTTGGGGATGTCGTAGATGAAGTCGGTGGGCACCTCCAGCCCCTCGGCGTGGGGGTAGTCAGAGCCGAACAGCATGTGGTCGGCGCCTATCGTCTCTTTGATCAGGTCGATGTCGTCCTCGTAGTAGGGCGACACCCAGACGTGGTTCACGAATTGCTCCACCGGATCGGTTCGGAACTCCTGGGGCATCTTGCCATAGGCGATCTTCAATTCCTCCACCAAGCGGGGGGCGAACATGCCCCCGTTCTCGATGCAGGCAACTCGCAGATTGGGGTGGCGATCGTAAAGGCCATGGCATACCAAGGCGGCCATGGTGTCGAAGATCTGGCGGTCGTGGCCGGTGATCTGCTTGAACGTGGAGGTGCGGAACGACTGGAAGTCGGCGGTGGGCTCCCACCGCTCGTTGTAGTCGTGCAGGCCGCCGTCTCCGCCGTGCATTCCCACAGTTATTCCAGCCTCGGCGATGCGGGCCCACACCGGGTCGTAGTGGGGCATGCCCGGCGAGCGGTCGCCTCCGTCGGGAGTGGGCACCGGCCCGGGCACCATCACCACCATGCGGGCATCGTTGGCCAAGGCCCACTCCACTTCGGATACCGCCCAATCCACGTCGATCATCGAGATCACCGGGGCTGCGAAAATGCGCTCCTGGTAGGCGAAGCCCCAGTCCTCGGCCAACCATCGATTGAATGCGGTGAAGGCGGCCTTCACCGCTGGGGGATCGTGGCGCAGCGACTGCTCCATGCCCACGCCCAATGTGGGGAAGAACAGGGCAGCCTCGATGTCTTGGGCGTCCATCAACTCCAGGCGCTTGTCGCGGTCCCGGTATTCGGGCCGCTCGGAGATGGGGTCGAGCTCGCCGAACATGGTCTTCACGTCCACGCCGTCTTTGTTGCGTCCTCGGAAGAAGTCTTGAAGCGCTCCCGGCTTGGACACCGGGTCGAACGTGGGGTTGGGGATGAACCGGTTGATCTTGCCCGCCACCAGCAAGCGCTGCTTGCCGTCGATATTGGCCCACTGCATGCAGCGCTTTTTCATGGCTGGGTCAATGTGGCGGATGAAGGCGTCGGTGGCCTCGTAGTAGTGGTTGTCGGCGTCGAACACCTTGAACGGCAGTTCTGCCATGTCGCTACCTCGCAAGTGTGAATGGGATGTGGTGGGGAAGAGTCGCCTTGATTTTCGTTGCCTTCGGGAATCGGCAACAAGTTGCACCGGCAGACGCAAGGGTCTGTCTTCGTTTTCCAAGGCAGGATCGCCGGGGGGCAGGGCGTACCATCGTGGCTGTGAGCGACGCCGTGATGAGCCTGGCCGGGGATTTCGACCTGGCTGGGCGGGACCAGTGGAGGGAACTGGTGGAGCAGGTGCTGCGGGGGGCGCCATTCGACAAGAAGCTGGTGAGCACCACCTACGACGGCATCCGGATCCAGCCGCTCTATACCGGAGCCGACCATGTCGGCGACACCGGCCTGCCCGGGGTCGCGCCATTCACCCGCGGCAGCAAGGTTGCCGGCGGACCGTGGCAGGTCCGGCAAGCCCATAGCCGTGCTACCGGGAACAGCGCTTTGCTGGACGACCTGAGCGGGGGAGCCGATGCCATAGAGCTCCACATCGACGGTGAAACCAGCCTGGAAGAACTCGACGACCTGCTAGATGGCGTTCCCACCTCGGTGCCGATCATGTTGGCGCCGGGGAGCGAGGCCGCGATCTGGCATTTGGTCAGTCTGTGGGACAACAGAGGAGTGGCAAGAGATAAGGCCCTCGGCGGCTTCGGGATGGACCCCCGCGATCCTTCGGTAGCTGAGGCAGTTGCCAATACCTTGAACCGGAACTACCGCAACGTATTGGTCGCGGTTGTCAATGGGGCACGATTGGCCGACCAAGGCGCTAGCGAAGCCCAAGAGCTGGCCGGATCGCTGGCTGATGGAGTCGCCTACCTGCGGGCCTGTGAACAGGCGGGCCTCGACCTGGCATCGGCGGCTGACAGGCTGGAATTCCGCTATGCCGCCGGGACAGACCAGTTCTTGACCATCGCCAAGTTGCGGGCCGCCCGTCGGCTGTGGGCTCGGGTGACCCAGGCCTGCGGCATCGAGCCCGCTTCCCAGCGTCAGCACGCAGTCACCGCCAGCGCCATGATGAGCCGCCGCGACCCTTGGGTGAACATGATCCGCACCACGGTGGCCTGCTTTGCCGCCGCGGCGGGAGGCGCCGACGCCATTACCGTCAACTCCTACGACGTCGCCATCGGGGTGCCCGATTCTCTGGGGCTGCGAATCGCCCGCAACACTCAGCTCTTGTTGCGGGAGGAGTCCCACATCGATCAGGTGATCGACCCCGCCGGCGGCTCCTATTACGCCGAATCACTGACCGATGCTCTGGCGGCCACCGCCTGGGACCTGTTCCAGGAACTGGAAGCGGGAGCGGACCTCAACGAGCGCATAGAAGCTGCCCATGTCGCCCGTAGCCGGGATGTGGCCACCCGCCGGCTGCCGCTCACCGGGGTAAGCGAGTTCCCCGACCTGGATGAGCCGGTGGTGGAGCGGCCACCGCTGGAGCCCGACCCCGGTGTGCGCCGGCTGGCCGAGCCGTTCGAGTCACTGCGGGATGCCGCTGATGCCGCCCCGGGTCGTCCCACCGCGTTCTTGGCCAGCCTGGGCCCGGCAGCAGTCCATACCGCCCGGTCCGCGTTCGCGGCAAACCTGCTGGCCGCGGGAGGGATCCACCCCGTTGCGAACGAGGGCTACAACACGGCGGATCAAGCGGCTCAGGCTTGGGCCGATTCGGGCTCGCCGATTGCTGTGGTGTGCTCGTCCGACGAGATGTACCAGGAGCATGCCGCAGCCACCGTTGCCGCACTCAAGGAAGCCGGGTGCGGGTATGTGCTGCTGGCCGGTCGCGCCGATGACAGCTGGGGCGCCGACGGCTACATCTACATGGGCTGCGATGTGCTGGCGTCCCTGGAGGCCGTTCACGAGAGGCTTGAGTTGTGACCGTCCCTGACTTCACCAACGTCGACCTCTACTCCGAGACGGGTTCGGGGGCCAACGGGACGGGCTGGGCCGACCTCGTGGATGCCGAGGTGGGGGAGAGCCCCGACAGCCTCGCCTGGGCCACGCCGGAGGGATTCGACGTGCGCCGCCTGTACACCGCCGAGGATCGGGCGCCGCTGGACTTCTGCGACACCTATCCCGGACTGGAGCCCTACCTGCGCGGTCCCTACGCCACCATGTACGCCGCCCAGCCGTGGACCATCCGCCAGTACGCCGGGTTCTCCACCGCCGAGGATTCCAACGCCTTCTACCGGCGCAACCTGGCTGCCGGCCAGAAGGGCCTGTCGGTGGCCTTCGACCTGGCCACCCATCGGGGCTACGACTCCGACAACCATCGGGTGAGCGGGGATGTGGGCATGGCCGGCGTGGCCATCGACTCCATCGCCGACATGCAGATTCTGTTCGACGGCATTCCGCTGGATCAGATGACCGTGTCGATGACCATGAACGGCGCGGTGTTGCCGATCATGGCCATGTACATCGTGGCGGGCGAAGAGCAGGGGGTAGAGCCCCAGAAGCTGGGCGGGACCATTCAGAACGACATCTTGAAGGAGTTCATGGTCCGCAACACCTTCATCTACCCGCCGACGCCGTCGATGCGGATCATCTCCGACATCTTCGCCTTCACCTCGGCCAACATGCCGAAGTTCAACTCAATCTCCATCTCCGGCTACCACATGCAGGAGGCCGGAGCCACCCTTGATCTGGAGCTTGCCTACACCTTGGCCGACGGCGTTGAGTACGTGCGGGCCGGTTTGGACTCCGGTCTGGAGATCGACGCCTTCGCCCCCCGGCTCAGCTTCTTCTGGTGCATCGGCATGAACTTCTTCATGGAGGTGGCCAAGCTGCGGGCCGCCCGCCTGCTGTGGGCCAAGCTGATGCGTCCGTTCAATCCGTCCAACCCCCGATCGCTTTCGCTTCGCACCCACAGCCAAACCTCGGGGTGGAGCCTCACCGCCCAAGACGTCTTCAACAACGTGGTGCGGACGACCATCGAGGCCATGGCCGCCACCCAAGGCCACACTCAGTCGCTGCACACCAACGCCCTGGACGAGGCGCTGGCCCTGCCCACCGACTTCTCCGCCCGGATCGCCCGCAACACCCAGCTCCTGTTGCAGCACGAGTCGGGCACCTGCCGGGTGGCCGATCCCTGGGGCGGCTCGTACTACGTGGAGCGGCTCACCCACGACCTGGCCCAGCGAGCGTGGGAGCACATAAGCGAGGTGGAAGCCGCCGGCGGCATGGCCGAGGCCATCGAGGCCGGTATCCCCAAGATGCGCATCGAGGAGGCGGCCGCTCGCACCCAGGCCCGCATCGACTCCGGCGCCCAAACCGTGGTGGGGGTCAACCGCTATCAGGTGGAGGGTGAAGAGGGCATTGAGGTGCTGAAAGTGGACAACGCCGAGGTGCGGGCTTCCCAGATAGCCCGACTGGAGCGGCTCCGAGCCGAGCGGGACAACGAGGCCTGCGGTCGTGCCCTAGACGCGCTGACGGCGGGAGCCGAGCGCCCTGTCGGCAGTTCGGACTCCAACTTGCTCGCCCTTGCCGTGGACGCCGCCCGCGCCCGGGCCACGGTGGGGGAGATCAGCGACGCGCTGGAGAAGGTGTATGGTCGCCATGCGCCCCGAATTCGCACCATCTCCGGGGTGTACCAATCAGAAATGGGACAAAGAGACGAAAACGGCGGCGGCACCGGCGAGGTGAGGGAGGCAGTAGCCAGCTTCGCGTCCCGCACCGGGCGTAGGCCCCGAATACTGGTGGCCAAGATGGGCCAAGACGGCCACGACCGGGGCCAGAAAGTAATAGCCACCGCATTTGCCGACCTCGGCTTCGACGTGGACGTCGGGCCATTGTTCCAGACCCCGGCCGAGGTGGCCCGCCAGGCGGTGGAAGCCGATGTGCACATCGTGGGGGCATCGTCGCTGGCCGCGGGGCACCTGACGTTGGTGCCCGAGTTGCGGGCTGAGCTGAACCAACTGGGTCGGGGCGACATCATGATCGTGGTTGGCGGGGTGATCCCGCCCAGCGACCACGACGAGTTGCGGGCCGCAGGGGCGGAGGCGATCTTTGGGCCCGGCACGGTTATCGCTGACGCCGCCCAAGAGCTGCTGTTTGCTTTGGACGACCGCCAGTGATCGACCTCGACGCCAATGAACGCTGATCGATCTCGTTGTCCACCGTCGGGATGTCGGTGATGGAATTCGATCTCGACACCGGTGTCGAGGGGGTGCTGAACGCCGATAGAACCTGGCTGGGTCGGGCGGTCACCCTGGTAGAGAGCACCCGGCCCGAGGATCGGGTGGCGGCTACCGAACTGCTGAATCGGCTTCTGCCCCACACCGGTGGGGCCCGAAGGATTGGAATCACCGGTGTGCCCGGGGTGGGCAAGTCCACCTTCATCGACGCGTTGGGTACCTACCTCACCTCACAGGGACACCGGGTGGCGGTGCTGGCGGTGGACCCGTCCTCGTCGGTGTCGGGGGGCAGCATCCTCGGTGACAAGACCAGGATGCCCAACCTGGCCATCGACGATGCCGCGTACATTCGGCCGTCGCCATCTTCTGGATCGCTGGGCGGGGTGACCCGCACTACCCGCGAAACCATGACGGTGGTGGAGGCCGCCGGGTTCGATGTGGTGCTGGTCGAAACCGTGGGCGTGGGCCAGTCGGAGACCGCGGTGGCCGACATGGTGGACTTCTTCTTGGTGATGATGCTGCCCGGAGCAGGCGATGAGCTCCAGGGCATCAAGAAGGGCGTGCTGGAACTGGCCGACGCCCTGGTGGTGAACAAAGCCGACGGTGGCAACGAGATCGCCGCCCAGCGGGCCGTGCGGGACTACCGGGCCGCGCTGTCCCTGACCGCCCCGGCCAACCCCAGCTGGGTTCCCCCCGTATTGGCGGTCAGCGCGATAGAGGGCACCGGACTCGACCAGGTATGGGAACAGATTCAGGCCTACTATCGGGTCTTGACCGATTCCGGTGAACTGGCCGACCGCCGGGCCGACCAGCAAGTGCGCTGGATGTGGGCCATGGTGGAGGACCGCCTCCGAGATCGCCTCCAGGCCTCCCCTGAAGTGGCCGACCTAACCTCCCACCTAGAACACCAAGTCTCCACCGGCCAAACCACCCCCGCCGCCGCCGCCGATGAGGTTCTCGCCGCTTTCGACGAATGAGCTAGTCGCCGTTGTGGAGTTGCCCGGTGTAGCGGGCGCTGGGGCGCATGATCTTGTTGTTGGCGGCTTGCTCCAGCAGGTGAGCACCCCAACCGACCACACGGCTGGTGGTGAACGTGGGGGTGAACGCCTCCTGGGGGAGTCCGGCCAAGTGGAGCACGACGCCGGCGTAAAACTCCACGTTGGTGACAATCACCGCGTTGGGCTTCCACTCGGCCAGATAACCCAGGATCCGGGACTCGATTTCGAGGGCTCGGTCTACCAGCTCGCCCCCCAACTCGATCGCGACGGCCTTCAAAGTCTCCGAGCGGGGGTCGGCTGCCCGGTACACGGCATGGCCGAAGCCCATTATCTTGCGCCCGGCGTCCAGCTCCGCGGCTATCCATGTCACGGCGTTGTCGGGATGGCCGATGGCCCGCAGCATGTCCAGCACCCGGCCCGGAGCTCCCCCGTGCAGTGGCCCGGCCAGGGCGGCCAGCGCTCCGGCCAGGGCCCCACCCACGTCGGTACCAGTGCTGGTGATGACCCGGGCCGCGAAGGTAGAGGCGTTGAAGCCGTGGTCGGCCGTCAGGCACAGATAGGACTCCACGGCTCGGGCGTGCTCGGGTAGCGGCGACTTGCCCAGGGTCATGCGCAGGTAGTCGGCACTATGAGATAGCGACTCGGCAGGGGCCAGAGGTTCAGCCCCCGAGCGGATGCGATTGACCGCGGCCAGCACGGTTGGGGTGATCGCAATGGCCCGGATCACCGCAGCTCGTCGTTCGCCTGGTTCGATGTCCAAGGTGGGCCGAGGATCAACTTCCATCCCCAGCACACTGCGCAGGACGGACATCGGGGGCAGATCAGTCTGCGCCAGCGCGGCGACCATCTCCGCCGCTTCGGGAGTCAGGCGTCGAGCCGCGCCTAATTCGGCCCGAAACGCCTCCTCGGCCCCATGGTCCGGCAGCTCGCCAACCAACAGCAAGTGGGCCACCGCCTCGAAAGAATGATCACGGCCTAATGCGGCCGCATTCCAGCCCCGATAGTGGAACCACCCTTCATCCCCGCGAACCGAGCCCACCTCCGTGTCGGCCACAATCAAGCCTTTGAGGCCAGGCGGAGCAACATTCTCAGTCAGCAGGGAATCAACATTCATGCCGCCCATGATGCCGTTATATTGATATATCGACAACATTGATCAATGTCTACATTGATCAATCAATGTATAGAGGTGGAAATGGATGGTTGGCTGACCAGCGCTGAGGCCGCGGCCCGTCTGGGGGTCAAGCGGGCCACGCTCTACTCCTATGTGAGCCGGGGCCTATTGCAGCGAGTGGTTGATTCGGACGGGCGCAGCTCTCGATTCGATCCTGAGGAAGTTGATCGCCTGCGCTCTCGTTCGGGCCGTCGGCGCGAAGATGAGATCGGAGTCTTGGTCTCCACGGGCATTACCCAAGTTGCTGATGGAGACTTGAGGGTTCGAGGTCGAGACCTGATCGGGCTGGCCGCCGAAACCCGATTTGAAGATGCCGTCGATTGGGTGTGGGGGGCTGAGCCCGACACCGAGTGGTCCACGAGCGACGAGGCAGAGGAATTGTCCCGCCAAATCCAGGGTCTGCTGCCCGATTCCGCCCCGATGATGGACCGGCTCCGGGTCGCGGTGAGCATCGCGTCGGCCACCGACCCACTTCGCAACGACCTCTCGACCTCATCAGTACGGGCTGCGGGCCGAAGGCTGCTGTACCTGATGGTGCATTCACTTTCCCTGGTCTCCGAGGCCAGAGAGGGCGATCTGGCTGAGCGGCTGTGGAGTCGATTGGCTCCGGGACGATCCAACCCACGGCAGCGGGCCGTCCTCAATCGGGCACTGGTCTTGCTGCTCGACCATGGCCTGGCCAGCTCGACGCTCGGAGTTCGGGTGGCGGCGTCGGTGAGAGCCGACCCCTATTCGGCAGTGACAGCCGGCCTTGGAATTCTGGGCGGGCGGCTGCACGGGGCGGCCAGCGGTCCTGTTCACCGCATATTTCAGGAGGCTGCGGCCAACTGCGACCCTGCCGGAGCGCTGGGCGAGGCCCAGCGGAGGACCGGCTACACCCCCGGGTTCGGTCATGCCGTTTACCGCCAGCGGGACCCTCGTTGCAGCGCGCTCATGGAGGCGGTAGCCGGAGCATGGGCATCGCACGAGCATCTTCCCAAGGTGCTCACCGTGCAGAGCCTGGCAAGCGAGCGCACCGCTGCACCCGCCACCGTGGACTTCCCGCTGGGCACCATGACGTTCTTGGCTGGCATGCGTCCAGAAGCCGGAGAGGCGGTGTTCGCCATCGCTCGCACCGCGGGCTGGATCGCTCACGCCCTAGAGGAATACGACGAAGACCCGGTCCGCTTCCGCTTCCGCGCCCACTACATCGGGGACTAGAGAATCTGGGAAAGGAAGAGCTGGGTGCGTTCTTCTCGGGGGTTGGTGAAGAAGTGCTCGGGCTCGCCGACCTCAACGATCTCGCCGTCGGCCATGAATATGACCCGGTCGGCGGCTTCCCGCGCGAAGCCCATCTCGTGGGTTACCACGATCAAGGTCATGCCCGTCTGTGACAGTTCTAGGATCACGTCGAGGACCTCGGAGATCATCTCGGGGTCGAGGGCCGAAGTGGGCTCGTCAAAAAGCATGATCTTGGGCTGCATGGCCAGCGACCGGGCGATGGCCACCCGCTGCTGCTGGCCGCCAGACAGCTGACCGGGGAATTTGCGGGCTTGCTCGGGGATCTTGACCCGCTCCAAGAGCTCCATCGCCCGGTCCTCAGCCTGCTTCTTGGGCATCTTCAGCACTTGGCGCGGCCCCAGCGTGATGTTGTCGATGACGGTGATGTGGGGGAACAGGTTGAACTGTTGGAAGACCATGCCGGTTTCCCGGCGGATGAGGGCGATGTTGCGCACGTCGTCGGTGAGCTCAACCCCGTCGACCACGATACGGCCGCGGTCGTGATGCTCCAGACGATTGATGCAGCGGATGAGGGTGGACTTTCCTGATCCGGATGGTCCGATCACCACCACGACCTCGCCCGTACCTACCTTCATGTTGATGTCAGTAAGGGCCTGGAAGGACCCGAAGAACTTGTCAACGGCCGCCATCTCGACCATGAGCTCGCGCCCGCCGATCTGGGTAGCGTCGCTGTTGACATTGGATGTGGTTGTTGTTGTGTCTGTCATCGTTTCCCGACTCCGAGATGGCGCTCAAGGCGCCTGCTTTCTTTGGACATGGTGTAGCTGAGAGCCCAGTAGGCGAACGCCACGAAAACGAGGGTCTCCGCAATGGCGACGGTCGTGTACTCCGTTTGAGAGTGGATCAGCTCGCGGGCTCGATAGAACTCCACCACGCTGATGATTGCGAACAGCGAGCTGTCTTTGAACAGGCTGATGAACTGGCCCACCATGGCGGGGACTACCGCCCGTAGCGCCTGAGGCAGCACAATGAGGCGCATCACTCCGGGCGGTTGAAGGCCAACAGCCTGTCCCGCTTCGATCTGGCCTTTGGGAACAGCCTGTAGGCCGCCGCGCACCACCTCAGCGACATATGCCGAACTGAAGATGGTGAAGGCGATGATGGTCCGTGTAGTCAGTGAAAGGGGGGTATCGACGTCAAGGAAAAAGTCGATGAATGTCTTGGCGACGAGTAGCAGGGCGATGAAGGGCACCCCCCGGAATAGTTCGATGTAACCCACGCAAAGCCAACGCACCACCGGAAGCGAGGAGCGCCTGCCCACCGCCAACAGCAAAGCCAGCGGGAACGACAGGATGATGGCAGCCCCAGAGGCAACCAGTGTGAGATAGAGCCCCGACCAGTCGTCCCAGCTCACGCCGGACGTGTCGCCGATTAGCCAGTAGACCACCCTTACCGCGACCGCAATGGCGACCACGGACAAGATCTGGACCCCTCTCTTGAACCACACGAGATCTCTTGCGGTGACAAGCCGCGTGCGGCCGAAAATAGGCCAGACTATTGAAGTTCCAAAAAGCCTGGTGAAATCTCTCGCGCCGACCAATTGGAAGGCGGCGAATGCGAAGAGGCCGCTTGTCCACCACCAGGCGTTCCCGCTGGTACCCGAGACCACCTGGAAGGATGCAATGGCCATGAATCCGGCTACGTACCAACACGGCCGCCGGGCGGAGCGGGGGAAGCGTAAGGCAACGGCCCGCACGCAGAGCCCTACCGCGAGGGTAGAAAGCGTGAACAGCGTCGGCCAGATGGTGCGGGTGAACACCAGAATGACCAAGAGCAGCAGGAGGATGGGCCAGTAGCGGCGAAGCAGGTCGAGCGGGGTGGGCCGTCTGATGTCGGTGTCGGTGTCGTCAGCCCGGTCTTGGCTTCTTGCGGTGACTGTCCCCCAGGCCAGCCCCAGGGCCGAGGCCGCGAGGTACATCTGAGCAACCAGCCGCCACTGTTCCCCACGAGGGAAGATGCCCACCATGAGCAAGGTGAGGTTCTTGCGCACCGCCTCCCATTGCCCGGTGACGAAGATGAATCGCCCGCCGTAGAAGATGAGGATCGCTCCCACCACGACGGCGATAACCGTTGCCAGCCCGTTGTACCAGGTGTTGAACAGGTTCTTTCGCAGCCAAACGCCAGGCGATACCCGCATGTCCGGGGGCAGGGTCGATTGGCTGTCTTTGGGATTGGTCTCAGAGGGCGGCAAGGTAGCAGTCATCGGCTCATCGCTCTTTGAGTTGGATGGATCGGTTGTAGACGTTCAACAGCCCCGACACCAAGAGGTTGATGATCAAGTACACCAACATGTGGATGAGAAGCAACTGCGGGGCGGGGAAGTTGATACCCCAGGCAGTGATAACGATGAGCGTTAGATCGGGATACGCGACGACGATGCCCAAAGAAGTGTTCTTTATGAGATTGGCGCACTCGCTGATGTACGGGGGTATGGCAATCCGCTGTGCCTGAGGCAACACGACGTGGCGGTAGCGCTGGCCAGATTTCAGCCCTACTGCCATTGCCGCTTCGGTCTGGCCTTTGTGAACGGCCAGAATCGAACCGCGGATGATCTCGGCCACAAAGCTTGCCGTGTAGAGACCCAAGCCGAGAGTTAGTGCCATGTAGCCGGAGTTGGTGGCGAACCCACCGGCCACCCGTCGTCCGCTCTCCGATATCGCGGGCCACGACCATGAGTAGGGACCGCCCAAAGCCACGAAGCACACAACCACAATGGCCGCAAAGGCACCCAATGACCACAGCACTCGATGATGGGGTTGGCCGGTGGCGTTGTTGTGCTGAGTCCGCCATCTCCAGACGGCCACAGCGATGATGGCAGCAGCTAGAACCAACAGCCAGAACAACCCAACGTTGTCTCCCTCGGCCAGCGAGGGAATTCCCCACCGATCCTTGCTGATGATGATCCAGTTGCTGTCCGAACCGAAGAACTTGCCTTGCCAGGGCGGGTTGGCGACGGTGAATTGAGGAAGGGGGCCGTAGGTAAAGAGGGCGAATCCAAAGAAGACGATTACAACCAGCGGCGGGATATTGCGAAAGCTCTCGACGAAAAGGCTCGCCCCTTTGGCCACCAGCCAGTTCGAAGACAGTCGCGCGATGCCCACAAACAAACCCACCACTGTGGCGATGAATACCCCCACTACCGAGGCAACGACGGTGTTCTGGAGACCGACGAGCAATGCCTTCCAAACTGGATCGCGCACGCCCAGGCCGAAGGCATCACGTACAGCCACACCGTATGGTTTTTCAACAAAGTCGAAGCCCTTGGGCAGGCCGACTCGATCCAAACTTGAGATGAGGTTGTGAAACATCCATCGAATGAGGGCTACTACGACAACCAGGGCCAGGACCTGCGCGGCTAGCCGAAGGATTCGCACGTCGCGCCAAAGCGCAGGAATACCGGATTCGGGGACCCTTGGATCGTCGGTAGACACGACCCTTCGGCGGGTGCCGTCGTGGACGGAGCGGATGCCGATTGCGGCCATGCCCGGCGTCTGGCCGATGCGAACTGCGTCGACAACCACGATGGCGGCGATCGTTGCCGGCACCACCGCGGCAAAGACCCAGGCGAGGGCAAGCTCGGGAACATCGCTGTAGTCGTCGAGCAGCCGCAATCCCAGCTGCCAAACTGAGATGACCCCCACCAGGGCCAGAATCAGGAGGTCGGCCAGAAGCGCCAGCATCCGGCGGCTGAAGGGCGCGGAGGGCACTGCGGTGAGATCAGCTTGAGTGCTGGCGAAATCAGCGGTGCTGCTCATAGCAGTGTGACCTTGAACATTAGACGAGAGCGGCCCACCGGTCGGTGACCGGTGGGCCGCTCATCGTTCACTGTTCGCTCGCCATTAAACGAGCGGGGTTTTCCCTAGCGGTAGGGCGGGACGTACATGAGCCCGCCGTTGGACCAGAGGTCGTTGACGCTGCCGTCGAGGACGCCCAACTGCGGATAGCGGTTGAAGATCTCCTCGTAGTTTCCAACCTGCTCCACTACGTTGACGGCGAAGTCACCGGGGAGGCCCAGACCGGGGTCAAAGTTGTTTTGGCCCAGGAAGTTCAAGATGTTGGGGTCATTGCCGCTATAGCTGCCAATGTTGGTGGAGTCGAGTCCGAATTCCCAGGCCTGCACGGTAGCCATGGTGGCCCAGTTCACAATTTGTGCCCACTGGGAATCACCGTCGCGCACCACGGTGCCGAGGGGCTCCTTGGAGATGATCTCGGTCAAGATGTGCTGGTCAGGTCCACCCTTGCCCTCAATCTCAAACTTGTAGACCCCGAGCACGCTGCTGTCGGCGGTCATCGCTTCGCACTGGCCCTCTTCGTAGGCGGGCACCAGGGTGTCGAAGCCTTCGAAGGTGACTGGATTGAACGGGATGCCCCGCGCGGCGAACACTGCGGTGAGATTCAGTTCCGTGGTGGTACCGGTGCTGACGCAGATGTTCGCTTCGGCCAGGTCTTCCAGCGTGGTGAAGCCGGTTGAGGCCGGCACCATGAGGCCTTGGCCGTCGTAGTAGGTGGTGAAAAGGAACTCGGCGCCTTCGGAACCGTCGCGGGTGGCCGTCCAAGTGGTGTTGCGGTTCATCACTTCGAACTGGCCCGATGCCAGGGCGGTGAAGCGGTCAGCGCTCGTGACCGGCACGATTTCCACGGCGTCGGCATCTCCGAAGATGGCAGCCGCCACCGCCCGGCACATGTCGATGTCGAAGCCTTCGTACTCGGCGTCCGCGTTAAGCAGCGCGAATCCGGGCACGTCATCCCTCGAGCCGCAAAGCACATGACCTCGGTCAAGCACTCTTTGGAGCGTGCTTTCATCAACAGACACGGGTTCGGGGGTGGCCGTGATCTCGCCGCCATCGTCGTCGTTGCCGCACGATGCGGCAATCAACGAGAAGGCCAGCACTAACCCGAGTAGGGCCAGCAAGCGGTGAACGGATTTCTGCATGTCAATGCTCCCAACGTTGGACTCAAGGGACGGGTAAGACGCTAGCGGTTGAATCGCGGCCTGACTAGGCCCGACCGAAATTTGTTATGGCTTTGGCCAGAGGGTTGTTTCCCTAGCTCGCCGCGGCCAGGGCTGCCTCGCGCTGGCGGGTAGAGCGGTGCACCGGATCAGTGTCGATCACCGGGATGATGTGGTCGCCAAACTTCACGATGGTTTCCCGCACCACGTCCATGGGCAGAGTAGAAGTGAGCGGGCTGATCACGTACTGATCGGCGCCCACCCGCTCGTACTGGCGGGACACGTGAATGCAGTCCTCGACGTTGCCCACGCACAGCGATCCGCCCTCGATGGCCATCTTGACGTCGTCGTGGGTGGGCTCGGGGATGACCGCCGGCCACTCGGGGATGCCATCGGGCTTGGGGAAGGTGTCCAGCCAGCGGTACACGAGGCACTGGTAGTAATACATGTGGCTTCGGGTGGCCAGGTCGATGGCCATCTCCCGGTCGTCCAGGCAGATGCCGAAGCCCACGCACATGACGTTGTCGTGGACGAAGTCGCCCACCGGGTTCTTGCAGCTGGCGATCTCGTTCTTGTAGATCTCGATCAGCGGGGCGATCTCATCGGGGGTGCCTATGGTGAAGCACAGAACTCCGATGCCCAGCTTGCCCGCCTTTTCGAACGTGCCCGGGCTGCCGCACGCCACCCACAGCGGGGGATGGGGCTTGGTGACCGGCTTGGGGAAGATCTCCCGGGCCGGCATCGAGAAGCTGTCACCCTCATAGCTGTAGGCGCCCTCTCGCCACATGTGGGGGATTTGGGCGATGGCCTCGTCCCACAGGCCGCGGGTGATCTCGGTGTCGGCCAAGCCGGTTTCCGGATCGCGGGGCGTGCCCGGCATGCCGAATCCCATCACCTCGGTGGACGAGGAGCCCCGGCCGGTGCCCAGCTCGAAGCGGCCATTCGACAGCACATCGATCATGGCGGCCCGCTCGGCTGAGCGCACCGGATGGTTCACCGGGGCGGTGATGTTGAAGATGGCTGAGCCCAGGTGCACGTTCTCGGTGGTCGACGCCACCGCCGACAAGAACACCTCGGGGGCGGACATGTGGGAGTACTCCCGCAAGAAGTGGTGCTCAGAGGCCCAGATGTACTTGAACCCGTTGCTGTCGCAAAGCTGGGAGATCTCCAGGTTGTCGCGAATGCGCTGGGCCTCCCACTCGGGGTCATCCTTGTAGCCGAAATCAGGCACGAAACACTGGGCAAAATATCCGAATTCCATCTTGGGCAACTCCCGGGTAATGGCTTGCTGAGCGGGACTGTACCGGCGCCCGCCGTCGGCGATCTATCCAAGAGCCAAATCGGGGCGTTGCCGTGCGGGCCATCGGGGAACCGCCAATTACCTGCTTTGGCGGGTATGGTCGGCGCTCATGGCATGGACCCTGCGCCGCCCCGCAGCCCGAGTGGTGCTGTTGGATCGGCAGGGGCGCATCTTTCTGATGCGGGCCAGCGATCCCATTGATCCCCACAAAGAACCTTGGTGGGAGATACCCGGAGGCGGACTGGGGCCGGGGGAGGATTCCGCCTCCGGTGCCCGCCGGGAGCTGTGGGAGGAGGCTGGGTTCACCGACGTGGAGGTAGGCCCCTGTATTTGGACCCAGCATGTGGAGTTCGACTTTGCCGGGATCCATTTCGATTCCAACGAGCGCATCCATGTGGCCTGGTGCCCCGACGGGGGAGAATGGGATCCCCAGCATCTGGAAGCACTGGAGGCGGCGGCGTTCGAAGAGGCGCGCTGGTGGAGTGTGGAAGAGGTGCTTGCCTCTAAGGAGAAAATGCTGCCAGAGAGGCTGCGAGAGTTCCTGCCCGATGTGGTGTCTGGGCGATTGCCAGATGAGCCGATAGATATAAGCCCTTAGGAAAGGGGATCTTCTCGGTCGGCGGCGCGGACGGCGTAGGAGAAGATTATGGCGGGGGCGAGGACGAGGGAGCCGACTACGAGGCAGGTGATGATGGCGGTTACCAGACCGCTGCGGAAATTGGTGGCGAAACCGGTGAAGAACAGGGCTGCGGCAGCCAGATAGAGCAGGTAGCCCATACGTTGCCCGGTCACGGTCAGCTGGGCGATGCGGCGGCGTCGGGCGGCTAGGCCGTTGTCGCTCACGGGAGCCATCCGGCGCCATCCAAGAGCGCGACCAGGTCTGATCGGACCCGTTCCAGGGAGAAGTGCTGCTGGGCTATGGCTTGATTCTGGTCCAGAAGTTCGATGTCGGGGCAGTCCAAGAACGCCTGCACTTCGTCGAGGCGCTGGGGGGAGAACCAGCGGAACCCGAAATCGGCCAACTCCGAGGCCACCGGGTAGCTGCCCACTACGCAGGGCCGCCGCCAGATGGCTGCTTCCACCGGGGGGTTGCCGAACCCCTCCCACGTGGACGGGAACACCACCAGATCGGCGGCCGCGTAAATGTCGGGGGTGCGGGCCACCGGCCGGTGAATCACCGGGCAGCGGGCAGCGGCCAGCAGCCCGCTTAAGGTGTCGTCGTAGCCCTCTTCGGCTTGTCCCATCAGCCAATAGGTGCCTCCCAGTTCTTCGGCGATGGCGATGGCCGCGGGGATGTTCTTGCGGGGAATGGCCCTCACCGGGTGGGCAACCAGCAGGATCTCATCGTCCACTCCGAGCCTTGTTCGCATTGCCGCCCGGTTGCCCTCAGGGCTGTGGGTGTCGAATCCGTTATAGATCACCGTGGATTCGATTCCCCGATGGGCGAACTGTTCGGCGGTGAGCCGGTTGATGACCACATGGCGCCAAGAGGGATTGTGGGCCGGCAGCTCGGTAACCGATGCGAATCGCTCCCGCTGCCAAGGAGGATCATGGTGGTGCAGGATCGCAGGACGACCGGCCAGCGTTCGGGCAACGGTGCGGGCCGCCGGAAGGTTCAGCGGAATGGTGCAGAGGTTCTCCACCACCACTAGATCAACGTCGCCCACCGCGGCCGAGAACCCGTCGGGGTCGGGGCCGCCAAGTTGGTCTATGCCGAGCCCCGGGATGAGCCGGTCAACCGGACCCTCGCCGGCTACCGTCACCATGTCGAAGCCGATGTCGGTCAACATCTCCTGCCAAAGCTGGGCGACTATCGACACACCGTCGCTAAACCCCAGTCGAAATGAGACGATCGCGCCGCGGGCCATTCCCACGAGGTAACCAGATATCCCCGATTTGTGAGACCTTGGAGGAATGGATGAGCCAGCGGAGTTCGACCGCTCGGCGGTGCGGGCCGCGGCCCGGGCGGTATTGGAAGCCCACTGGGTTCCCGAGGGCTATGCCGTCCCGAATCCTTCGACCTATCCCTGGCAGTGGCTGTGGGATTCGTGCTTCCACGCGCTGTGCTGGGCCGAGTTGGGCGACGACCGCAGCCTGACAGAACTCCAAACAGCATTGTCGGTTCAGAGTGAAGACGGTTTCGTTCCCCACATGAACTATGTGCGCAATCCCGGAGTGGCGGCCGACTTGTGGGGTCGGGAAAAGGCATCGTCCATCACCCAGCCCCCCATGTACGGGCATGTCGTGGCGGAGTTCGTGCGTCGGGGAGTGGACGTCGACCAGCAAACAGTGGCCCAAGCCGAGCACGGCCTGAGATTTCTGCTGTTCGACCGCCACCGCCTGCCCGGCGGACTGGTGGCGCTGGCCCATCCGTGGGAGAGCGGTGCCGATGACAGCCCTCGCTGGGATGACTTCTGTCCCGGTGGGTTCTCCCTGGATTCTTGGCGTCGGATCAAGAATCAGCTAGTCACGTCCATCGAGCGCAGCCCGACGGGCTCTCCGGTGGCCAATCCGGCATTCGAGTCCGCTTCTGCCGGATTCAATGCACTCGTCGTGTTCAATGCCTGGGAACTGGCCACGGTGACCGGACATTCGGAGGTAACCGAAAGGGCCGATGAACTGGCCGGATACCTGGCTGCCCAGTGGGACGAATCCCGCCGCACCTGGGCAGACTCCGGAGCGTCGGAGTCGGGCTCGGGTGTAGCTCGCACGTTGGACGGCCTGTTGCCGATGCTGGTTGCTGTGGAATCCGACCGGGTAGATGCCGTGGCTGTCGACCTAG
>MPNQ01000040.1 GCA_002239105.1 marine group bacterium Sva0996 bin134 | reverse complement strand
ATCACCTTCACCCATCACGACGATCACTGGCACATCACCTACAACGGGATTGACATCTGCAACAACGGCTGCGCCGGCGACACCGCTCAGCTCCACTTCGCCACCGACACCGCCGTGGCCGTATCCACCACCGGACGCTCCTACTCCCACGGCCGCATCAACCTCATCGCCACTGCGGCAGACCCGAGCCGCTTCCACGTCACCCTCGACTCCCTCACCGTTGGGAAGTTCCTCAACGACCCCCACAACGACCCTGCTGCGCCTGCCTCCGCAGACGACCCACCGGAGGACTCGATACAGATCGTGTTGGCCACCGCCGAGGCGGCCACGCTCACCCCTGAGGGCCTCAACCGGATCACCATCGATGAGGAGGACATCACTCACACCGGCCTCGACGCGGTCCGGGCACCAGCCGGAACCCCTGTTGTCATCGCCCGAGTCGGTGGCCTTTGGCGCATCCGGTACGGCAATGTCGACATTTGCGGCAACGGCTGCTCGGGGCAGACCGCCCAACTCCACTTCGGCACCGGCACCGCAGTGGCCGTATCCACCACCGGTCGCTCCTACTCCCACGGCCGCATCAACCTCATCGCCGTCGCCGGAGACCCGAATCGATTCCGGATTGCCCTGGACTCGGTCGCCATCGAGAAGTTCTTCAGCGATCCCCACAGTGCGCTTCCCGCCACTTTCACGGGCGCACCGCCAACAACTCCAGAGCCGGTGATCCAAGCCCCGCAGCAGCCGGTACACCCCGAAGACGCCATCCGCGTCCACCTGAGCACCACTACCAGCACCAGGCTGACCCCCCAAGGGGCAAACCGCATCACGGTCGACGGTCAAGGCAACATCCGGGTGCCCGCAGGATCGTCGGTCTCTGTCACCCGCCACCTCGACCACTGGCATTTCAACATCAACGGCACCGACGTGTGCGGCAACGGCTGCATCGGACGGACCGCCCAGCTCCACTTCGCCACCGGCACCTCGGTGAGGGTGTCCAACACCGGCCACGCCTACTCCCACGGCCGCATCAACCTGGTGCCCGCCGGGGGGGACCCCGGAACCTTCTATGTGATCCTCGATTCTCTCTCGATGGAGAAGTACTTGCGGGGCATCGCGGAAACGCCCATGAACTGGCCGCTGCCGATACACGAGGCTCAGGCCATTGCCGCTCGCAGCTACGCCAGCGCCACGCTTCGGGAGCGGCGGGCCTCTGACTCGTGGAACCGTCCGTTCGACCTGTACGCCACCGTGTGGGACCAGGCGTTTGTGGGTGATCTCCGGGAAAAGCACGCCGATGCTGCCACCTGGCTCCGAGCAGTGGAGAACACCGCGGGAAAGGTGCTGTTCCACGGCGGCGCCCCCATTCGAGCGTTCTATTCGGCGTCCAACGGCGGCCACACCGAGCGAAGTGGTTACGTGTTCGCCGCTGATCTCCCCTACCTGCCAGCCAAGCCTGATCCCTTCGACAGCCAAGGCGGCAACCCCTATGCCGCCTGGTCGCGCACCTACACCGTGGCCGACCTCAACCGGTGGCTGAACGACCATTCCGACACCGCAGTGGGCCAGCTGATCAGCATGGAGGTCTTGGACAACGTCGGGGATTCGGAGCGGCTCGACCGGGCGAGGATCACGATCACCGGCACTTCTCGCACCATCACCATTACCGGCAATCGGCTTCAAAGCCGCATCAACACCGCGGCCCGAGAAAGCGGGAGCAATCAACTGCTGTCCACGCTGTTCACCTTCTCGGTGCCGCAGGCCACATTCAACGTCGGGCAGGTTGAACCGATAGATCCCGGTGAAACGCCCCCTATAGACCAGATAACGGGGGACGAGATGTTCTATTCGGGCGTTATCAACGGCCCGGACTTCTGCTTGAACCGAAGCCTGGGCGGCCCGATCACCTACGCCTTCGACAGCGACGCAGATGGGATTGCGGATGTGTGCTCCCTGCCCCGCACTCGCCGAGAGGCAGTGGCCCACCAGCGAACCCTGGAGGAGATGGCCTCGGTGGCGGCGCGGGACATCTACTACGCTCGCTTCGCCGAGGAGTGCCGCTCGGTGGAGGAGACGTTCGGCGAGCCGGAAAAGGAAGCCGCCGATGAATGCCAGCAGTACCGGGAGTTCGCCGGCAACGCGCCCGGTGACCTCACCCCAGCCAATGGCGGAAACGGCACCCAATCCCTGCTGACCGGTCAAGACACCGATGACAACGCCACCGATGACCGGACCTTCCACTCCGGCATCATTGATGGCCCGAACTTCTGCCTCAACTTCAGCCTTGGGGGTCCAACCACCTACGCATTCGACAGCGACGGAGATGGAGTGGCCGATGTCTGCGCTCTGCCCCGGACCCGCCGGGAGGCGGTGGCCCGCCAGAAGGCTTTCGAGCACCTAGCCCACGCCTCCCAAGAGCTGGAACTTATCTATGCGGTGTTTTTCGGCTCGAATTGCCTCGAGGGGCCGCAAACCCTCGGTGAACCCGACAAAGAGGCCAACGATGCATGCCAGCCCCACATCCAATTGGGAGCGGTTTGACGGACTAGCCCAGCAGCTCAGCCACCAGTCGCTTCAGCGGCTCCCGATAATCAGCGGGGAGTTCGAGTCCGGCCAATCCCAGCGCCCGATTTTCCAGCACCGAGTTGGACGGTCGGGGAGCTGGCCGAGGGGGATCCATCTCAGCGGTGGTGATGGGTTCCACTCGATTGGGATCATGGCCAGCGGCGACCATTATCTCCCGGGCAAATCCATACCAAGACGCCTCTCCCTGATTGGTCACGTGGTACAGGCCGGGACGACGGTCCGCGCACAACTGCTCGATCACCGCGGCCACATCGGGAGCGAACGACGGCGATCCCCGCTGGTCGTCCACGAATCGCAGTGGCCCGTCCTCGGCGGCCAGCCGCAACACGGTCCCAACTATGTTGGAGCCGCTCCCGCCGCACAGCCACGAAGTCCGCACCAGAGTGGCTGACGCACCGGCTTCCTGCTCGCCAGCCAGCTTGCTGGCGCCGTAAACCGACCGGGGATCAGGCCGGTCCCACTCGTGATAGGGCTCGGGCTTGTCGCCGGAGAACACATAGTCGGTGGAGACGTGGCAAAAATGGACATCAAACCTACGGGTGGCCTCGGCTAGGTGACGCACTCCCAGGGCGTTGACCCCATAGGCCCCCTCAGCATCGGATTCGCAGGCGTCAACCGCGGTGAGCGCCGCGCAGTTGACCAGTACATCAGGCCGGACAGCACCCACAGCACCGAGTACCTGGTCGCGTCGGCAAATGTCCAAATCACTGCGGTCGGCGCCGATGACGTCGTGACCAGTAGCGGCGAACTGCGCCGCCACATCTTGGCCGAGCTGTCCGGCGGCACCGGTGACCAAGACTCTCACGGCCCCGAGGCCTTCATGTTGCAGCCTTCTTGAGCGGTTCCCACCACCAGCGATTCTCCCGATACCAGTTCACGGTGGCAGCCAGGGCCTCGTCCAACTCCCTGGCCGGCGACCACCCCAGTGCCCCGATCTTTGCCGTGTCCACCGAATAGCGCCGGTCGTGGCCCAGCCGGTCGGATACGTGGCGTATGAACGAATCATCCCGGCCGCACAGCGCCAGCAGTCGGTCGGTCAGCTCCCGATTGGCGAGCTCGTTGCCCCCGGCGATGTTGTAGATCTCCCCCTGCTGGCCTTTGTGCAGCACCAGGTCGATGGCCGCGCAGTTGTCGTCCACATGGCACCAGTCCCGTACGTTCATGCCGTCGCCGTATAAGGGCACGGCCAACCCGTCGAGCAGGTTGGTGGTGAACAGGGGAATGAGCTTCTCCGGGTGTTGATAGGGGCCGAAGTTGTTGGACGACCGGGTTACTGCTACCGGCAGCCCAAAAGTCTCCTTATAGGCCAGAGCGATCAGATCAGACCCGGCTTTGGACGCCGCATAGGGCGAGCGGGGCTCCAGCCGATCGGTCTCGTCGAAGGATCCCTCTTCGATCGACCCGTACACCTCGTCGGTGGACACGTGGACCACCTTGTCCAGCTTCAACTGCCGGGCGGTGTCACAAACCACGTTGGTGCCGTCGCAGTTGGTGCGCATGAAGGCGTCGGGTCCGACGATGGAGCGATCCACATGGCTCTCAGCCGCAAAGTGAACCACCGCATCGCAGCCGGCCATGGCATCGGCCAACCCGTCCCGGTCGCAGACATCGCCCTGTATGAACGCCAGCCGGGAATCGCCTTCGAGGCCCCGCAGGTTCTCGCGGTTGCCGGCGTAGGTGAGGGCGTCGTATACCACCACCTCGTCGTCGGTGTGGGCCAGCACCCAGCGCACGTAGTTCGACCCAATGAACCCGGCGCCCCCGGTGACCAAGAGCCTCATCTTGAGTCCGACAGCTCGAACCGGGGAACCAGGTGGTCGGGTATGTCCGAGCGGCGGGGGTTGGACTGGTCCCGCACCGACAAGATGGGGATGTCCACCCCCCACTCGGCGCCGATCTCCGGGTCGTCCCAGGCCAATCCGAGTTCGTCGTCAGGGTTGTAGTAGCCGTCCACGAGATAAGTGATGGTCATGTCCGACAGGGCGGCGAACCCATGGGCCACTCCAGGCGGAATGTACACCCCCCGGTGGTGGTTGACTCCGTCGGGTTCGGTGCCCAGAGGCAGCGCCACGGTGTGCCCGTCGGTGGGCGAGCCTGCTCGAAGGTCGTGAAGCACCACTCGGGCCTGTCCTGTCGGCACATACCAGTAGTCCGCCTGATGGAGGTGGTAGTGCAAACCCACCACAGAGCCGGCCCGTCGGTCGCCCCGATTGGCCTGGATCATCTCCCGGACCCCGGGAATCCATTCCCGCCGGTAGGTCTCCACAAACACTCCCCGCTCGTCACCATGGACATTGGGGGACACGATGAAAGCCCCGGAAATCGCCTCACAGGGGCTTACTTCGGCCACGGCCACTACCCCAGTTCCAGATGGGAATGGTCGCCCAGCATGAGCCGGGAAGCTTGGCGGCGCTCCGGTGAACGGGTCAGTTGCACGTGCTGTCCGATCAGGGAATCGGTTATCCGACTTGTCCCCTCGATTCGACACCCTTCGAGGACCACCGAGTGATCCAGCTCGGCATCGTTGATCACGCATTCTTCGCCGATGGAGGTGTAGGGCCCGATGAAGGTGTTCTCAATTCGGGTGTTAGCTCCGATGACCGCTGGTCCTCGCACTGTGGAATTGACGATCTTGGCCCCTTCCGACACCACCACTCGCCCCTCGACCTTGGAGGCATCGTCCACCGCTCCCTCCACCCGTCGAACCATGGTGTCGAGCACCAGCCGATTGCACTCCAGCAGTGGATCTTTCTTGCCGGTGTCAATCCACCAGCCATCAAGAAGCTGGTGGCTCACCCGGTGGCCGTTTTGGATCAGCCAATCGATGGCATCGGTGATCTCCAGCTCGCCTCGGGCCGACGGCTCGATGGCCGCCACCGCGTCATGAATGGAGTTGTCGAAGATGTAGACGCCCACCAGGGCCAGATTGGAAGGCGGGTCGGCGGGCTTTTCCACCAGGTTGACCACGTCGCCATCGGGGCCGAGTTCAGCCACTCCGAACGACGACGGATTCTCAACCGGGGTGAGCAGGATCTGCGCCTGACTCAGACTGGCGCCCCTTTCCCGCTCCTGTTCGAACTGCTCGACGAACTCGGCCAAGCCCTGCTCCAGCATGTTGTCGCCCAGATACATCACGAAGCAGTCGTCGCCCAGAAAGTCCTGGGCGATAAGCAAGCAGTGGGCCAGTCCAAGGGGGGCTTCCTGACGGATATAGGTCACGTTCACGCCGAAGCCGGAGCCGTCGCCCACCGCGTCCTGAATCTCCTGGTGGGTATCGCCCACCACGATGGCGATGTCGGTGATCCCCGCAGCAGCCATGTCCTCGATTCCGTAGAACAAGATGGGCTTGTTGGCTATAGGCACCAGCTGCTTGGCCCGGGTATGGGTCAGCGGACGCAGCCTCGTCCCCTCACCCCCCGACAAGATCAACCCCTTCATGCGCTGAACAGTGTACGACCCCCTCTACAATCCGGCGACACCGCCCGTTGTCATGGGCACCCTTGCTCTGTGCCTACGCTGGGCAGGTGTCTGCGGTGCATTGGGACCGGGTGGCACTGGCTGCGGTGCTGGTGTCGGTGGCTGTTCTGGTGGGGCTGCATGTCCGAGATCACCCGTCTCTGTCGCACATCGACGAGCTACAGCACATGGACTACACCCTCAAATCACCCTTCCATGTGCCCCGCCATGGCGACACCATCGGCACCGAAGCCATGGAGGAGGCCGCCTGCCGGGGCATCGCCTACCCGCTGCGGCTGTCGATCGACGCCCTGAACGACTGGCTGCACCTCACCGGGGAGCGGGGGGTGCCCCTGCTCAGCCCGGCCAGCGTCGTTCAGGTGCAATTGCCCCCCTGCGGGTCACTCCTGCTTGCGCCCGACCAGTTCCCCAACTCTGGACTCAACACCGCTTCTCCCCATCCGCCGGTGTACTACACCGCCACCGCGCTGGGCGGCACGGTGATCGAATCCGCGCCCGGCGTCGACAGCCCGGTTACCGGCGCCCGGCTGGTGGGCATCTTGTGGCTTGGGGCCGCCGCGATAGTGCTGTGGTATGTGTTGGGCAGCCTGGGGGCGTCGATCTGGACCAAGGCCCTATTGATCGGCTTGCTAGTGGTTTCGCCCACCGTGCTGCACGAATCGTCGATCATCAATCCCGACACAACCGCCCTGCTGGGCGGGGCGCTGGTGCTGGGGGCCGCGCTGCGCTGGGAGGCCGGTCGGGCCCCGGGTTGGCTGCTGCCTCTGGCCGCGCTGGTGGCGGTGTGGTTCAAGTTCACCAACTCGGTGGCGGTGGGTGCGGCCGTGGTCTATCTGGCGGTGCGGGCCTGGCAGCAGCGGGACAGCCTTACCCGGCGCCAAGTTCGGAGCTGGTCGGTGGTTGCGGGGGCCGCGGTCATCTTGACGGTGGCCTCGATCATCACATGGTCATCAGTGCAGGACGCCAGAGGCCACATCTCCGCAGAGCAGCTTCCCACCAACGCCATCTACCAAGTTGACAGCTTCCAGTGGGACAACCTCGGCGACGAGCTATTCTCCGCGCTCACCCCCCTGCGCGATCCGTTCGTGGCCGACACCCTGCCCCGAGACCTGTTGGAGCCACTCGGCGACCTCATCAACCTGCTGGTCATCGCCGGTCTGGGCTCAGTTGCCCTGTTCGCAGCCAAGGGATCCAATCACCGGGCTCTGGCCGGGGCCGCGGCCGTCGGCATGGTGGCCACTGGGGTGGTGACCATGGTGGCCAGCTACCTGACGCTGGGCATCTACTTCGACACCAACCCCCGATACGGGCTGTCGCTGCTGCCCTTCGCGGTGGCCGCCCTCGTGCCGGCATTGGACAACCGCCTGATCCGCTGGTCGGTTACTGCGGTGGTGTTGGCCACTGCGGGCGCGGTCCTCGCCGGTGTCGCTGCCTAGTCTTTGCTTGTGACCGCCCCGAGGCTGATCGCCGTGATCCCGGCCTACAACGAGGAAAGCACCGTGGGAACCGTGATTGCCGAAGTGCGGCGGGCCTGCTCGGGCCCAGTAGAAGTCGTGGTGGTGGACGACGGCTCGGACGACTCCACCGCCAAAACCGCAGCAGCCGCAGGAGGAACTGTTCTGCGGCTACCGGTCAACTTGGGGTACGGGGTCGCCCTGCGTCTGGGATTCCGCTACGCCGCCAGCCGCCAGTGGGACCACGCGCTGGTGCTCGATGCCGACGGCCAGCACATTGCCACCGAGATCCCCGCCCTGCTGGCCGCCTGCCACTCGGGAGCCGATTTGGTGCTGGGGAGCCGGTTTCACCCCGACTGCCCAACCCCCTATCAGGTGTCCCGCACCCGGCGGATGGCCATGCGGCTGGTCAGCCGTGTAATACGCCATCGCCGGGGAGTGGCGCTTACCGACCCCACTTCGGGGTTTTGGGCCATGTCGAGGCCTTGCGTGGAACTCTTTTCCAAGGAGCTTCCCTCAGGGTACCTAGACAATCTGCTCGGCCTGTCGATCGCCGCTCGCGCCGGGCTGGCCATCAAAGAGGTGCCGGTGACGATGGCACCCCGTCAAGGAGGCCAACCCTCGGCCACGGGGGCCGCACTGGTTTTTCACTATCTGCGGGCCACGCTCGCGGTCTTTATCGGAGGTCGATCATGAGCCTCACTGCCCGAATTGTCTCCGCACTGTTGGCCGCCGTGGTGGTGGCCATCATCCTCAAGCTCCAGCGGCGGGGCGGTATGGGATCCAAGTACGGGCTCTTGTGGATGGCCACCTCGGTGGTGATGCTGGTGCTGGCCGCAGCCCCCGATGTGGCCGACACGGTGGGTGATTGGCTCGGTGTGGAATACACCCCGTCGCTGGTGTTCATGGCCGCCCTGGGCTTCGTGCTGATCGTGCTGGTGCAGTACTCGTGGGAGCTCAGCCGCTCCGAACAGCGCATACAGGTGCTTATGGAGGAGGTGGCGCTTCTGCGCCGAGAATTGGAGGATCTGCGAAGTGGCGAAGAGCTAGATGACGGGAGCGGGGTCAGCGAATAGGGAAAGAGCTAGCTGATGGGGGCAGGGGCACAGAGGCCGTCTAGTTCCACCACCTGGATCTTGTCCCGGTTCTCCCAAGTAATGGGCTGATCGGGGTCGGGCCGCAGCTTGTACTCCCGGAACGACATCTCGCTGGCATCGAATGCCAGCAGCCGGCCCACCAGTACATCGCCATGGCCGAGAATCAGCTTGATGGCCTCCAGGGCCTGGATCGACCCCACAATCCCGGGCAGCACGCCGAGTACGCCAGCTTCGGCACAGCTCGGGGCCATCTCGGCGGGAGGCGGCTCGGGAATCATGTCCCGGTAGGTGGGGCCGTTGCGGGGGTCGAACACCGTGACTTGGCCCTCGAACCGGAAGATCGACCCGTGGACAACCGGGATGCCCAGCTTCACCGAGGCGTCATTGAGCATGTAGCGCACCGGGAAGTTATCGGCACCGTCCACGATCACGTCGTAGTCGGCGATGATGTCCATGATGTTGTCGGCCCCCAGTCGCACGTCGTAGGTCACCACGTTCACGTCGGGGTTCAGGGCATTTAGCGTCTTTTTGGCCGAGTCCACCTTGCGGTCCCCCACCCGGTCGACGTTGTGCAGGATCTGGCGCTGGAGGTTGGAGGCGTCCACCACGTCCATGTCTACGATGCCCACAGTTCCCACCCCCGCGGCCGCCAGGTACAGGGCGGCGGGAGAGCCCAGCCCGCCGGCGCCCAGGCACAAGACCTTGGCTTCCAGCAGCTTGAGCTGCCCCTCCACGCCCACCTCGGGCAACAGCAGGTGACGGTGGTAGCGGTTTCGCTGGTCTGGCGTGAGGGTAACCGGTAGGGACCAGTCGCGGCCCTCGTCCTTCCAGCGGTTGAACCCGCCGTCCATGGACACCACGTCGCCATAGCCCATCTCCTGGAGGGTCTGGGCGGCGAATGCCGAGCGCACTCCCCCCGCGCACATGACCACCACCGGGGCGTCCTTGTCGGACAGGCGGTTCTCCACGTTGGGCTCGAGGTTGCCCCGGGGGATGTGCACCGAGCCGGGCACCGCCCCCTGCTCGAACTCGTCGGGCTCTCGCACGTCGAGCAGCACCGCGCCCTCGGCCAGCATCGCCTCGGCGCCGGCCGGGTCGGTCTCGCGGATCTCGGCTTTGGCTTCTCTCAGCAGATCTCTAAACGTGGACATGGCTACAGCTACCTCGGTGTTGGCGGGACATCGGGTCAGGCAGGATGACTATTCCCCACAAATCCTACCTAATTAGTCCGATTTTACCAATCACGCGCCTGGTTGCGGAGCAACGATCAAGGGCAGCGCCTCGCTGATCGAGGCGGGCACCACCGCCGCGGCAAGGCCGTCGAATGGAGTGGGATCGGCGTTCACGATTACCAGCTGGGCGCCGGCCTGATGGGCGATGGGGACCACATTGGCGATCGGGTACACGGTGAGGGTGGAGCCCACCGCCAGCATTGCGTCGCAGGCCATGGCGGCTTGCTCAGATCGGTGCAGGTCGTCCATCACCAGGTTCTGGCCGAAGGAGATGGTGGCCGACTTCAATATCCCGCCGCAGAGCCGGCACGAAGGGTCGGCCTCGCCCGCCCTCACCCTGTCCAGAGCCCGGTCCATCGGGGCGGTGTCCCCGCAGTCGAGACAGCGGACCTTGGATGTTGTGCCGTGGATCTCTACCAGCAGTTCCTCGGAGGTGCCCGCCGCCCGGTGCAGGCCGTCGACATTCTGGGTGATCAGCGTGAGCAGTTTTCCCTGACGCTCCAACTCCACCAGCGCCCGGTGGCCTGGGTTGGGCTGTTTGCCCTCCCACATCGACCCCTCGGCCAGCCGCTGCCAGTTGCGCTGCCTCAACTCGGGGTCGGCTACATACGACGACAGGGTGGCGGTTTTCTCAGCCTCGGGGTTCTTGGTCCACAGTCCCTCTGGTCCCCGGAAATCGGGGATGCCGCTGTCGGTGGATATCCCCGCCCCGGCTAGCACCACCACCTTTTTGGCATTGCCCAGCACTGCCCGGGCTGCCTCCACCTCGCTGCCCAACTCTTCGATTGGCCGCATGAAAATTACTTAGCGACCACTTGACAGACTTACATGAAAATGGACAGAATACATCTAAAGCTTCCTCCCTATATCGAGTATGGCAACAGCCAGCAGAAATGATCCTTCCATGACAAACTCCTTCTTGCACTCTTCGCTATGGATTGAACCATGGCGCGACCTGATTACCGAGGAGAACGGACACGACCCACGATCGCGATACGTGGAGCGGTATTGGCTGGGGGTTGTAGGCCCCACAGCCGGTTGGCTCATGCGCCATGTGGCCCACGAGTTCGACAAAACCCCTGAAGGCTTCGAGCTTTCCGTGCCCGACATTGCCCTTCAACTGGGGATCAGCCCCAAGGCAGGACCCAGGGGCGGCCTCCATCGCACGTTGCACCGCTTGGTGATGTTCCGGCTGGCCGCCGAAGGTCACGCCGGCTTTGCCATTCGCCGCCGCCTACCTCTGCTCAACAACGCCCAGCTCCGCCGCCTGCCCGAGCACCTCCAGCGCTCCCACTCCTCCCACTACCCGATGCCAATGTCCGCAGCCTCAGCCGGGCTGAACTAGACAATTTGCGTGGAAAGATAAGCGGGGAGGGCCTCGATAGAACACCGGCCCTCGGTCTGCCCGGTTGGAGGCGTCGCGGCTAGACATGGGCCGTGGACAACGACCTGAGAGCATCCTGGAACCGGCTTTGCGACACCCTCAAGGAGTCGGCCGACTACATCTTCGATCCAACACTGGGGGCTGGCCCATCGGAGCAGGCTGAGGGGCTACGCCATCAGCTGCGGATGTTCTTCTGGGCCTACGACCGAATCGTGGAGAACAACGACCCCGACCACCCCGAGCTGGGCTGGGTGTATCCCTTCAAGGTGGGCCAGGACAATCCCGACGCGATGTACATGACCGCGCCGGTGGACTTGACCCACACCTACCGCCTGACCGGTCGGATCGACACCCTGCGCTACCTGGGACTGTCGTTGATGGACCACAGCTTTGGCCGAGGGCACATCACTCAACTCGTCGACGTGGGAAGTCCCGACCTGACCGACATCGGCGATGGCCGCATCGACGTGGTCTTCAGCCCCGACCCCGACCCCGGCGACCACGTCGGCGACTGGTTCCAAGTCGAGCCGCACCCATGCCGGCTGTTCGTGCGCCAGTTCTTCTCTGACTGGTCGGCAGAGGGCCAGGCCGAGCTGTACTTCGAATGCCTAGACCCATCTGGTCCCCCCGGCCGGCTCGACCCGGTGCGGACTAGTGAGCGGTTCGATGAGCTGGCCCGGGAGGTTGACACCGTACCCAAGTTCTGGACCGACTTTGCCGGTGGTCAGCGCGACCGAGGCCAGATCAACTCCTTCGACCATATTCCCTCTCACAAGGTGAGCCAGAGCGCGCAGGGGGGAAGCGAAAAGCAGTCTTACGGGCAGTGCTGGTACGAGGTGGGCGCCGACGAGGCTCTGCTCTACGAGGTAACCCCGCCTGACTGCCTGTACTGGAACATCCAGGTGGGCGACACCTGGTACCAGAGCCTCGACTACGTGAACCTCCCCACCACCATGAACGACTCCCAGGCCCGCCTCGACCCCGATGGCGTGCTCCGGGTGGTGATCTCGCACCAAGACCCCGGCATCCAGAACTGGATCGCCCTGGGCGGCTGCCCTCAGGGAGCACTCACCTACCGGTGGAACAACGCTGACTCCGCCCCGGTGCCTGTGCTTCGGCTGATGCCAGTTTCCGAAATCGGCGACTGCCTCCACCCCGACACCCCCCGGCTCAGCGCCGATGACCGTGCCGCGATAAATGCCGAGCGCCGCCGCCACGCCCTGCGCCGCTTCACGCGATAGCCCATGCAGTACGTGGCCGCGGTCTACCTGATAGCTGCGGTCTTGTTGGGCGCAGCCGGAGCGTCGAAGGCGGTCACCCCCGAGCCGGCGTCCGCCGCCCTGGCCCGGCTCCAGCTCTACCACCGCCACTGGGCAGTGCGGCTGCTGGGCCTGATAGAGCTAATCGTGGCCGTCAGCGCCTTCATCGTGGGCGGCATCGTCCCCGCCACCGCCCTCGCCGCCCTCTATGCCGGATTCGCCGTAGTAGCCGCGGCCATGGTCCGCTCAGGATCAGCAGAACCCTGCGGCTGCTTCGGCCGAATAGAAATGCCCGCCACCAGGCGCCATGTCACGATGAACGTCCTAGCCGTCGCAGTCGGCCTAGTAGCCGCCTCCTGGCCTGTCGAGGCAATCGACAAGCTGTTCGACACCCGCCAATGGCTGTTGGCCCCGTTCGCTGTGGTCGTGTTGGCTGGGGCCTACGGAGCGTTCGCGTGGCTCAGTCGTCCTGCCCCCAGTTGACCTCATCGAGACCACCCTGTTCCAACGCCTAATCCAGGTGACCGGCCAAAGGGGGGATGCTCAAGCCGCCGATTCCCGCCTAGGCACGCTTTGTGCCCATATTCGGGCGTATGAAGTGCCCATATATGGGCACTTTTGGCTATAGTGTTCTTGGTTGCCCACTGTCGGAGGTGAGAATGGCGCATGGGCTGACTCCTCGTGGATATCGCCCGCGGGTGGTGGACGCCGAGATGGAAGACTCATTGGCGGCATCGCCTGCGGTGCTGGTTGAGGGGCCGCGTGCCTGCGGCAAGACGTGGACCGGGAAGCGGTTCGCCCGCAGCGAGGCTCTCCTCGACGCCACGGCCAGCTCCCTTTTGGCCTCGAACCTGGACCCCGCCGCTCTGTTGGAGGGTCCGGTTCCGCGGCTGTTGGATGAGTGGCAACTCGCGCCGGAAATTTGGAACCCGATGCGCCGGGCCTGCGACGAGAGGGGCAGTGCCGGCCAATTCATCTTGACTGGCTCGGCCAACCCTCCCGACGACATCACCCGCCATTCCGGGGCGGGGAGGATGCTGCGGGTGAGGATGCGGCCCATGAGCCTGTTCGAGTCCGGCCTGTCTGACGCCAGCATCTCGCTCGCCGGTCTGTTTGCCCCCGGGCCGTGCTCTGTCCCAGACCGCGGGCTCAGCCTCAACGACGTCATGGAAGCGGTCTGCCGCGGTGGCTGGCCCCGGCTGTTGAATGCCGACCTTCGCACAGCACTGCGGGCAACCCGCGGCTACCTGGATGAAATCAGCCGAACCGACATCGCCCGGGTGGACGGGGTGGCCCGCAACCCGATCGGGGTCCGCAAACTGCTGTCGTCGCTCGGGCGGAACACCACCACTGAGGCGAGCTTCGCCACCTTGGCCAAAGACACCGCCGACGAGCAGGGGGCCATAGAGCGGCGCACCGTATCGTCCTATGTGGCAGCTCTCGAGCGCCTGTTCGTGGTGGAAGACCTGCGGGCGTGGAAGCCGCACACCACCTCGCGGGCGCAGCTGCGGAGCGCGCCGAAGCGCCACTTCGTCGATCCCTCCCTGGCCGTGGCCGCGGTGGAATCCAATCTGGAATCAGTGATGCAAAACCGGAAATACGCCGGACTGTTGTTCGAGTCCTTAGTGGTGCGCGACCTCCGCGTCTACGGCCAGACCAACAACCTCGACCTGTCCCACTACCGAGACAGCGACGGACTGGAAGTCGACGTGATCATCAAGCATCCCGACGGCCGCTGGATCGCCGCCGAAGTCAAACTCGGCAGCGAAAAGGGAATCGAAGAGGGCATCCGCTCGCTCCACCGCCTGCGAACGAAAATCGACCCCGACCGCAGCGGAACGCCATCGCGCCTGGTGATCATCACCGCCAGCGGCTACGGCTTCGAGCACCCCGACGGCGTCTCCATTATCCCCATAACCTCACTGGGCCCCTAGGCGCGCTACAGCGAAGCTTCGACCCCGGCGAGCGGCGAGCAGGCCTCGGTGTGGGTGGAGTCAGACAATCCGTCGGTTTCGCCAATCGTCTATCGGCAATCCCTATAAGTTCCACAGCTGCGGCTAAGAAGCTATGTCCACAGGCTGCTGATGGGGAGTGCCCAGAGGCGATCGGCTAGGGGGAATGATGCAGGTCCGGTATGAAGCACAATTCCAGCGGTGAATCTGTCGCCGATTTGGTCGCATAGCCAGGCTAGATGCCGCGCGTCGCTGGATGAGGGGGCAGAGGTGGCCTTGATCTCGATACCGATGACTTCTTGAGCGTCAAGTTCGATCACCACGTCAACTTCGTGGCGGCCATGGTGCTGGCGAAGGTGGAAGAGCCGACAGCGATGCTCGCTCACGGTCGCCTGGGCTCGGAGTTGCGCCACCACGAAGGTCTCCAGCAGCTTCCCCAACAAGTTGCCGTCTCTCATTACCGTTCTGCTAGTCGCACCCGTCAATGCGGCCAAGAGTGACGAGTCGATGAGAAAGCGCTTGGAAGCGAGCGACAGGCGCTTGAGTCGGTTTGACGTCCAAGCCGGCAATTCGTCGATCACATAGAGTCGACTCAGCAGTTCGCGATAGCCCAGTGCGGTCCGTCTGTCAATGCCCGCAGCCGTGTATAGCTTTGTGTCGTCCACAATGCCCGATGAGTTCAGGGCATACGCTTCGACATAACGGGCTAGCCGAGTGCTGTCATGACCGCCGCTTACCAGCGCGGAGTCACGGGTGACTATCTCGTCGATATAGGTGTCGAGCCAAGCCCGGTGAGCACGGGAATCGAGAGTTGTGACCGCGTAGGGAAAACCGCCCTGCAACGCCAAGTCTACGTAATCCCTCAGGTTGCAGGCATCGTTGCGGGAAAAGCCGAGCTCGCCTCGGGCTATCCGGTCGACCAGAGGTGCCGACGACGTGCCGAGATGCTCACCAGCCGTCATTGGATACATGGAAATCCGAGTCACGCGGCCTGTCGCTGGCCATGTTTGCGCCTCGACCTCTGCCCGCACCGATCCCGTGAGAAGGAACCGGCCCGGGCGAGGCTCGGCATCGCAGGCTCGCTTTACTGCCCCGAGCACCTGCGGCACTTCCTGCCACTCATCGAGCAGGACAGGCTCCGGAAGGTTCTCCAAAGCCGCATCCGGGTCGGCGGCCACGACTGCCGACTCGGCTTGCCGGTCAAGGCGGACCACGGTTCGAGCATGTCGGCCCGCGGTGGTCGTCTTGCCCGACGCCCGCGGCCCGACGAGGGAAACTGCGGGGAGCTCAGCTAGAAACTCAGCAATGAGTGGATCCACCAGCCGCTCCCTATAAGAGCTCATGGCCCCACACTACCGCATGTCGACACTGCACAATGTCGGTTTTAGACGGTCTGCAATGCTGATTGCCGACACCTCACACTGTCGGTTTTCGACACTGGTGGGCAAACCGGTGAGAACCTCTTCCACATCACTACAGATAAGAACAGATAAACAGATAAGAACAGATAAACAGATAAGAAGCGGTTTCTCGTTGCAATGCTCGAAGACGATCCCGATTCTGCATTGAACGACATCGCCCAGCGGATCGGCCGGTCGCCGGACTACATCCGCACCTGCCGCCGCCGCCTGCTCAACGCCGGCGCAATCAGCCCCACCGCCAAATCCCGCGTCCGCTTCCGCCACCCCGCCCTGCGAACCCGCGCCCAATCCGCCCTCCGAGACGACCCTGCTCTCTGCGCTCAGCCCTGAACTTGCTCATATGTGAAATAGGCCCCACCAAGGGAGCCCTGGTCCGACACCTCTTCAAGCGGGACGTCGAATCGCACAGTCGACATCCCTTCCCCAACTAGCAGGCGGCAAGCCCAGTCGCCTCTGCCGAAGGCTTTCAATCCCTCTATTGGTCATCTGTGTCCTAGCCGCAGGGCTGGTCACCGCGGCCACATCGGCTAGCGCTCTCCAATCTCAGCAGACCGACTGGTACACCAACGACAACCCCACCTACGGCCCTGGCGGGGCGAAAAGAGGTTGGAGAGGCGGTGATCCCGAAAGCACCGGTAACGGGTACGGCCCCAGCCGATACTCCAACAACAGCAATTACGCGTACGCATCCGCGGCAAGTCCTCCGGGAGACAGCTGGAACCCAACCGGAAGCTGGGCACGATGGGACATGGGAACCAGAGTCGGCAACCAAGAAATCCAGGTCTACGTCCCCAAGAACCACGCCACAGCCAGAGTCCGCTACAAAATCACCTTGAGGCGTCCTGGCTCTTGATCGCCGCATGAACGTATCGCAAGGCCGCAGCATCCGTCAGCGAGTCGCGTCATTGGTGGCGGTTGCGTGCTTGATGCTTCCCTTGCTCGCCGCAAATGTCGGCGCGCAATCGCGTACAGGCGGAGGTCCCTCCCTGAGCGACATTTCTGTGCGCGACGAGTTGATCGCGGCCCAAGAGTCCCTGCTGAACGCCTATCGGTGCCGGTTCGACGTTGACACCCAGATCGTTCCCTATGACTGCGCCTCGGGACGTCCCCTCACCCGCCTCGACCGGCTCAGAGCCCAGCTGGAGGCTCTGACGATCGACGCGATGAACGAGATCCGAAGTCCGGCGACATCGTTGCCCGTCCTCAGATCAAGCAAAGAGCTGTCAGCAATCGCCCAGGCTCATGCGCAGGCCATGGCCGACGCGCAGAGCTTCCAGGCCCCGTTCGACTACTGGGCGCACCTAGAACCCGATTGGGACTTTTGGAGCATCAGCAAACCGGCGAGCATCACTGGCGACATCCACGACCCGCAGGCCCCTGCCGAACTCAGTACCGCCCTGTTGGGAGAAGAAGGCTCGCGGCTGCCGGCATGCGGGGTATGCACCCACCTTGCCACCGGCATCGCAACCGCCGCCGACGGTACCTCCTATGTCACCGTGATGATGGCTGGGCGCGATTCCGGCCGACAGCTCACCGAAGCAGAAATGGCAGCAGCCGAGGCTGAAATGGCCGCCTTGGTCAACGAGCTGCGATCCAGCCTCGGGCTGAACACGCTGGCTTACGACCCCGGTGTGGCGGACGCGGCCCGCCGTTGGTCACAAATCATGGGCGCCGGATTCGACTTCAACCACAATCCCCATGCCGGTGCCGACTACCCGACCGGGTACCGCTTCAACGGAGAGAACATCGCCCTCAACAAGCTCACCACCACGACCTCCGACGCAGTACAGCAATCCTATGGCGACTTCGTCAACAGCCCACTGCACTACGCCGCCATGGTCGATTCCGAAACCACCCACATGGGTGTCGGAATCGTCCTCAAAGCCGGATGGCTATGGATCACCCAGAACTACGCCTCCTACCCGTGAACTTCATGTAGATGCGATGACGTAGATCTGGTTGTGGTGGGGCAGGGCTCGGGCGATGCGCTTGTCGGCGATGACCAGGGGGCAGTGCAGTCTTTCGGCTAGTGGGATTGCCAGAGGACTTGGGGCCCGAAATGCCCGATTCCCTCAGCACCGGCGAGCATCAAAAAGGGGCAGGTAGACTGGGCATATGGAGGAGCGCGGGCCAGTGGCTGGGAGGCCGACTCCTACGCTGGAGGACGCTCGGCGGGCGGCGGCTTCGATTGCTGATTTGGACCCGGGCATGGTCTTGTTGTTCGGGTCGGTGGCCCGCGGCGAGCAGCGTCCGGGGTCGGACCTCGATTTGTGCCTAGTTTTCGACGATCTGGGCGATTACTCCCAGCGGCGCAGCCTCGTTGCCGACGCCTGCCGTCGTATAAGCGACGCCACCGGTTTCGCCGCTGATGTGAAGGTGACCGACCGCGCCGAGTGGCGGAAACGGTCGGTAGAGTGCAAATCGAGCATCGAGCGGCATATCGCGAGCCATGCCGTTCAGTTGGCCAGCAGACCTCCGGCGCGCCCCATCGATTACGCCAAGGAGATCGGGATGGCGCCCAGCGACGCCGCCCAAGCCGCGGGGGCCCTAACCAGCACGCTAAAAGCCCTAGACAGCTTGAACGCCCGCCTGCCCGCTGACGAGACCGAGCGCGAGGCCACCGACCCGGCTGACGCCGCCCGCATGAAACATTCGAGGATGCTGGACATTTGCGCGTCGGCCCAGTCGGTGATGGAGACGGCGCTGAAGGCTCTCATCCACGCGTTGGAGGGCGACCACCCCGACCGGACCCACGACATCGGCGGACTGATCGACCACGCGGCCACCGCCGGGCTGAGCGGCGGGCAGGCCACGAAGCTGCGCCATACGATGGACCCGGTGAGCGGCGAGCAGGCCTCGGTGTGGCGGGAGACAAGCACCTACCTCGGCGATATCTACATCCCGGGCGACCCCGCCGACGCCACCCCGCGCTTCGCCACCGAGATGGCTACCGCCGCGGTCGGCGTCGCCCAAGAATGCGCCCGCCTGGTGGACATCGCGCTGGGAACCGAGACCGACAACAGCGCCAGCGTCAAAAGGCTGGCCGCCGAAGTGCTTTCCCGCATCCCCCGCATCGACCCCTCCTAGCCCGCCCAGAGATAGGGAGCCAGGCTCATGAGGTTCCCCCTTTTTGTGGAGACATGCTCTATAAGGAGGAGCTATGTCTAGACCACGACGAAGGGCGGTGCGGATCATCCGCAGCGTGCCAGTCTTCGAGAACGGCACTGGCTCGCCGGGATGCTCTTCGTCTACTGCCAGGAACATTGCCTCGTAGACCTGTTGGGCTGTAGCGCCGTCGCTGGCATTGGCCCAATCTTCGATCACTTCAAAGCCGGCCCATTTCCACTGGGTCATCTGCTAGGCGGTGAACTCGTCTCGGCCCAGCTTGTCGTTGAAGTACTCGGCCAGCTCCGCCTTGTCTTTCGCGTCGGCCCCGGCGCTTCCGTCAGCGATCCGCTTCGCCGTCTCGACTTCGGCGTCTTGAATCTCCTTGATGATGTGCGGTGGATGCCCCGAATCCGCTCGCGGGGCCTTCTTGCCCGCTTTGGATTGTGGGACGGCGATATGCCGAGCACGCTGGAACAGTCGTCCCAAATGCAGCCTCTCTGCGCCCATAGCAGCAGCTCCCCTCTCAATTGTTGGTCGTCGAGCGTCAGTGTAAGCCGATAGAACCCTCCCTGTACTCACGGGGGACAGATCAGATGGCACCCGCTCGCGGGGAGTGCCAGCCCCAATATTGGAGTATCGGACCCCCACGGCTACCCCAAACCCCGCTTCGCCGATGGGACGCCCCCTGACAGCCTCGTTGAACATCGCAAGGTGCGCCGAAGGCGGGTCTGTACAGATTTGCCGGCGCAGTGAGCCACTGATTCCCGCCTAGGCACGCTTTGTGCCCATATCCGGGCGTATGAAGTGCCCATATATGGGCACTTTTGGCTATCGCCTGCGGTGCTGGTTGAGGGGCCGCGTGCCTGCGGGATCGGGCCTGGCGGTTCGGTCGGAGACGACATCACCTGCGCGATCAAAACTGCCGACGCAATCGAGTGTTGGGCATGGGTCTTCAAACCACTGCCCGAGGCCGTCGGGTGGACATCGTGGGCACAAGCGGATGCCCAAGCAGTCGTTCTAACTGCTGCCGGTGATGACGTGGATTTTCTTGTTGTGGGGCAGGGCTCGGGCGATGCGCTTGTCGGCGGTGACCAGTGGGCAGTCGAGTCTTTCGGCTAGTGCCACGTATAGGGCGTCGTAGAAGCTGACGTTTTGGCGAAGCTGCCATGCCCGAGAGGCCAGCACGCCGTGGTGAGGGTGGCGACGATGAACCATGCGCTCAGCAAGCAGCCTGGCCGACTCGGCAGCGCTTTCGTCAATTTCGCCCCGCAAGACCATGGAGCGAAGGGCGCTGCCAACCTCGGCATCAACCAAGAACGGGGCGACCCGCCGACAATCTCGCAACCGCTCTCTCGCCCGGGTTCCGATCAAGTCAGCATCGGCAACCGCGGCAACCAGAGCCGAGGCGTCAACAACAACGGGACTTGGACTCACCGACGTTCGGCATTGAGGTCGGAAAGCAAGGACTCAATGTCGAGTCGAATGTCGTGGGCATCTACGAAGCGCTCCACATCGCCGAAAAGCGCATCTTCATCAGGCTCGCGGGCCAGCCGCTCGATCTGCCTCTTCATGTACCCCTGAATCGACTGCCCCTCAGCTCGGGCCCTTCGGCGGATGACCTCATAGGTCTCCTCGGAGACATCCCGAATCTGAATAGTCGCCATACCCAAATGTTAGCGCTACAGCGCTGATTTGCAAGCAACTTCCTTCGTGACTCAGCCGTCCGCTGAATCCGTAGGCGGCTCGAAGTTGACCAGGGCGTCGAGGAGCATCCTCACGCCGAAGCCGGTGCCGCCCTTGGCGGTCTCGGCGTCCTCGGCATCGGTGAAAGCGGGGCCGGCGATGTCGAGGTGGGCCCAGGGGATGTCGTTGTCCACGAAATTGGACAAGAACAGCCCGGCGGTCAGCGCGCCGCCGTGGGGGCCGCCGATGTTCTTCATGTCGGCCACCGACGAGTCGAGTTGGGCCTTGTAGTCATCGGGCATCGGCAGTCGCCAGACCCGCTCGCCGGAGCGCTCGGCGGCGTCGGCCAACTGGTCGACCCACGCCTCGTTGTTGCCCATGAGCCCGGCCACCTTGGGGCCCAGCGCCACCATGCACGCCCCGGTAAGGGTGGCCAGGTCGACAATGGCATCGGGCTCGGCCCGACAGGCCAGCGACAAGGCGTCGGCCAACACCAAGCGGCCCTCGGCGTCGGTGTTGAGCACCTCCACGGTCTTGCCGTTGGCCATGGTGAGCACGTCGCCGGGTCGGGTGGCGTCGCCCCCCAGCATGTTGTCGGTCATAGGCACGTAGCCGGTGACCCTCACCGGCGGCGCCACCGCAGAAATGGCGGCCATCACGCCCAGCACCGCGGCACCCCCGCTCATGTCGCACTTCATGGTCATCATCCCGGTGCCGGACTTGATCGACAGCCCACCAGAATCGAACGTGAGACCCTTGCCCACCAGCGCCACTGACCCCCGGCACTCGACCTCCAGATCGGGCGCGTAGGACACCTCCACAAACCGGGGGGGCTGATCCGATCCCCGGTTCACCCCTAGCAGCCCGCCCAGCTCAGCCTCGCGGATGCCGTCTAAGTCGAGCACCGTTATGTCCAAGCGCTCCCGCTCGGCCATCTCTTCGGCCAACTCTGCGAACCGGGTGGGAGTGAGCGACCCGCCGGGCTCGTTCACCAAGTCGCGCACAAAGCACACCGCTTCGGCCACCCGCCGACCCTGCTCCAGCGCCTCAGTCACCGCCCGGCCTCCCGGGCCGATGACATGCACGTTCTCCAGCTTGTTGGGATTGTGCTCCGACTTGAGGTCACCGTAGGTGTACGCCCCCAGCGTCATACCCTCGGCCAATGCCTCCAGCGCGTCGGCGCGGTCGATGCTGTCGGGCACGGCGTCGAGCACCGACACCGCGATGCGCTTCATCCGCTTGGCCGACCTAGCCAGCGATGCTGCCGCCCGGCGGATCACCGCGGCGGTGATTTTGTCGGCCGGGCCCAACCCGACCACGGCAATCGGCCGGTCTTGCCCCGACACGATCTCCACCTGTCCGGGCTTGGCTTCGAACCCCCGGCCTTCGAGCACTTCCCAGTCCAGCTCTTTGGGCCGCTGGGCGCCGTTGCCTTGGCACACCCCCACCGCGTGCAGTGCGGCGCTGGCCGGGATTTTCCTGCCGGTTCGAAACGCGATCACCTGGTCTCCTCGGTTTGATTCAAGCCCCTGCGATGTTATCTGGCACGGGTTTGCCGCCCGTTGCTTAGTAGCCTCGCTTTCCATGGGTTCCTATGAGGATGCGGCCAAAGAGCGCGTCCTCATCTACGACGGCGCCTTCGGCACCTACGTCCAAGAACAGCCGCTGAGCGCGGATGACTTCGGCGGCCCCGACTTGGAAGGCTGCAACGAGCTCTTGTGCCTGACCCGGCCCGACCTCATCGCCGGGATGCACGATCTCTACCTGGGCCTCGGGGTGGACGCGGTGGAAACCGCCACCTTCGGGGCGTTCGCCGTGCCTCTGGCCGAGTACGGCATTGCCGATCAGGCCTATGAGATCAACCTGGCTGCGGCCCGCATCGCCCGTGATGTGACCCAGGGATATGTCACCGACGGACGACCCCGGTGGGTAGCGGGATCGGTGGGTCCGGGCACCAAGCTGGCCTCGCTGGGCCAGATCCGTTATGCCGAGCTGCGCGACGCCTTTGAGGTGCAGGCCCGGGGCCTACTCGACGGCGGAGTCGACCTGTTCATCATCGAGACCCAGTACGACCTGCTCGGCGCCAAGGCGGCCATCAACGGATGCCGCCGGGCCATGGCCGCGGTGGGCCGGGAAGTACCTCTGCAAGTGCAGGTCACCATCGAGATGACCGGCCGGATGCTGCCCGGCACCGAGATCGGCGCCGCGCTGACCGCCCTAGCCCCCCTTGGCCCGGCGGCGTTCGGGCTGAACTGCGCAACCGGCCCCGCTGAGATGGGCGAGCACCTGCGGGTGCTGTCCGAGCAGTGCCCGGTGCCGGTGGCCTGCATCCCCAACGCCGGGCTCCCCCAGGTGGTGGACGGCCGGATGCACTACGACGTCGGCCCCGACGAGTTCGCCGACTACCTGGCCCGTTATGTCACCGAGATGGGGGTGAGCGTGATCGGCGGCTGCTGCGGCACCACCCCCGAGCACCTGAGGGCGGTGATCGACCGCTGCGCCGATCTCACCCCAGGACCCCGGCCCGGCGAATTGCCCCCATCGGCTGCTTCGATCTACACCGCGGTGCCCTTTGCCCAGGACACGTCGTTCCTCATAGTGGGAGAGCGCACCAACGCCAACGGCTCCCGCAAGTTCCGCGACGCCATGCTGGAGGCCGACTGGGACGGCTGCCTCCAGATCGCCCGCGACCAGGTGGGCGAGGGTGCCCACCTGCTTGATCTGTGCGTCGACTACGTGGGCCGCGACGGCGCCGCCGACATGGACGAGCTGGCCCGGCGGTTCGCCACCGGCGTGGCCGCACCCCTGGTGCTGGACTCCACCGAGCCCAATGTGATGCAAGCGGGGCTGGAGTGGATCGGCGGCCGGGCGGTGCTCAACTCGGCCAATCTGGAAGACGGCGAGGCCGAGGGATCGCGCCTCGACAAGGTTCTAGCGCTGGCCCGGGAGTACGGCGCTGCGGTGGTGTGCCTTCTCATAGACGAAGAGGGCCAGGCCCGCGACCTGGAGTGGAAGATGCGGGTGGCCCACCGCCTCTATCGCCTGGCCACCGAGCGCTACGGGCTGGCCCCCTCCGATCTGATCTTCGACGCCCTGACCTTCCCGCTGTCCACCGGCGATGACGACCTGCGCAAAGACGGTCTGGCCACCATCGAGGCCATCCGCCGGATCAAGGCCGAGCTGCCGGGCGCCCACACCACGCTGGGGGTTTCCAACGTGTCGTTCGGGCTGAAGCCCGCCGCCCGCCATGTGCTCAATTCCATGTTCCTGCACGAGTGCTTGGAAGCCGGACTGGACTCGGCCATCGTCCATGCGGGTCGGATCATCCCGTTGAACCGGGTAGACCCCCACCATCGCGACGTGTGTCTGGACTTGATCTACGACCGGCGGGGCTCGGTTGGGATCGCGTCGCAAGGACGGGACGACTACGACCCGCTGACCGAGTTGCTGGCTGCGTTCGAGAACGTGACCGCGGCCGCCGCCGTGAAGGAAGACCGCTCCGGATGGCCGGTTGAGCAGCGGCTGGAGCGGCGCATCATTGACGGCGACCGCGATGGGCTGGAGGCCGATCTGGACGAGGCCCTATCGGGTACCCCGGCACTGGACATCGTCAACAACACGCTGCTGGCCGGAATGAAGGTGGTGGGCGAGCTGTTCGCCTCCGGGGAGATGCAGTTGCCGTTCGTGCTCCAGTCAGCCGAGACCATGAAGACGGCGGTGTCGTATCTGGAGCCGCACATGGACAAGGCCGACGACACCGGGGGCAAGGGCCGGATTGTGCTGGCCACCGTGAAGGGCGACGTACACGACATCGGCAAGAACCTGGTGGACATCATCTTGACCAACAACGGCTACGAGGTTCACAACCTGGGCATCAAGGTGTCGATTGCCGAGATGATCGACCGGGCCCAGTCGGTAGAGGCCCACGCAATCGGGATGAGCGGTCTGCTGGTGAAGAGCACCCTGATTATGCGGGACAACCTGGAGGAGCTGAACACCAGAGACCTCCACCACCTCCCGGTGCTGCTGGGGGGCGCGGCCCTGACCCGCACCTATGTGGAACGGGATATGAGGGAGACCTACCGGGGCCGGGTGTTCTACGGCAAAGACGCCTTTGAGGGGCTGGCGGTGATGGACCGGCTGGGCGAGTTGCGCCGCACCGGCGTTGAAGACCCCGAATTCGGCCGTCGGCCCGGAGGCCGCGGCCTGCCCCGCCCGGGCCGCCGGGGGGTGAAGGCCCCGGATGCGGCCGGCCGCCCGGGGGCCCGCGCCCGGCCCCGCAGGGCCCGCCGGGACCCGGCCGCCGCTGTCGGCGAAGTCCTTCCCGAGCGGGCACCGTCGGTGCAGGTCGACAACACGGTTTTCGAACCCCCGTTTGTGGGCTCGCGCGTGGTCAAGGGCATTCCAGTCGCCGACATCGCCGAATACGTGAACGAGACCGCCCTGTTCCGCAACCAGTGGCAGTTCCGCCCCGTCGACGGCGAGGACGATGCCGCCTTCAAAGAGCGCATTCGCCCCACCATGCGCGAGCAGCTCACCTCGGCCACCGCCCAAGGGCTGCTGGTTCCCCAAGTGGTGTACGGCTACTTCCCGGTCAGCGGAAGCGGCGACGACCTGGTGGTGTGGGACAGCCCCGACCGAGCCTCCGAGCTGTGCCGCTTCCGCTATCCCCGCCAGCCCAAAGAACCGTTCCTGTGCATCGCCGATTTCTTCCGGCCCGCGGACAGCGAGGATGTGGACTACGCCGCATTCCACATCGTCACCATGGGAGCGGAAGTGTCCAAGGCCGCGGGCAAGCTGTTCGCCGACAACCGCTACCAAGATTACTTGCTGCTGCACGGCCTCGGGGTAGAGATGGCCGAGGCCCTCGCCGAGTACTGGCACCACCGCATCCGCACCGAGTGGGGTTTCGCCGATGAAGACGGACCCACCCTGATCGGCCTGTTCCGCCAGCAATACCGCGGCGGCCGCTACTCCTGGGGCTACCCCGCCTGCCCCGACCTCGAGGACAATCTCACCGTGGCCCAACTCCTAGAAGCCGACCGCCTCGGCATCGAGGTCGGCGAAGAAACCAGCTACCAATACCAACCCGAGCAAACCACCTCCGCCCTAATCTGCCACCACCCCCAAGCCAAATACTTCGTCGCCCGTTAAGTCGTATCCAGCAGCACTCGAGCCACCAGGTCCATCCCAAATCCGGTCAAGATCCCCAAGTACAACAGCCCCGTCGCCGCCATCACTGCCGAGTAGAAGCGTTCCCGCAAAGCCGCCCGAGCCAGGACTACCAAACTTGCGGTCGTCACAACGCAAGCCACCCAGAACCAGCCCAGCAGCCCGTTGTACCCGTCGTCGATGGTCCCGCTGAGAACTGACCCCATTCCGGTGGGCCACAGCATCACCACCAGCTCGGGCAGCCACAGGAGACCGGTCCAACGAACCAGCTCCAACAGCGACCCCCGAGCCAAGCCTGGCTGCACGAGATACCAGTGGCCCAAGAGCATGGCATCGGTGACCGCCCCCAAAAAGAAAGCTCCGATCACGGTCCGGGCCACCGCGAGCGCGGCAGGATCGCCCGCATCGAGTCCGCCAGCCACCACTCCGATCAAACCCACCACCGGGGCAATCAGATCCAGCACCGGGGGAAACTCAGGCTGGGTGCGGTCGAACCGCTGCTCTTCGCGGTCGATCCCCGTCATAGCCGCGACCTCAGCGCTGCGTCGTTCCTCCCGCTCCTGTTGGCCGCTTACCCCGGCCCGGCGCCGGATGACCGAAACCGCCAAGGCCAGGCCAGCAGCCGCTGCAGTCGCTACCGCGGTCCAGTCCCTCAGCGCCAACGGGTCGGTGGCGAACCCCAGCCAGGCACCGCCCGCAGCTAGCAGTCCGAAGATGCTGCGCATCAGCCACCCGTAGCCCAGCCCAGCTTCGCGGCGACGAGTGGTGAGCCAGGTGAACGCCAATCCGCCCACGGCCAGCTGCAATAGGAGCGTGGCCGGCTGAAGCTCGATCACGCGTCGACTACGGCCAGGCGGTGATCGGTGGTGGTGAGGTTGTCGGGGCCATCCGAAGCAGCCACCACGATGTCTTCCAGCCGCAGTCCCCATTGTCCCGGCAGGTAGATGCCGGGCTCGATGGAGAAGGCGTGGCCGGGGCGCAACTCCAAGTCGTTGCCTTCCACGATGTAAGGATCCTCATGGGCCTCTGTGCCGATGCCGTGACCGGTGCGATGGATGAAGTTGTCGCCGAATCCGGCCCCGGCGATGATGGCCCGCCCCACCCGGTCGACCTCCTGGCATGGCTGGCCGACTACGGCGGCGGCCACCTGTGCAGCCTGGGCTTCAAAGAGCACGTCATAGGCCTCGACCAAGTCGGCCGGCGGCTCGCCCAGGTGTACGCATCGGGTGATGTCAGAGCAGTAGCCCACCCCGTCGGCATCCATCATCGTCCCTCCGAAATCGCACAGCACAATCTCGCCCGGCTTGATCACCCTCTCCCCCGCCTCGTGGTGAGGGCTGGCTGCGTTCTCCCCGGCAGCCACGATGGCGAAGTTCACCCGCTGGTGGCCCTCAGCCAACAGCCGGCGACCCAATTCGGCCGACACCTCGGCCTCGGTCCGCCCCACCAATTCGATATCGCCGGAACGAAGGTCGACAGCCACCCGGTCGGCAGCCGCCGCCGCGGCCCGCAGCGACTCCACCTCAGCAGCATCTTTCACCGAGCGCAGCGGGCTGGTGAGCTCCGACGCCCGGCGGAACTCGACCGATGGCAAAACCTTTGTCAGATCGACGAGGAACCCGGCCCAGGTGTGGTCGCCGATGGCCGCGGTCGACGCCGGGCCGAGGAGCGACCGGGCCAGGTCGATGGGATCGTCGGTTTCGTCCCAGGGGACCGTCTGGAACACGCCGGGGCGTTCCACCACCCGAGGGGCCTCCAGCCGGGGGACGATGAGGTGGGCATCGCCGTCGCGGGGCACCACCAGCATGGTCAACCGCTCCAGGGGCATGGCCTCATAACCGCAGAAGTAGGGCAGGTCGGCGCCAACGGAGAGCAACAGCACGTCTACTTGCTGTTCAGCCATGAGACGCCGCACCCGATCGATCCGCTGCTGGAACATCGGCAACAAACTACCCCCCGGCGCTCGCTCCTACTCCGACTGAAGCCGACACCGCCTGGGCGTGGGCATGTTGGGCGTGGTGGGAGCTGCGGGTTAGCGGGCTGGCCTCCACGTGGGCGATGCCCAGCGAGCGGCCGAGTTCCCGGTACAGCTCGAACTGGTCGGGCGGCACCCAGCGGGCCACGGGCAGATGATTGGTGGTGGGCCGCAGATACTGGCCTACCGTCACGATGTCGGTGCCCACCGCGGCCAGGTCGGCCATGGTTTGGGCCACCTCGTCGTCGGTCTCGCCCATGCCGACGATGATCGAAGACTTGGTGGTGAGATCGGCGGCTTTGGCCCGGGCCAGCACGGCCAGGCTGCGGACATAGCCGGCGGATGGGCGCACCACCCGCTGGAGCCGGGCCACCGTCTCGATGTTGTGGTTCAACACATCGGGCCGGGCGTCGAATACAACTGCCAGCGCGTCGGGGTCGCCCTTGCAGTCGGGGATGAGCACCTCCACACGGACCCCGGGAGTGCGGCGGCGGATGGCGGCCACGACCGCCGCGAACCCGGCTGCCCCTCCGTCGGGCAGATCGTCTCGGGCCACTGCGGTGATCACCGCGTATTCCAACCCCATGGCCTCCACTGCGTCGGCCACTCGCTCGGGCTCAGCCGGGTCGAGCGGCTCAGGGCGCTGGGTGTCCACCAGGCAGAACCCGCAGGCCCGGGTGCAGCGCTCGCCGTTGATCATGAATGTGGCCGTGCCCTCGTTCCAGCACTCGTAGATGTTGGGACAGCCGGCTTCCTCACACACTGTCACCAGGTCCCGGCTGTGCAGCACCGACCGCAGCCGCCGGAATTCGGGGCCGGTGCGCAGAGCCACCCGCATCCACTTTGGTTTGCGCCCATTGATGGCCAGCCCATCGTTCAGCCCAGCCTCGTCCATCCGCGATTGCAGTCGGACGGGGCGGCCAGGCACTTCGCCAGGTCCCATGCCTCGGCTAAACGGGCTCAGATCCTCAGGCCGCTGGCGCCAAGCCACATCGGCCCGCTCCATTCCTCGCCCGCCGCACACAAGCCACACCGCCCCCCTCCATTCCCCCGCCGCCCCAACAGTTGGCGGCTCTAGCGGCCACCGCGTCCACCACCTCCCGCATGGTCGCCCGCCGTCCCTCGGCAGCCAGAGAGGTGACCGCCTTGTCGGGAATGCCGCAGGGCACGATGCGGTTGAACCAGTCCAAGTCGCAGTCCACGTTGAGCGCGAAACCGTGCATGGAGCGGGTGCGGCTGAGGCGCACGCCGATGGCCGCGATCTTGCGGGGGTTCTGGCCGTCGGGGTCCACCCACACACCGGGATAGTCGCTCAGCCGGCCACAGCCGACTAGCCCCAGATCGCCCAGCGCGTCGATCACCAACTGTTCCACTGAGCGAACGTAGGCCACTGTGTCGGCCATGCCCCCTCCCCGCTTGCCGGGAATGGTCATCACCGGGTAGCCGACAAGCTGGCCGGGGCCGTGGTAGGTGACGTCGCCGCCCCGGTCGGTACACACCACCTCCGCCCCCACCTCGACCGGGTCCACCAGGATGTTGGCCTCGTCTCCCCGCAACCCCAGCGTGAACACATGGGGATGCTCCAGCAGCAGCAGGTAGTCGCCGCTTCGCTCGAACATGGCCTGCTGGCAGGCGTGGGCGTCCCGGTAGGACACCCGCCCCAGCCATCGAATGCGGAGCGGGTTCATTGAAGGCTCATGGCATCTCGACGCGCCAGTCTCGGGTTTCGATGATCGAGCGCACATGGTCCAAGAATGCGGCCACGTAGGCCCCGTCGAACGCCCGATGGTCCCAGGCCAGGGCCAGCACGCCCACCGAGTGGATGGCGATGGCCTCGCTGCCGTCGGCCGCGGTGACCACCACCGGTCGGCGGCGTATCCCGTCGGTGGACAAGATGGCCACCTGGGGCTGGTTGATGATGGGGAACTGCATCATGGTGCCCCACTGGCCGGGGTTGGTGATGGTGAACGTGCCCCCGGAGATCTCATCGGCGTTCAGCTTCTTGGCCCGGGCCCGCCTCGACAGGTCGGCCACCTCTTCGGCGATCGCCGTCAAACGCTTGCGGTCGGCGTCCACCACCACCGGCGCCAATAGGCCCTGGAAGTCGAGGTCGACAGCGATGGCCAGGTTGATGTAGTTGTGTACCACCAGTTCGTCGTCGCCTACCGAGGCGTTGATGTGGGGGTACTCGTGGATGGCGTCGCACACCGCCCGGGCGATGAACGGCAGGTAGGTGAGGCTGAAGCCGTGCTCGGCCTTGAACTCCTCCCGGTGGGCCCGGCGCACCTGCTCCACCCCTTCGAAGTCCACCTCCACCGCGGTCAGCACGTGGGGCGACACGGCTTTGGAGCGCACCATGTGCTCACCGGTGATGCGGCGGATGTTGCTGAGCGGAACGATGGTGTCCCGTCCTGAG
>MPNQ01000039.1 GCA_002239105.1 marine group bacterium Sva0996 bin134 | reverse complement strand
TGACGCCCTGGTTGAGCGGCTGTGCGAACTCATGCCGCCCGGCCCGCCGCTGTATCCCGCCGACATGGTGCGCGACATGCCCGAGGCCCGCTGGGTGGCCGAGCTGGTGCGCGAGCAGCTCTTGGCCGCAACTCGCGAGGAGCTGCCCCACTCGATCACCGTGGCGGTGACCGAGTGGGAGTGGCCCCGCATCAAGGTGGAGATATTGGTGGAGCGGGAGTCGCAAAAGCCCATGGTGATTGGCAAGAAGGGCTCGGTGCTCAAAGAAGTGGGCACCAAGGCCCGGGCCCAGCTTCCCAAAGGGGTGTTCTTAGAGCTGCACGTGGGGGTGGAGAAGAACTGGCAGCGCCGCCCCGAGATGCTCGATCGCTTGGGCTACGGACCGGGATCTCTGGCCGGCCCCGAGTTGTAGATCAGGCGCCGTCGCGGATCATTCGCAGCATCGTCTCGGCCTGGTCGCGCTCGGCGGTGCGGGGAAACGGCGGGAGGGCATTTACCAGCTCCCAGCGATAGCCGGCGGTGGCCATTCGGGGATCGAGCACCGCCACCACCCCTCGATCGGTGGTGCGGCGGATGAGTCGTCCAGCGCCCTGGGCCAGACGGGTGGCAGCCCGGGGCAGATCGATGAGGCGGAACGCATTGCGGCCGTATCGCTCCCGCCGGGCCTCTAGGAGGGGGTCGTCGGGCCGGGGGAACGGCAGCCGGTCGATGGCCACCAGCGACAGCGCCTCGCCGGGGATGTCCACCCCCTGCCACATGCTCATGGTGGCGAACAAACAGCTCTCCACCTCGGCCGCGAAGCGGCGCAGCAGCTCGGCCTTGGGCAGATCTCGCTGGGAGTAGATGGGGAAATCCAGCTCTTCTCGCAAAACCTCGACGGCTCGGTCTAGGGCCCGGTAGCTGGTGAACAGGGCCAGGGTGCGACCTCCCGCGGCGGTGATCAGCGCGGCCAGCTCCTCGTGGATGGCCGACTCGTACCCCGGGCTGCGGGGATCGGGAAGGTGCTTGGCGCAATACAGAAGGGTGTTGGCCTCATAGTCGAATGGGCTGCCTACGTTGATGGCGTCGTGGTCGTCGGGTGCCAGCCCCAGGATCTCGCCCAGGTTCATGGGGATGGTGGCGCTGGTGAGCACCGCGGTGGTGTGCTCCCACAACCGCTCGGACAGCAGCTCGCCCAGCTGGATGGGGGCGATCCTCCAGGCGGGCGACGACTCGGGGCCCGACACCCAGGCCACCTCGGTGGCCTGGGACTCCACTGCCCGGGCCAGGTCCTCCATCAAGGCCCCGGCGGCCAGCACTGCCCTCAGCTTGCGAGGCCCCACGTCGCCGGGTGCGTCGTCGGGAACGGCCCTCAACTCGCCGGCGGCCTGCTCCACCCGTCCTCGGGCCAAAACGGCCACATCTTGGAGCTCTTCGGGCAAAGGAGCAGGCAGCGGCTTGTCCCGGAACGGGGCCAGCGCTTCGCGCAGCCGCAGCCCCGCGTCGGCCACCTCGTCGGCCGCGGCCCGCTGGGGTACCACCGCGCGGGGGGCGCGGGGCGCACCGCCGGACCGCCCCCCCGGGGGCGGCGCCGCGGGCAGCCGCGCCCCCGCGTCGGCCACCTCGTCGGCCGCGGCCGACTGGGCTACCACCGAGCGGATGCTGCGGGCCAACTCGTCGAACCGCCCGCCGGTGAGCGACAGCCCGGCGGTGTCGGACACGATGTCCTCTAGGCCGTGGGCTTCGTCGACGACCACCGTGTTGTGCTCGGGCAGAAGCGGGGTCTCGCTGAACAGGTGCAGGCAGTAGAGGTGGGTGTTGACCACCACGATGTCGGCGGTGTTGGCGTTATTCCGGGCCTTCTCCGCGAAACAGGTCGATCCCGATGGGCAGCGCTGGGCCCCCGGGCACTCCCGGCCCGAGACGCTCAACGCATCCCAGGCGGCGTGGGAAGGCTCGAAGTCCAGCTCGGCCCGGTCGCCGGTATCGGTTTGTCCAGCCCATGCGGCCAGCCGGGAGATCTCCGCTTTGGACCCTTCGGCGATGTCCAGGCTCAACTGGTCGTCTTCGGTGTGCTCTTTGAGCCGCTGAACGCACAAGTAGTTGGACCGGCCCTTGAGCACGGCGAATCGCACCGGCAGGCCCAGCGCGTCGGCCAACTGGGGCAGGTCTTTCTCCACCAACTGGTCTTGGAGGGTCTTGGTGGCGGTGGCCACCACCGACGGTCCCTCGCCCATGACCAGTGGCACCAAATAGGCGAGAGACTTGCCGGTTCCGGTACCGGCGGCCACCACCAGGTGGCGGCCCGAGTCCATCGCCTCGGCCACTGCCTCGCACATTTCCCGCTGCCCGGGCCGCCGCTCGCCTCCGTCTTCCAGCGCCGAGACAGCCGCTTCCAGAGCCTCTTCTACCGCGGCGATTTCCGGCATCGCCCCGACGCTACCCCCATGCGGTGATGTTGACGGGGGCATCGGGTGAAATGGCTCTCTCCCGCACCCAATCTGGGGTGGTGGGGGAGTACCGTGCAGGTGTGGGCGTGTCCGACCATGGCCTTGATCTGAGCCGAATCCCTCGCCATGTCGGCTGTGTAATGGACGGCAACGGGCGCTGGGCCGAGCAGCGGGGCATGGCCCGCACCGAAGGTCACGAGCAGGGCGAGCATGCCCTGTTCGACGTCATCGAGGGCGCGCTGGAGCTGGGCATCGAGTGGCTCACGGTGTACGCCTTTTCCACTGAGAACTGGAACCGCCCCGATGACGAGGTGCGTTTCTTGTTGAACTTCAACCGCACCATCTTGCGGCGGCGCTGCGAAGAGCTCAATGAGATGGGTGTGCGGATCCGCTTTGTGGGCCGCCGCGACTGGCGGGTGCCGAAGGGCCTGATCAAAGAGATGGACGAGGCCATCGAACTTACTCAGCACAACAAGCAGATGACGCTGGTAGTCGCTTTCAACTACGGCGGCCGGGCCGAGATTGTCGATGCGGTAAGGCGCATCGCGGCCCAGAGGATCCCGGCCCGGATGATCAACGAGCGGATCATCGCTCGCCACCTGTACGACCAGGAGATGCCCGAGCCCGACCTCATTATTCGCACCTCCGGGGAGTACCGGATCTCCAACTTTTTGCTATGGGAGCTGGCTTACTCCGAGCTGGTGTTCACCGATGTGCTGTGGCCCGACTTCACCCGCCAGGACCTGTTTGCCGCGATTGCCGAGTACCAGCACCGCCACCGTCGCTTCGGCCGGGTTAGATAAGGGGCGCACCATGCCCCTCTGGAGAGGTCCGGGAGTGGGAGGCTTGTTGCGGTGAGCCTCTACCGGGACCAGGGCATCGGGGATTCGATTCGATGAGCCTCTACCGAGATCAAGGAATCGTGCTTCGCACCTACAAGTTGGGTGAGGCCGACCGCATCGTGGTGTTTTGCACTCGGGGGCACGGCAAGGTGCGGGCGGTGGCCAAGGGAGTCCGCAAGACCCGCAGTCGGTTCGGGGGGCGCCTCGAGCCCACAAGCCATGTGCAGCTCCAGCTCCATCGGGGGCGAAGCGAGCTCGACATCGTTACCCAGACCGAGTCGGTGGACCAGTTCCGGACGGTTCGGGAGGACTTGGACCGGCTGGGCAAGGCCATGGCCATGTTGGAGGCGGTCGACCGAGTTGGGGTCGACCGGGAGCCCGACGGCGCGCTGTACCGGATGCTGCTCGGCGGGCTGCGGGCCCTGGACGCGGGCGACTCCGCGCTGGTGGTGCCCGCCTTCTACCTCAAGCTCCTGGCCCACGACGGGGTGGGCCCCGAGGTGGGGGTGTGCGCCCTGTGCGGCGCCGACAGCGATCTGGTGACTTTCGACTACGGCAGCGGCGGCGTGCTGTGCCGCAACTGCCGCCGGGGATCCCCGCTGTCGCCCAATGCGCTAGAGCTGATGCGAATGGTGCTGGGCGGCAGCCTCAGCGCCGCCCTGGCCGAGCCCCCATCACCCGCCACCGGCGAGGTAGAGCACCTAGCCACCACCGCCATCGAATACCACCTAGAACGCCGCCTCCGCGCGTCGAACGCCTATTCGTGATATACATTGAAAAGAATGGAAAATCTAGGTAGCGCATCATACCCTGCTGGGCATGTCGATTCCGGTCTCCCGGTTTCCAGCCCTCAAGCCCGATCAAGTGCTTCGGCTGCTCCGCAGATTTGGATACCGGAAAGTCCGCCAAAGGGGCTCGCATATTGTCTTGCAAGCAGAAGGAAGACAAACGATCACCGTCTCGATGCACAAGGGCAGGACGGTGAAACCCAAGCATTTGCGGGCGATGCTGGTTGATAGGGTTGGGCTGACTGACGATGAGATTGAGTCGTTACTCTGACAATCTCTATGGAGGACAGGACATGGCCAAGGTCGTGATCAGCAGAGACGACGACGGCAGCGGAGATTGGCTAGCCGAAGGCGACATCGGCGAATCTGCCTACTTTGCCAACGCCGCTACCCTCGGAGAACTTGAGGCATTGATCCGGGAAGCAGGAGAACTGCTAGGAGTTGACCCCGAGATTGTCATAGCCCCAGGTCTCGTCACAGATAACGCTTTAGCCTGACCCATACACCAAACCGAATCGATGCGGATTGAGGTAGCGATCATGTTTCGCTTTCGCCGTTACCCATCTGCCTTTCGAAGGCTTGGCCAACGAGAGCCATCACGTACCGCAGTTCCTCTAGGTCGCTGAACGCTACCTCCACATCGCCGTTCCCCCACCTCCCGACGTTGGTCACGTCCCTAGCCAGGCCTCTCGGATCATGAAGCTCTTGGAAGCTCATATTGAGCGAGAGGCGGAGTCGGGAAGCCTGCGGGACAACATCGACGAAATTGGTCTCTGCCTTGTAGGCCACGTAGAGCTTGAGGAACTCCTCGGCGACCACGGGGTTCAGCGCGAGGACTTCTTTGCGGAAAGCATCGAACAACGGTCTGCATTTGCTTCCCGGGGTGAGATTAGGGTGGTCCGCGATCGAAAAGGTGCTGGTCGGTCCCCGATCTGGAAGCGTTCGGTATAGGGCAAGCCGTTCCTCTGGGAGGTACACGGCTGACCAGACGTTGGAAGCAAGGTTGGCAAGCTTGTCGGCGCGGGCCCTGATTGCCTGCTCGTCCCAGCGTTCCAGTGTACCGATGCCTTCATTGAGCCTGAGGGGGCTCACCTTGAACCCGCCCCTCATGTCGCGTTTTTCGACGAAGGGCCGGTCGCTGTATTCCGAGTTGTAGCCGGTCAGAGTGAGGTTGCCGAGGGTGTGCAGAAACTCATTGTGGACACGTTGCCAATCTGGCCCCAGGTCGGTCTGCCACCGTGTCGACAGATCCTCATTTTGCGGCATGATGTGCTCGACGGTGTATTCGCCGGTAGGAACCCGTTCCTTGCGCTCATGGTTTTCCAGTCGGCGCAGCCAATAGCTACGGCTACGAAAGTTGTAGACGTCTCGTAGTTTCAACTCGCGCTTGAATTCATCGTCTTGTGGAAATCGCCGATACGACGGCAATAAGAGGAAATGGGCCTTGATGCTTTCGAGGTAGCGATCTTTCCTGAGGTGGCGGCCAAATGTTGCGAATGTCTTGTTAAGTGAGTTAGTCGGGATCGAGCAAACCGCACGACGAAACACGTACGCTTCGACCAGCCGGACTGCCTCGTAGAAGTCGTCCTCGTGTAGGTCGCCAGAGCAGTAATCGTGATAGAGCTCAAGTAGGAATGGGTAGGCGACGTCAACCCTGAGTTCGCGCAGGTCCCGAAAGGCTTCGCCGAGGCGACCCGCTGGGTTCGGGTCAAGGGCCATCGAGCAGTAGTAGCTGGCGAACTGGCGAATGTCGGCAACCAAGGCTTCAATTTCATCCTGCTCTATCTGGGGATCACGAGCGTGAGCCTTGAATGCCTCGTAGACATTTGCGAGCTTGGGAATCTCGCCAGTCTTTAACGTCAGATAGTGGCGCATGAAACCGTCGAAGTGCGTTCCGTACGCCTCCTGACCGAAGGCGAGTTCCATCGGTCGCCATTGGTCTTCGTAGAGCCGCGTCTGCTTTGCGGGCTCAAGTCCCATCAGCACGAAGTTGCGAATTAGGTCGGCCTGGCTTAACTCGCGCCCAGTCGAATTCATGCTCTCAAAGATGAGTTGCGGATTGTCTTGATCTCGACTGAGCGCGATGTCGACGATCATGAGCTTCGCGAGCCCTAGGCAAAGCGGAGCGACCTCATCACCCAGGTCGGCAATTAGCCTTTCGAAAAACTCGAAGTTCTCGACGACACGCAGGGACTCTTCCTGGGGAAGGGGCTTCTGCCCCACCAGCGCAATCAGGCTCGCTTTGTCGGTCTGCGTGAGCATCAGTTTGAATCGTCGATCGCTCTCCTCCAAGGGATTCAACAGGTAGTAGTCGCGGAGCTTGCGAGCGGAGAACCCGTCGACTGGCTCCTCATCGCCGAGATGCCTCGCCAGAGCTTCGAGGATCAACATCGTGGTTGTGAGGCGTTGCTGTCCATCGATCACAAGGAGCGGTGGTTGGCTCGCAACCTGGTACACACTCTCCTCGATGTAGACAACTGAACCGACGAAGTGCGCCGCGACCTGATTGTCCTTCCCAGTGCGGAGTATGTCGTCCCAGAGTTGTCGACACTCGCGCTCCGTCCAGCTATAGGTGCGCTGGTAGACGGGGATCATGAACTGTGGCGATTGTCTGAGGAAGTTGAGGAGCTTGATTTCTTTCGCCTTCATTGCGAAGTGCCTCCGACGATTTTCTCGAGTAGCTCTTCGGCCACGCCTGGGTGCAAAGGTACCGGCGAGAGCCTGCTCAGACCGCGTCGAGCAGATCAAGTTCGGTCAGCACCTTTGACGAGTTTTGCAGGGACCCTCGATTGCGCCGGTGTTTGACTAGACATCGAGGTCCGCTTCGTCGGAAGTCGATCAATCCTCAGGAAGGCGCCGTTTTCGGTGTCAGTCCTGTCACCGGGGGCCGGTAGCCTGCGGGCCATGAGCAGCGGCGATGTCGTCCACAGCGCGGGCGACGATCTGATGGACAAGGTGGTGAACCTCTGCAAGCGGCGGGGGTTCGTGTACCAGTCGGCGGAGATCTACGGCGGATTCCGCAGCGCTTACGACTATGGCCCGTTGGGCGTGCTGCTGCTGCGCAACGTGAAGGACGCCTGGTGGCGGACCATGGTGCAGCTCCGCACCGATGTGGTCGGCCTCGACGCCTCCATCCTGTCGCCTCCTGAGGTGTGGGAGGCATCGGGCCATCTCACCAATTTCTCCGATCCCTTGGTGGACTGCCGCAACTGCGGAGCTCGCCATCGCGAAGACCAGCTGGAAGACCCCGATGTGTGCCCAAGCTGCGGCGCAAAGGGGCAGTTCACCGAGGCTCGGGAGTTCAATCTGATGTTCCGCACCCAGGCCGGTCCGGTGGCCGGGGCTGGAGCAGACGTGTACCTGCGGCCCGAGACGGCCCAGGGCATGTTCATCAACTTCGCCAACGTTTTGAACACCGCGCGCAATAAGCCGCCGTTCGGCATCGCCCAGATCGGCAAGTCGTTCCGCAACGAGATCACCCCGGGCAACTTCATCTTCCGCACCCGGGAGTTCGAGCAGATGGAGATGGAGTTCTTCGTGCCCCCCGACGAGGCCGCCATGTGGTTCGAGTACTGGTGCGGTGCCCGGATGGACTGGTACACCGGCCTCGGCATCCCCGCCGACAAGCTGCGGCTGCGGCCCCACGACGCGGATGAACTCAGCCACTATTCAGCCGGCACCGCCGATGTGGAGTACCTGTTCCCGTGGGGGTGGGGCGAGCTGGAGGGCATCGCCAACCGCACCGACTACGACTTGACCCAGCACGCTGAGCACTCCGGCGTCGACTTGGACTACTACGACCAGCAGGCCGACGTGCGCTACCGGCCCCATGTGATCGAGCCGGCCGCGGGGGCTACCCGCACGATGATGGCGTTCTTGCTGGCTGCCTACGACACTGAGGAGGTGCGGGGGGAGACCCGCACCGTGCTGCGGCTCCACCCCCGGCTGGCGCCCTACAAGGCCGCGGTGCTGCCTCTGTCGAAGAAGCCCGAGCTTCAGGCGGTTTCCGAGGAGGTGGTGGGCCTGCTCCAGCCCCGGTGGATGACCGACTACGACGTGACCCAGTCGATTGGCCGCCGCTATCGCCGCCAAGACGAGATCGGCACCCCGTATTGCGTGACCGTGGACTTCGACACCCTCGACGACCGGGCGGTAACCGTTCGCGACCGCGACTCTATGGAACAAGACCGAGTGTCCATTGACGATCTGGTCGGGCACTTGGACGCCAAACTCGGACTGTGAGGCGGACGGGGTGACCAGCTCGGTCATAGCCGCGGTGCAGGCCGCCGAGAGCGGTGAGCTGGACCGCACCGAAGCGGTGTTGGGGGTTGCCCCCGACGAGGTGGAACACCTTCTCCACGCCAAGATGACCGACGGGCCGTCGGCACCGGTGGCCGCCCATGGGGTGGCCGCCTCGCCGGGAGCGGCTTCTGGTCGGGTGTGCCTGTCGGTGGACGCGGTGCTCGACGCCGACGACGACGGCGTACCCGCCGTTTTCGTGCGGCCGTTCACCACCCCCGCCGATGAGGTGGCCATGTCGGCGGCGGCGGCCATCATCACCGCCAAAGGGGGCATGGCCAGCCATGCGGCGGTAATCGCTCGGGGCTGGGGCATCCCTGCGGTGGTGGGTGTGGAGACCCTGGTGGTGGACGTGGCGGCCGGAGTGGCCCGGCTGGGCGACGTGCAGCTGCGAGACGGCGATCCCATCACCGTCGATGGCTCATCGGGCGCAATCATGCTGGGTGCCGCCGAGGTGGGAGAGGTGGACATTCCCGACGACCTGTTCACTTTGCTGGAGTGGGCCGACGAATTGCGGGCCGGGCGGCTGGCGGTGCGGGCCAACGCCGACGACGCGTTCTCGGCCCGCTTGGCCCGGCAGTTCGGAGCCAGCGGAGTGGGGCTGTGCCGCACAGAGCACATGTTCTTGGGGGAGCGGCTGCCGCTGATTCAGCGGGCCATTACCGACGGATCCCCGGCGGCGCTTCTTGCGCTGGCTGACGCCCAAGTAGAGGACTTGACCGAGTTGTTGGAGGCGATGGATGGGCTGCCGGTTACCGTCCGCTTGCTGGACCCGCCCCTGCACGAGTTTCTGCCCGATCACCCGGATCTGGCCGAGCAGAATCCCATGCTCGGAGTGCGGGGTGCTCGGCTGGGAGTACTGCGCCCTGAGCTGTATCGGGCCCAGGCCGCCGCGGTGGCTGAGGCTGCGGCCCGGCGAGTGGAGGCGGGGGGCGATCCGCAGGTTCAGATCATGGTTCCCCTGGTGGTGGGCGGCCCCGAGCTGGCCCACGTGCGGGTTGCGGTGACTGAAGAGCTGGCTGGTTTCGAGAGCCGCCTGGCAGGCCGGTCCATCCCGGTGGGAGCGATGATCGAGACGCCCCGCTCCGCGCTGGCCGCGGCCGAGATTGCCGACTGCGCCGACTTCATGTCGGTGGGCACCAATGATCTGACCCAGATGACGTTCGGCTTTTGCCGCGACGACATCGAAGCCAAGATCATGCGTCCCTATGTCGAGCACGGCCTGCTGGAGGCCAACCCGTTTGAAACCCTGGACGAGACCGGAGTGGGCCGCTTGGTGTCCGACGCGGTGGCCGCTGCACGCGTCGCCCAACCACAGATAGAGATAGGGGTATGCGGCGAGCATGGCGGTGATCCAGCGTCGATCGCGCTGCTGGCCACCGCGGGGGTGGACTATGTGTCGTGTTCCCCGCACCGGGTGCCCGTGGCCCGCTTGGCGGCGGCCCATGCAGTGATCGCCTCGGGCTCTGGCTAGCGGCTGCCCAAGCTGTCATCGGATCGGCGTAGTCTCACACTGTGGGCATCCACGACGAAGACGTGGCCCGGGTGAGAGAGGCGACGGACATCGTCGCGGTCATCAGCGAGTACGTGCAGCTGAAGCGGGTCGGGCGCCGCTGGCAGGGTCTTTGCCCTTTCCATGCCGAGAAGACGCCGTCGTTCTCCGTCAATGCCGAAATGGGCGTCTACCACTGCTTCGGCTGCAAGGCCAGCGGCGACGCCATCACTTTTCTCCGGGAAGTGGAGCACGCCGACTTTGTTGAGGCGGTGGAACGCCTAGCCGGGCGCTCTGGGATCACGCTGCGCTACACGTCGCTCGGTGAAGGAGCCGACCGCCAAAAGCGGGGCAAGCTGACCGAAGCCCTCGAGCAGGCAGTGGAGTGGTACCACCAGCGGCTGTTGACCTCTGCCGATGCCGGTCTGGCCCGGCGCTATCTGCGGGAACGGGGTTACGACGGCGACGTGGTACGCCAGTACAAGCTGGGATGGGCCCCCGACGACTGGGATGCCTTGGCGGTGGATCTGGGGGTGGGTGACAAGGGCGGTATGTCGCGTGAGGTGTTCTCCGACGCCGGTCTGGGATTTCGCAACAAGGCCAAGCGCATGCAGGACAGTTTTCGGGCTCGGCTGATGTTCCCCATATTCGACCCCAGCGGCAAGCCAGTGGGATTCGGCGGGCGCGTGCTTCCCGGGGGGGAGGGTCCCAAGTACAAGAACTCGGTGGATAACGCCGTCTACCGCAAGTCCCGGGTGCTCTACGGACTCAACTGGGCCAAACAGGACATCGTGAACGCCGGCGAGGTCATCATCTGCGAGGGTTATACCGACGTGATCGGCTTCACCCAAGTGGGCATCTCCCGGGCGGTAGCCACTTGCGGCACGGCCGCAACCGATGAACACATACAGACCCTGCGCCGATATGCCAATCGAATCGTCTTGGCTTTCGACCCGGATACTGCTGGAAGTGACGCAGCTGAGCGCTTCTTGCAATGGGAAGGGGAAATTGAAGTCAAAGTGGCTGTTTTCCCTGCAGGCACCGATCCGGGAGAGTTGGCCAAGACCGATCCAGAGAGGTTGGCAGCAGCTGTAGGAGAAGCGATGGCTTTTCCTCGGTTCCGTTATGAGCGGGTCTTGACTCAAGCTGACTTGGACTCCATCAGGGGCCGTTCTGTAGCGGCTAGGCGAGCTACCGAGGCCGTTGCTCCAATCAAGGAACCCCTGGTACGCGATCCCTACTTGCTGGAAATCGCCACCAGGTGTCGACAGGACGATCCGAACGCGTTGGATCGTCTTCGTCGCATAGCCCAGGACTTCCGGCCGCCTCCCCCTCGCAATGCACGCTCCTCAAGGTCGAATTCAGAAGAGGAGGCCCCTCATCCGGCAGATAAAAGCAATGTGCCTGACAGGGGTGACGAGGGTTACTACGACGAAATGGATAGTCCCCCGCCCTACAACGTGGAGCGCCAAGTGCTGTGGCTGGCGGCCAACGAGCCGGGCGCGGTGTGGCCGGAAGTCGTGCCCGGGATGTTCCACTACCCGCTGTACAGAGACGCTTTCGAGGCAATGCTCATTTATCCGGCGATGGAAGATCTGCTTGCCGAGGTGGAGCCGGGGCTATTGGCCCTCATGCAGGAACTTCTGGTGGTAGACGACGAGGGTCTGCGGGCCAGCACCCACCGCCAAGAGGTAGTCATGGCAATCCTGCTGTATGAGTCGGGACAGCGGGAGCTGACCTACCTTGAGCGCAAGGCCCGAACCGGTTCAGCCGACGATGACCTGCTGCGCCGGGTGGCCACCCTGAAGACGGCCATGGACAAGCTCCGGGAGTCGGATTGGCAGGCCGATCAGGCCCGTGCCCTGCTGGAGCTGCTGAGGCCCAGCGCCTAAATCTCCCCGTCGAATACCGCAGGGCTGGCGTCGCCAAATCCCCTGGTTAAGCCAAGGTTAGAGCGCTCGGCATTCCAACCATTCCTTAATCGTCGTCCCGGCATGATGTGCCCAACAGGTTCTGCAAACAGCAGGGCCGGTCACATCAAGGGAGATGAAAATGACCATCGAAACCAGACCAGAGAACCAAGAGGACAAGAACAAAGTTCTCGGCTTCTTCGGCAAATCAAAGAAGCGGGTAGACCATCGGCGGTGCTCGTCTGCGACTGGGCTTCGATCCTGCGGCCAATGCTTTTGTGGGCACCGCGGAGAGCACCACCAACCAGGCTCTGACAAGAGTCCGGGTGGAGGTGCATCTCTCCAACGGCACCGAGCTGGGGCCACCATCGGCGTCGACCTGCAACCGGGCGAGACCATCGATGTGGTGCTCTCAGCCAACCCGGTGGTTCCCGACACCTACAGCATCCACCCCGAATCCTCTCCATGTCCATGATCTGAGAAAGGAATTGCCTCCGGGCATGTGCGCCCCTGGGCTGACCCCCTCGGCCCAGGGGCGCGGCGCGTCCGGCAGACACACACGACTCGCCGATCTGAGGGATGATGTAACTCTATGCGCGTGCTGCTGGTAGAGGATGAGGAGCGGCTGGCTGAGACCATCCGCGACGGGCTCGATGAGCACGGCGTCACCGCCGATATCGAGCACGACGGCCTGGAAGGGCTGTGGCGGGCCCTGGCGGGCAGTTATGACGTCATCGTGCTGGACATCATGCTGCCAGGGCTCAACGGCTATCAGATCTGCCGCAAGCTGCGAGAGGACGGTATCTGGACTCCGATTCTGATGCTCACGGCCAAAGATGGGGAGTGGGACGAGGCGGAGGCCCTCGACACCGGCGCCGACGATTATCTGACCAAGCCGTTCTCGTTCGTCGTCTTGTTGGCGCGGTTGCGGGCGCTGGCCCGCCGTCCGTCGGTGGAGCGGCCCGCCGTGCTCCAGGTGGGAGATCTGGTGTTCGATGTCGCCACTTCGGCTGTGCGCCGGGGAGATGTGGTGATCGACTTGACCCGCACCGAGATGCAGGTTTTGGAGGTGCTCATGCGAGGGGGCGACACGCCGGTGTCGAAACACGAGATCTTTGACCGGGTGTGGGGATTCGATGCCGATGTGGACCCCAAGATCGTGGAGGTCTACATGCGCTACTTGCGGCGCAAGATCGACGAGCCGTTCGATGTGAGCACCATCAAGAACCAACGAGGTGTCGGCTACCGGATCGTGGCGGCATGAACTTGGGCCGGCTGCGGTCGGTTAGGTGGCGGACCACAGTGGCCGCCACCGTGCTGACTGCGCTCGTGCTGGGACTGGCGTCGGTTCTCATAGTTCGGCTGGTTGAGCGAGACTTGGAGGACAACGCTAGGAGTGCGCTCAGCGGGGCTCTGGAATCGGCGTCCCACTCCGTCAGCGGCGAGGGATCAACGGGCACTAGCGAGGGTGGTGGGGGCGAACAACATGGCCAGCAGGGCGCGGCTGAAGGCGGTTCCACGGGCGATGCCCAGCAGCAAGCGCTAGCCGATGCTTCCATCCGAGAAGTTGAAGCAGGGGTCGATGCCGCGTCGAATGCGCTGTTGATAATCGTTCCCGCGGTGGTGGTGGCGCTGGGTCTCGCCATCTGGTGGACGGTTGGGCGAGCCCTACGCCCTGTGCGCGACATCTCTGCCCAGGTCGCCGAGATCTCCGGGACCACCCTCAGTGAGCGGGTCCCGGTGCCGGCCAGCAAGGACGAGATCGCGGAGCTTGCTGCTCTGATGAACGAGATGCTCGACCGATTGGAGTCTTCTTCAGAACGCCAGCGCGCCTTCGTTGCCGACGCCAGCCACGAACTCCGCTCTCCTCTCTCGACAATTGTGGCTGCGGCCGAGATCGCGTCGGTGAGCCCCGACCCGATAAAGCTCCAGAGGCTGGCCGACACGGTGTCGGGAGAGGCTGAGCGCATGCAGTTGCTGGTTGCCGATCTGCTGGATCTCGCCCGACTCGACGAGGATCGCCTCGAAGTCGCCACGACCGAAGTTGATGTCGTCTCGGTGTGCCGCGATGCGCTGCATCGCCTTGAAGACGCCGCGCCGGCCATCTCACTGAGCGCACCGGAGGTCGCTCATGCTGATGGGGTGCTCTCGCAGATCGAGCGGGTGGTTTTCAACTTGGCCGAAAACGCGGTCACTCATGCCGAGGGCCGAGTGGAAATAACCGTTACCCCCGATGGCGCCGATGTGCTGATTGCCGTTGAAGACGACGGGCCGGGAGTCAGCCCTGAAGACCGCGAGCGCATCTTCGAGCGATTCGTACGGCTGGACAGCAGCCGGGGGAGGGCCACCGGTGGCATCGGCATCGGCCTCGCCCTAGTCAAAGCCATAGTTGATCGCCACCGGGGCACCATCGGTGTGGGCGACTCCGCAGCGCTCGGCGGCGCCCGATTCGAGGTCACCCTCCCAGCGGCCAAAACCCCTGCTTAAAGCAAGGTTAAAGCCCGTCGAGTTCTAATCATTCATTAACCGTCTCCTCGCCATACTGGCCCCAACAAGTTCTGTGAAGAGCAGGACTGGTCACATCAAAGGAGATGGAAAAATGACCATCGACACCCAACCGAACAACGAACAGGTCAAGAACAAGGTTCTTCGCTTCTTCACCAAGTCGAAGAAGCGGGTCGCCGCCACCGCGGGTGCCGCCGTGCTGTCAATCGCCCTCATAGCCGGAGCGTGCGGCAGCGGGGAGTCCGGCGACGGTGCCGGCCACGAAGGCGGCCGCGAGGGCGCCGGGGAACATTCAGAAGGCGGCGAAGGCGGCGGGATGGGTGAAGCGGCCGAGGCGGGTCACGGAGGCGAGGCCGGCAGGGGCGAAGCAGCCGAAGGCGGCAACGTGACCCTGCTGACAGCCGACCAGACCTACGACGAGACCATCGGCGGCGCCCGCCTCCAGCTGGCCTTCGATCCAGCGGCCAACGCCTTCGTGGGAACTGCGGAGAACACCACCAACCAGACTCTGACCCGAGTCCGGGTGGAGGTCCACCTCTCCAACGGCACTGAGCTCGGCCCCACCACGCCGACCGATCTGCCAGCCGGTCATTCCCTGCGTCTGACACTGCCCTCGACTACAGCCCCGTTCGACACCTGGAGCGCCCACGTTGAAGTCGGATCCGGCGAAGCCGGTGAGGGCTCCGGCGGAGGTGAGTCCGGCGAGGGCGCGGGCCACGAAAGCGGCGGCGAGTCCGCCGCTGAAGGTCCCGAGGGGACCGAGTCCGGTGGTCAAGCGGCTGGGCCGGGCTCGGGAACCTACTTGACCAGCACCGGCGTGAGCCGGGGGGTCAAGTCGTCCCAGGTGCTCGATGTGGGTGACTCCTACGCGGGGAGCCTGAACGACCTGGAGCTGGCCATCACCTACGACGAGCAGAACGACCGCTTTGTGGCCCGAGTCAAGAATGAGGCCGCGGTGCCGATCTGCAACACGTCGGTCAAAGTGGTTGCCGACGGCCAACCTGGCTCTCAGAGCGTGTTGATTCCTGCGCTGGACGTGGCCGGCCGGGCGGACTTCACCATCGAGGCGCCCCAGGCCCGGTTCAACACGTGGCAAGCCGAGGCCGAGACCTTCACCTGCACCGCCGCGACCAGCCACCCCGGCGAGGGCGCAGAAGGCGGCAGCGGTGAATCCGGCAGCGAAGGCGGCGGCGAAGGTCCCGGACACGAGAGCGGTGGCGGCGAGGGAGCAGGCCATGAAGGCGGCGGCAGCGAAGGCGGCGCCGAGGAGACCAGCCCGTCCATTTCCGTCAACCAACCGGTGTCCGGCACGTTCAACAACCTGGACTACCGAGTGGCCTACGACCGGGCCAGCAACTCCTTCATGGCGACGGTGACCAACAACACCAGCCAAACGGTGTGCGCCTCCCGGTTGGAGATCCACATGGGCGCCCAGGGACGGGTCATCGAACTGGGCCCCACCATCGGCGTCGACTTGGCACCCGGCGAATCCATCGACGTGGTGCTCTCAGCCGACCCCGTTGTGCCCGACACCTACAGCATCCACCCCGAATCCTCCCCTTGCCCATAACCTGGGAAAGGAGCCTTGATAGGGCTCGCGCCCTAGGTGGGTATGCGTCCCTGGGCCGTCCCCCTCCGGCCCAGGGACGCAGCGCGTTCGGCCGACAGCCAGAGAAGCGGTGGATTCCTGCCGCAGTGCGAACGCCGCGGAGGCAGTGCGGTCTAGAAGTCCTCGTCGAAGGAGACGTCGCCCTCGACGCCTACTTGGTAGGAGGCCACGGTGCGCTCGAAGAAGTTGGTGAGCTCCTGCACGTCTTGAAGCTCCATGAACGAGAACGGGTTCTTGGATCCGAACTGCTTGGGCAACCCGAGCTGGGTCAGGCGCTGGTCGGCCACGAACTCCAGGTAGTGGCGGGTGTCGCCCACCGACATGCCGGGCACCCCTTGGCCCAGCAAATCCTCGGCGAACTGGTACTCGCAGTCCACCGCCTCGGAAATCATGGTGGTGACCTGCCGACTGAGTTGGGCGTCGAACAGCTCGGGTTCCTCGGCCCGGACGGTGTTGACCACCTCCAGGGCAAAGTTCATGTGGCAGCTCTCGTCGCGGAACACCCAATTGGTTCCGGCGGCCAGGCCGTTCAACAGTCCCTTGGATCGCAGGAAGTACACGTAGGCGAACGCCGCGAAGAAGAACAGCCCCTCGATGCAGGTGGCGAAACAGATCAAGTTCAGCAGGAATTGACGGCGCTGCTGGGGGGTGTCGCACCGTTCGATGTCGTTCATCGAGTTCATCCACCGAAAGCAGAAATTGGCCTTTTTGGCAATGGACGGGATGTTGTCGACGGCGGCGAAGGCGGCCTCCCGCTCGGCAAGGTCGGGTATGTAGTTGTCGAGCAAGGTCAGATAGAACTGAACGTGCAGCGCCTCCTCATAGAGCTGCCGGGACAGGTACATCCGGGCCTCGGGGGAGTTGATGTGGCCGTAGAGGTTCAGAACCAAGTTGTTGGCCACTATGGAGTCCCCGGTGGCGAAGAACGCCACCAGCCGGCTCACCAGGTGTTTCTCGGCGGGCAAAAGGGTGCGCTCCAAGTCGACCAAGTCGTCGGAGAAGTCGATTTCGTCCACTGTCCAGGTGTTCTTGATGGCGTCGCGGTACATGTCGTAGAACTGCGGGTAGCGCATGGGCCGAAGCGTCAGATTGAAGCCGGGGTCGAGTATGCGTCCGTTCGCCGGGTCTGCGGCCGGCGGCGGTTGCGGGGTCGGTGCCGCCGCCGGGTCGAAGCGGTCTTCGGGGAAGGGGGTCTCAGCCAGAGCCATCAGTCGCAGGCCTCACAGGTCTCGGGGTTTTCCAGGGAGCAGGCCACCGCTTCGGAGTCGGTAACCGTTGCCGTCGCCACCGGGGCGGGGGACGTGGAAGTGGTCTGGTTGATCCGGGTAGCTGGGCGGGAACGCAGGTAGTAGGTGGTCTTCAGCCCCGCCTGCCAGGCGTGCCGGTACATGGAGCTGAGCTTGCCGATAGTGGGTGACTCCATGAACAGGTTCAGCGACTGCGACTGGTCGATGTATGCCCCCCGGTCGGCGGCCATGTCGATTAGCGACCGCTGGGGGAGCTCCCAGGCGGTGCGGTACACCGCCTTCAAACCGTCGGGAATGCGGTCGATGTCGGCTACCGATCCCTCCGACCGCTTCACGTCGGTGATCATCTGCTCGTCCCACAGTCCCAGCTCTTGGAGTTCGTTCACCAGGTAGCGGTTGATCTGCAAGAACTCCCCGGAGAGGGTCTCCCGCTTGAACAGATTGGACACCTGGGGCTCGATGCACTCGAAGCAGCCGGCGATGGAGGCGATGGTGGCGGTGGGGGCGATGGCGATGAGCAGTGAGTTGCGCAGTCCATGCTCGGCGATGCGGTCCCTCAGGGTCTGCCACCGGGCCGGGTCGGTGGGCTCCTGGTTCCACAGGTCGAACTGGAGGTGGCCATCGGCTGCCCGGGTCTCGGAGAAGGCCGGATGGGGACCGTGCTTTTCGGCCAGCACGGTGGAGGCCCATAGGGCGTTGAAGTAGATCTCCTCTGAGATGCGGGCCGACAGACGTCGGGCCTCGTCGCTGTCGAACGGCAGCGCTAAGTGGAAGAACACATCTTGAAGGCCCATCAGGCCCAGCCCCACCGGCCGCCACTTGGCATTGGAGTTGGCCGCTTCAGGGGTGGGGTAGAAGTTGATGTCGATCACCCGGTCCAAGAAGGGAACCACCGAGCGGACTACCTCGCCGAGCCACTCGAAGTCCATCTTGCCGCTGTCGGTGTCCACAAAAGCCCCTAGGTTGACCGACCCCAGGTTGCACACCGCGGTCTCATCGGCGCTGGTTACCTCGATGATCTCGGTGCAGAGGTTGGACAGGTGCACCGTGCGCCCCTCTTTGCCGGTCTGGTTGCAGCGCAGGTTGGAGGCATCTTTGAACGTCATCCAGCCGTTGCCGGTTTGGGCCAGACACCGCATCATGCGGCTGTAGAGCTGGCGGGCGGAGAGCTGGCACTCGTACAGCCCGGCGGCCTCGGCTTCCTCATAGGCCTCCCGGAACTCCTCGCCGTAAAGGTCGGTGAAGTGGGGGACCTTCTTGGGGTCGAACAGCGACCACTGCCAGTCTTTCTCCACCCGCTCCATGAACAGGTCGGGCACCCAGTTGGCCAGATTCAGGTTGTGGGCCCGGCGATTGTGATCGCCGGTATTCTCCTTGAGCTCCAAGAATTCTTCGATGTCGGCGTGCCAGGTCTCCAGGTACACGCAGGCTGCGCCTTTGCGCTTGCCGCCCTGGTTGACCGCAGCCACCGAGCTGTCCAGGGTTTTTAGCCAGGGCACGATGCCGTTGGACAGGCCGTTGGTGCCCCGGATGAGCGAGCCCTTGGAGCGGATGCGGTGCCAGGCCACGCCGATGCCGCCAGCAAACTTCGACAGCCGGGCGATGTCGGTGTAGCGCTCGTAAATGCCCTCAAGGCTGTCGGCGGGGGAGTCGAGCAGGTAGCACGACGACATCTGGGGGTGGGCGGTGCCCGAGTTGAACAGCGTCGGGCTCGACGGCAGGTAGGCCAGCGAGCTCATCAGGTCGTAGAAGGCGATGGCCTCGTCGGCGTCGGCCGACAGGCCGCAGGCCACCCGCAAGAAGAAGTACTGGGGGGTCTCGATTACCTGGCGGGTGTCGGGGTGGCGCAGCAGATAGCGGTCGTACACCGTGCGCAGCCCGAAGAACTCGAAGTTCCGGTCGCGTAGCGAGCTGATAGAGGCGTTCAGCGCGGGGGCGTAGTTTTCGGCGAATGCGGCGGTCTCATCGCTGATCAGGCCGAGGCTGTGTCCAGTCTTGATGGATTCGGTGAACCAGGGGATGTTCTGGTTGCGGACCTCTTTGTCGATGCAGGTGGACAGCAGGCGGGCGGCGAGCCTGGAGTAATTGGGCTCGGTGACGATGAGCCCGGCCGCGGTGCGCATCGACAGCTCGTCCAGTTCTCGGGTGGTGGCACCGTCGGCTAGGGCGGAGATGGTCCTGGTGGCCACCCGCATCGGGTCAACACCCACCAGACCCTCGGCGCATCGGGCCACGGCGTTGACGATCTTGTTGACGTCCACCGGTTCCAGCTCGCCATTGCGCTTACGCACCCGCATCCCGGTTGCGCTGGCGCCATTCTGGTCGGCATCTGCCCCATTGCTGCCTACTGCGGCCAGTGGCTCCTGTATGAGTGTCATCAGTCCCCCCTGAGAACGAGGCTTTTCAGCGGTCGGCGCGAAGTCTCCAAAGTGTAATTACAAAGGGGAAATTACGCAATAGACATCGCATGTTAGGTCTGTGACCAGGGGGTTTAGAATGGACCTACCAAAAGGTGGGCGTGAAGGCGCGCGCGGACTAGGCGTCTCGAACGGTCAATTCGGTGGCTTTGAGAGCGGCCCAGCACCGCGAACCCGCACTCAGGCCCAGCTCGCCCACTGCTTGGGGCGTGACCCACACATGGCAGGGTGCTGGGGATCCCAGAAGCACCCTTACCCGGTCGCCCTCGGGCTGGATGCGGGCCACCTCGGCCTCCCAGGTATTGCGGGCGCTGGTGTGGGGCTCGGCAGTCGACAACGTGACGGCCGCGGGAGAGAAGGTGACCAGAACCGGGCCCGTCATGGGGGTGGCCGAGGTGAGGGTGAGCCCGTAGTCGAGGGCAACTCGGGTGCCGTTGGCGAGGCCGGTGAGCAGGTTCACGTCCAAGAGCCCGGCGGTCCACGGGGTTCGGGGGTCGGCAGCCACTTCATCGGGGGTGCCCGACTGCACAATCCGGCCGTCCTCCATCACTAGAAGCTGGTCGGCTAACACCCGGGTTTCCACTGGGTCGTGGGTGATCAGCACCCGGGTGGCCGGTATGTCGGCCAGCAGGTGGCGCACGTCGGTGCGGGTCTCGGCGTCGAGGGAGGCCAGGGACTCGTCGAGCAGCAGCACCTTGGGTTGGCAGGCCGCGGCCCGGGCCAGTCCTACCCGCTGGGCTTGTCCGCCGGAGAGCTCGGCGGGACGCAGTCCGGCCAGGTGGGCCAGGCCGACCTTGTGGAGCCACTCCTCAGCCCGCTGGTGGGCTGAGCGGGTGCTCAGGCCCGAGCACCGGGGGCCGAAGGCCACGTTGTCAACCACGCTGAGGTGGGGAAACAGGAGATTGTGCTGGCTGTGCAGGGCGATGGGCCGGCGGTCGGAGGGCACGTGGATTCGTTGGGCGGGATCATCGACCAACTGGCCGGCCAGCATGACGCTGCCCTGTTGCACCGGTATAAGCCCGGCGAGGGCGTGAACCAGTGTGGTCTTGCCTGCTCCGTTGGGGCCGACGATGGCGGTGCAGCTTCCCGTTGGCGCGTCGAACGTTGCTCGGATGGAGAAGTCCCCGGCTGAGGCGTGGATATCTGCGTAGATGCTCATGACGGCGAAGTCTCTTGCGAGCCTGGCGGCTGAGGCTGTCGAGGGGCGATCCAGCGGTGACGCAGGCCGATGAGCACCAGTAACGAGACTCCGATTAGCAGCACCGACATGGCGATGGCCGCCTCGGGCTGACCGGCCTCATTGGCCTGGGCGATGGCCAACGGCAGAGTGCGGGTGCGACCCGGATGGTTGCCGGCGAAGGTGATGGTGGCCCCGAACTCGCCCAGAGCCCGGGCCCACGCCAGGGTGGCGCCGGCGGCCAGCGACGGGGCCATCAGTGGCAGCGTGATGCGGCGCAGCACCGTCCAGCGCCCGGCGCCCAAGGTGGAGGCGGCCAACTCCAACCGGGGGTCGAGTTGGCGCAACCCGGCCTCGGCGGTGATGACGAAGAACGGCATCGACACGAATGCCGCCGCGATCACCGCGCCCGCGGTGGTGCCGATGAGGGTGTCTATTTCGAACCAGTTATTCAGCGCCCGGCCGATGAGTCCCCGGCGACCGAGGGCGAAGAACAGGGCGATGCCGCCTACCACCGGGGGCAACACCATGGGCAGCAGCACCACGGCCCGCACCAGCGCCCGTCCCCAAAACTCCAGCCGGGCCAGCACCCAGGCCAGGGGCAGCCCCAGCACCACTGACACTCCGGCGGCCACCAGCGACACCACCACCGACACCCGGAGGGCCTCCAAGGTGGCGGTTTGGCCCAGCGTGGTGCCCAGCGAAGACCACGGAGTCCGCTGCAACAGGCCCACCAGGGGCAGCGCCAGTACGGCCACCGCGATGAGGGCCATCACCAAGACCGCGATCGGCGGCCGGCTGTTCGGCTTCTTGGCGCTAGAGCGGCCGGTCATGGTGATTCGAATCCGTGGCTGCGAAGGATGCCCTGGCCGTTGGGTCCGAGGACAAAGTGCACAAAATCGGCGGCCACAGCCCGGTCGCTGATTGCGGCCACCGGGTAGTCGTTGAACCTGATCTGGGGGCCGAGGGGCACTGAGGCCACTTTGTCGGCTCCAGCCGCCACGTCGGTGGCATACACCAGCCCGGCGTCGGCCTCCCCGAGTGTCACCTTGGTGAGCACGGCCCGCACGCTTGTCTCCTCCGTGTCGGGCTCAGCATCGACTCCGGCGTCGTTCAGCACGGCCTGGGCCAGGGCGCCGCAGGGCACCTCGGGCGCGCACACTGCCAATACCAAGCTGTCGTCAGACAGGTCTGCCAATTCAGTGATGTCGGCGGGGTTGTCGATCGGCACCACCAAGGCCAGTCGATTGCGGACGAACGATACCGGGGGTGTGGCGGTGAGACCCTCGGCCACAACCCGGCTCATCGTGGCTCCGTTGGCCGATGCGAATACGTCGGCCCGGGCGCCGGCGCCGATCTGGGCGGCCAGCCGGGCGCTGCCCGCGAAGTTGAGCCTCACGTCGACATCGGGGTTGGCGGCCTCGTACTCGGTGGCTAGGTCCTCAAACGCCTCCGACAGCGACGCCGCCGCGTACACAGTCACTGTGGTTTCGCTTCCACCCCCGCATCCTGTCACCAACCAGGCAAGAACCCCGGCCAGTACACCGAGGCCCAGTGTGCGCATGACTAGATCACTGGGCCACTAGGCCGCTGCCGTCGCAATCCACGGCGCCAAACCCACGACATGCCATTAGGCCGCGGTCTCGGTTTCCAGCTCCGCGGTCACCGAGAGCTCTGGGCCCACCGCGGTGAGCAGCTCCCGGCAGCGCCCGGCGTCGGCCACGTCGTCGGCCACCTGCTCCAGGATGGCCAGCCGCTCGGCGGTGTCGGTGACGGTGGCGGTGGTCACCGCAGTGGCCAGGCGCACCTTGGCGTCGCTCTTGATGCGGCGGATCTCCCGCAGGGCGTCGGCCGCCACTGCCGCGGCCTCGGGGTTCACGTCGCCGGCCGCGGCCCGCAACTCGGCCCCGACGGGCCAGCCGGATCGGTGGACCGAGCCCTGTTGCCACCACGACCACACCTCTTCGGTCACATAGGGCAGGAAGGGGGCGAAGAGCTTGAGGTAGGCGGTGAGGGCCGTCTCCAGGGTGTAGCGGGCTGACTCGCCCGCCGGTCCGCCCCGACCGCCGTAGGCCCGGTTCTTCACCAGCTCCAGGTAGTCGTCGGTGAACGACCAGAACGACGTCTCGGTGCTCTCCAGGGCTCGGGCGTAGTCGCCCTTGTCGAAGGCGGCGGTGGCGTCGTCGATCAAGTCAGCCAGACGGGAGAGCAATGCCCGATCGAGGGTCTCAGTGGGCTGGGCAGCGGCGGCCGGTTCCTGGCCGAGCACGAAGCGGCTGGCGTTGAGGATCTTCACCGCCAGGCGACGGCCCACCTTCATCTGGCCCTCCTCGAAGGCGGTGTCGGTACCGGGCCGCCCTGACGACGCCCAGTAGCGGAGGGCGTCGGCGCCGAAGGTCTCCAGGGTGTCCATGGGGGTGACCACGTTGCCCTTCGACTTGGACATTTTCTTGCGGTCGGGGTCGAGCACCCAGCCCGAGATGGCTGCGGTGGACCACGGCAGCCCGCCGTGTTCGAAGTGGGCCCGGGTCACGGTGGCGAACAGCCAGGTGCGGATGATCTCGTGGGCTTGGGGGCGCAGGTCCATGGGGAAGGTGCGCTCGAACAGATCGGGATCGTCTTCCCAGTAGCAGGCGATCTGGGGGCTCAGCGAGGAGGTGGCCCAGGTGTCCATCACATCGGGGTCGGCAGTGAACCCGCCGGGTTGGTCCCGCTGGTCCTCTGTGTAGCCGGGGGGCGCCTCGGAGGAGGGGTCCACCGGGAGGCGGGCCTCGTCGGCCGCGATGGGGTGGTCATAGTCGGGCTGGCCGTCGGCGTCGAGCGGGTACCAGATAGGGAAGGGCACGCCGAAGAAGCGCTGGCGGCTGATGAGCCAGTCGCCGTTGAGGCCGCCGACCCAGTTCTCATAGCGGACCCGCATGTGCTCGGGGACCCAGTCGAGCTCCCGGCCCCTTTCGATGAGGGCGTCGCGCAGGGCCGGATCGCGCCCGCCGTTGCGGATGTACCACTGGCGGGAGGTGACGATCTCCAGTGGGCGCTGGCCCTTCTCGAAGAACTTCACCGGATGGGTGATGGCCCGGGGCTCTCCGATCAGCTCGCCCGACTCCTTGAGCAGCTCGACCGTGCGCTGCTGGGCGCCGTGGATGGTGCGCCCGGCGATCTCGGCGTAGGGGGCGGGGTCGATCCCCTCGGGGGCGTCGGCCACGATGCGGCCTCCCCGGTCGACAATGGCCCGCACCGGCAGGTTCAGCTCCCGCCACCAGGTCACGTCGGTGGTGTCCCCGAAGGTGCAGATCATGGCCGCGCCGGTGCCCTTTTCGGGATCGGCCAGGGTGTGGGCCACCATGGGCACCGCCGCCTTGAACAGCGGCGTGGTGATGGTCTGGCCGAACAGCGGTTGGTAGCGCTGGTCGTCGGGGTGGGCCACCACCGCCACACAGGCGGCGAGCAGCTCGGGGCGGGTGGTGTCGATGGGCAGGTCGGCACCGTCGGGAAGGTGGAAGGCCAGGCGGTGGTAGGCGCCGGGACGCTCCCGGTCTTCCAGCTCGGCCTGGGCCACCGCAGTGCGGAAGGTCACGTCCCACAGGCTGGGGGCCTCGCTCTGGTAGGCCTCGCCCCGGGCCAGGTTGCGGAGGAAGGCCCGTTGGGAGGCCCGGCGACTGCGCTCGTCGATGGTGGCGTAGGTGAGGCTCCAGTCGATGGACAGCCCAAGGCGGCGCCACAGTTCCTCGAAGGCTTGCTCGTCGGTGGCGGTGAGTTGCACGCACAGCTCCACGAAGTTGCGCCGGGAGATGGGGAGCTGGTCTTTGCCGGGCTCGTCGGGGGGTTGGAAGTCGGGGTCGTAGGGGAGGGAGGGGTCGCACCGGACGCCGAAGTAGTTCTGAACCCGGCGCTCGGTGGGCAGGCCGTTGTCGTCCCAGCCCATGGGGTAATACACCTGCTTGCCTCGCATGCGGTGGAATCGGGCGAGGGTGTCGGTGTGGGTGTAGCTGAAGATGTGGCCGACGTGGAGGGAGCCGCTGACGGTGGGGGGAGGGGTGTCGATGGAGTACACCTGGTCGCGGGTGGCGGTGCGGTCGAAGCGGTACGTTCCGTTGGACTCCCAGATTTCGTCCCATTTGGCTTCTAGGCCCTCTAGCGCGGGCTTCTGGGGGACGTTGCGGGGGGCGGTCATCGCTTGGTCATGGTACTTGTGTACTCGTTGCGCGTAGCAGTCGTTACGGGGCTGGTTGGGCGTAGTTGTTGGGGTCGTTTCCTCGTACTAGGCGGATGTCTAGGCGGGGGTTGAAGGTTCCTATGGTCTTGGTTTCTCCTTGCCAGATGTCTTGGCAGCGGGAGCTGGCGTAGTGGACGGCTATGGCGCGGCGGAGGTTCTCGGTGCGGTTGAAGCCGGAGCCGTGGACTAGGAGGGGGTGGAAGAAGAGGGTGTCGCCGGGGTCCATCTCCAGGTGGACGCGTTGGTCGACGTCGATGCCCTTGGCGCCGAAGAACAGGAAGTTCTTGTGCTCCCACTCGGGGTAGTCGTGTTCGAGGAGTTCGCCGGTGTGGGTGCCGGGGATAACCACCAAGCAGCCGTTTTCTCGGGTGATTGTGTCAAGCGCAGTCCACACTCCGACGATGCGGTCGGCGGGACGGAGAGGGAAGTACAGCAGGTCTTGGTGAAGGGGGTGGCGGCCGTCGACGTCGGTCGGCTTGTTCAAGTACATGCTGTTCAGGGCGATTAGGTCGTTGCCGATGAGCTCGGTCACTTGGTCGACCAGCGGTTCGAAGCGGGCATAGCGGGACATCACCGGGTCGCCGTTCACGAAGTTCACCTTGGCGATCCCATGAGCAGGGGTCCGGGGGGTGACCAGCCCCTTGGCAACCTCAACGTTGCGGGCCACCTGCATGTTGGGAGCGGGGGCGATGGTGCCGTCGGCAATGTCGGCGAAACGCCGGTTGAATGCCTCGATCATCTCCTCGGGCACCAGCTTGCGCCGAACCACATAGCCGTCTCGCCAGTAGTCGGAGCCCATCACTGGTCATTATCCCACAACGCAGATTATGTAACTTTCCTTCTGACCCAGGTTGCAAGAAGCTCGATGGCATATACCACGATGAATATGCAGAAGATGATGCCGCCTAGAGTTTCCCACTCAAGTTGTCTAGAGGCATTGATCATCAGGAACCCTATTCCACCGCCACCGACGATACCCACAACTGCTGAATTTCGTACTGAAACATCCAATAGGTACATAGAGTTGCTGATTTTGGAAGTGATTACCTGTGGCAAAACCGCAGTAGTTGACTCTTGAAGCCTGGTTGATCCAGTTGAAGTCACTCCGTCGCGAATGCCTTGACGCGCCTCTTCTATGGCATCAGCAAATAGTTTTGTGATAAAGCCAAACAATGCAATAGCCAGTGCAAGTGAACCAGCTCTAGGACCTGGCCCAATTGCTGCAACGAATATAACAGCGACTACTAGTTCGGGAGCGCAACGGACAAGAAGCATAAATGATCGTGAGAAGAAATAAACAAACCGTCCCGGGGCAGTGTTGCTCGCAGCAAGGAATGAGAACGGGATTGCGAACAGTAACGCCAACCCCGTCGCAGCAATTCCAATGCCCAACGTATCAATGAGATCAGAAACAATTCGCTCGGTGAACCAAGACCAATCGTTAGGGGTTAGCCTTCTTAGCATCTCTGGGATGTTCCCACTGTCAGTAATTACTTCGTTTGCGCCGATGTCTGGGATGATCACCGAAAGCACGAGGAGCACAGAGAATATTAGACTGACTGCATTTACTTTTACACGCTCTGTCGTCCAGGGCGGAGTTAGACGCCTCGACGATAATTGATTTCGTAGCGCCGCTCTTTGTCTGGATCTATCGATAATCCAATCTGCTATCTTTGTTCCAGGACTAGCCAGGCCACTTCCTAATCTATTGGACTTTGGCTGTTTTACTTTACCCGAGAGTCTCTCAGTTGTTCCCAGAAGTGCATGGCGAGTCAATGCAGAGAGCGCTTCTAAGACAATCACAAGGACTACGATGAGTAAGGTGACTCCGAGCATTTCCTGATATCGAAGACTGCCTTGGTACGTGCGGAGAAGAACCCCAATCCCTCCTGCCCCTACCCAGCCAAGGATAGGAGCGGAACGGAAATCAAGTTCCAGCCGGTACAGGGAAATAGTGATGGCTGTTGGAACCATCTGACTCCACACACCGGTGGAAAGATCCTGCATAGGGCCCGCGCCGGTAGAAGCCACTCCTTCACGAGGGCCGGGATCAATGTCTTCAGCCGCATCGGCTATGAGTTTGCCGATCATGCCGATTGAGTGAATGCCAATCGCTATCACTCCAGGTAGAACGCCGATGCCGTATATCCTGACGAAGAAGATTGCAAAGACCAGAGCAGGTATAGCCCGTGAGAAGACTATGGCCAATTTTGCGAGCCCACGAACAGGAGCCCATGGCATAACGTTCCTTGCTGAGAGAAGACCGAGAGGTATTCCTAGGATTAATCCAAGCGCTGTACCGGCAAAGGCCATGAAGAACGTATCAAAAGCGGCGGATGTGACTACGTCCCAATCTTCACTGGGTATAAACGGTGGCACCATTCTACCGAGTAGGCGCCACGTCGCCGGCCAACCTTCAATGATCTCAGCTATGCCACCGATTGAAAGACCTACACGGCCAATAGCCCAAACAAATGCAACCAAACACAGGACAACGACACTCCAGATTTGCGCCCTCTGGAGGGTCCAAGGGCGAGAGACCTGATTCGAGAAACCGCTTCTTTCACCGTTGCGGTTTCGTTGGGTACGTTGATCTGAGGTTTCTAGAGCACTCATTATGAGATTGGGTCAACATCGGAGTCAATGTATTCATCTCGTTTAGCTCCCGTTGGGTCTAGCTCACGATAAACATCCATAACCCGGTTGTGGTCCAGCGACTCGTCGACTGGTGAATCTAGAACGACCTTGCCATCGCGAAGCCCTATTAGACGGTGTGCCCATCCCAATGCCAGATCAACTTGATGGAGACTGCAAAGAACTGTGATCTCATCTTCTATGCAGCATTGGACAAGCAAATCCATTACCTGGCCAGAGATTTCAGGATCTAGGGAGGCAACAGGCTCATCAGCGAGAACGATCTTAGGCTTCTGCATCAAACTTCGCGCGATAGCGACACGTTGTTGTTGGCCGCCAGAAAGTGTGTCGGTTCTCTGCCAAGCCCGGTCGGCCAACCCAACTCTGTCAAGTTGTTCGAATGCCTCGACGCGCAACCATTTTGGATACATCATCGCGCCGATACGTGGTCCTCGTATTCGACCTAGCGCCCCGCTCAAGACATTCTCTATACAGGTAACCCTTCCAACTATGTTAAATTGCTGAAAAACGAAACCGATATTGCGTCGAAGGATTCGCAGTTCTGCTCGGGTCAGCGCAGGCACGTCCAGGCCGAGAACTTCCACTGACCCTTCTGTTGGTATATGTAATCTGTTGAGATGTCGAAGCAGCGTTGATTTTCCTGAGCCAGAGAGCCCAATAATAACGAGCAATTGACCTTTAGGTACGGAAAAGGAAACCCCATCAAGGGCCGTAACGCTACCATTGTCAAACGTCTTGACTAAGTCTTTAACTCGAACAGCGGTTTCCCCCGAATCTGGAACGAGTACGTTGCCATCATCGAGGGAAACCATATTGCTGTTCATTAGGGGTTTTGGCGATTAGGCGTGGCTTCTTAGACTAGCCTTCGCACTCGACAGCGCCAGTTACTTCACAGACTCGGCGGATGCCATCGTAATAGGAGTCGCCTCCTACGTCGATGTATCCCCAATCTCCAACACCTCCTGCACCGATGTTGCAATTGTGGTCTTCGTCTGTCCCCTCGCAATAGCCGTTGGCTAGGGCGTAGGTAGCATTAGCTTTTTCGGTTAGGACAGTGGTGATCTCGTCGACCATGTCCTCAGGAAGTGTATCTATGTTAATTGCGAAGGGTGCGGCAGCAATGAATTCCGTTTTCCAGATGATCGCTAATTCAGCACTTTCAGGATTGACATCAAGTCCATTCACTCTGTCGAGAATGCCATCAAGATCCCCCGATTCCTGGAGTCTGCCGGGACCAGCGTCATCTGGTTGGCTCTTTAGGAAAATATCGGCCGCGAATCCTGCGTCACAATCTCCATTGGCGACGCTCAAGATGGATGCGTCGTGCCCACCGGCGAAGACTGGGGTTATATCAGTTGAGCCTTCTGATGGGTCAAGACCTACTGAGAGCAGACCCTCTGAAGGGAATAGAAACCCCGAAGTTGAACCTGGGTCGGTGAAGCATACTGACCTGCCGGCAAGATCTGCGAGGCTGGATATTCCACTGTCCTTCCCAGTTACCAAGTAACTTCGATACCCCGGAGCCGATCCTTGTTTCCTAATCGCGGCACCAGCGACTTCAAGATTGGCCCCATTCTTGGTTGCGATTACATAGGCAAAGGGACCGAATTGGGCTATATCAATTCGCCCGGCAATGATGCCTTCTACCATTCCAGCGTATTCAGTGGCAAGGACGAATTCTATTTCGTCTAGGCCTTCAACATTGTCAATGAGAATATCAATCGTCGTTGAGTAGGCCTCGGCCATACCGGTTGCATCTTCGGCTGGTACTTGGCTGAAAACAAGCTTGCTGGGTCGGCCATCATCGTCGTCCCCGCACCCAACAGCTAGTGCACCCAGCAGTATGAAAGCGATGAGAATGCTTAATAGTCGGAATGTGTGTGTGTGTGTTTCGGGACATGGATCCCCCCCTTAGACGGACCATAGGGTCCGTGGGCAATGTATCACCCTTTGAAGAGAGGTGTTTCGAATCAGGGGCGGCGGGCAGTGCCGCGGTAAATTCGGGTGGTGGGCATGATCCGGACGCTGCGGTCGGTGGCGCGGTTTCGGCGGTTTGAGCCGAGTCGGGCCAAGCGGCGGCTTGGCCGGGCAGCGTCGGTGGCTGATCTTCGGGAACTAGCCCGCAAGCGGCTGCCCGCTGGGGTGTTCGATTACATCGACGGGGCGGCTGAGGACGAGCTGTCTATGGAGCGCAACGCTGCCGCGTTCGATCAATGGGAGTTCGTGCCCCGGGTTCTGCGGGACGTGTCGGAGCTGGACACCTCGGTGGAGCTGCTGGGCCGGCGCCATCCGCTGCCGCTGGCCCTGTCGCCCACCGGATTCACCCGCATCGTGTGCCCCGACGGGGAGCTGGCCGTGGCCCGGGCCGCGGCCCGCAAGGGCATTGCCTATTCGCTGTCCACGCTGAGCACCCGGTCGATTGAGGAGATCAGAGAGGTGAGCGACGGCCCGCTGTGGTTCCAGCTGTACTTCTGGCGTGATCGGGGCTTGGTGGCCGAATGGCTCCAGCGGGCGGCCGACTGCGACTACGAGGCCCTGCTGGTGGCGGTGGACACGCCGGTGTTCGGCCGCCGAGAGCGGGACGTGCGCCGGGGCTTCACCCTGCCGCCCACCCTGGGGCCCGACACGGTATTGCACGGGCTGCGCCGGCCGGCCTGGACATGGTCGCTCCTGCGGTCTGAGCCCATCACCTTCGCCAACCTGACCGGGGTACAGGGCTACGACGGCAGCTCCGCTTTGGGTTTGGCCGAGTTCGCCCACAACCAGTTCAACCAGGCGCTCTCGTGGGACGACCTGGACTGGCTACGTGAGCGTTGGAACGGGAAGCTTGTTCTCAAGGGCGTGCAATCGGTAGGCGATGCCCAAATCGCTGCCGAACAGGGCGTTGACGGGATAATCCTCTCCAACCACGGCGGCCGCCAGCTCGACGGCGCACCCCCCATCCTGGAGCTCGTCCCCCAGGTGG
>MPNQ01000038.1 GCA_002239105.1 marine group bacterium Sva0996 bin134 | reverse complement strand
TACGACGAGGAGGCCAACAGCCTCAAAGAGAGGCTGGCGGCCGCCGAGGCAGAGGGGGCGAAGGCTCGGGAGGCTGGGGTCGAGCCCCCACAGGAGACCGAGCCCGAGCCGCCGCCCCCGCTCACCCGCCGGACTCCGGCACCCTTGCCTCCCGGCATGCTCAAAGACACCGTGGAGGCCACCGAGCACCTCCTGCGGACACCCAAAGTGGTGATGTTGGTAGACGGCTACAACGTGACCTTCAAGAATTGGCAGGAGTTGCCCGTTCGAGAGCAGCGGGTTCGCTTGTTGCAGAAGCTGAAGGAGTTGAGTGCCCGGTACTCGGAGGCCGAGATCGTGGTGGTGTTCGACGGCACCGAGACCGATTACGACTACATCTCCACCACAGCCCGCTCGCTGGGAGTGACTGTTCGCTTCTCCCCATTGGGAATAGAGGCCGACGATGTGATCATCAATTGGTGTCGCGACTACCCGCTGTGGCAGCCGTTGTTGGTTGTCTCCCACGACAGCCGGGTTCGAGAGAGCGCCCGGGCACTAGGGGCCAATCTGGTGCAGCCCAGCAAGTTGCTCATGCTGATGGGCGTTGATATGGAAGGCAACGACGACTTATTCGGATTTATGGAGCAATGATCAACCTGGGCTCAGAAGCGGTTATCGCCGCCGGTTTGGCGGCCGGACTTGACGCCGTCGGCGTGGCTTCCGCCGAGCCGTTCGAGTCCACCCGAGCCACGCTGCTGGAGCGACGGGACGAAGGTCTGCATGGGGGCATGGCGTTCACCTACCGCAACCCCGACCGTTCCACCGATCCCGGCCGGGCATTATCCGGGGCCCGGTCCCTGGTGGTCGGAGCACTCGGCTATCAGCGCCCGCCCGTGCCGGCACCCGACAGGCCCGTGGGCCGGGTGGCCGCATACGCCCGGAGCGACCACTACGCCAAGCTGCGCGATGCCCTGGGCCAGGTGGCCGAAATGCTGCGCAGCGCCGGGCACAGAGCCTCGGTGGTGGCCGATGACAACGCCTTGGTTGACCGGGAAGCGGCACAGCGGGCTGGTCTGGGCTGGTACGGCAAGAACAGCAATATCTTGTTGCCCGGACAGGGGAGCTGGTTCGTGCTGGGCTCGGTGATCACCACCGCCGAACTCGATCCGTCAACGCCGGTTCCCGACCAGTGCGGGCCGTGCCGCCGATGTTTGGACGGATGCCCGACCGGAGCCATCGTGGCCCCCGGCGTGGTGGACGCCCGAAGGTGCCTGGCGTGGCTGGTGCAAGACGGCGGTGACTTTCCCCTGGAGTTCAGAGAGGCGCTTGGCGACCGTATCTACGGCTGTGACGACTGCCAGGAAGTCTGCCCTCCCAATCGGCGAGTACCGTCAGCTGAAGACACCGATGGGGATGCGAAGGCTGAACTTGAGGAGGACACTGCGTGGGTCGACCTGGTGGAGCTGCTGGACTTGGACGACGAAGAACTGATGGACCGCCACGGCCGCTGGTACATTCCCCGACGCGAGCCCCGTTACGTGCGGCGCAACGCGCTGGTGGCGTTGGGGAACACCGGCCGGGGGGCCGATCCCGACGTGGCCGAAATGGTGGAACGCTATCTGTCGGATCCCGACCCCATGTTGGTGCGCCACGCCTCGTGGGCGGCCCATCGCCTCGGTGTGAGCGTGGCGGAGCCGGTTTGAGCCATGGCCCAGCACCTGTTGGTCACCAACGACTATCCGCCCAAGCTGGGGGGCATCCAGAACTACTTGTGGGAGCTGTGGCGCCGACTTCCTCCTGAGGAGGTCTGTGTGCTGACCCGTTCTCATCCGGGCGACGTGGAGTGGGATGCCCAGCAGAACCACCGGGTGATCCGCTCCCCCCGTCAGTTCCTCCTTCCCACCTCGGATATGGCGGAGGAGATCACCGAGGTGGCCGACGAGATTGACGCTGACCTGGTGCTATACGACCCGGCTGTCCCGTTGGGGGCGCTCGCCCCCCGCCTGCCCCACCCCTACGGGGTGATTCTGCACGGCGCCGAGGTGACTGTTCCCGGCCGCCTGCCAGGCACCAAACAGCTGCTGGCCCAAGTGCTGCGGGGCGCCCAGGTGGTGGTAACCGCTGGCCGGTACTCGGTGGCCGAAGCCGAAAGGGCCGCTGGAGGGTCGTTGCCGGCGGTGATCGTGCCGCCCGGGGTGGATGTGGACCGTTTCAAACCCCTGAATACCCCCCAGAGGCTGGAGGCCCGCCATAGGTTCGGACTGCCCGCCGATGGTCCTGTTGTGGTGTCGATCAGCCGGCTAGTGCCCCGCAAGGGCATGGATGTGCTGATCTCGGCAGCAGCCCGGTTGGCCGACCGCCATCCCGGGCTCACCGTGGCGGTGGCCGGTGCCGGGCGCGACCGGGCTCGTTTGGACCGGCTCATCGGACGCACGGGCGCGCCGGTTCGCCTGCTCGACCGGGTGGCCGATTCGGACCTTCCCGACCTCTACGGCTGCGCCGATGTGTTCGCCATGATGTGCCGCCAGCGCTGGGGAGGATTGGAGCAGGAGGGGTTCGGCATCGTGTTTCTGGAGGCAGCGGCCGCCGGCGTGCCGCAGTTGGCCGGCGACAGCGGTGGAGCAGCCGAGGCGGTGGAGCACGGGCGTACCGGACTAGTGGTGGACAAACCCAGTCAGCTGGACGCGGTGATCGCCTCTTTGGATGCCCTGCTGTCAGATCGGGGGCGCCTACAGCGGATGGGGCTGGAGAGCCGGCTGAGGGCGGTGGCCGATTTCTCCTATGACTATATGGCCGAGCGGCTTCGAACGGTGATCGCCGAGGTGATCGCCCGCGGAGAGAGTCGCTGACGATGGGGCGCGGAAACTTGGTCCCTCCAGGTGTCGAGGGCCGGGACCTCCTCCAGGCCTGCTGGGCAGGGACTTGGGTGTTTACCGGGGTCGCCGTTGTCACCACTGCATTCCCAGACCCGATGGCGGTTCCCATCGCGGTGGTGTCGCTCGGGCTGCTGGCCGCGGGATGCGCGGCAATGCTCTGGGCCTTCCAGAGGGCGTTGCAGCGAAGTCGCTACGAGTTGATCGGCGTGGGAGGCCTGTATTTCCTGACGGGCTGCGCTCCCCGCTCCGTGCGGGTCTCGATGATGGCTGCGCTGGGTGTTGAACTGGTGGTGGCTTTGGCCGCAGCTTCAGTCCGCCCGTTTACCGCCTCCGCGTTCGGTATCCTGGTACCTGTCTATGCGCTGGGCTTGTCCGGTGCATGGGGGGCCAGGCATGGGTCCTTCCCATCTCGGGCCCCCGACAGAAAAACCACTGAGCAAGGCGATCCCAGCAGGAACGGTGACGATGTTTGACCAGGCCACCAAGAGCATTTCCATCGAGGCCTCGCCGGAGCGCTGCTTTGAGGTGGTGTGCGATTTCGAGTCCTATCCAGAGTGGGCCACCGAGGTGAAGCAGGTGGAGGTGGTCCGGCGCGACGACGACGGCCGTGGTGGGTTGGTGTCGTTTCGGGCTGCGGCCATGGGCCGTAGCACCAACTACCTGCTGGAGTACTACTACGGTTCCAACCCGCTACGGGTGTCGTGGCGGCTGGTGCAGGGTGATCTAACCCGGCGCCTCGACGGGGAGTATTGCTTCAACCCGGTGTCCGGCGAGCCGGATCGCACCGAGGTCACCTATCACCTCGCCGTCCAGATGGTGATGCCTCTGCCTGGCTTTGTGAAGCGCAGGGCTGAGGCCCGCGTCATGCAGACCGCTTTGGAGGATCTCCGCCGCCGGGCCGAATCCGGTGCCGGGAAACCCCAATAGTCCCGCCTCTCAGAAAGTAGATTGGCTCTGTGGAGTTTCGCCGGATCAACAACCTGCCCCCGTATGTCTTCACCATCATCAACGACCTAAAGGTGGAGGGCCGCCGAGCCGGCCACGACATCATTGACCTGGGGTTTGGCAACCCCGACCTGCCATCGCCCGATATCGCGGTGGAGAAGCTGGCCGAGGCGACCCGCAACCCCCGCAACCACCGCTACTCGGCTAGTCGGGGCATCCCCAAGCTGCGAGAGGCCCTCGCTGGGTACTACGCCCGCCGATTCGGGGTGTACCTGGATCCCGACGCCGAGGTGATCAACACCATCGGGGCCAAGGAGGGCTTCTCCCACCTCATGTGGACGCTCCTCCAGCCTGGCGACGCCGCCCTGGTCCCGTCGCCTTCCTATCCGATCCACCTGTATGCCCCGCTGTTCGCCGGTGCCGAGGTGCGCGAGATCCCGCTGAGCACGGGAACCGATTTCTTCGGGACGATGCAGGAGCGATGGCAGTATTCCTGGCCCAAGCCCCGCATCATCGTGCTGTCGTTTCCCCACAATCCCACCACCGCGTGCGTGGATCTGGAGTTCATGGCCGGCGTTGTGGCCTTCGCTAAAGAGCACGATGTGCTGTTGGTCCACGACTTCGCCTACGCCGACCTGGGATACGACGGCTATCTGCCGCCCTCCATCATGCAAGTGGAGGGGGCCAAGGATGTGGCGGTGGAGCTCTACTCCATGACCAAGTCCTTCTCGATGGCCGGGTGGCGTGTGGCCTTCATGGTGGGCAATCCCCAGGCGGTGGCGGCGCTGGCCAAGCTCAAGTCCTATTTGGACTACGGCACCTTCCAGCCCATCCAGATCGCGGCCACAGTGACCCTGAACGAGGCGGCTGGCCATCCCAAAGAAGTGTGCGACATCTACCAGAGCCGCCGCGACGCCCTGTGCATGGGGCTGAACCGGTTGGGCTGGGAAGTGGAGCCGCCGAAGGGGACCATGTTCGTATGGGCCAAGATCCCCGAGCCCTACAGGGAGATGGGCTCAGTGGAGTTCGCCTCCTGGCTGGTTCGAGACGCCCGGGTGGCGGTCTCGCCCGGCGTGGGTTTCGGACCCGGAGGAGAGGGTCACGTGCGGTTCGCCCTCATCGAGAATGAGCAGCGCACCGCGCAGGCCGTCCGCCAGCTCCGCCAAACACTGACCAAGCTGGGTTAGCGGGTTAGATCCCCATGAGAGTCGGGGTGCTGACGGGTGGTGGCGACTGTCCTGGGCTGAACGCGGTCATCCGGGCGATTGTGCGCAAGGCCGAGCGCGAGTACGGCGACACCGTTGTCGGCTTTCTTGACGGTTGGCGGGGATTGCTGGAAAGCGAATTCATCGAATTGGATGTGGAGCGCATGCGGGGAACCCTGCCCCGGGGCGGCACTGTGCTGGGCACTTCTCGGATATCCCCTCGGATGTATGAGGACGGGGTGGATCGGGTGCGGTCGACTATGGAGGCGACGGGCACCGATGCTCTGATCGTCATCGGTGGTGAGGGCACCCTGTCGGCGGGCGTCGCCATCAACGAGGCGGGGGCGGCCAAGGTGGTAGGCGTGCCCAAGACCATCGACAACGACATCGGCCTTACCGAACCCACCTTCGGCTTCGACACTGCCGTGGGGGTGGCCACCGCCGCCATCGACCGCTTGCATACCACCGCCGAGTCGCACGACCGGGTGATGGTGGTGGAGGTGATGGGCCGCCATGTGGGGCACATCGCCACCTGGGCGGGCATCGCCGGAGGGGCCACGCTGACGCTCGTTCCCGAGGAGCCCTTCGATATCGACACGGTCGCCGCGGCCATCACCAGACGGCACGAGAGGGGCCGGTGGGCGTCCATCGTGGTGGTGGCCGAGGGCGCCCGGCCCAAGGAGGGAACGCTGGATATACCCGAGCCGGAGATCGACAAATACGGCCACGCAAGGCTGGGAGGCATCGGCCAGGTGGTGGCGGCCGAGATCGAGGCCCGTACCGGATTCGACACCCGGGTCACGGTGTTGGGCCATGTCCAGCGGGGTGGCACTCCTTCGGCGCTCGACCGGGTTCTGTGCTCGTGGTATGGCATTGCCGCCATCGACGCCGTCCACGACGGCGACTGGGGATCGATGGTGGCCTTCCGAGGCGGGGAGATGGCTCGAGTGCGGCTGGCCGACGCGGTGGCCACGCTGAAGCCGGTAAGCCCCGCTCTCTACGACGTGGCTAGGGCCTTTTTCCCCTAGGTCCTCTTATAGACCTCGTCTTCGTTGATCTAGGAGAAGTCGAAGGTGAAGTCGGGGGGAAGTCCGGGAGGCAGGGTGGGACCGGGTTCAGGGGTTGGGCTGGGTGTGGCCGTGACTGTTGGGGTCGCAGTGGGTGTCGGTGTCTCAAGAGCAGGAGTCGGAGTGGGGGGCTCGGTCGGTGCGGGGGTGGGCTCGGCCGGTGTGGGAGTGGGCTCGGGCTGGTATTCGGGGTCGACCGAATGGAAGTCGTCGCGGGTCACAGGGGCGTCGCTCTCGCCGCTGTCGGTGGGCAGAGGCACGGGGTTTCCGTTCAGCATCAATGAGAATCGACTTGCGCCAGTGTTCTCGGTGGCGGTGAACACCAACTGGGCGACGGCAAGCTGGCGGCTTTCGCCTTCCAAGCGCTCCTCGAACACCTCAGACTCCAGCCCCACGGTGACCAAGTCGCTGGAGGGGCTGAAATCGACCAGTACCACCTCGACTTCGGCGGGCAACGCGGTGGATAGGGCCTGCTCCGACTCGGCCTCGTTGGGGGCAGAGAACAGAGCCTCCAACACGGTGGTGGGAAGAGCCGGGCTGGCTACGCTGCGAGCCACAGACGACAACAGGTTGTTCTCGTCGATCAAGTAGATGAACACCTCTTGGGTGATCAGCGGGGTCGGCTCCGGGGATTCGGTGGGAGCCGCTAGATCATCGGGGAGCCGCGAGTAGTCCACGGTTCGTGGACGGGCGTCTTCGGGAACCGAACAGGCTATGGCGATCAGAGGAGCTGTGGCGAACAAGGTGGCTGCGGCCATGCCCGCCATCAAACGTCGGAGTGCTGCTGGTCGAGTCATGTCACTGCAATGGGGAGTTGGACGACAAATCTGATCCCGGGCTGTCCGTCATGGCGATCCTCGCACCACACGCGGCCCTGGTGCAGGCCCACGTGCTCAGCCACGAGGGCCAGCCCCAATCCCACGCCGGTGGTGGTTCCCCGCTCGACCGCCTGGCGGCCCCGTGAGAATCGATCGAAGATGTGCTCTCTCTCATCGACAGCCACGCCGGGCCCGGAGTCTTCCACCGCGATCTCGACGCCTCTTGCCTGGTGGGTGAGCACGATCCTGGTAGCGCCTCCGGCGTACTTCTGGGCATTGCTCAACAGGTTGTCGAGAACCTGCATCAACCGGCGCTTGTCGGCCCGAACCCGCATTCGGGAGGCGGCTGGATCGCAGATGATGGGGACCTCGGCTGGGCTGGTAGCCGACACCGCGTTCTCCACGAACTCGAGCAGGTTGAACACGTCCAAGTCCAGCTCGGCGGTGCCCACGTCGAAGCGGGAAATCTCCAATAGGTCTTCTACCAAATGCTCAAAGCGGTTGACGTCCTCGGTCAGCAGGTCGAGCGCGGTGCGGGCTCTCTCCGGCAATTCGGCCCGGCGGGTATTCATCACCTCGACCGATGCCGAGAGGGTCATGAGGGGCGACCGCAGCTCGTGGCTCACCTCGGACGCGAACCGCTCGTCTCTAGCGATCCGGTCTTGGAGCGCGCCCACCATCTCGTTGAACGAGTCGGTGAGCGCGACCAGCTCCCGGGCGGCCCCGGCTTCCAAACGAGTGCTGAGATCGCCGTGGGCGATCGACTGGGCGGCTTCGCCGATGTCCACCAGCGGCCGCAGCAGGCGCCGACTGGCCCAGAAGCCGACGCCGGCGGAGGCCAAGGTCACACCCCCGCCCGCGCCGGCCAGAATGAGCCCCAAAGAGCCCAGCGTGTCCTCAATCTCATCTAGGGGGGTGGCTTCGTAGTAGGAGGCATTGCGGCCGGGGATGGGAATGCCGATCACCAAGAAGGGCTTGTCCCTGACCCGGTAACGCATTCGAGCCGGCTTGCCGCTCTCCACCGTGCGGCGGAGGCGCTCGTCGATGTCGCCCGACTCGAACTCGAAGGATGGCTGGAACCAGTCGCTGCCCACCCGCAGAACCGGGCGAGAGCCCTCGGGGGTGGCCAGGGTGCTGACCAGGTTCTGGAGGGCTTCGGACTCGATGTCAGGGCTGAGTCGGCGGCTCACCGCGGAGGCATTGAACCCCACCGTGGCCAAGGCGTCGTTCTCCCGCCCGTTCAACAGATTCTGGCGGGTCAGCGCGAACACGGTCACGCTCAGCAGCGCCGACAGGAGCAGGGTGGCCAGCACAAAGGCCAAGATGATGCGGGTCCGAAGCCTCAGTCGGCGGGCCCGGTTGCCCGCCCGGTGCCAGAGGCGGGAGCGGACCCCCGGCCGTCGGGTCTCTGAACCCGCTTCGGGCCAAGACATCTGCGCTTAGCTCCTATGCTTGGAGCTTGTACCCCAGGCCCCGAACGGTTACCACATACCGCGGGTTGGCCGGGTCGCTCTCGATCTTTGTACGTAGCCGCCGGATGTGAACGTCCACCAAACGACCGTCGCCAAAATACCCGAGATCCCAAACCCGCTCGAGAAGCACCTCTCGGCTGAGCACCTTGCCAGAGTTGGTGGCCAGCTCGACCAGAAGGCGGAATTCCGTCTTGGTGAGGTGGGCTTCTTCGCCCTTGACGGTGACCACCCCTTGTTCGGGCAGAATCTCCAGCTGCCCGAATCGCATGTCGGCCATGGCGGTATCGGTGGTGCGTACCCGGCGCAACAGGGCGCGGATGCGGGCGGAGAGCTCTTTGGGAGCGAAGGGCTTGGTCAGGTAGTCGTCCGCGCCCGCTTCCAGGCCGGCCACCACGTCGTGGGTGTCGGCGCGGGCGGTGACCATGATGATGGGCACGTCGCTGGTTCGGCGAAGTGTGCGGCACACCTCAAACCCGTCGACATCGGGAAGCATGATGTCGATCAGCACCACATCGGCGGGTGTCTCTGAGAATGCGTCGAATGCCTCTTGGCCGTTGGCTGCTTCCAGTACATCCCAGCCCTCGTCTTCGAGGGCTAGACGGACCGCGGTGCGGATTCTCTCGTCGTCCTCAATGGCCAGGATGCGGGTTCCCACCCCAGAATGGTGCCCGATTCTGAGCCCGTTTGCGTGTCAGGGGTGCTTATATTCGGTCGGCGTCGGCATTTTGCAGCAATTTTAGAAGGGTGTCGGCCACCGAAGGGGCGGCTGCGAACACAAAATCGCTGTTGGGAGGCCCGCCGTATAGGTCTTGGACCACAGCACCGGCTTCAGCGCAGATGAGGGTTCCGGCAGCGTAGTCCCACGGGTTGAGCCCCACTTCGAAGAAAGCGTCCACCCGGCCGCAGGCCACCGAGCAGAGGTCGACGGCCGCTCCTCCCACCCGCCGGATATCGCCGATGAGCGGCAGCAGTTCGCCAAGAACCTCGGTCTGTCGACGTCGCCGCTCATGCTGGTAGGAGAAGCCGGTGGCCACCAAAGCCATGGCCGGTTCGCCATCGGGCCGCACTCTGATGGCATGTCCGTTGCGCCGGGCCCCGCCGCCCTTGTGGGCAGTGAAAGTCTCGTCCAGCACAGGATCTATGACTGCGCCGGCCACAACCTGTCCGTCGGCCTCGGCGGCCACCGACACTCCGTATCCCGGATGGCCGTAGACGAAGTTCACCGTCCCGTCGATGGGGTCGATGATCCAGCGCACGCCGCTGGTTCCGTCTCGACCCGACCCCTCTTCGCCCATTACCCCGTCATCGGGCCGGTGGTCGCCGAGGAATTCCACGATGGCGGCCTCGCACGCCAGGTCCATGTCGGTGACCAAGTCGGTACGCGACGATTTGGCCGAGATCTGGAGCTGAGCCCTGGTCTTGGGCTTCAACAGCGACGACGCCACTCCTGCGGCCTCAGCCGCCAGATTCTCCAAGCGCTCCCACTCTGGATTCACCGACGCGGTAAAGGGTTCAGGTTCTGGCACGGTTGAAACTCTACGCTCATTGCCATGTCATCTCGTGGAGTGGTGGACCTGCGCTCGGACACGCTGACCCAGCCGACCGAGCCAATGAGGCAGGCCATGGCCAACGCCCCGGTGGGAGACGACCGCTACGGCGAGGATCCCACGGTCAACCGCCTAGAGGAGCGATTCGCCGATCTGGTGGGCAAGCCGGCCGCGGTGTATGTGCCGTCGGGAACCATGGGCAACCAGATCGCCCTGCGGCTGCATGGAACCGCGGGAAGCAATGTGGTGGTGGGCCGGCGACAGCATGCGATGTCGTATGAGAGCGGTGCGGCGGGGTTGAACAACGCCTTTCAGACCTACACGGTGGACGACAACGGCGGTGTGATTGACAAAGAGACCGCGGCGCAGGCAGTGGCGGCAGGCCTCGCCGGGTTTTGGCCTCCGGTGACGCTCATCTGTCTGGAGAACACCCACCTGGCCTCGGGCGGACTGGCCATCGGGGCCGAAGAGTTGGCCGCGGTCGCCGCGCTGGGACCTCCGGTGCATCTGGACGGAGCCCGCTTGTTCAACGCGGTTGTCGCCTTGGAGACCACCGCTGAAGAGTTGGCCAGCTCGGCGACCACGGTCATGTCGTGCGTGTCGAAGGGGCTGGGCGCTCCGGTGGGCTCGCTCTTGGCCGGGCCAGCCGATTTGATCGCCGAGGCCAGGCTGCATCGACGGCGATTGGGCGGGGCCATGAGACAGGCCGGGGTGATCGCCGCTGGCGGGTTGCACGCGCTGGACTTCCACATCGATCGGCTGGCCGATGATCATGCCAGGGCAGAGCGCTTGGGTGAAGTGGTGGCCGAACGCTGGCCCGGTGCCCGTCTGGGGGAGAAAGAGGCGACCTGCGGGCGGCCGCTCACCAATGTGGTGGCCTTTTGCCATCCTGATTCTCTGGGGTTGTTGGACCACCTGCGGTTGGCCGGCATTCGAGCCGGGTTGCTGGGTCCCGGAATTGTCCGTTTCGTCACCCATTTGGATGTGGACGACGCCGACATTGACCGGGCCGTCGCCGCCCTTTCCTCTGCCCCCGACTGACTCTCTAGCGGTCTTGGCGGCGACCGCCGAAACGGCGCCACTCGTCCATGGCGCGCAAAGTCAAGATGGCCACCACGGCCAGCCCCACTGCCCCGGCCACCGCGCCGATCAGCGCGCCTAGCCCGGTCCAGAGGCCGCAGTCGCCGTCGCACTGAAGGTCGATGTAGGCGAACCCGATAAGCCCGCCGCACAGACCTCCGATCAGAATCGAGGCAAAAGCCAGCCAGCGTGCCCCCCTGGGAGGAAGCGCCGAGCGCTCCTCGGGCGAACCCTGATCGACCATCCAACCATGTTACGGGCGTGACCAGCTGTACACAGACTCGCCGTTCTCGTAGTAGCTGATGTAGATGTGCTCGAAGACGGCGTTGACTTTGCGGTCGAAGAGCTCACGTTCGTAAACGTCGATGGGGAGTTCGTTGTCGAGGGTCCTGCGTATAGCGACTTTGACGGCTGAGCGGGTTTGTTGTTTGCGTTTCCAGTCGAGGACGAGTTCGTCGGCAATGCGGTCGAGCAGTTTCCTGGCGGCGCCTTTGACTTCGATGGCTTGGGCGCGGGTGAGGTCGGGTTCGGGTTTGGTGAGGAGGTCGAAGATGGCGAGTTCTTCTTCGGTGATGCCTTCTCGCACGGCGCGTTGTTCTTCGTCGGTGAGCTCGTCGTTGATGGCTTTGAGCCGGCGGAGGAATTCTTCGAGGTTGTGGGTTCCGGCGTTGTATTCGTCGATGAGGCGCCGGAACCGTTCGGCGAGGTCTAGGCGGGTGGGGTTCTTGCGTACGGCGTCGTCGAGGCGTTCTTCGATGTTCTTTTGGATGGCTTTGGCGGCGGTGCGTTTGCGGCCTTCGAAGCGCCCGATGAGCTGTTCGAAGTCGAGTTGATTCAGGTCGATGAGCGGTTCGGCGTCGACGGTGGGGATGATGTACTCGTTGGCGGCGACGGAGCGATCGAGCAGTTCTGACACCGAGTCCATCACCCCGGATATGTCGGGGGCCTCTGTGGATGATTCGATCTTGGAGGCAAAGGTGCGGATGACCGCTACCCGGTGGGCGACTGCCATGGCCTCGGGGTCGGGCAGTAGGGCTTTGAAGGTCTTTCGGGCTTGCCGGGCCAGCTTCACGAATTCCCGGCGGGTTTGCTCGTCTACGAGCAGGGCTTCGACGGCGGCTTTTTGGAGCGCGATGAACTCGAAACCCGAGGTGGCTTCCATGGCGGCTATGTCGATGTCGTGGTCGGCGCAGAAATCGACGACCTCGGCCAGCGCGGCGTCTAGTTCGGCGATCAGCTCGTCTTTTGGCCGGATGGGGGAGTCCACTCCCGGGCCGGCGCCGTAGATCGCGAGGGCTCTTTCTAGGTTTCGGAACACGCCGACGTAGTCGACGATGAGGCCGTTGTCTTTGTCGGGGAACACCCGGTTGGCCCTAGCGATGGTCTGCATGAGGGCGTGGTTGCGCATCGGTTTGTCGAGGTACACCGTGGAGGTGGACGGCGAGTCGAATCCGGTGAGCCACATGGCGCACACGAACACCAGCCGGAACGGGTCTTCGGGGTTCTTGAACTTGGAGTCGAGGTTTTCTTCGACGATGCGCTTGCGGTGCTTGGCGATGTCGAGGCCTAGCTCCTTCATGTCGGCAATCTCGTTCTGGGCCTGAGACACCACCACGGCCATATCGGTGGTGTCCATGAAGTCGATGAGCGACTCCAAGTGGGGACGCCCCAATTCGGGGGCGGCGGCCAGTTCGGCTTCGAGCTCTGCCCGGTAGCGGGCCCATTCGGCTTCGACCAGGTCGTACATCCGCACCGCGGTGGCCTTGTCGATGGCCACGTACATGGCCTTGCCCCTAAATCCCCGGTTGACGAAGTGGCTGACCAAATCCGAGGCGACTTCCTCGAGGCGCTGGTGCCGGGTGATCAGCTGGTACTGCCGGGAGAACTGGCGCGCTACGGCCCTTTCTTGGGCGTCGTCAAGCACGGCCTCCTCTAGGAGGTCTTCTAGCTCTTCGTCGAAGTCGTCGTTGACAAGCTGGAGCTCGGGGATGCGGTTCTCGTAGAACAACGGAACCGTGGCGCCATCCGAGATTGAGTCACGGAAGTTGTAGATCGACACGTAGTCGCCAAACACCCGCCGGGTCTGCTCCTCCTGACCGGTGATGAGCGGAGTGCCGGTGAACCCGATGAACGACGCGTTGGGCAGCGCCTGGCGCATATTGGCCGCCAGCGTGTCGTACTGGGAGCGATGGGCCTCGTCGGTGATCACCACAATGTCGCTGCGCTCCGACAGCACCGGCATTTGCTGGCCCTTCTCAAGCGGAATGAACTTGTGGATCAGAGTGAACACATACCGGTGATCCTGGCCCAAAAGCTCCCGCAAATGCGCCGACGTCTCCGCATGGACCTGCTGGCCGGCGGTGACCACCCCGCAATCGGCGAAATCCCCGTACAACTGCTCGTCGAGCTCGGCGCGGTCGGTGACCATCACAAACGTCCAATTGCCGGGCTCTTGGCGCAGCACCTTCTGAGTGAACCACAGCATCGACAACGACTTGCCCGACCCCTGCGTATGCCAGAACACCCCGAGCCGGCCTTCCCGCACTGCTACCTCCTGCAACGCCTCCAGCGAGCTGTTCACGCCGAGGAACTGGTGGTTCTTGGCCAACGCCTTCACCAGACCGCCCGGGCGCTCCATGAACGCCACGAAGTTCTCCACCAGATCCAACAGACGCTGCGGCTGGCACGTACCCCGCAGGGCGGTCTCCAGCGAAACCACGCCCTGTTCGCCCTCCGAGTTGATCTTCTTCCACTCGCCGAAATGGCCCCACTCGGCAAACGTGGAGCCGACCAGCGTGTCCCCGCCATTCGAGAGCATCACGAAAGCGTTGAACCAGAACAGATGCGGAACCGTGTCCCGGTAATCCCGCGAATTACCGTCGAACGCGTCGCGGACGTTCTTGTGCGACACCTTCAACTCAACCAGCACCAGCGGGATGCCGTTGACGAACAACACCACATCGGCACGGCGCTTGTACATGTCACCGGAAATCCAAAATTCTGACACCGCCAGCCAGTCATTGGCGTCAGCGCGGTTCCAATCCACGAACCGGACAGTGACCATCCGACGCTCGCCGTCGTCGCCGGAGACCTCGACCCTCGCCCCATCCCGCAAGAGGCCATAAACCTCCTGATTCGCCCGAACCCGATCCATTGCCGACCGATCCCGGAGTAACTGCTCAGCGGCCGCATCCAACGCCGACTGCGGCAGCCCAAGATTCAAAGACCGCATCGCATCCATAAGCCGGTGGCCGAGCACCGGCTCAGACTGAGAATCACGGCCCAGCGTCCCCGCTGGCCCAAGGTCCTCGTCGAACCCGTCCACCACCTCCCACTCCAACTCCGACAACAACCGCATCGCCGGCCGCCCCACTAGTGCATCCTCACTCAGCCGACCAGGATTCACGCCCCCACAGCCTCCAACCCAAGATCGAGCTCAGATACGTCGAGCTCGCCGGATACCAAACGGGGCAAAAGTAGATCACGGGCCTCCCGGAGAATGAGGTTCTGTCGGGAGAGATTTGCAATCAGGTCGGCCATCGGACCTGCCGCAGCTTCAAAGCCTTCAACGACTCGGCTGATCGGCTTTAGCAACTGGATCGACTCCATATCTTTCTTGGTTACAGCGTTGAAGATTGTCCCACCGCCGATTGAGTCCTCAACAGCAAACTTCTCCTTTAGCTGGGTCAGCAGGAAGTTCTGATTTCCATCCATGGCTCGGATTGCACTGAGACCTCGTCCGACTACAAGACGGTCGGATGCCACATTGATGCGACCAACAGGTGCCCGGACGCTGAACAAGATGTCCCCGGGTTCGGCCTCTCGCTTGTCCACCGTCGTCCACTTGGTATGAGTCGGGAATCGCGGCCCGAAATCAGTCACACCCTGATGGAACGGAAGTCCCTCACCGATGTCGTTGTAGTATTCGGACTTTGGTGACTGGCCCATGACGAGCAAACAAGCCTCGCCTAACGGAGACACATCCCACCCCTCGGGGATCGGGCCGAGGTCGGAGTCGACAAGCCCGACCTCCTCATGCCCCGGGAATCGGAAGTGCACGAACCACTCCCGATACAACAACCGGGCCATCTCCTCCAACATCTCAATCCGCCGCCGATTGTTCTCAATCAGATCGTCGAATGCTGCCACGGCCAGACCAACATCTCGCTGCCAGTCGACCGGTGGTAGCGGGACCATGAGCTCGCGTTGAGCGGTCAGGCTCACATAGTCAGCCATGTCGGTCTCGCCCTTACGAACAAACCATTGGCGAATGAAGAATGGCGAGCGAAGAAACGCGAACAAGAACTGCCGATCAAGGATACCTTCGTCTTCCGTCCGCCAAAAGGTCGTCTGTGGGCTACATACAAACTCCGGAGCGTCTAGCGGCGCTAACGCAACTTTTCCGACTGTTCCCTTGTGGCTGAAGAGTATGTCGCCGCCGAAGCCGATCCCTTTTCGGATTCGTCGGCATGCAACGTCGCTGATGGCTTTGGCGGAGTCAAAGAGGATTCGATTGTCACTCATATCGGCTGCACGTACGAACAGCGATGCCCCTTCATCACCGAACTCATGCGGGCGCGGTCGGTACTCTCCATGATTACCGTCCTCGACTCGCAACACTCCTGAGTCTTGAAGCTGCCTAACCGAGAACCAGTCGAAAGTGTCGAGCGAGGTGCTCATACTCCACCCACCGAGACCTTGGTCAATACCTTGTCCACTGCAGCCTCTAATTCGCGAGCCTGGTCAGTGAGGCGAGCTAGTCCTTCGGCAAGGAATGGCAACCGGGCCATATCGCCTGTTTCGAGGGAGGCGAGACCTAGGCCGACATATCGCCCTGGGTTTAGGCTCCAACCCTGCGCCTCGATCTGATCGAGTGTCGCGACAGCACAGAGACCGGCAACGTCTGCATAAGAGCCTTCGGGGAACCTGTTGTCGAGCATCTCGACGCTGTCTGCATTCAACTCAGGCTCGTCACCTCGCCAAAGCCTGACGATGTTGGCGAGGAATCCGATTTGCTGGGATGTCCAGTCGCGGTGGGCTCGGTCTATCTGGTTGTAGATGTCCCGGGCGTCGATAAAGAGCACTTCATCGGCTTGGTCGGTGTACCTCTTGCCGCGGTCGAGAAACCACAGCGTCACGGGCAAGGTGACGGTGTAGAACATGTTGGTGCCCACGGCGATGATCACGTCGACACTGCGGTCCTCGATCAGTTTGCGGCGGATTTCGAGTTCGCTACCTCTGGCGTCTGAAGCGGAGTTGGCCATGACGAAACCGGCCCGGCCTTTCCTATTCAGCGCGGAGTAGAAAGTCTGGATCCACAGGTAGTTGCCGTTGTCGGGCTTTGGCAGCCCAAACGGGAACCGGGGGTCGTCTTCGAGTTTGGCCTTATCGATCTTGTTGACGTTGAACGGGGGATTGGCCATCACGAAGTCGAACTCGCCGACCGCGTCGTGGAGGTCTTCGTAGTAGGTGTTGCCCTCCTTGATGTCTCCTGCGAGCCCGTGGACGGCGAGGTTCATCTTGGCGAGCTTGACCGTGTCGCCGGTCTTCTCCTGCCCGTAGATCGACAGCTCCCGGCTCGGCTCACGGCTATGGCGCTCGACAAAGTGGGCCGACTGGACGAACATCCCGCCCGAGCCACAAGCAGGGTCGTAGATCTTGCCGTGGAACGGTTCGAGGATTTCCACGATGAGCCGCACGATCGAGGTAGGCGTAAAAAACTCCCCACCCTTCGAGCCTTCTGAGAAGGCGAACTGCCCCAAGAAGTATTCGTAGATCAACCCGAACCCATCGCCTTCGATCGCCTCCGGCAATGGCCGCAGCAGCCGCAACAGCTCACCCAGGATGTCGTCTGGAATGCGGGAGTAGGCCCTCGGCAGCACCCCCTGAAGGTCAGGATTGCAACTCTCAATGCCAGCCATGGCCTGGTTCACTGCCTTGCCAACATCTGCTCCCTCAGGAAGATTCAGCAGCCCCTCAAACCGCGACTCCTCCGGCAGATACAGCGCCCCAGCAGCCTGGTAGTCCTCCGGCCCAATCGGCCGCCGCTCAGACCCCGACCCCACCACCTCCGAAGCCTGGGCAAACCGCTCATCCGCATACCGCAAAAAGATCAGCCCCAACACCGGCGACGCATACTCCGAAGCCTTCAACCCCGAATTAGCCCGAAGCTGATCCGCCGCCTCCCACAGCTTGCCTTGAAGTTCACCTAGGTCCGTCGCCACAACCACCCCTTCTCACAGTCGCACCATTCTGGCCGCGCTATGACAGCTTGATCCATCAGGGGCGAATTCGCCCCACTATCGAAGTGACTAGTTAAGGGGGCACGGGCCTGGCACAACCACGAATTTTCCATTGCGCACTTGCAGTCGAGAGGTATGCAGTCACCAATTCCGACACGTCAGACAGCAGTTCCTTTGGAGTTTGAGAAGTAGATCTAAGGCTGCCTTGGCAAATGAAGATGATTGTTGATTCATCCTCCCTTACGGGTGCGCGGATGAGCCGGGACTCGCGGTTGCTCACACCTCCGGGATGCCGGCGACGGTGTGCATGCCGCCGTCGGCGATAAATCCGGCGTGGTGCTGTAGGAGAATCTGCAAACCGCCCATCAACGATGTTCGATGGGCACCCACGGCTTGTACCAATGGGTTGACCGGCAGCAGTCGGCCATGTCTGGAGCGAATCGGTCCATCAGGTGCCCGGAGCCCTTGAAAAATGCACAGAGGTTCCGCAGCTCCTTGTATGCACTGCGAACCTTGTCCTCAGATCCCTCCCAAAGCAGGTGGTCGGCGCAGACTTGTTCGACTGCCGAGAAGATATCCATCTGGGGTGTTGGCGTTCGGACGTTAGACAGAATGGGCACGACTTTGTCTACGAAAGCGTCGCTCTCGCAACCGGGGATTCCTGTTGCGAGGTCCTTCATGGATTTGATCTGGGCATGGAAGACCGGGTGTCCTAGGTCGTCCTTGGACTGGTCATAGTGAGTACCGTAGACATGCTCGAATCTAGACTGTCTTGCACGAACGTAAGCGACCCTTGTTCCGAAGTGGGTGGTCCTGAGCAAGTCGTTGGTGCCGTCAAAATCAATCCACCCATCAATGACGATGTGAAGGTTGGGAGTAGCTCGCTTCGCCCGTTCAGGTAGGTAGAACCTGAACGGGCTCACGGCAACGTGAATGTGCCCATTGGTCGTGACTGTGAACAGCTCGTCGCCGTTCGAGGGTTCGACGCTTGCGGAGGGGTTCATTCGTGTGATGATGCCCTGTATTGAGTTCCACCTCGTGTTCAACTCGCGCCGTATCGTGTGGGCTCGCCGGGCGAGCGACTTGGCCGGGTTCATTGACCGAGGAGCGGCGCCCACTCATCGTGGTATTCGCGCTCAACGCGACTTGAAGTGGCCCCGCTTGGGATCCAGCCACTTCCGGCGACTGAGCAGTCGCTGCGGACGCATACCGGACGATTCGTGAAGGGACAGTGGAACCCTCCCCTCCTCCCACCGCAGTCGTTACGGTCACACTCGTGCTGGGCCAGAGTACGGCCGAGCCTTGTTTCGATAGCCGCTCGGTGAAAGGTGCCGACATCGTCTGCGGAGTCAGCCTCCAAGTCGAAGGGGTCCTCTAGGGCGGCATCAACGGATTCTCTCCAGAACAACTGGTCGAGTCCTGAGAACGGACCCTCATAGCGCGCCTCATCGAACATATTTGCCAACTCTTCTCTCTCGGCGGTGTCAGCTCCTACATACGCACATAGTGCATCTATTCGGAGGAGTGGACCCGCGAATCTTGTGATGACGTTTGCCAGGTAGTGGCCGAGCGTGTAACTGATCGCGGCTTCCGGCGACCGTTCTCCTGTAGACGTGGCGGATTGGCTGTCGATGATTCTTCTGGCAACGGCCGTTCCGCCGTGCCCAAGGCGAGCCATATAGAGAGCAAAGTCCGACTCAAGGTGGGGTCTCTGAATGGCGTGAGCGAGGTACTTGGCAAGGCTGGTCGTGCCAGGATCCAGATTCAGTCTCGAAATAGCGGTAGAAAGCTCAGTGAACCCGTTGTACACCGCTTCGATGTAGTCAGCGCCTTCCTCATCGTTGGATGGGATGCGAAGTGCAAACAACTCTGGGTCTCGCGAAAGGAGTTGTTGCGGCCTGCGGGAGAAGTAACCAACCGGTATCGCGAGTTGCTGGCACCAGCTGACTATCGTGGTTCCGAAGAAGCCACGTAGACCACTTGCCGTGAGTTCATCATCTGTAGCAACCAGGACTGTTTCGCCATCGTCGACGCACTCCTTGAACGCTTCCGCAGCGTCGTCTCTCTTGCTGGGCCGCCACGTCGCAACGCTTACGTCTGGCAAGCGAGCCACCACTGCGTCATGTAAACCCTTCAGGAGCCTTGCTTCATCATCGATCAAGACGATTTTGCTCATGAGCCCTCCTGAACTAGTGGGATGCGTACCTGAATGCAGGTGTTGAACCCGGGGGGCGGGTCAACGACACTGGCGCTCCCGTCATAGGCTTCGGCGCCGCGTCTCACAAGCGTGAGCCCAAGACCCATTCCGGAGCCAAGGAGGTCGCTCCGGCCGGAAGTGGTCGTGAACAGCGGATCGAAGACTCGGTCTCGCAAGGTGTCGTCGATCCCCACGCCAGTGTCCGATACCTCGATGGTGTGCCAGGAGCGCTCGTTCCAGGCGCGGAATGCGACCGTCTGCGGATCGGAGCTCGGATTGGCAGTGGTCGCCTTCAATGCGTTCGACAGAAGGTTCTGGGCAATTCCGTTGTAAAGGCTTGGCGGGACAAGCGGAGCGTCGACGTCTTTTTCCACATCGATTTTAACGGCAATATCGCGTTCGGCTGCGTACGGCCCGAAGACCTTGGCGATCTGCCGGAAGCGGGGCAGGGCCTTGTACGGGCTGTCAGGTGTTGTCTTGCTTCCTTGGATGTAGCCAGAGGCATACGTTGCGAACTGTTGGAGTGTCTTGATGCTGTTTGCCAGCCGGGCCGCGCGTTTCGTTGCCGACGGGTCATTGGCACCCTCCAGGTCGCGCTGAGCAGCTTGGAGAACGGACACGGCCACCCCGAACTCGTGTGTCATGAACCCTGCCACGACCCCAAGCAGGCTCATCACCTCAAGCTGTCGTTCTCGTTCGCGAGCTGTTTCTGCCTGCGTCTGGAGCAGCCCCTGACTCGTCTTGAGGGCGGCAACAATCTGGCGCTTTTGCGGGGCTGAGATTGAGGGATTTGTCTGGATCGCGTCGATTGCGCGCCGGGTCTCAGCGTCCGATTCAACGCGGTCCATCGCTTCAGCCTGCGCCTGCTCTTCCAGCTGAGTTGCGCGGTCGACGTAGGCGATCGCCTCTAGTGCTCCGCGGACAAGATCTCGCAGGCGTCGGAAGCCGACGTTGTCAATGAATCCTTCCCTGTCAGCCGCTGGCACTAGGTCGCTCTCACCCTTAGAGCCCCCATCCCTACGGGCCCGGACTTCGACCACTCCAACTACCTGCGCGGACTGAGGGAGCCGGAGCATCCAGTTGAGCTGCGTGTCACTTCGTTCGTCGTCAGACATCGGGAAGTACTTGCGCGCGAGCAATGACCTCGGCTCGCGCTTCCGGATCGCCACATCGGCCTGGAGAGATAGCCAATCGTCACCGTCTGCTCCATATGGCTGGACTCGGAAAGCTCTATCGAATACGGCGACGCCTGCGTTTTGCTTTATCCAACTGTACGCCACCTTGCCATCTATGCCGGTGCCGCGGAACGTTCCAGAGCGTCTCGGGAAGAATCGCACATCGGCGTAAACAGAACCCAGCCCGAACTCCTGTCGGTGTTTGATCTCCAGGTAGGGCTTGGACTCACCCCGGCGGAATGCTCTGAGGATTACGCGAGTCTTTGTCACCTTTAGTTCTGCACGCACAACAAAGTTTTCGAGCACCGAGGCGGCAACATCATCGCTTGTAATGTCCTCGTCTTGAATCTCGAGCGTGAACCCGGGATCGGGCATGCTCACAGTCGTCGCTCTTGATGCGCTCGAGTCAAATTTACGAAAGAGAGGGCGCATTGGCGACAGGAGGCCAACGGAGGCCGTGCGGACTGCGCGCAGTTCCTTCTCCGACAGGTCACGAGCGCCACCGATAGTAAGCGTCGTCCCTGTCTTGTGTTCTCCCTCCAAGGTCTCAAGCTCGTATGGCACTTGAACATGACCGATGTCTTCGTGTCTATCGAACTCTGGCCAGTCGAACTGGGCTCGAAGTCGCGTGTGCTCGCCCCGTTTTTCGTCGTACGCAATGGACTCGAGGTCTAGCGACGGTCCGAGGAAGCGAACCGCGAAGCGTCCGATCCCCTTCTCACCGGTAATTTCGCGACCGAAACGGCGAGAGGTAGCGGTCGACTCCTTGGAGCTGGTCCCGACGCGCATCCATGCCGTGCGGAATTGATGGAGCGTCATCCCGTGCCCATTGTCTGACACCAAGATCGACCCTGGTTCGTGACGGAGGGTGCAACGAGATGCATCGGCGTCGTAAGCATTTTTCACAAGCTCGACGAGTGCCACCTGAGGCGACCGTACGAGTCGCTCGCCCAGCTCGCGGAGTAGGCGCGCTTCAACACTGAAAGAGAGCCGCCCACGCTCCACCTTAGGTTTGGCGCTCATTTCAACCCACCGCGCACCTCGCGCGCCAACAGGAGCAGCGTGTTGATCTGCCCAATCTCAAGTTTCCTCATCCCGTTAGCGTGCGGAACAATCCTCTCAGGCAAACCCGGATCGCATAGCAACGAACGAAGCTCCACTAGATCATGCTCGTCGGCCTCGTAGATCCCGCAGACGGAGCCGACAGCTCTTGCCTGGATCAGGTTGTCGACACACTTAGGGGCGTCCTTCTTGAAAGACGACGCGATCAGCGCGACAGGGACGGAGGGCATGTCAAAGCGCCACCACTTGTTGCGAGCGAGGCAAGTCATCGTTTGGTACAGCTCTACGGGAACGCTGTTCAGATACGCGCTCAACCGGTTGCTTGGGGTGCGGTCAGTTCTCGGGAGCCAGCACCGCTGGCCGGCCTGCACAAAGTGTCGATTAAAGACTGAGCCTGACAGTGCCGTGGTTCCTGTCGAAATGCCCCGCAAGCTGGTGACGCATGGAACCACGTCGGTGCCTCTACGAAGGCCATGTCTAGCTCTCTGACCCTCAGTTAGGACAAGTGCCTTCTGTGTGCCGGGACTCAGGCCGCGTTTGGCGAATGGCAGTCCGAGGGAGTGACCTCGCGCCGAAGTGTATGCGAGCACTCCGGCGTCTGAACTCGTTGGGGTTGACCGCTCATCCGACGATCCCTCAACGTCGACGAAGTAGCTCCAACTTCCACGCGCCCGCTCATGCTTGTCGATTACTGTTAGCGAGACGGTGGTCTGTACCCCGTCGAATACTCCGTCGTCCCAGCGGTAGACACTAACGTCCCAGTCGTTCTCAAGGACGTACCGGCGGAGGGGTTCCGATGATGGCCTCGACACCCATTCGTACGGGATCACGAGCGCACAAATTCCATCAGGTGAGGTTGAACTAAGGGCAAGAAATGTGAAGTACTGCCATGCGTTCGCGAGCCCTGACATGACCACTCCGGTCCGCTGCTCGACGACTTCCGCTGCAGCGTGACGCCACCCGGGGGGGAGGTCCTGGTTTCGCACATACGGCGGATTGCCGATGCAGGCACCAAAGTCTCGTCGTCTAGAGGAGAACGCACATGCGTTCTCGATCGAAGCGTTCGCGGGCAAGTCCACGTCTCGAAACTTCGATCGGTCAACTTCGAATCCCAGATATGTGCGATAGGCCCCGGTCAAGGCGAACCTCCCGTCACCTGCACCAAAGTCAACAACGTCGAGGCATCCGAGATCTCTGCGCAGGCCAACCTGGTGCCAGGCCGCATCAACAAGGGATTGGGGCGTATCAACTTGACAGCGGTCGAGGTAAAGCGACACCTGATCAGAGCTTCCCCACGATTTGATCGCAGGCGCCAAGACTCGCGACGAGCGAGGTCCGTCAGGTGCCTGCTTCATCCGTGCTACCTCATCCACCGTGTCAATGGTAGGTTTCGCAACAAGTCGGGTCACGTTGGTAACCCGGTACTAGCGCACGACAAGCTCATAGAACACGTCGCCTCCGGGAACGTCGGATCATCGCACCGACGCTTCTCAGTAAATGGTTCAGGCCCGCCCGCTACCGTCTCACGGTGCTCAAACGCCTTAGTGCGGGCATCGGCCGAGCTCGCCCTGAGCCGGCCGTCTGTCTCGATTTCGCGGCGGTGCCTGTCCACAGCCAGGCGCAAGACCCAATATCTCGACCCGGGTTGTCTCACTCGGAGAAGTGATCCCTGTCCGTCCTGGTACTTTCTTGGACATGCGTTCTTGACATTTCTAGAGGTCAATTGTGGCATTCCGTTCCCCAATCATTCAGGAGAAGATCCAAATCAACTGGCAGCAGCCTACAACTGCTCACTGACAGATTCGGTCGATACGCTGGAGATTTACGGAACAGCACAGACTTCCTGCAACCCATCGGCAACGCCCACGGCAGCTGCACAGGCACTGCGGTGTGGGCACCTCAGGGTGGAAGAAAGGCATTTGGGAATTGGAGCGCGGTTACCTCGTTTCCGCTGACAGCGAGTCTAGAGATGTCGACTCGACCCAAGAGCATGCCGAGCAATTGGGCCTGTGACCCTGAGATCACCACACCGGCGTTGTCGCCCGTGCCCTCAGAAACAGTTACCTCTGCCTGACGGACCGACACATTGAACGCTGGTCCGTCGGTGGGGACGAGGTTCCAAGAGATGGGTGAGGATTTGCTGATGGAGTGGCGTCGTGGGAGCCAAGTGACTCTCATGGGCCATGCCGCATTGATGAAGGTATCGCTCCAATCTGAGAGGCCGAGGTCGAGGTCAGTTCCATGCACTTCGACCTCGGTCAACCTCAAGATCGCGAGCTCTTTCAGAGTGAAGGATCCAAGGTCGGGGTTGCCCACCGGTTCGCGGGTCGTTGTCTCGTCCCACGCCTCAGCAGGGATGTGCGACCACGTCTCGTCTAGCACGGCACTGCTCTCGTTGAACGATTGGATGACGTCTGCGGCGCTCTCATCTGGGGCGGGCTGAAGCGTTGATGGTCTTTGAGCCGCCCTGCCGCCCGGATAGAAGCCAGTCGGCAGATCGGCCAGTGCGTCACTTGTCATCTGTTCACTGGCTTGAGCCCCGTACCGGAGATGGCACACGATGGTCAGCCGGCTCCATCCGGGAAGTTCAGACTCCCCCAATAGGGTCTCTAGATCGATGGTTTCAAGAACCCTGGAGAGTTCGCGGTGCCTCATTGCCACCGCCGCGGCAATCTCCATTCCTGAAGTCATCCAACGGCTGCTTCGCTCAGCTTTGCCTGTAGACCATTGGGCAAGACAAGGATCACGAGGCCGACGGCGTCTTGAGCTGGTCGTCCATTAGGTACAAGTACCTGCTGATCGTACCTGTCATCGTGCGACCATTCTCCTGGGCCGGGCCCAGAGTCCACATTCTGGTGATCGCCCTGGCCGCTCTTTGGAGGGTCTCTGTTTGGATTGCTGACAGGGCGGGATACCACTGGCGGCTGAATGCGGCTGGGTCCGACTCCATAAGGGCGAGCCACTTCGGGTCGGCCTTGCAGATATCCATTTCAATGATCTCCCAAAGGTCCAGCGGGCTCTCCGATCTGGCATTTCCGTCGAGCATCGTGTCGAGGTCGTGGTACCGACCGCCTGACCCAAGCTCGCTCAACACATCGAGCATGGCCCGCCAGAGTTCATCGGAAGCGAGGAATTCGATGTCGCATCTGATTGTAGGACGAGCAGTGAAGGTCTCATCACGGCGGCATGCTGCCAAGACATCGTCGAGCAGCCCTGAGAGGACATGCCCGTACAAAGACCTCAGTTGCTTCGACGATGGGAGAGTGCCATCTTCTTCCAGCTGTATGAGAGCCTTCGTCACCTTGAGGAGACGCTCAAAACCCTGGGCCAACAAATGCAAGCCGACGATTCTTCGGTCTTCTGTGGCGTCCCATTCAGCGATGGACTGGACGCCCTCCCCCACGAAGGTCACCGCTGTCTCAGTTTCGTAGATAAATGCAACTCGGCGGTCCACGCTGAAGACCTCTTCAGGCATCCTTGAGAAGCTATTCGTCCGAGGACTTCGCGGCTTCATGATTTTGAGGTCAAGTTGCTGCTGCTCATGCCTGATGATGTAGAGGCCCTCGTCAACAAGTGATCGAAAGTGGTGGCCACGCCCCGAGGAACTGCCTTGACGACGAGCAAGAATGGTTCAGGGGGCAGGGCACGGAGGGCCTCACTTACCGATAGAACGAGAATATGTGAGGGATGTTGCTTATGTTCAAGTCAATGTCAATGAATAACAAGATAATATCGTCTAAACACATTTATTCAGGGGGTTGTTGTCACTGGGGTCGGTATACTTTCATGTATGGAGTTTAGGCCCCTTGAACAGGGGAAACGGGCTGATTGCGAGTCCTGCGGGCCGGTCTGGCCGGAGGCGGTTGATGTTGCCGGGCTGTCGTTGTCGGAGCTGCGGGCGCGGCTGGGGTTGATCAAGAGGGCCGAGGCCCGGCTGGCGGCGATGAAGACGGCTGCGCTGGCTGAGTATTCCTGCCGGGGAGGCGAGGGTTTGGCCCGCCGGGTGGTGTTGGAAGAGCTTCAGGCCTCTAAGCAGCAGGCCCGCCGCGAGGTGGAGACGGCATCTCAGCTATCCAGGGTTCCCGAGACTTTAGATGCGCTGGGTGCAGGGGAGATCCCCGAGGCCCATGCCAAGCGGATTGCCAAGGCCGCTTCTCAGGGGCCGGTTGACGAGACCGTGCTGGTGGAGGCGGCCCGGCGCGAAGACTTCGGCACTTTCTCCAAGACGCTGCGCGACCATCAGCATGAGCAGTCGGGCGACGACGGCAAGTCGTTGATGGCCAAGCAGCGGGAACGCCGTTCGTTGAGCTTTTTCAAGTCTTCTGACGATGGCATGTTCATCTTGAACGGGCGGTTCGACCCGGTTGCGGGGAACAGGATCGAGGCGGCGCTGGCCGATGAGGTGCGCCGCCAGCAAAACGACAGCAAAGCCGGCGATCAGACCGCGTTTGACCAGCGGATGGCCGACGCTTTGGAGAATCTGGTCTGTGCTGACACCAAAGACCGCAAGCCACAGGGCACCACGCTTATCTTGACTGCCGACTGGGACGCGCTGAGCCAGAAGCTGGCCGGCGCCCGTCTGCTCGACGGCACGCCTTTGCCTGTTTCTGAGGTTCTGCGGCTGGCCTGCAACGCCGACATCGTGCCCTCGGTGTTCGACACCAAGAACCAGGAACTGTGGGTGGGGCGCAAACACCGCTTGGCCACCGAAGCCCAGCGGGCTGCGCTCATCATTCGGGACAAGCACTGCATCGGATGCGGACGGTCAGCCGTGTGGTGCGAAGCCCATCACATCGAAGAGTGGCTGATGGGCGGCCGCACCGATATTGACAACCTGGTGCTGGTCTGCAAGAGCTGCCACCACAACATCCACGACGATGGCTGGGTCGTGTGCCGAGACCGAATTGGCGCTTACGAACTGAGACCACCACCCTCGCCCTACGCCGACTACCCGCCTGGGCAACCTCGAGCAGGGCCATCCCACGCAGAAACGCAATCCACCCCCGATGCCTTTCCCGAAGTTGGAATCACAAACTGGCGGCATGAAAGTTCCAAACAGCTGCTGTTGAACTGAAACATCGCTGGCGTCCTGCCTCGCGATTCTGAATCCTTCCTCCATACAGATCTTCCGCCGTTGAGGCGACCCTGCGCAGGGCAAGCTCTGTTGCTCGGGGCGGGTTGTCTCTGGCACGGGCCATACTGGAGCGATGTCGGAGGCGGCGACGGGGCGAGTTCGGGATTGGGCGGTGGCTGGGGGAGTGGTGCTGCGGGGGGAGCGGTTGCTGCTGGTGCGCAACCGGCGCCGGAACGACTCGGTTGAGTGGAGCACGCCCGGTGGTGTGGTCGATCCGGGGGAGACGATGCTGGAAGCCCTGGGTCGGGAGGTGCTCGAGGAGACTGGCATCCAAGTGAGTCTTTGGGAGGGTCCGCTGTATGAGATAACCGTGGATTTCGCTGACTTGGGCTGGCTGATGAGGGTGGAAGTCCATCGGGCGGTGAATTGGAACGGCGAGATCGTGTTGGAAGATCCCGACGGCATTGTGGAGCACGCTGATTTCTATGACTCCGACGAGTGTGAAGCCCGCTTGGTTCAAAGCCCTCGCTGGGTACGCGAGCCGCTGTTGGAGTGGTGCCACCAACGCCCCGAGGAAATGTTGAGCTTTCGCTATGAGGTGGCTGGCACCGAGGTCCGCAGTCTCACTGTGACCCGCCTGTAGCCGATGGCAGGCAGAGCTCAAGGCGATCGCGACCGACCGCAATCGGGGTCGATCCTGCATGTGGACATGGACGCATTCTTCGTGTCGGTTGAGCAGCTGCGGCGCCCAGAATTGCGGGGCTTGCCGATTGCAGTGGGCGGTTCGGGCAACCGGGGTGTGGTGGCTTCGGCTTCCTACGAGGCCCGAGCCTACGGAGTGCATTCAGCCATGCCCGCGGGCCAGGCCCGTCGGCTGTGTCCCGAAATCGTGTTCTTGCCCGGTGATCACGAGCTCTACTCAGAGGTAAGCGGGCGCATAATGGAGATCTTGCGGTCGTTCACGCCGCTGGTCGAACCCCTGTCCGTAGATGAGGCCTTCCTAGACGTGTCCGGCGCCCATCGCCCCCCGGTTGAGATCGGCCATCTGATCCGCGAGCGGGTCTATGAGGACGAGGGGATCAACTGCGCGGTCGGGGTGGCCTCGGTCAAGTTCTTGGCCAAGCTGTGCTCCAAGCTGGCCAAGCCCGAGCCCACATCGTCGGGGCCCTCAGGTGGGGCCGGGGTGTTCGAGGTGCCCGTGGGTGAGGAACGGGTGTTCTTGTCCCCTCGCCCGGTTAGCGAAATCTGGGGGGTGGGCCCGGCCACCCTGGCCCATCTCAGCCGGATCGGTATCGCCACCATCGGAGAGTTGGCCGAGTTCCCCCAACACCGGCTGGAGGAGGTCATCGGCAAGGCCCACAGTCGGCATCTGCATGACCTGGCCAACGCCGTCGACCCTCGCCCGGTTATTCCCAACACCGCCCCCAAATCGATGAGCCACGAGAAGACGTTCCCCAACGATCTTCACTCCCCCGAAGTCCTCGGGGCGGAGTTGGCGGCCTTGAGCGATTCAGTGGCCTCCCGGCTGCGGGCTTCGGGGGTGGCCGGGCGGACGGTCACCATCAAGGTGCGTTTCGGAGACTTCACCACGATCACCAGATCTCACACTCTGGCCGGTCCGGTTGACTCGGGGGTAGTCCTGGCCCGGGAGGCCAAGCGGCTGCTGGATGCAGTTGATGTGGCCCCTGGGGTGCGCCTGATTGGCTTAGGGGTGTCGGAGTTGGAAGATCCCAGCCATCGCCAGCTCTCCCTGGACGACGCCGGTGACCCCTCATGGCAGGAAGTCGATCGGGCTATCGACCGAATCAGAGACCGATTTGGAACCGAGGCAATCCACCCTGGAGGACATTCTGGGGCCGGTCCCCGAGGAACCGGGTGGACCCGGCCAAGTTGAGCAGGAGAGATCGCTAGAAGTCAGTTCAACTAAGGGCACTGGCATTGTCTCACGGGTCGGCCTGTGAGACACTAAACAAGTGCCACTCTCCGAGGACGAGCAACGGATCCTCAGCGAAATAGAGGAACGACTCTATGAGACCGACCCGGCTCTGGCCCGCGAAGTCGGCCGGACCACGGTGTTCACTCACCCCGCCCGAAATCTTCGGTTGGCCATATTGGCCTGTATCGCGGGGCTGGTTTTCATGATCATGACGCTTTCCACCTCGTACTGGCTGTCATTCCTGGGCTTTCTGGTCATGCTGGCGGCGTCGCTTTGGGGGTGGAGCAACCTGCGGCAACTCGGGCGATTCGGACTCCAGCAGATCAGCGACAGCATCAACCGAGGCGAAGTAAGCAACTACTTGCGTTCACCGGGCCGTCGCATTGCCAATCGCTTGCGCCGCGGCGGTGCCGATCGCCCAGGGCGGGAATAGCCGAACAGCCCCGACTCAATCAAGGTCCGATGGTCCAACTCGGACTTTGCCTTTCCCTCCACCGAGAACCGAACAGCGGTAGGGGATTGAAGGCAGCAATCAGCTTCTGTCGACGGCTCACCCTGAAGTTGACCTCGGCTCGTACAGACAACGACCAGGTCCGGGCCAACCACTGATTGCGGTCGGTGGGTTCCGAAGGGGCAAAAGTCGCGGCCGCGGCCAGTTCGCCCAGCTGCCTCAGGTCTGGACTGTGAAGCGGGACTTGCTCGATGGCCCGACGGGCAAACTCAGCGTAGGTCTCGTCTGGCCTGGGGATCATGTGTATTTGGGCTAACGACTCGACCGTTTCCGCCCATAACAGCCTTATCTTTCCTCGGTTCCCGGAGATCCTGAGGAATATCCGTTGATGTCGAATCTGCTTGAACCAGGGAATGAGAAGAATCAGCAGGGCGATTAGGATGGGTATGGCAATGGTGATCCAGGTTGTCCAGGACAATCGCCCGCCGCTACTGCTGCCGCCAGCGGCCTGGGAATCGTCCAAGTCACCCAACTCAGGGGGAATGAGGCTCTCGAAGTCGATCGGGGCATCGAGAGTGTCGGGTGAATCGATGGCCAGGTCTTCCTCGGGCACCGCGAGTTCTGGTCCGCTGATGGCTTGGTTCTCGGCCACGCCGGTGTAGTTCTGGGCTCCGGGGGCGCCTCGACCCGGCGTGGGCTCGAAGGCAACCCATCCAACTCCGGTCAAATACACCTCGGGCCAGGCGTGGGCATGCTTTCCTCGGACGAGAAAGAGGTCGGGGTCGTCTGGGTCGGCCTCTCCCACGGTGAAGCCCACCGCCACCCGAGCAGGCAGACCCAGCGAACGGGCCATGGCCGCGAACGTCCCGGCGAACTGTTCGCAATATCCCCGACGGGCGCTCAAGAACTCCTCGACGCGGTTCTCCGAGTGGCCGGGAGCAGTGTTGGCGTCGTAGATGAAACTCCCGCCGCGGAAGAAATTCTGAAGGGCCAGAGCCTTTTCGTAGCCTGATTCGGCCCCGGCGGTCAGCTGGTCGGCCAGTGCCCTGGCTTGGGGGCTGAAGTCGGATGGCAGGGCGGTGTATGAGTCCACCGGCGAGTTTGCCGGAATGTCGAGGGGGATGGTCTTGAGCACGTCAGGCTCAAAGCGGGGCAGCGCCGACGCCACGGTGTAGGAGAGGCCGTCGGAGCTGGCCAAAGAGCGGCCCACGATAAGCGTTGAGGAAGACGGTTCATAGCTGATGTCAATGGTGGCCGATGACACAGACCGTGGTTCAAATGCCGCCGGCAGCCAGACTGCGCCCAGCTGTTCGATGCTGAACTGCTGGACTGACTCCCTCACGCTGGAGCCCGACTGGAACAGCGAAGGCAACTGCGTTGGCCGAGCGGCGTAGTCGGCACGGGAGGTCCACACCTGACCGTCGAACTGATCCAGCGAGGTGAGGCGCCAATATGACCGCTCATCAGCCCGCACGCTGAACATCAACGTTTCGGCCTGGTTCACCAACCGGCCCCTGATGTCTACCAGCGGGCTGATCACTATTCGCCCCGAAGTCCTGCGGCTGCGCTCGACGGCTTCTGTGAGGTCGACCAGGGGATCTTCGCTGCTGCCTAGGACCGGCCCGGCGGCGGTCGCTCCCACCAAGGCGATGGCGGCCATCGCCGCGCTTCCGGTGAGCAGTGCCCTCCGCCCGGTTGAAGCCCGTTCTTCACCTCCCAGCCAAGCGGCATCTGCGGTACGGGCCAAAACCCGGTGAATCAAGGCGAACTGAAGCAAGGCCGCGATGAACACTCCGATGGTCAGAACCTGGTGCTCATGTCCGCCCACCAGACCCACGAATCCAATTGCGATGATCGGCAGCACCATGGGCTCAAACAGCGCCCGCATCCGCATTGCCGTCCAGTCGTTGAAGAAGGCAATCAGCCAGATAGCGGCCATGGCGCTTACGGTGAATCCATTGAGAGGCTCCACCGGTGGACTGAGTTCCCCAAATGCGGTCCAGGCGTGATCTAGATCGTCGACCAGTGAAGCCCGGGTGTCATTGGAGGGCAGACCCCATTTGGTGGTGTCCCAGTAGTGGGTCCAAGTGAGTGTCAGAACCAATCCGGCACCGCTGACCAGAGTCGAAACCAGCACTCCCCAGCCGATGCGGCGAACGGCCAGCGCCAGCAGATGGCTTACCGCGGCGGCGATGAATACGGGTAGGACCCAGGCGTCTCCTTCAAAGACACGGATAAGGCTGAAGGCGGAGGCTGCGGTCAAAATCGGCCCGGCAATTTCCAGGGCGGTTTCCCACCCGATTGGTCGTCCCCGCTCAGGTGCTTGAGAGTCGATCATGGGTGCCGGTCGGCGATGGTAGATGCGGCCGTATTAGGCCTCGTCGGGGACTCCTCACCGGAGGCTGTATGAGCCGACCACGCGTCAGGAAATCGCTGAAGATCGTCCACGAGCAACAGGGTTGTGCCCGGGGTGATCGTCGGGGGCAACTGCCCCGAATGCCCTTGCCCGGCATCGGCGAACAGCACGACCGTCTTGGAGCTGAACTGGGAGCCCAATGGCATGAGCGACCCAGACTCGGTTCCGTCGACCGCAGCGGTCACGGCCACAACTAGGCCGCCCCCGTGCTCTTGGCCCAGCCGCTCGACGGCTCCCATCAGACTGCCGACATCGGGGC
>MPNQ01000077.1 GCA_002239105.1 marine group bacterium Sva0996 bin134 | reverse complement strand
TCTTCGACCAGCAGATCGGGGTTGAAGATGTCTACCATCGCCGCGATGAGCAGCGATCGGGCACCGGTGTTCGTGGGCGTGGCCCAATACGTGGGGCGGGAGACCGACCCGACGGCCGCACCCGACCCGTTGACCATGATGATCGATGTGGCCACCCGAGCGGCCTATGACACCGGGGTGGGACAAGGCCTGTTCTCCCAAGTAGACACTTTTTTCCAGATTCCGCTGGCCTACTGGACTCCGGCGAATGGTGCTGCCCTCACCGCCGAGCAGCTGGGCATCAACCCTCGGGCAAGGGTGCAGAACACCGGGGGTGGCGGGGAGATGGGAGTGCTGGCCGCCAATCATCTGGCCGATGAGATCTTGGCCGGTCGCACCGAGGTAGCGGTAATGACTGGCGGCCAAGTTTGGAAGACGTATGAACGGGCTAAGGCGGCCGGTGTGGAGCTGGACTGGCCCTCTGGCGGAGACCCCGCCAGCGCCGACGACCGGTTCGCCTTGACAACCAAGCCCATGGTTTCGGATTTGGAGGAGCGCCATCGGCTCACCCTGCCCATCCAGGCCTACCCCCTGTTCGAGAACGCCCTGCGGGCCGCCCAGGGAATGACGCTGGTCGAGCACGCCCAGCGCCTGGGCGAGATGATGACCGAGTTCACCGCTGTGGCCGCCGCCAACCCCTACGCATGGTTTCCCACCGAGCGCAGCGCCGAGGAGCTGGCGACCCCCACGCCCGAGAACCGCATGATCGGATTCCCCTACACCAAATATCTGAACTCAGTGCTCAACACCGATCAGGGCGGGGCCTACGTGATGACCTCAGTGGCCAAGGCCAAGGAACTGGGTATCCCGGCCGACCGCTGGGTGTACTGGTGGGGCGGCCACAACGCCGCCGAAGAGGCCTGGTTCGCCAGCACCCGCCCCAACTTCGCCGAATGCCCGTCGATGAAGGATTCGTCTATGGGTGCTCTCGACCAAGCTGGCGTGGGCGTCGACGACATCGCGCTGTTCGACTTCTACTCCTGCTTCCCCGTGGCCGTGCGGATGGCCTGCACCATGCTGGGCATAGACGAGTTGGACCCCCGGCCCTTCACCGTCACCGGCGGCCTGCCCTACGCCGGCGGGCCGGGCTCGGCCTACAACATGAACTCCATCCCCGCCATGGTCGAGCGGCTGCGAGACGCCGACCGTTCAATTGGGATGGTCACCGGCAACGGCTTCTTTCTGACCAAACACGCCGCCGCAGTGTTGTCAGCCCAGCCCAAGCAGGGCGGCTGGGACCGTCCCGCCAGCCCTCCCCCGTCGGCCGCCATGGACACCGCCCCGGCCATCCCCGACGATTCGGCTACCGGTCGAGCCCGCATCGAGGCCTACACCGTCATGCACAACCGTGACGGCCAGCCATCATCGGGCTACATCTGCGGACACCTAGACGGCAAAGGCGCCAAAGGCCGCCGCTTCCTAGCCAACACCCCCGAAGACCCCGACCTGCTCCACGATCTACTGGCCTCCGAAGCCGTGGGCCGAACCGGCGACGTCCACTACGACCAGGCCACCGGCCGCTGCATCTTCACCCCAGCCTGAGCCCTTGGAATACAAGTACACTGCGCTCAGCAAGTACTCATTGCCAAGATCAAGCGGTGAGCTGGCTGTAGGACTTTCCTCCGTCTTTATTGGAT
>MPNQ01000008.1 GCA_002239105.1 marine group bacterium Sva0996 bin134 | reverse complement strand
CTGTGGAACCAATTTCTGCACTGCTTCAACTACGACTACGACGACGTCACCACCAACGGCTCAAAGGTCGAGTTGGAACCCGACGGGTCGTGGACCATCGTCATGTCCGCGGCCGATCCGGGCGTGCCCAACTGGGTGTCCACCCAGGGTCGGCCCCACGGGCGCATCTGGTTCCGCTGGTTCCTGCCCGAGCGGACCCCCGACCCCATCAGCGCCGAGGTGGTGAAGCTGGCCGACTTGGGCTAGTGCTCTAGTTCAACCGCGAAGCGGTCGGTGTAGAAGCTGAGAGCCTGGCGGCGCTCTTCGGCGGTCATCCCGAAATCGGCCAGGTCGTAGATAACTCGCCCGTGCTTCCCGCGGGGGTGGTCGTCCATGTAGGCATCCATCGCGGCCCTGACATCTGGGGTGAACGGCTGGTCGGCCAGCTTGTAGATGCGCTCCACCATGGCCACGTCGTCGGCCATGAACTCGTGGAACAGCACGTCGATGGACTGCTCCGGGGGCACCAAGTCGCGGTCGTCGGTGCACGATTGGAGCATGTCGGCGATGAGCTGGCCCCACCACTGGCCGATGCCGCAGACGTCCACTGGGTGGGTGGCGCTCATGCGAGCCGAGTAGCAGATCATGGTGGCGAACGAGGCGGTGATCGACACGGGATCGCGGTGGGTGAACACCACGGTGGCATCGCCGAACACGTTCATAAGGGGCCCGATCTGCTCCAAGTGCTGGGGCGACTTGAGCACCCAGCGCTCCCGGGGCGGGCGCTGGTGGGCGAGCACCTTGAGAATCCGCTTGAGGTATTGGTAGTGGGGGGTCTGGTCGTGTTCTTTGTAGTAGGACCGCCACGAGGGCAGCACGGCCAGACAGTCGAACAGCATGGTGGAGAAGTCGATGCCCAGCAGGTGGATCTCCTCGTGGACGTGATCCCAGGTCATCTCGTGCATGCGGTCGTAGTGAGGCATGGCCGCGTTGTGGATCACCAGACCGTTCTTGGCCCGCTCGATGCGGCCTTCTACGGTTCCGGACTCCTCAGGAGGGGGTACCGGTTCCATGGCCTCCCACCAGGGAAGAGAGCGAAGTGCGGGGTCAGCAGAAATGAGGTTGTGTAGGTGGGTGGTGCCCGTACGGGGCAGCCCGGCGATCACAATGGGCCGGTCGATGGGCACATCTAGGGCATCGGGGTGGTCCTTGATGTACTGCTCTATGCGCAGTCGATTGGCGGCAAACGTGGTGAGCTGGCTGAAGCTGCTCACCCGGCCCATGGGGGAGTGGTCGGCCTCAGTGTCCAATGAGTGGCAAAGAACTTCGAGCGGGGCCCGAAACTCGTCGGGGCCGAAGTCGCTGAGCCCGGTTTGAGCAGTGGCCGCGCCCAGAATCGCCTCAGGACTCAGCTCAATTTGATCGGCCATCGGAGCCGTCTGCTCCATCATCTCCGCGATCTCGGGGGCCAACACCGGATCAACGAGGTCTTCAATGCGAATGGGGGCAGGACGGTCGCTCACGCCCGGCAGAATAGCGGCGTCGATCATCACCACTAGCATCTCTCCATGCCCCAACATGTGCCCGAGATCGAGTGGACCGAGGACGCCCTGGAACTGCGGAAGTTCGTGTTCGACTACTGGGGGGAGAACAAGCGAGCCCCCAACCTGGCCGCAATGCACGCCGGGACGGGGATCGAGCGGCGCCGCTTGATGGAGGCGCTCAAGCTCTTGCAATTGGGGATCGTGTTCGTGATCGACGAGACCTCGCCTAACTGCGACATCTTGAAGGCCCCACCGTTTTCGGCGTTCCCCAGTCAGGTGGAGATGTTCATCGACGGGGAGTTCCACAGCTATATCGGCTGTGCCCACGAGGGAATCGGCGTGTCCTGGACCCCGTACTTTCGGGGCGAGGAAGTGGAGTTGCGGACCTACGACGCTCACACTCTGGAGCCCATCACCCTGGTGTCGAAGGATTTCAAACTGGTCTCCGCCGAGCCCTCCGAACCCCTGATTCTGTGCACCGAGGTGATTTGGGACTGGGTGAGCGCCGATATGAAGCACATGTGCGACCACACCAACTTCGTGCTGAACCGTGAGAACGGAGCCGCTTACGAGGCCTCGATCGGTCGGCGGGGTATCTACTTCACCGTCGACCAGGTTGCCGAGTACATCGCCTTCGTGCTGAACATCCGCATCTACGACTACCATTGGCCGGCCATGACCATGGATCCCCCCATGATCATGAACCGCCTCCGCGAGCTCGAGGTCGACCTGAGTCCTTGGGGGTTGTGATGGATCTTGGACTCCACAACGCTCGCGTAATCGTTACCGGGGGGAGTAGAGGGATCGGGGCAGCGTCGGCTCGGCTCTTTGCGGCAGAGGGTGCCCGGGTGGCGGTGGTCGCCCGCACCCGTACCGATGTGGAGGCGTTGACTGGAGAGGTCGAGGGGATCCCGGTGGTGGCCGATCTGTCGAGTGCGGCCGGTGTGGCAGCGGCTATGGACGAGGCCATGGCCGGGTTGGGCGGGGTGGACGTACTGGTGAACAACGCAGGCTCTTCGACGGGGGGATCGATTTTGGAAGCTGACGAACAGGCCTGGCAGGAGACCATCGACCTCAAGCTGATGGGTTATGTGCGGACCATGAGGGCGGTGCTGCCCACGATGCAGCAGCAGCGCTCGGGCGTGGTGGTTAACGTGCTCGGAGTGGCCGGAACCGAGGCTTCTCCCACCTATGCGCTGGCTAGCATTGTGACCGCACTGATACACGTGACCGCCTCAGCAGGGCAGTTGGTGGCCCCCGACGGGGTCCGAGTGGTGGCGGTTCATCCTGGGCCGACGGCCACCGACCGTTTGATGGAGATGGTGGCCAATGCCGCCGAAACTGAAGGTGTGAGTCCGCAAGTGTTCGCCGACAAGGTGCTCGGCGACCGAATTCCTCAAGGAAGGGTGGGCCGAGCCGAAGAAGTGGCCCGAAGTATCGTGTTCGCTGCTTCGGAGGCATCCGGATTCACCAACGCCAGCCAGCTGTACGTCGACGGAGGCTTGGCCGCCAAGATCTGAATCATCGTCTCCGGCCAGTTGCCCCCAGCCTTTTGGGAGGCTGTGAGTGCACTACGGTGATTGCCAATGGCTGATCCCATCGGCACGCCCTCCTGGGGAAATCAATGGCCAATACCTCCAAGAGCAACCGTTTGGGTCGTCCTTCTGACAATCGCCGGAGCATCGCTGGGAGCGGTGCTTGCCCAAGTGACGGGGTTCTTTGTTGGAGGGGCGATTGGCTACCTGATCGGCCGAGACTTCGAACAGCGACGAAGGCTAAACCACATCGAAAAAGAGCAAGCTAGAAGTAGGCAAGCAGCAATTCCCAAAGCGCCGCTTCCGCCGCCGCCTCCAGATGTGACCATTCCACCACCGCCGCCGAGGGCTCCGGACACGTCTATCCCACCACCGCCGCCGAGGGCTCCGGACACGTCTATCCCACCACCGCCGCCGAGGGCTCCGGACACGTCTATTCCACCACCGCCGCCGAAGGCTCCGGCTTCTCCATTGTCAACCAGCCCCGCAGACCTGTCCGACCCACCGGCCTCCTCCGTCTCAGAACGGGCATCGGCCTACGCTGTATACCGCGACGAGATCGACATGGGGGTCGCAGAAGAGCCTCCGGCCCTCGTGGCAACCAGGATCGCGAACGCGATCAAGTCTTGGGCTACTACCGGCAATGTGCCAGTGAAGGTGGGCGTGTTGGTATCGCTTGTCGGGCTGGGCCTGCTGCTGCGAGAGGCCAACCAGCGAGGCGTTATCACGGTGACTGCCGAGATGATCCTGATCGCCGTGGGGGTTTTCGGCGGGGTTCTCCTGGGTGTGGGATGGCGATTCCGGCACCGTCGTCCAATTTATGGGCTCAGCCTCCAGGGAGGCGGAATAGCCACCCTGTATCTGACAACCTTCGTCGCATTCGCGGGATATGACGTTTTGGCCGCTTCTCTGGCCTTGGCGTTCATCGTTGCCATCACCGTTGGGGCCGGGATCCTGGCGGTTTCCCAAGACTCGCGATCACTGGCAGTACTAGGGATCATTGGCGGGTTTCTTGCCCCGGTGCTGTCGTATTCGGAACCCGGCGATCATGTCGTTGTCTTCACCTATTACGCGATCTTGAACGCGGCAGTACTTGCAGTGTCTTGGTTCAAGACGTGGCCAGAACTAAACCTCCTCGGATTCGGCTTCACATTTGGCATCACCAGCTTTTGGATGCTGCACAGGCATGCCGAGGACGATTGGGTCGCGACACAAACCTTTGTGGCCTTATTCGTTCTCATGTACATGGCTATGCCGGCACTCTTCGCGCTCAGACTGCCATTCAAAATCACCAGCACAAGTGATGCACTTTGGCAATCACCCCTTGTTTTCGCTACCCCGTTTATCGGACTCGGGCTGCAACAAGCCCTTGTTGGGCACACCGAGCACGGCAGCGAGATGAGCGCAACCGGGTTGGCTTTGCTAAGCGGGGCTCTTGCCCTCCTGACTCGCAGACAGGAAAGAGAGCACCAAGATCTCCAATTTTCCTATACCTGCCTCGCAGTGATCTTTATTGCCATTGCTGTTCCTCTTGCCTTCGACGCCTATTACACCTCTACAGTTTGGTCGCTACAAGGCACGGTCTTGTTGTGGCTGGGTTGTCGCAAGGTCCAGAAATTGGCGATTGGCGCAGGGTTCCTACTTCAGCTTCTCGCGGGGATCTTTCTTTACATACACCTCGAAGAGTTCTTCCCGTACCCGCAAGATATGGCCTGGTTGGCCAACGAGTACTTCCTTGGTACTGCGCTGATTGCCGCAACGGGCCTCGTTTCTGCCTGGCTTCTCCAGAGGGCACGAGGCGATGACCGCTTGATTGGCCCCGCAAGCATAGGGGCGCTGCTGTGGGGTGGAAGCTGGTGGTTGGTAGCCGGGCTCCTGGAAATTGACCACCACTTGGCGACAACCCAACTGTCCACATCCACTGCCTTTGTCGTACTGTCGTTCGGGCTTGCCGCCGCCATAGCCCACAAGGTGAAGTGGCAAGAGCTGAGCGTCTCGGGGATCTTGCTCTTGCCCACCCTTGCGGTGGCATTGGTCGTATCGCTCAGAATCCAGTCTCATGCCCTGGATCACTTTGGGTGGGCGGTGTGGCCGGCGGCCTTCGCCATCCACTTCGGCCTGCTGAGGCTCTATCGGAGGCAAAGACCTGAGATCGAGACGGTGCTGCATGCCGGGGGCTACTGGGTGCTTCTCACCCTTGTTAGCGCGGAGACGTACTGGCAGGTTGATCAGGTCGCGGGCGGGACCTGGCCCCTAGTGGCTGCGCTCATGGCTGCGGTTGTCTTGGTCGGCGGAACGCTGAGAGGCCAGCGACCGCTGAAGTGGCCGCTTGAATCGAATCGACGGGCCTATGTGCTGGGCGGCGCAGGCCCGGTCGTGGCCGGGTTGTCGATTGCTGCCTTGGTAGCGATCTTCGTCTCTGATGGTGACCCTGAGCCGATCAAATACGTGCCGTTACTGAATCCTCTTGAGTTGGCGGCGTTGCTGGTCTTAGCCGTCGTACTGCTATGGCGGAGCGCAGCCGCGTCCGAAGACGACCACGAGGTCAAAGACATCGTAGATGCCTCGTGGGCACCGACCCTGGCCGTCCTCACCACGGTGTTCGTCACCATGACGCTGGTGAGAACCGTCCACCACTGGGGTGATGTGCCGTTCGATGCCCAATCGATGTATGACTCCACCGCGCTCCAGGCCTCAATATCCATCGCCTGGACGCTCATCGCCCTGTCGGCCATGGTGGCGGGTGTGCGCCGGGTTCAACGCTCGGTCTGGGTAGCAGGTGCGTCGTTCATGGGGGTAGTGGTGGTAAAGCTGTTCCTCGTCGATCTTCGCAATCAAGAAACCGTAGGCCGTGTGGTGTCGTTCATCGCCGTGGGCCTGCTTTTGCTAATTGTCGGCTATTTCGCACCCGTCCCACCATCTGAAATGGCCGCCAACCGCCAAGATTCATCGGATTCAGCGTCGAACTAGCCGGCCGCCTTTTGGCGGCGGCGGTGGGCGGTGAGGATGGGTTCGGTGTAGCCGTTGGGCTGGTCGCGACCTTCGAGCACCAGGGCCAGGGCGGCGCTGAATGGAATGCTGGCCGAGAAATCCTCGCTCATAGGCTCATAGTCGGGATCGTCGGCGTTCTGGCTGTCCACCACCGAGGCCATTCGCTGCATGGCCTCTACTACCTGCTCTTCGGACAGCAGACCGTGGTGGAGCCAGTTGGCGATGTGCTGGGAGGAGATCCGCAGGGTGGCCCGATCTTCCATCAGCCCGACGTTGTCGATATCGGGCACCTTGGAGCAGCCCACTCCCTGGCCCACCCACCGGGTTACGTAGCCCAAGATGCCCTGGGCGTTGTTGTCCAATTCCCGCTGGATCTCCGCCGGGGACAATTCCCGGCCCGGTGGCAGCACAGCGGGCGTCAGCATGGCTTGAATGGCGGAGTCGCGCTCTGCGGAGGAGGCCGCCAATTCGCGTTGACGGGCTGCCACATCAGTCTCCAGGTAGTGCAGGGCGTGGAGGGTGGCTGCGGTAGGGGAGGGGACCCATGCAGTTGACGCTCCCGCCCGAGGGTGACCGATCTTCTCGTCAAGCATGGCGGCCATGTCGTCGGGCCTGGCCCACATTCCCTTGCCGATCTGCGCATGGCCCAGCAGGCCCATGGCCAGCCCGACGGCCACGTTGGCCTCCTCGTAGGCAGTCAGCCACCTCGACGTCTTGATCTCCGCTTTGGGGATCATGGGACCGGCGTCCATGTTGGTGTGGATGTCGTCTCCGGTGCGGTCCAAGAATCCCGTGTTGATGAACGCCACCCGCTCGGAGGCCTCGGCGATGCAAGCGCCGAGGTTGAGCGATGTGCGGCGCTCCTCGTCCATGATCCCCATCTTCAGCGAGTTAGGGGCCAAACCAAGGACGTCTTCAATTGCGGTGAACAGTTCCCGAACCAGAGCGGTCTCGCGGGGACCGTGCAGCTTGGGCATAACGATGTAGACCGACCCGGATTGGCTGTTGCGGTGGAGTCCGGTTCCGGCCAGATCGAACTTTGCACACCAAGCGGCCACCGCAACGTCGATGATCGTCTCAGGAATCGGCTGGCCGTCTACTCGCACCATGTCGGTGTCCATATGCAGGCCCACGCTGCGAATCAACATGACGCTGCGCCGCCGCACCGTCATCGGGTTCCCCGACGGATCAATCGCCGCAGTGTCAGCATTCAGACTGCGGGTCATGGAGCGGCCGCTTTTGGCAAACGAAACCGCGAGGTCGCCCTGCATCAGGCCAAGCCAGTTGGCGTAGGCCCGGGCCTTGTCATCGGCGTCCACTGCCGCCACCGAGTCCTCCAAGTCCATGATGGTGGTTAGGGCCGACTCCATCATCACGTCGGCAATCCCTGCCGGGTCGTCTCGGCCGATGTCGTGGCTACGGTCGATCACCAGCTCGATATGAAGCCCGTTCTTTTGCAACAGCACTGTGTCAGGAGCCGACGCGTTGCCTGTGTGGCCAGCGAACTGTTCAGGATCAGCCAGCCCAGCAGATACGCCGTCGGGCAAGTCAATCCGCAGCCCACCATCAGACACCGCATAGGCCAATGCGTTGGCGTGAGACCCTGAAGCAAGGGGGAAATGAGTGTCCATCAGAGATCGAACCCGGTCGATCACCCGCTGACCCCGTACTGGATTGTACGGCCCGGCCCGCCCAGCTCCTCCTGTTTCGTCGATGGCATCGGTGCCGTAGAAAGCGTCGTACAAGCTGCCCCAGCGAGCGTTGGCCGCGTTGAGGGCATAGCGGGCGTTGTCCACCGGCACCACGAGCTGCGGTCCGGCCATCAGCGCGATCTCCGGGTCGACCCCCGCGGTGGCCACCGGCCCCGGAACGGTGTCATCCACCAGATAGCCAATGGAACGCAAGAAGGCATCGGCATCCCCTGTCTGGGTTTCAGGGTCTTGGTGCCAAGCGTAAATCCGGGCCTGGAGGTCATCTCGCTCGTTGCGGCAGGCTTGAATTTGCGGTCGAAAACGCTCAACGATCCCACCGAATGCGGTCCAGAATTCTTCAGGGTCTACTCCAAGGCCGGGCGCCAGCCGCTTGGCAATGAAGTCGGCCAGGGGGCTAGCCACTTCAAGCGTTCCAATCGTCTTGTAGACCACGAGAGGTCAGGGTAGGTCCGGGCAAGCCTGACTTCTCAAGCAAGATCAGAATTCCCGCGAATAAAGGTGCAGTTAGAAGCAGTCCTGTTGCTAGCCTGCCCGGACAACAACCCTCTAGCCACCAATGAGGTATCAGCATGGCCGCCAACGTTGCCGGTTCATTCGATGCCGAGGTCCGATCCACCAAGGCGTGGATGGCTTCGCCCCGCTTCGAGGGGGTGACCCGCCTGTACTCGGCTCGCCAAGTGGTGGAACAGCGCGGGGCGATCGACCAGAGCTACACGGTGGCTCGCGTCGCCGCCGAGCGGTTCTACACCCGCTTGCGAGAGTTGTTTGACCAGGGCCAGTGCGTTTCCACATTCGGCCCTTATTCGCCGGGCCAGGCCGTTGCCATGAAACGGGCGGGCATCGAGGGCATCTACTTGGGCGGATGGGCTACATCGGCCAAGGGCTCTTTGCACGAGGACCCTGGTCCTGATCTGGCCAGCTACCCACTGGGCATGGTGCCCGACGAGGCCGCCGGACTGGTGCGCGCATTGTTGACCGCCGATCGCAACCAGCGTTTCGCCCGGTCCCGGATGACCGCATCTGAGCGCCTGGCCAATCCGGCAGTCGATTTCACGCCCAGCATCATCGCCGACGCCGACACCGGCCACGGTGGAGATGCCCATGTCCGCAACCTGATCCGCCGTTTCGTGGAGGCCGGCGTTCCCGGCTACCACATCGAGGATCAAAAGCCCGGAGTCAAGAAGTGCGGCCACCAGGGGGGCAAGGTCCTGGTGCCGTGCGATGAGCAGATCAAGCGGCTTAACGCTGCCCGATTCCAACTCGACGTGATGGGAGTGCCCGGCATCATTGTGGCCCGCACCGACGCGGAGGCGGCCAACCTGTTAGACGGCGGGACCGACGAGCGCGATCAGCCGTTCATCATGGGGGCCACCCAGCTGTCGGTTCCCTCGTACAAGGACGCCTACCTGGCGGTATTGCGCCGGCTGGCCGAAGTCGGTATTGAGGGTGTGAACGGCCACTTGCTTTATGCCGTGCCCGAGAACCGCTACAAGCGGGCAATGGGATGGCTCGATCAGACCGGGGTCAACCAGATCATCGAGAAGACGGCGGTCACCTACCATTCCTCGCCTGATCCCCGGGCCGACGACGCAGTGGACCGGGTCTCCGACGCGCTGGCTGAAGCGTGGCATCGGGCATCGGGCTTGGCCACCTATGCCCAGGCGGTGGCCGACCAGCTGGTGATGCGGTCAGCGGAGGGGGAGGCCTTTGGAATGGATGCGGGGGAGTGGCTCAGCTACGCCCGCACGGTCGACACCGACACCGCCCGGGAACGTGCCGTGGAAATGGGGTTGGATGTGGCCTGGGATCCCGAGGTGGCCCGGACCACCGAGGGGTACTACCAGGTGCAGGGCGGGATCCCCTACGCCGTGGCCAAGTCGCTGGCAGTGGCCCCGTTCTGCGACTTGCTGTGGATGGAGACCAAAACGGCCGACCTGGAGGATGCCCGGGAGTTCGCCGAGGCCGTCCACGCGGTGCATCCCGACAAGATGCTGGCCTACAACCTGTCGCCGTCGTTCAACTGGGACACCACCGGTATGAGCGAAGACGAGATGCGGGAGTTCCCCGCCGAGCTGGGACGCCTGGGGTTCGTGTTCAATTTCATCACCTACGGCGGTCACCAAGTGGACGGGATGGCGGGGGAGGAGTTCGCCGCCTCCCTCCAACAGGACGGAATGCTGGCCTTGGCTCGGCTTCAGCGGAGGTTCCGCCTGGTGGACTCTCCGTACAGGACGCCGCAAACCCTGGTTGGCGGGCCTCGGCTCGACGCTGCGCTCATGGCCAGCTCGGGGCGCACCGCCACCACCCGGGCCATGGGCAAGGGATCAACCCAGTTCCAGCACCTGGTGCAAACCGAGGTACCCACCCGCGAGCTCGAGGCCTGGCTGGAGCGCTGGGCGGCTCACAACACCATCGACGCCCAGCTGAAGGTGAAGCTGCGTCCCTACACCGCCGGATCGGAGATCCTCGAGCTGGTGGTGTACAGCGGCGACAACGACTTGGCCAACGTGGTGTTCGGGGTGCTGACCGACCGGCGCGGCCGGGCCATCCTCTCGGTGCGGGATCAGAACACCCACAGCCCGGCGCTGCGTCGCAAGCGGCTGATGGCGCTCATGCACCTTTCCCTCACCCGCCGCTACAACGCGGTGTCGATCCAATACCTCACTCCAACCGAGGACAACTATCGCCAGGCAGTGGGTATGAAGGAGCTGGGCTTCTTCGCTTCAGTCTCCGACGAGGTGGGAGAGATCATCGTCGCCGACGTCGACGAGGCGGTGGTGACCAAGCTGGTGAGCGAAGACGACGCCTTGCAGGAGCTCATCCAGGGTCGGGGCGCCTAGGGGACCCTCACGCGCGCCATTGCCGAGCGAAGGCCCAGGGTGAGGATTCCGGTTAGGCCGGCTACCCCAGTAAGCAGCACGAGCCCGGCACCGAAACCACCGATGTCGGCGAGAACGCCGAACAAGATCGGTCCGGTTACGCCACCGGCTTCACCAACGGTAAAGAACAATCCACCGGCCGCTCCCATATTGCGCTGGGCAACGCCGGGGAGCTGCATCATCACCACAAGGGCAATCGGTACAGCCAGCCCCCTGCTGATGCCGATGATGGCCAACCCGGCCAAGGTGGCCGCCTTGATGTCCAAAAAGAGCAGAATGGAGGCGGCGGCGAACACGGCATAAACCCCGGCCATAACCGCGATCCGACTGCTCTCTGGGATCAGGCGCGGCCCAAGCAGCGCACCGACGATGCTGAGGGCAGTGACCGCACCAGCCAGATAACCCGCTGCCGAACTGGAGAATCCCCGGTCTTCGATCACGGTTGGCAGCCATCCATTGAGGGCGTGGTTGAAGAAGAACATGCCAAGGGCCACGATCAGCATGAGCTGAACGGCTCGGTGGCGCAACAGGCCCCTGGCACCAGAGAAGCCGTGGTCGGGATTGGCATCGCGGTCCACCCCAGGAGCGAGCCGCTCACCCGCAGATGCGGCGACCAACCAGACAGCGATGATCGCCACGGTGATGAGGGCGTACACAAAAAGTGTCGCCCGCCAGCTCTGGTCGAAAGCGGGCATGAGGAGGCTGTTGGCGGTAACCAAGGGCAAGACTCCGCCGATGGCCGGTGCAGACATGGTGATCCCCATGGCCAGCGCTCGCTCTTCCTCGTCGAACCACACGCTGATCAACTTGGGAGCCCCCACGGAAACCAGCGGCCCGCCGAGGCCAAACAATGCCACCGAGCCGAACATGCCGATGAAGTTGGTGACGACCGGACGCAACAGCGCGGAGGCGGAGATGATCACGGTGGCGATTCCCAGCGAGCGGCGCAGTCCGAGCCGATCGACGAGTGCTCCAGCTGGCATCGCCGCAACGAGAAACACCAGAGGCCAAGCCCCCAGGATCGTTCCCATGGCCCCTTTGCTCAGATCCAAGTCTTCTCGGATCACGTTCACCAGCGGAGTCATGCCGAATACCGCTATTCCGAAGGAGAAGTACACCAGCCACAGTGCCCCCAGCATCACCCAGCGGTAGGGATGGCGATGGTGGAGCACGTCGGCAACGTATCAACCCTCCGCAGTTGATCTGTCATGCTGACTCGATGGGAATAGCAGTTGTAACCGGTGCGGGACAGGGTCTCGGGCGGGCGATCTCCAAGCGCCTGACCGCCGATGGACACCAGATTGTGGCGGTGGATCAGAGTCCGAACACCGCCGCGGCCACCGCGGAAATGCTCGGCGGCCAATGGCGGCAGTGTGATGTCTCCGACCCTGATTCAGTGGCCGCCTTGGCCGAGTCGCTGGACCAAGTGGACGTGCTGGTGAACAACGCCGGCATCTGGATATTCGCCAAGCTGGACACCATGACTCCCGACGACGTGCGCCGAGTGCTGGAGGTGAACGTGATGGGTGTGTTCAACTGCACCCAGGCATTGGCACCGCTGATGGGGACCGGCTCCGCCATCGTGAACCTCTCGTCGAATGCGGCCAATTCCAACTCCCCAGGGGTGGGCATCTATCCGCCGTCCAAAGCCGCGGTGGAGAGCTTCACCAAGCAGACCGCACTCGAATTGGCCCCTCGCGGCATCAGAGCCAACGCTGTCGGACCGGGAATGATCCAAACCGAGGGCACCCAGGTCAACTATGAAGGCGAGAAGGGGGAGCAGCGGGCCCGGGCTGTGCCCTTAGGCCGAACCGGCCGCCCCGAGGACATTGCCGACGTGGTTGGCTTTTTGGCCTCCAACGACGCCCGCTACGTCACCGGCCAGGTCATCTACGTAGACGGCGGACTCAGCGCGGGCCGGGCCGCTCTTTAGCCGCTGCTGGCCCTTAGCCGCTGACCGCTAGCCGCCGCTGGTTGGGAGGGTGGCTTCGTGGGCGCGCCAGCGGTGGTAGTGGGCCCACAGCACCAGCAGCGGTGGGAGCACGGTGAAGGTGGCGATCAGCGCCAAGATGATTGTGACCGCGGCGAGGATGCCGAGTTCCTGCATGGGAGTCAGCGGCGAGAACAACAGCGCCAGCAAGCCGAGCGCGGTGGTGAGCGCGCTGGCCAGGAGAGCCCCGCCAGTAGTGACCATTGCCCGCTGAACGGCGTCGCCGACCCGCGCCGACTCCTCTTCCTCCTCCAAGAAGCGATGCGTCAGGTGAATCGTGTAGTCCACGCCTATCCCGATGGTCAGCACCACCATGAGCGCGGTGCCCATGTTGTAAGAGATCCCGAACACCCACATGGCCCCCAGCAGCCAGGAGAGGGTCACCGCGATGGGAAGGATGGTGATCAACCCGAGCATGGGGCGGGAATGGCTGAAGCCGAAGTACAGCGCCAGGATCGCCAGCGCGGCGGCGATTACCAGGCCCACGCTGTAAACCTGGCTGTCGGCGAGCTCCTCGGTGATCAATGCGATGAGGGCGTCACCCCCCGTGATGGTGATCTCTGAGTCGTCTCCCCCCCAGAGCGTCTCAATCTCGGCGATCAAGACTTGAAGGGCTTCGTTGCTATCTACTGCCACCGGTATCTGAACAATGGTCCGGTCAATGCCGTTGGCGCGAATGTCCAGCACCTCGGCGAAACCAGAGGGGTCTACGCCCTCGAGCAGGTCCCACGCCCGCCGAGTGTCCGCTCTGGTCGCACTGATGCTGTTGTTTAATTGGTCGAAGGCCGCATCCACGGCAGGGTCGTAATTGTCGCCGGGCAGCCCGCTCTGGCTGGTCCAGTCGGCAAGCAGCGATCCGGCTGAGGCCAAGGGAGATCCCACTATTCCGTCGGGCCGGCGCGCCGAGTCGATCAGGATCGTATGGAAGCCGGTCAGGTCGCGGACGGTGCGGCTGTCGGAGAGGTCGGTCTCGATGAGCACCGTCATCAGCGTGGCGTTGCCGTCGAAGTTGTCATCAAGGTAGTTGATGTTCTCGGCCGTCTCGGAGTTCTTGGGCAGGAAATCCTTGCCCGCGAAGCTGCTGCTGAGATTGCTGGCGGCCACAATGGCTAGAACCGTCACAACCATGGCCGCAGTGAGAACTTGGAACGGGCGGCGCACGACGGCGGTGGCAATGCGGGGCAGCACAGCGGCGGCCCCGGGAATCGTGTCGGCGACGGGCTGGACTGCCGGATCGCGTCCTTTGGCCGCGAGCCGCCGGTCTAACGCCAGCCGGACCGATGGCACGAAGCTCGTCATAACGATCCAGCCCGAGATCACACCTATGCTGGCGATGATGCCGAAGTCGGCAATGGGCTCGAATCGGCTGCTCAGGTTGGCCAGCAAGCTGACGGCGGTTGTGCCCGCGGCCAGCAGGAGCGGCACGCCGCAGAGCCGTACGGACCGGGCCATTGCTCGGCCGGAGGCGTCGTCTGACCGCTCTTCGTCGGTGCGCAGGGCCTCGCGATATCTCCCGGTGATTTGCAGCGCGTAGTCAACAGACAGGCTGATAAGGAGGACGGGGACCAGCGCGAGCAGGATGTTGTCGGGGTCGACGATGCCGGCCCCGCCGGGGGATAGCCAGGACAGGGCGCCGAATGTCCAGAGAATCGTGATGCCGAGGCCCATCATGGTGATGTGGACGTCCGACTGGGTCCGATAGAAGACGGCCAGCAGAACGGCGATCACCGCAAGCGCGATAACGGTAAGCACCAGAAGGCTCGACTCGCGTGCATCCTTGCCCTCGGCATCGCTGTTCGCAACTGTGATGATGGACACATCGAGGGAGGCTGGGTCGACCGTTTCAGCGATCTCGTGGGCCCGCAACTGCGCTGCCTCCTGACCTAGGGCGTCGCCGGCGTCGTCGAGGATCACCAGCGATAGCCCGGCAAGAGGGGTGTTGGCGTCGTCGCGGGCCACGAATCGGCCCAACAGGTCGTTCACCTCGGCGAGTTCGGGGCTGTGCTCCAACTGCACCAAACCGAGGAAGACCTGGGTGTCGGTAATCGTGTCCAGACTGAGGCCGGCCTCTACCGCCCCCTGCTCAATGAGTTGGACGTATCCGTACAGGGGCTCGTCCGCCAGGAATGGTGCCACTTCCGCATCGTCCATGATGGCGGTTTGGAGGCCTTTGACCGCCCGGAGGGAATCTGCGGTGAGGATGTCGCCCTTGGCCAATATCTGCACCACTCGCAAGTCGGCCGCGGCTGGGAAACTCTCCCGGATGGATTCAGTGGCTTTGGCAAGGTCGCTGTCGGCGGGAAGGAAGATGCCGGTGGAGTCAATTGGCCCCTCAGGCTGGTCTCTAACGAGAAATCCACCAAGTAGAGCAAGCGTGATTGCGCCTAGTACGGCGAGGACAAGTTTCGGCGACTTCCGAATCGTGCGGGCATGCCAGCGGAACATGGTCCGACCTTAGTTTCTCAACCTGTTAGCTACTGTTACCAGCTACTGGACTCTTCAGCGTACGCCTTGTCGGGCAACTTGTAGGTGATGCCCTCTTCGTCGTATAGCGTCCCAGTCAGATACGCCGAGAAACGGACGTAGCTGGACTTCCGCGAATACTTCTTGAAGCGATTCGACAAGGTGTGGGAGACCATTGCCGGCACCCGGAACCTCATCAACACCCCGAATTTGGACTGCTTGGGAAAGTGTAACTTATTGGCCAGCGGGTTCCCGATGAGTGCTCGGGACACTCTGTAGATGTACTTCGACAAATTCTGTCGCTCGGATGGGTCCTCGGCGCCGATGCCAATTACGAGAGGGGCTGAGTTGACCACTGAGTGCGCCAAGGCGCGAGATGTCGGGCCGGGCTCCGGTTCGCACAAGGTACCGACGTCGTAAAGCTTCAGCGCATGTGCCTCATTTTGCACGAGTATCGTCTCGGGGACCCCCATCAGGTACCCCGTGTAGCGCCATACCTCCATGAAGCTGGCGGCCTCCTCCTTGTTGAAGCGCGCTCCCAGGCTTCTCATATGCTTGAGAAGCCTGGCGGAAAACGCGGCGAGGGCAAAGCCGGTGTGGGCCGAGCTCACCGGGACGCCCCAAGCGCCTGTGTCCCAATCCTCGGTATTCGCGAGCAGGTGCCTGACCTGCGCATGGACGAGCCGGACTCTGACCGAGAGCTTCCAACCGTCTCCAAACCGCTCCAACCCGCCCGGGATGAATATCTCCAACATGTGCCGGTTGTTCTGCTGAAGGCGTCGCACGCCTTGGTCGCGCAGGCGTCCGGTGATGAAGAACGATCTGCTGATGTTGGTCTTGAAGCCCTCGATGAGAACGCCCCCGACCATCCCAAAACCAACCTGTGTTGAGTTCCTGTGGAACATCCGGACGCCCGGTGCTAGGGCCGATTGATCGAACCAGTCCGGGGGTTTCGCCGCATGAGCGAAAAACTCGTGGACCGCATCTGGCGCGTGGGCATGGTCCTTCCCGTCTGCGCTTTCCATGAAGGCCGCTATGATCCGACTCGATTCCGACCTCTTCATCGACGAGAGCGCTTCGATCGCTGCGTCCGCTAGGGGATCGCCGATCATGGTGTGCGCCACATAGTTTTTGGCCATCTCCGGATCAAGGGCCTGAGCACGCGAATAGCCTTCGTGCTGATAATCGGTTGGCGTGTTGTTCGGTAGCTGATTCATAAGCAACCAATCGTGCTGGTCATGCAGAACCATATGCGGAGCATATCCCTAGTCCTAACATGCAACAATCATCCACAACTTTACATAACGTGTATTCTCAACGTTCGTGAACTTTCTGGTGGAGGGAACTAATTGACAATTGCTGTAGACAACAGAAAAGACACCAGCTAGGGTCTCCCCAACTGGTTTGAGCCAGGGTTATCGGCCTCACAGGCCCCCATCGAAAAGTGTCGAGCGGAGGGCCAATGGTTGTCGCCTGGTTGTCCAAATTCCTGGTTGCCTTGTTCATTCTGGCCATCGCAGGCTGCGGATCCGCCGATGATGCGGCAACCGTACCTGTGCCAAGTTCTAGCCCCAATGTCATCGCAACTCCAGCATCTGTGGCAAAACTTAGCGCCAGCGTCACGGCAACCCCGGTGTCTGTGGCAAAACCTAGCGCCTCCGTCACGGCAGGCCGGATACCTGGGCCAAGACCTGGCTTCACTATCACGGCAGGCCCGGTACCTGTGCGACCTACCGCCACCGTCCCGGCAGTCCCAGATGCCAGGATCACTTCGACCCCCACCGCAAATCGGCCGGTAGCGGCCACGCTCCTCGAGGCTGCCCAGGACAGCACGTTTCATCAGTTCGGCGACGATGTGTACACCTGGGATGACGACCGCAGAGTCGTCATCCTCAAGGTGCCTGTTGGACACCCTGCCTTAGACGAAGTCAGAAGTCTCCGAGGCCACTGGGACGGTAGTATCGAGGACACTCAGGGGACCCGCTTGTGGGTGGAGCAGTGCGCTCGCCGCTACTCGGATCAAGCCCTTGGCGCTCCTGCTGCGGTGTACGGGGCGGTGACTGCCCAGAGTGTCTACTCCTGTCTGGGCGGGCTTGCTCACCTCGCCGAGCTCTTGGCCCGGTATTGGTGGACCGAAGCTGGTGTGGCCTGCTTGGCCGACGCAGTGGCGACCCATTCCCTTCTTGGCGACGCTCAGCCCCGGCCGCTGACGGTGTGCACGTCGATCGGATACGACCCGTCTGAGCCCCGATCCTCGGGCTGGCTGGCGCGGCAGTGCGCGGAGATCGTGGCCGCCAATCCCAACCCGAATTACCCGACCGACCCGGCCCAGTCCAGCGAGCCGCTTCCCTCCTGCTGGCATCCGCTTGTCCAGATCATTGAGGACCATGCCACCGAGAACGCCGACATCGGCCTGCCCGACAGCCCTCACGACTGCTACCACGCGTTGTTGGGCTATGTATGGGCTCGGCAGACCGAGCGGGAGAGCCGCCCGCCCAGCGACCTGGCCATCAATTGCCACTACCGCGCCTTTGAGGCCACCCCATGATGGCTTCATGGCGGACTAGCGCCGCGTGGACCCTGGTGCTTGCCCTTCTTTTGGTCGGGGGACTTGTGCTCGTAGCTCCCGGCCCCCAACCCGCCTCAGCCCACGAGCAAAGCGTGCTCGTTCCCGCCAGCGGGACCGGAAGGTGCCCTTCTGACGTGCAGAACTGCACCTCGACGTGGACGCATGTGAACTCTTGGACCCACTACACCGCCAGAGTGCCCTCGAATTGCTCCGTCGACATCATCGATCAATGCGGGATTCGCGTGACCTCGACTTCGGCCACCAGTTCGTGTCAAAGCTCAAGCAATTGCGGCCATGGACCTCACAGCAGCACCCCCCAACCCACCGGCCCCGGCACATGGACCAGATGGAATGGCCATCGCAATGCCAACTACCGGTGGTCCGGTCAGCGAAGGCAACCGATGGAACATGAGCACGATGAGGAAGAATCTCCGCCCCTCCCCAAATCGCCTGGAGCGATTTCAATCCATGCTCCAACGGCGGTTGCCTGCCTTCGTGCATTACTGACGGGATCGCCAACAACTGCCCCTGGGAAACCGAACCGCTCCCCGATCCCAAGGTGTGCACGACCGCGTGGGGAAGCGCTACCCGCCAAGACCTCCTTAGCCGTCTGCGATGGGAGTCGATCGTTCCCTATGGCAGCGGCTTCACCGGTGTTCACCACCCGGAGGTACCCGGTGGGCGGCTTTTCTTGACGGCAGCCTCCACCGCCGCCAACCCCGCTCTTCATTGGACGGCTATTCGAGCGGGCACCACTCTCGACGTCGTAGACGACCCGGACAACGGTTGCCAGTGGACGGCGACCTCCGTGGGAGTCTCCTTTCGAGAACTGCTCCCCTATGAGCCTTCTGATCTGGCCAAACTGCGATCGCCCGGCAATTCGGCCGCTGCGGTAGCTGCTCAGCAAGCCGCTACCCTGTGGGGCAGATTGACCCCCGAGCGCAAACTGTGGTTCAAAGCCGCCTTTCCCCGTGTTGGTCCGCCGGCTGTTTGGTGTTCGCCTGCCGATCTGCCCCCATGGACAGTGCCTGCCAATGGAGTGCTGTCCCTGTCCCTCGACTGGGAAGGCCGCTATGGGAATTGCCGCTGGTCGATCCCCCGCCGCGGTTTCTGGGAATGGAAGCTTCAGGTCAACTACACCTCCGAAGAGGGTGACCAGCACACCGAGATTCTGGCCGCTGACCTCTCCTGGTTTCGGGAGCCGACCGGGTACCTGGGTGAGCAGGTGACCCTGTGGTGAGCCGTCCCAACCCCGAGCAGTGGTCACCCACTTCGTGGCCGGTGAGCTTTCGGTGGCGTTTGCTGGCTGCGGCCCTGGTCCTGGTCGCCACCGCGGCGGCGATAGCGGCCCTGTCCCGCAGCGGCGATGACGTGGTGGATGTGCCGGTGGTAGCTGCGGCTCAACGGTGGACAAAGGGACATCCACCCGGTGATCACGCCATTGTGAACATGCCCGCCCCTCTGGCAGTTCTCTTCGTGCACCCCTCAGAGCTGGACGGAACCATGGCGGCCGTCGATGTGCCCGAAGGAACGCTGATCTCCCCCAAGATGCTGCGAAGCCGCCAAAGCAGCGACGACGCCCGCACTACCGCGCTGATGCGCTTCACAGTGAGCGACGTGATTTGGCCCGATCCTGGCCCAACCCCCGGAGACCGAGCCGTCTTCTCCTCCTCGCCGGGAGGATGCGCCGCCGCCCTGGTGACCCTGGTAGCGGCCTCCGAAGCCGGCGCCGATCGGCGGGTGACCGTGGAGGCCAACCCTGAACTGGCCGCCATACTGTCGGACCAGCAGTGGTGGATCTGGGAATCGCCCCCCGGCGGCTGGCCTTTGTGTGACCGCACAGTGGCCAGTGATCCCATTGCCTCCGACATCAAAAACGAGGTGTCTAGCTGATGCTCTTGGCCGTAGGAGATCGGTGGCTAGACGCCAATGCCGTTGAGCAGGTGATGGGCGCGGTGCTGGAGGGCATATCAAGCACCGCCCCTGGGGTGGTGCTGGCCAACTCCCCCGCCGAGGTCGACCAGGCTTCGGCTGCCGGTCATCCCACGGTGCTGTCCTTGCGGGACGACGAGCCGGAACTCCGCCTCGAGTCGGCGGTGGCGTCGGCCGCCGCCGTGCTGTGGATCACCACCTCCGACAGCGCCGATGTGCGCTCGCTTCTTCGCCTGGACACTGGTTCGCGCCGCTCTACCCCGATCGTGTCGGTGGTGGTGTCCGACGATCAGCCAGACCCTGGCCGCTCCCGCCGCCAGCGGGTGCTCACCCTCTGGGTGCCCCCTGAGCCCGTTGGAACCCACCGCCGACGACTGCACCGGCTCGGGCGCCGGTTGGCGTGGACTGCGGTGGCGCCCCGCAGGCTCGACCCGCTCGACCGCGAGACCCATCTGTGGTCGGCTTCGCAGGCCGCTCAGACCCGGCTGGCCGACTTGCTCGATGAAACCGGGGTCGAGGAGTTTCAGATCCGGGGCGGCGAGTGCATGATCGTCCATCGGTCTGAAGGACAGCGCGAGCGCCGCAACTCGCCGTTTGCCTCCAATGATGAGCTGATTGAGACCGCCCGGCATCTGGCCAGTTTCTCCGGAGGGCAGCCCCAGCGGTTTGACATGCTCGATAGCCGCTTGGACATCCGACTGGGCGACCGGTGGCGACTCCATGCCGAGGCGTTCATGTGCCATCCGCCCACCATGGTGCTGAGGTCGAATATGGCCGGGAAGGCCACCCTGGACGACCTCAACGTGGCCGGGCCGCATTTGCAGAAGATCCTGGTCGGAGCAGTGTCTGGACCGGTCCGGGCCAACATCGTGGTGGCCGCCGCCATGGGAGGGGGCAAGACAACGCTCTGCCAGGCCCTTCTGGCCACCGTCGACGGATCGGAGCGGATTGACACCATCGAGGACACCCCCGAACTCCGGTTGGCCCAGTACGGCATTCACCCCAACAGCTACGAACGCCTCACCCGGGACGCCAACAACGACGGCGTAGGCAAGCTCTCTATGAGCGATCACATCCGCGACGCCAAACGGGCCAACTCCTCCAAGCTGGTCATCGGCGAGACCAGAGGAGAGGGCACCCTCGCGCTGCTCGACGCCATGAGCAGCGGACTCAACGGCTGCTTGGTCACATTGCACAGCCAGCCTGGTCCAGGGGTGCTGGCCAAACTGCTGTCCTATGCGTGCAGCGAGGGGGCTGATCCCCGGTTCGCGAGCCAACAGATCGCCATTGCCGTCCATCTGCTGGTGTGGATGGGCCGCAACGAATACGGCGAGCGGGTTATCTCCGATGTAACCCAGATCGTCAGCTACGACGACGACCGCGACACCGTCGAAACCCGATGCCTTTGGGCTCTCCGTCCCGGCCAGCGGTGGGCCACCCCCGCAAGCCGCCCCCACGGGCAGATCGAGCGGCTCTATCAGTCGGTTGGGATCGACCTCCTCGCGGCGGACGCTCAGCCGGAGGGCGCCGCCTGGGGCTTGGCTGGATCTCCCCCTGTGGGGGTGCCTGCTGCGATGGGAGACCAGTGAGCGCTCAAGGCGTAGTGGTCCTAACCGCAGGACTCGTGCTTATGGCTGTGATCGGGTGGCCGACATCGACCGGGCGTCCCTCGGGATTCTTGCTGGGCAGCCTGGTACTCGCTCAACGGCGCATTTTTCGGGTCGGACCGCTGCTGGCTGCTGTCGCGGTTGCCCTCGGGTTCATTGCCGGATTGATTCTGGTAGGGACGACTACCGGTGTGGCCGCCATGGCGCTGACCGGCGTCGGTGTTTGGGCAATCGCCGTTCAGGTGAGGTCTCGCCGCAGCTTGCGGGAGGCCGACGAACTGGCCCAGTTGACCAATGGGCTGGCCAACCAGGCGCTGGTGGCTCCCACCGTGGTGGAGGCTGTCCGCCAAGCCTCACCGCTAATTCCCGGCCGGGTCGGCGCTGCTGCACAACTCATGGCCGCAGAGTGTGAGACCGGCGGCTTGGTGGAGGCGGCCAACCGTTTTGCCACCACCATTCAGCGGCCCATTGCCGAGATGCTGGCCACAGTGCTGGCCGAAGCGTTTCGAGGCGGCTCGCAGTGGGTGGGCTTGGCCGTGGTGTTGGCCGATGAGGCCACCGAGGCAGCCGACACCGCCCGCCACTTCCACCGCTACGTGGCCGCTCTGATGCCCCAGATAGCGGTGACCGTGGTGATGGCCGTCGGCATGTTGGCCATCACCGGCTTTGCCGCCAAAGACGTGGGCCGCTGGTTGACCTCGCTCGTCGGCCAGCAATTCCTGCTTCTTCTGGCCGTGTTGACCGCGGCGCTCTGCGCTCGGGTGCTGGCGCCCGCGTGGCGGATGGGCCAATGATTCTGCTGGTCGGGTTGTCGGGAGTGGCCGCGGTGGCGGTATTGGTGCTGTCGCCTCCCAGAGCCAGCAGCCTGACCGCCATTCAGGCGGCGGCCATGGGTTGGCCGCCCAACCAGATCTCCACGGCGGGCTGGCTCCTGGCTGCCACCGGAGCGGGCGCCGGTGGCCTGGTCGGACGAGCCATGTCGGGATGGGCTGAGGGCCTCGCCCTGGCCATCATCGCCGGAACCTGGCTCCCCCGAATCGTCCCGGCCGCTATTCGGACTTTTGCATCCGCCACTTATCGCAGTGAGAGGGACCAGAAAATGCTGGAGTGGATGCGGAAGCTGAGGCTATTGACCTCGGCTGGCCAACCCATCAACGCCGCCGCGGTCAACGCCGCTCTCACCGTGTCGGGCCGGGCCTTCACCGTGGCTCAGGGTGCCATTGGGGCGGCCCTGGATGCCGGACGCGACCCTTTGCCCGCGGTCACCGCAGCTATCGCCGGCTCCCCCGCACAGCCGCTGCTGGCCTCGGTGGTGGCCGCGGAGCGGGCTGGGGCGGCGTCATCGGACTTGTTGGACAAGTCTCTATCCCGATCGGTTCGGACCCTCGAGTCCGAAAGACGCCTGGCGATCGACCAGCTCAGCCGGGCCATCGGAACCACGGTCACCCTGGTGGCCGCCATCGCTGGTCTCGTCGTCATGGCCGCCGTGATCTTCGTGCTCTGAAGCCCGTCGGCAATCGCAATCCAAGGAAACCCACCAATGCAATCAGCCATCGTCCAAATGATCCTGATCGTCGTCGGCATCGCGGCCGCCGCCATCGTGTCCATCATCGTCTACGCCCAGCTCAGCTCAAATGCGCCCGAGACCGGGGACAACATCGACAACACCCGGATCACTACCGAGACATTGTGCAAAGCGGTGGGGGGTGCCTGGACGGCCGGGACGCCGGGTTCCTGTGCCTAACCAGCCATGACCTCCTCCATTGTCGTCCTGCGCACTGCGGTCCTCTTGATGCTCCTGCTGGCCCTGATAACCGGGCTATACGTGCGCCATGTCACCCGGCTTTCGGTGGACGCCGCCGCTCAGTCAGCCGCCGCCGCGGCCGCCCACGCCGCCAATGCGGTCGGATGGCAGTGCCAACCCACTCCCCCATCAGAGGCATTGACCGCCGCAGCCCGGGCGGTCTTGGGCCAGGTTCACCATCTGGCAGTGCAACCGGTGGCGGTTGAGGTGCGGGCCGACGCCTGCAACCTGATTGCCGCGGTCACGGCCGCTCCGCTGAGCACCCGGGTCTCGGCACTCCACACCACCGCTGTGGCCTGCCGGTCGGCGTCAAGGGCGGCGGCGTTGAGCGTCCCCGGGTCGTGTTGAACGCAGCCCCATGAGCGACGCCATCGCCTTCCTGTTGATCCTGCCCGCGTTGATACTGGGCCTAGCGGTGCTCAACGCGGCCGGAACCCTGGGGACGGCCAGCTACCGGGCATCCACCTTTGCGGAGGCCGCAGCCGTCCACGCGGCCAACACCCTGGTCGAATCCCCCACCGCGGGTGCCGAACCGTCAGCCCGCGCCCGGTGGGGCGAAGTGAACGCCACCGTGGAACAGTCCGGCCGAGCCGCGACTGCGGGAGTGTGCAACCAAACCGATGCCGCCTTCAACATCACCTTGATCTCCCAACCCCTGCCTCCCCACGACCCCAGTGGGTCGCCATCGGTAGCGGTGGTGGTCAATTGCCCTGTGAGTCTGGGTGGGCTGCTGAAAACCAATCAAGTCGTCGCCGCCAGCGTCGAGCCCGTGGGCTAGCAGATGTACACCGCCATAGTGCTGCTATCGCTGGGCATGGCGGTCGCCGTGGCCACGGGCTCGTTGGCCGACCATTCCGAGCTGATCACCAGCCGCAACCTGGCCGCCGACCGGGCTGAGCGGGCGGCAAGAACCTTCATCGAGGGTTGTGGAAGCCGGGGATGCGATTCGAACATGGTGAACACCACCCGCCTCGACGGCACCATCTTGTCCGGGTGCGTCAGCCAGGCTGGGGGCAGTCCCGTATTGCGAGTGGAGGCCCGCGTGGCCTGGCATCCGCAGGTGTTCACTGGCCTCACCCCGGCCACCGCCATGGTTGCCGTCGCCCTCGGCGGGTTGGGCATTCCGGCAACCGCTGCACTGGCGGTGTGCTGAAGAGTGCTAGCAGTTCTGCACCTGAGCGCCGATGCGGTAGCGTGACCGCCGGTGTCTCGCAGGATTGAGATTGAGCTGACCAGCCAGCGGCCTGACGGTTCCTGGACGTGGAGGGCTGCGGGGGCGAGAGAGCCCAAGGGTGAGATGGCCGGCGACTTGATCGCCTTTGGCGCCAGCGTTGGCGATGAGCTGACCGTTGAGGCTGAGTTCCATATGGACGGCATCGAGATCATCGAGGCTTTCGAGCCCAAGTCAAAGCGTCCCCTGCCCGAGACGCTGGAGATTTTGGGCTCCGGCCGGGATCAACCTCTGGTCACCACGCAGTTGGTGTCCAACCGCAAGAACCGGGACAGAGACAGGGACTCCGGTGATCGCAGGGGCCGTCAGGATCGACGCAGCCGGGGTGACCGAAGGGATCGCGACCGCCAGGAACCCCGCCGCGACGACGACCGGCCCAAGGCCAAGCGCCTGCGGCCCGGCCGCACCCACCGCCAGGAGCTGATCGACGGCTTGGCTGAAGAACAGAAGCCCGTGGCCGAGAAGATGATGCGAGACGGCATCGCCTCGGTGGAACAAGCCTTGCGAGACCAGCGCAAGAAGGCTCGCGACGCCGCCCAAGCCAAGAAGGCGGCGGCCGAGAAAGAAACGGCTGAGAAAGAAACCGCCGAGAAGGCGGCGGCCGAGAAAGAGACGGCCGAGAAGGACGCTAAAGCCGAAGAAGAATCGACTGCTGAAGAGGTCACCTCATCGGAACCGACCACCGAGGAAAAGGTCGCAGAGGCAGAGTCTGCTGAAGCGGGGGCAACGCTAGAGAAAGCCGCAGTGAAGGCAAAGAAGTCCGACTCCGAGCCGGCCGATGAATTCCTGGCCGCGGCGGCCAAGCTGCTATCCCGGATGCGAACCGCCGAGTGGCGGGACCGGGTTGAAGCTGCACTGGCCGGCATCGATGACATTGATCTGCGCGATCTGCGTTCGGTCGTAGTCGCCGCAGAGGACGGTGCCGCTGACGAGGAGGCCAAAGCGTTGGCCGAGGAGTTGCGCAACAAGCTCACCGAGCGGGTCGACAAAGAGCACGCCGAATGGCTGGCCGAGGTGGCGGCCACGCTGGCCGATGGCCGAATGGTCCGAGCACTGAGGCTCAGCTCCCGGCCCCCGAAAGCCGGTGTGCCCCTTCCCCAGGACATGGTCACCCGGCTTACCGAGGCGGCCAACGCGGCATTGACCAGCGACACGCCGTCCAAGCGCTGGACCACCGTCTTGGGTGCGGTGGCATTCTCACCGGTTCGCCGAACCGTCCAGCCACTGGGAGTCCCGGCGAATCCCGACAAAGAGCTGTTGGCCGAGGTCACAAAGCTGTCCGAGCGGATTCCCCACATCGCCGCCCTGTTCGGCATAGAACCCACCCCACCCCCGAGGCGCAGCCGCCGGGGGGCGGGAGCAAAGCCGGCTAGCCGGAGATAACCCGGTGGTCGGTTAAGAACTGAAGCAGGCCGTCCACCAAGTCCCATTCCTCTAGTTCGCCGAGAGCCACCCAGGCTGCGTCGGAGGCATCAGTTCCGGCCGTCGGCTCGGCGTCGGAGGCCACGGTGACCCAGAAGTCCACCACGACATAGTGTCGCCGGCGTCCAATTAGCTCGGTCCAGCCCACGGCTTCGCCCACCTCCCCATCCAGGCCGGTTTCCTCTTGCAGCTCCCGACAGGCGGCTTCGGCCAGGGTCTCCCCTCTCTGAACCCGGCCCCCAGGCACCGACCACAGCCCCTTCCCCGGCGGGGTGCCTCGGCGGATGAGCAGTATGGAGTCGTCGCGCACTACCACAGCCCCAACGCACAGCTCCGGCCCGCTCATTATTCTTGGTCTAGATCAAGCTGGGTGTGGACAATCAGGGCATGGGCCGTCATTTTGAACGTCTCAAAGAAGTTCTTGGCTTCGCGGTGGCCCGGCAGCACGAAGGCGTCGATCGCCACCACCTTCTGATCTCGAGCCCACTGCTTCAGATAGTCAAACAGCGACTCCCCCACTCCCACCGAACGGCCGTCGGGAGTGACGAACAGCTCCTCGATCCGGGCAATCGGGGATCCGTCCAGACGGATGATTCGCCGAGCCCATCCGTACCCCACCACCGTGTCGTCCCAGATCCCCGCTACCAATACGGCTTCGGGATCAGCAATCAACTCGGCGAGATGGCCCTCTAGCGGCTCAGGAGCGGCCTCGGATGCCATCCACCGCTCTCCACCCCGGTATTCCAAGGCCTCGCGGCGGGCTTCCCGGGCCAATCCGGCTATCGCGTCGAAATCGTCGGGATGGGCGGGACGGGCCGCGCCGTCCTTGGGCCGGTCGCTCATCGTTCACCCAGGCTCAGGATCGGCCTGAGAGTCGGCCTGGGAATCTGGGGGCGCGGAGGAGTGGCCCAAAGCCATACGACCAAGTATGCGGGCCGCCTCGACGTGTCGACGACCCCGGGCCGCCAACTCCTCTGACGATGTGTCCGTCGACAACAGCAGTCCCACCGGCGCGTAGAGCACCGCATCGAGCAGCCGGTCCAGCGCCTCCCGGGAGGAGTCGGCGGTACCGGTCGAGCTCACAACCGGACCAACGACGGGCAAGGCTCCTCCCCCGACGGACACCGGGGGTTGTCGCGGGGTCCGAACTGGCTGGAGCTGACGATCAGGAAGCACCCCTCACAGGTCCACTCGTTGTCTCGCTTGGGGGCCACTTGGCCGGTGGTTTCAGGCGAGGGGTCGGGGGTGTCCTCGTCCTCATCCTCGTCGTCTCCGGCAGCTAGGCGATCCTTCAAAATGGTGTCGAGATCGGCTTCAACATTGTCGGGGTCTATGTCCTCCCCGTCGGTGTCCTCGTCTTCGGACATAGTTGAATTTCGAGTAGGCCCGTTCTTGGGACTCTCCTCGGCTTCTTCAGTCTCTTCGTCGACGCTGTCTTCTAGATCGACTTCGAGATCGTCGTCTCCGAGGACAGCATCGAATTCTTCATCGAGGTCGTCGCTGATGTCCTCACTCAGATCTTTGATGTCGCCTTCGTCGAACTCATCGTCCGGCATTTCGTCGTGTTCTTCAGGGTCTGTCATGCTCCCCTGCTACCTCCTCAGGCAAAACGATCAGCGCGGATCATAGACACCCGCGCGCCCGCAATGTGCGGACTTAACCGTTCAATCTTCAAACCGCCCCAAAACGGATCTCGGACTCACGCCCGCTCACGAACTTGGCGGCGCTCCTCGGCTCGGCGCTCGGCGTCCAATCGGCCCAGTGGTGGCTCCTCGCTGAGGTCGACGAATCGCATCATCTCGGCCACAGCCGCGTGACCCGCCTCGTCCCGAATAAGGCGCCACATCTCCTGCCCGATCCCCCGGTACACCGAGTGGCCCTGAGGGGTCGTCCGCAGTTCAATGAGGTGCATGGCCGCCCTGGCGTTAATTCCCATGGCGAAACGCACCTTGTAGGCAAAGCTCACCGCGTAGGAAGCCTGCTCGGGAAAATCCCGGGTCAAGAGGTCATACAGAGCGGCCGATCGCTCCATAACCTCGTCAAATACCGGAGCGCAGCCCGCTGCGCCTACCGAGTCAGGCCGGGTGTAGCCATGCCTGGGGTTGAGCTTCTGCCATTCCAGAGTGAGCATTCGATGGCGCTGCAAGTCTCGAAAGGCGCCGTAGTCGGCCAATATGTCGAACTGGTAGAAAGGTCGTTCCAGCGCCCGCCCCGGCTTGTGGCGGCGATTGGCCCGGTCCCCCACATAGGCCCTTACCACTGACAGGCGATCTTCGGCCCCCATCGCGCCGACCTCCCGCTCCAGTTGCTCTTCTGGCAAGTGGGTATAGGGATACAGCATGGAGGCCACCATCTTGATCTCGGCTTCGGGGTCGTAGTCCACCAACCGCACCGTCGGGGCCTCTTCAGCCGGGATGTCGGCGGGCAAGAGGTAGTTCGCCACGCTCTCCATAGACTCCTGCACGTCACCCATGTAGTCGCTCCACGCCACCCCCCGGTCATCCAGATCTACCCTCTTCAGGAATGAGGGGATCACCTTGCGCAGTTCGGTGAGCATCAGATCGGCGTAGGTCTGGACTTCGGGCAGATCGTGGGCCCGCATTCGAAGCAAGAGCAGCTCGTAGGACTGGCCGGTGCCATAGATGCCCACGTTGGACACGGTGGCCGCCGGCAGCATTCCCCGAACCGAGTCCAGCGCCTTGGCCCGGATCGCCTGGCGGTAGGCGAAATCAGGGGCGTCTGGGTCCTGGGGTGTGTGCCGGCGGTAGAACTCGGTCATGGCTGGCAGGAGTTCGCCATAAGCCTCGAACATTCGGTCCATGTCGCCCACATAGCGACCCGACAGGGGCGACTCCCCGACCTCGGGATCGCGGTAATAGCGATAGCGGCCGCCGATTCGGGCCAGATAGTCGATGTACCGGGTTGACTGCTCCAGATACGACATCAAGCGCCCCCACTCCAGCACCTTGGTCAAGATGTTGGAGGCCTGCTCGCAGGCCAGGTGGACGCCGCCCAGCTGGGCTACCGAATCGTCTCCGTACTCGAAGAAAACCCGGTCGTACAGCTCCTCGGCCCGCCTCAGCCCGACTGTGGCGTCGATGGTCACGTCGCCGCTGATGTCCAGCTCGCCAACGAACTCGTCCAAGAAGAGCCTTCGCAGCGATTTCGGCGACCGGCTGTAGCGGGCAAAGAGTGCACCCTTGACCACTTCCGGCAGATTCACCAGGGCAAACACCGGCTTGTCCAGGTTGGTGAAATACCGACGGAGGATGTCACCTTCCTCGGGGGTGAACTGCTCAGCGACGTACTGGGTCATTGCAGTCTGAGGGCCAGTTCTTCAGAAGCCCGGTCTAGGGCGTCGGGATCCAACCAAAGATCGGCGATCGTCATGGCCATCACCTTCGCCCCGTCGAGCACTGCTTGGTCGCCGCTCTCCGACCTCGCATATTCGGCGAACTCCGGGGTGTGGATGGGCACGTGATCGGGGGCGACCTTGATCATGGGATGGATAGACGGCACGGCATAGCTGACATTGCCCATGTCGGTGCTCCCCACCACCGCAGAGGCTGACTGAGGCTCGCCTGAGACGCGACCAGCCGCGGCGGCATTGCGGATGTAGAAGTCCAGCACCACCCGATTGTCGATCATGTCGGCGTAGATGGGCGCTTTGCACCGGCATTCGACCTCTACCCCGGCGGCCGCGGCTCCGGCTTCGAGGCAGGCGACAACCCTGGCCCGCAGCTTGGCCAAGCTGTCGAGCTTTGGGGAGCGCACATACCACTCAGCAGCCGCATCACGAGGCACGATGTTCGGCTTGTCGCCAGCGCGGGTAAAGATGCCGTGGATGCGCTCGTCGGGCCGGATGTGCTGCCGGAGCGCGGCCACGTTCATGTACCCCAGGACTGCACCGTCGAGGGCATTGCGGCCCTTGTGGGGCGAGGCGGCCGCATGGGCCGATTGGCCGACATAAGTGGCCTCGATTTGCTCAACCGCAATGGCGTTCATTCCGGTGAGCTCATGGTTGGCGGGATGGACCATCATGGCCGCACCGATGTTCTCGAACGCTCCCCGCTCCAGCAGGTAGCACTTGCCTCCCCCACCCTCCTCGGCGGGGGTGCCGATAATGCTTACCCGGCCCCCCAGTTTGTCGGCCAGCGAGGCCGCCGCCAACCCTGCCCCCAGCCCGGCGGCGGCGATCACATTGTGGCCGCACGCGTGCCCAATCTCCGGCAGAGCGTCGTATTCGCAGATCACCGCCACCTGGGGGCCGGCACTTCCGGCCCGGGCTACAAACGCGGTGTCGACCCCGTATGCCGATCGCTCCACGTCGAGTCCGGCTCCCTCCAACACGGAGCAGAGCAGATCGTGGGCGGCGTTCTCCTCAAAACAGAGTTCAGGGGTCTCATGAATCTGGTGGGACACCTCGATCAGGCGAGAGGCCAAGGCATCGACATTCGCGGCCATCTGGTGCTTGGCCAAGTCGGGGGTCACGGGGCGAATGCTACTTGTCCGGTCGTAACTCATCGCGGTTATGCAGTGTGTCCATCACACCACCACGGTGAGCGCAGCTGGCTCCACTCGAATCGACAAATTGGAGGCCCGCACCACCGGCCGTCCGTCCAACTCCACCATGAGCGGCTGCTCAAGCACTGTTTGGAATGCGCCTACACGGCGATAGCTGATCTGGGGATGGGGAAGGTGGTCTCCAGTGCTAACTCGGCGAAGCGCTCGAAGCCGGTCCCCAGTAGACAGCCGGCCGTGTGAGATGTCCAGCAGTCCGTCGCCGGGATGAGCTCTAGGCCCCAGATTCCAGGTTCCCCGCCATGCTGCATTCATGGCTACCAGGGCTTCTCCGGCCCACCCTCTACGCCGGGCCACCATATGAGCACAGAACCAGAACAACCGGCCGTCCAACAGCACCGCCCCGAGATCCACCGCGAACCGCCACGCTTCTGATGACCGGACAAAGCTCGGGTCACCCCGGCCGCCGAGGGATCGGCAAAGATCGCCTCCTAGCAGCCCGATCTCAGGCAACGGACGGTTGGCCCGGCGAGCCTCCTCGATCAGGGAGCGTGCCTCATCGTCGCTGTCCACCAACACTCCGTCCGGTCCCAGGCCGCCGGGCTCACCCCAATCCTCGCCCCGTCGAATGGGCATTGCCTCAGTCCTCGCCGGCCGAACCATCTTCGACCGGCACTGGAGCATCCTCAGAGGTCTCTTCAGCCGCGACGCGGCGTTCTCGGCGAGCCCGCAGCCAGCCGATGCCGATGGCGGCCTCGTAGAACAGGTACATGGGCACCGACAGAACCATGAGCGTGAACGGGTCGCCGCTGGGAGTGATCACCGCCACCAGGGACACGATGCCAACGATGGCGAAGCGCCGTGCCCGTATCAGCTGCCGATAATGGATGATCCCGCTCATTTGCAAGAACACCAGCAGGATGGGGAACTCGAAACCGATCCCGAAGGCGGCCATCATCTTGATCACGAACCCCAGGTATTTGGCTGGTGAAAAGCCGGTAACCAGGTCCTCACCGCCGATGGTGGACAAGAAGTTGAGCGCTCGGGGAATGCTCCAGTAGGCCAGGCCAGCACCCAGTGCGAACAACAGGGCGCCGACCACCGTGAACGCGGCCGCGTTGCGGCGCTCGCGGGGATACAGGCCAGGTTGCACGAACCTCCACACCTGCCAGAGCACCACCGGAACGGCCAGGGTCAGCCCTCCATAGCCCGCGACAGTCAGTCTCACCGAGAAGGGCTCCAGCGGGTCCAGCACCAGAAGCTCGCAACCACCGAAGAGATTCTGCCGGGCCGCTTCCTCCGCCACCGCTTCTTCGGGAACCAAATCGCAATATGGCTGGACCAACAGGTCAAGGATCTGGGGGTAGAGCACCCAGCACACGATCGCCCCGGCGACCACGGCCAGGATGCACTTGATGAGCCGCGACCGCAGCTCCACCAGATGCTCCATCAAGGGCATCGTGCCGTCGTCGGACCGAGAGCGGCCCGCGTCCGGGTCGCTCACTGGCTGCTAGGAGTCGAGTCGCTGGCCTGTTCGCTCCCCGGCTCGCTCTTTTGGGCGCTTCCCGGTTCGCCCTGATCTGCCGTTGATACGGCTACGTTGGAGTTGCTGCCTTCGCTCTTTTGGGCGCTTTCCTGCCTGCTCTGCTCCACCGCCAGTTGCCCGCGCTTGCGGGCTTCAGCCTCAACGGGTTCGTCCAGCGCGTTTTGCAGTTCTTGTTGAAACCCGGTGGAGATCCGGCGGAGTTGGCGGACGACATTGCCGATCTGACGGGCAGCTCCAGGCAGTTTGTCAGGCCCCAGAACCACCAGAGCCACCACCAAAATCACCACGACTTCGGCCCATCCGAGGTTTCCCACGTCCCGAGGCTACCGCCCGATTTCACCTGTGGGGTTGTCCAACCAACGGGCAGCAGTCGAAGATGACGTCATGGCTGAGGGCAGGCGGGGTCCCCGGATATCCCCACTCCTAACACCGCCGATTGGCTTCGCTCATCGTGGGGCGCGAGCTCTGGAGCGGGAGAACACCCTGGCCGCGTTCTCCCTCGCCCTCGAAATGGGGGCTACCGGGCTGGAGAGCGATGTGTGGATGACCGCCGACGGCCAAGCAGTTCTCGACCATGACGGCCTGGTGCGGATGGGCCGCTGGCCGCGAAGGCGCCGCATTCCCGAATGCCATCGCGACGAACTGCCCGGGCACATTCCCACCCTGTCCGAGCTGTATTACACCTGCGGCGCCGACTTCGAGCTGTCGCTCGACCTCAAGGATCCCGACGCAGTTGCCTCGGTGATCGACTCTGTAGACGAAGCCTCCGATCGCACCGGTCTCCCCTTTCGCCAACGACTCTGGCTGTGTCATCCCAATGTGGACCTCCTGGCCGGATTGCGGGACCGGTGGCCCGAAGTACGCCTGTGCAACTCCACCAGGCTTAGTCGCATGGACGGAGGGCCAGAGCGCAGGGCGGCGGTGTTGGCCGAGGCCGGCATCGACTCGGTGAACCTTCATCAAACCGACTGGTCCGGCGGCTTGGTCACCCTTTTCCACCGATTCGAAATCCTGTGCTTTGGGTGGGATGCCCAGCAACCCCGAGTACTCAAAGAACTGCTGGATATGGGGGTCGACGGGGTGTACAGCGACTACGTCGAGCGCATGAGGAAGGCACTAGACGACTGCTACCCTGCACACCGTGAGCATGAGCGCGACTGAGGGGAAACAGGCCGACGCAATCACTCTTGAGGGGGTAGAGGCCCGGTACGGGACCGGTCCCAAGGCGCTGACCGACGTGAGCTGTAGCTTTGAATACGGCACCTCTTCGGCGTTGATCGGAGCCAATGGCTCGGGAAAGACCACCCTGCTCCGCCTGATAAGCGGTTTGTCCCAGCCATCGGCGGGCACCATCAGCCCGTTGCCGGCGAAGAAGTCGGTGGCATTGGTGGCTCAGCAACACGGCAACCGGACCTGGGTGCCGGTGACGGTGGCCAATGTGCTGCGCATGTCCCGCTTCAGCGATCAAGGCTTGGTAAGACGGCTCAATGCCAAGGATCGCGATCTCATCGGCGAAGCGGCCGAGCGCTTGGATGTCGCCGATCTGAAAAACCGTCAATTCGGTGAGTTGTCCAGTGGACAGCGCCAGCGGGTGCTGGTCGCCCAAGCTTTGGCCCGAGACGCCCAGATATTGCTGATGGACGAGCCCATCACGGGGTTGGATCTGCCCAGCCAGGCCACGATTTTGCGGATCGTCGATGAGGAGCGCCAGCGGGGCCGTGTCGTGGTCATCTCCACCCACCACATGGATGAGGCCGAAATGTGCGACCAAGTTCTGCTGTTGGCCAATCGGCTGATTGCCGCGGGAACCCCCCAAGAGGTTTTGAACAACAAGAACATGCAAGCGGCCTTCGGTTTGAGGATGGCCCATGGCGATGCCGATGACTGCGTATTCCACGGCGAACACGACGATCATTCCGCCGGGGTGATCCACGTGTTCAACGATCACGGCCACGGCCACGATCACGGCCACGGCCATGATCACCCCGACTCCTAGCCCCCCAGCGGGCGGCACTCTCCTATTTGACCGGCGGTTAGAGCCGACCGAACTCGGGGACCGGCCAGAGCCTGAGGAAGGCGTGTCCCACGATTAAGTGCTCAGAGATGGGGCCAAACGACCGGCTATCGGTGGAGTTAGCCCGGTTGTCGCCCATGACGAATACCTCACCCGACCCGACCAAACAGCCTCCGTCCACTATGGCCGCGCACCCTGAAGGAATGTTGCCGGTGGTGATGCCTGAAGACTCAAGATAGGGCTCGTGAAGCCGCCGGCTGTTGATGTACACATCCCCCTCGACGAACTTGATGACTTCGCCCGGGAGGGCGATAACCCGCTTGATGAGGTCGTCTTCTTGCCGGCCGCTCACTCCCCGAGGCCGCTCGAAGACCACCAAGTCGCCGCGGTTCACATCACTGAGGTCATAGCCGAGTTTGTTCACCAACACCCGGTCGCCGTTGCTCAAGGTGGGCTCCATCGAAGTGAATCGAATGTAGTAAGCCTGGAACAGCACTGACCGCAGTACCAGGGCCAGCACCAATGCCCCCGCTAAGACTGCCACCCACTCGGCAGTGACACGCGCGGCCGACTTCTGCCGTCCTTCCTTTGTCTGGTCTTCCTCGCGATTATCAGAACCCGACGATGCCACTGGATTCGCCTGTTGCCCAGGCTCGTCGATACTCATGGCCTGCTGAGCCCTCTACTTGTACCGGTCCAGCACCCGTTGGGCGACGAGCCGAGCCTGGTCAGCTGCCACCGGAGGATCGGAATGCTGCAATTCGGCTTCGGTCCCGAGTTGCAGCAACAAACGCTCCAACCGGCTTATCTGGCTCACCGGCATGGTGACGTCGATCTCCCCGCTGTCCAGAACCACCTGCTCTTCGGTGGGATACCGCTCGATGGCCCATGACGCTCCTGGGGCCAGCCGCAGCACCACCCGGGGGTCGGTCTCGCGGGCTTCAAAGGCCGAGGGTGCCCCCGTCTCGGCGGGCGGATCAAAGTGGGCTGCCAGCACTTCCAGAGATCTGATCCGGTCGATCCGGAAGACCCTCACACCGCCGGCCTGCTGGCAATGGCCCTGCACATACCAATTTCCCATCTCCGAGAACACCCGGAGCGGGTGGATGACGCGGTCAGATTCTTGCCCTCGTCCGAAGCTGAAATAGCGAATCCGCACCTGGCGACGGCCAGTGGCCGCCGAGAGCAGCGGCTCGACCCACTCGTCGGCCGACTCACCGAGGCTTATGGCCAGATCCTCGCCGACGCTCACCCCCAGTCCATCGGTTAGCTTGGCGAGCCCCCGGCTCAATGGACCCTCGGGTTCACCCCCGGACAATAGAGCCTCCCCGGCTCCAATCAATCCGAGGGCTTGGCCAGGCGTCAGCCTGAGCGGACGGGAAAAATAATCGGCATTGCTGATCGCCACCCAGCCCCCGTTGTCCTCCTCATCCAAGCCCATCACGTATATCAGCTCATCAGGGGTAAATGGGTGCAGCCCCACCACGAACAGCACCCTCACGAGATCTTCGCGAAGCTCGGCTTCGGGATAGTCGAACCGCTGGGCCACCTCGTTCAACTCGGCTCCGCCTTGGGACATGACCCAGGGAACCAGCTCCAGCATTCGCCGCAAACGGTCGCCCGCACTCAACCGACTCATGTGCCTATGCCCTCCAGCCAGGCCACCATGTCGGCCCTCAGCTCGGGGGGGCCGAGAATCTCAGCGTGCTCCAAGAACTCCAAGACCAGTGACCTAAAGGCGTCTGGGCTGCGCACCACCACTTCGAATACCGCAGACCCGTCTGACTCCTTCTCCGCGGGCTCCTGTCCAAGTCGCCTAGCGGCCCAAACTGCCTGGTCGGGATCGACTCTGAGCCGGGCGGCGACTGCCGGACCTGTTCCGAATTTCCACGGCTGGAATGGAACCCAGCCCGCGGTGCCCTCCGGCTGCTCGAAGCCTCCGGGTGAACCCAGGGCAACGTCGCCCTCAATGCGGTCAACTCGGAATGTGCGTTTGTCGTCGCGCCCCCGATCGTGACCAACTACATACCAATGGCCCTGATCGAAGGCCAGGGTCCATGGCTCCACCGAACGGGGTTGCCCGCCGTAGGCAAAGTCGGCCACTCGCTGCTCGGTGACCGCTTGGAACAGATCCGCCAGCGCAGGGTGTACCGGCACCGCAGCCAGTTCAGCATCGGTCCCCTCCCCCACCCTGCCGCCTAGCTTCCAGAGCGCCTCGCTTCCCGATACTCCGTCGAATCGAACCGCGGTGGCCGCCCGGTGGAGTGCGGCCAGCTCATCGGCCTCAAAGTCCATTTCCGGCAGCGAGTAGTCCTGCTTGCGGATTCGGTACCCCCAGGTCTCCCGCTCTTGACCTGGTACCGGCCCGGAGATGACCGGAATGCCGGCATCGGCCAATTCGTTCATATCCCGATGAAAGGCCCGCTTGGCCGCTGCCTCATTCTCCGGATAGCCAGCCGAGTCCTCCCCCCGGGCGATGCCGACCCTTTTGTGCAGCTCCTCGATGGACAAGAACCGAGACGTCTCAATCAAAGCGGCTATGAGGCGAAGCAAGCGCTCCAGTCTGACCTGCTCCGGCTTTCTCCTGGGCCTAGCAGCCATCAACTCGGATGCTCCGGCTTTCGCCTGGCCATCACAGGGATTCGATCAGCTTTTCTACCCGCTCGTCGTAGGCTCGGAACGGGTCTTTGCACAGAACAGTTCGTTGGGCTTGGTCGTTCAGTTTCAAATGCACCCAGTCCACGGTGTAGTCGCGCTTGCGCTCCTTGGCCCGGCGAATGAATTCGCCCCGGAGTCGAGCCCGAGTGGTGGCTGGAGGGTTTTCCATAGCGTGCATGATCTCGTCGTCGACGCACATCCGCTCGGTCATGCCCCGATTCTGCATCCGGTAGAACAAGCTGCGTGACCGGTTCACGTCATGGTACTGAAGGTCGAGAAGAGCCACCCTGGAGTCGCTGAGACCGAGATCGTGGCGTTTCCGGTAGGCCTCGATCAGGTGAAACTTCATCACCCAATCGCATTCCCGCGAAAGACCGAGGGGGTCTTTGGCTATTTGGGTCAGGCAGTGTTCCCACATTTGCAAGGCCTGCTTGTCCTGGGGTTCCAACTCCCGGCTTTCGGCGTACTTGAGTGCCCGGTCTAGATACTCCGACTGGATTTCCAAAGCGCTGACCTCGCGGCCGCTGGCCAGTCGGATCCGCCGAGTGCAGGTCGGGTCGTGGCTGATCTCGCGGATGGCCCGAATGGGGTTGTCCAATGTCATGTCCCGCAGTGCCACCGACGGGTCCTCCAGCATGCGAAGCAGAATGCTGGTCACTCCTGTTTTCAAGAACGTGGCGTACTCGCTCATATTGGAGTCGCCCACGATCACGTGCAGCCGCCGGTACCGCTCCGCGTCGGCGTGAGGCTCGTCGCGGGTGTTGATGATCGGCCGAGAGCGGGTGGTGGCGCTGGACACACCCTCCCAGATGTGCTCGGCCCGCTGGCTCATGCAGTAGGTGGCTCCACGGGCGGTCTGAAGCACCTTGCCGGCCCCGGCGTAAATCTGGCGGCTGACAAAGAATGGGATAAGCACCTCGGCGTACTCAGAAAAATCGTCGCGCCGGCTGGTCAGGTAGTTCTCGTGGCAGCCGTAGCTGTTGCCGGCTGAATCGGTGTTGTTCTTGAAGAGGTAGATGTCGCCCTGAATCCCCTCTTCCCGCAGCCTCTGCTCTGCGCTCTCGATGAGCGTCTCCAAGATGCGCTCGCCTGCCTTGTCGTGGGCCACCAGGTCGTAGACCGAGTCGCACTCGGGAGTGGCGTACTCGGGGTGCGAACCCACGTCGAGGTACAGCCGGGCACCATTCACCAAAAAGACGTTGCTGCTGCGTCCCCAAGACACAACCCGGCGGAACAGATAGCGGGCCACCTCGTCTGGACTCAGCCGACGGTGGCCCCGAAGCGCGCACGTAACGCCATATTCGTTCTCTATCCCAAAAATCCGCCGTTCCATCAGCCCAACATCTCGGCTAACTCTTCGCCTTCGATTCTCTGGAACGCCCGTCGACCGGTTTCCCGAACCAGGATCGCAACTTCGAGGTCGTCGGCCTCAAACGTGCGCTCCTGTCCGGATAGCGCTGCCGAAGCAGCCCGTACCCCATCGCCGACGGCCCAGCCCCCGTCATAGCTCTGGCCCAACCGCTCGGCGATGGAATCGGCTTCCCCTCCCAGAACGGTGTAGCCGGACTCGTCGTTCACCGTGCCGTCGTAGAGGACATGGAACATCTGATCGCCGCTGGATTCCATCGCCACTTCCGCCACCAAGATCTCCACCTCCATCGGCTTCATCTCATGGGTGAAGGTCTGGCCCAGCAACTGGGCGTACTGGTTGGCCAAGCTCCGGGCGTCAACATCCTCGCGGCTGTAGGTGTAGCCCTTGAGGTCGGCGTGGCGCACCCCGGCAATGCGGAGCTGGTCGAATTCGTTGTAGCGCCCCACGCCCGCGAACGCGATGCGGTCATAGATCTCGCTTACTTTGCGCAAGGAGTTCGACCGGTTCTCCGCGCAGATCAAGATTCCGTCCTGAATGCTGAGTGCAGTCAGCGCCCGCCCCCGGGCAATGCCCTTGCGGGCGAAGTCGGCCCGATCCTTCATCAGCTGTTCGGGCGCAACGTAAAACGGCATGGTCACTGGGAATCACCCCCGCGGTTCTCCAAGCTGGCGAGAAGGTTGCGGAACCGGGATTCCACATCGGTGTCGACTACCCGCTCGAATCCGTCGGCACCTATGACAGCCACCACCGGGTAGATGCCCCGCACCAGATCGGGGCCGCCGGTGGCCGCATCCTCTTCTGCCGTGCGGAACAAAGCCGATACCGCCAAGTCGATCATCTCGTCGGCATCGGCGCCGGATCGATAGCCCAGCTTGATCACCGTTCCCGCATGGAGGCTTCCCGAGCCCCCCACCGCGTACTCTCGCTCCTCATAGCGGCCGCCGGTTACGTCATATTGGAAAAGGCGGCCGACTCCTCGAGAGGTGTCGTAGCCGGCAAATAGCGGGACCACGGCAAAGCCTTGCATCGCCGCGGGCAGGTTGTTGCGGACCATCATGCCCAGCTGGTTGGCCTTGCCGTCGAGGCTGAGGGCCTTGCCCTCCACCTTTTCGTAGTGTTCAAGCTGCAATTGGAACAGTCGGACCATTTCCATGGCCGGTCCTGCGGCCCCAGCGATGGCCACTCCGGAATAGCGGTCCGCGGGGAAGACCTTTTCGATGCTCCTATGGCTGATCAGGTGTCCGGCTGTGGCCCGCCGGTCACCCGCCATCACCACCCCTTGCTGGCAGCGGATGGCAACCACCGTGGTGGCATGGGAAATCATCAAATCGGTAGCCGGGGCGTCGGGCACGGGCGGCGCCAGTCCGCTGGAGCGGAGCAACGCCGCAAAGTTTGGGCCCGGGTCGCCCCCGGCTTCAAAAAGGGGCAACGTCACAGATGGCAGACTACCGCGATGGGGTCTGAATCGCGCGGGTCCAAGCTGACGGGGAAGGGCTACTGCCCGCCCTTTTGGATGTAGGACTTCACAAAGTCCTCGGCGTTGGACTCCAGCACCTCGTCGATCTCGTCCAACAGCTCGTCAAGCTCGGCCTTCAGCTCCTGGCCTTGCTCCGAGACCTCCGGAGCCTCTTCGACCTCAGACTGCTCTCGCTGAGGTGCCGGCTTCTTGATCTGCTCTCTCTCCGCCATCTCGTTCCCCTCGTGCCCAATTACGTGTCGATCACGATATCGCGGCCACCCCGGCTCGCGGGCAAATCGAAGGGCTGGATTAGCGCGAACTCGGATCCCGCAATCGGTTCAGAAGATCGGCGGCGGTATCACAGTCGGCCAGGAGTTCGTCCACATGGTCGGCGGTGCCCCGGGCGGGTTCCATCATGGGCACCCGTCTCAACGGCTCGTCACCCACGTCGAACACGATCGAGTCCCAGTTGGCGGCCACGATGCTGGGGGCCCACCTCTTCAGGCACTGGCCTCGGAAGTAAGCCCGGGTGTCGGTCGGTGGCTCAGAGATTGCCGCTCGGGCGTCTTCAGCAGACACCAGCGTTTCCAACCCCACCCGAGCGGCCACCGACCGCTCAGGCCGCAAATCGTGGTACTGAAGGTCAAGCGCGGCCAACCGGGCATCGTCGGGCCGAAGGCCATGGCGCTCGGCCAGGCCCTGGATCAGCCGGTACTTGGCTACCCAGTCGAGCTGTAGGGCCAAACCCATGGGGTCGGCCTCCAAACCGGCCAATACCTGCTCCCATCGATCGATCACCATTTCGCCCACCGGGCCGCCCACTGCGTCGAGTCCGTGGCTGTCGGCGTACTTGCGGGCCTGGTCCAGCAGATCCCATTGGATTTCCAGCGCGGTGGCGCTGGTTCCATCGGCCAACTCCAGCGGCTTGGCCAGGCTCAAGTCGTAGGAAACCTGCCGCATGGCCTGCACCGGGGTCCGGAAGCGGAACTCCCGGGGCAAGAAGTTGTCCTCGACCATGGCCAACACGATGGCGGTGGTTCCCACCTTGAGGAAGGTGGCCACCTCCGACATGTTGGCGTCGCCCGCAATGACGTGCAGCCGGCGGTAGAGCCGGGCGTCGGCATGGGGCTCGTCGCGGGTGTTGATGATGGGCCGCTTGAGCGTGGTTTCAAGACCCACCTCCTCCTCGAAGAAGTCCGCCCGCTGGGTGAGCTGAAACGGCACCTCCGCAGTGGTCAGTCCGGGCGCCTCGGACCCCACCTTGCCGGCACCGGTGAAGATCTGACGGGTCACTAGGTGGGCGGTGCCATGTACCACTATCTGGGAGAAGGGTGTGGCGCGGGCCATGAGATAGTTCTCATGGCAGCCATAGCTGTTGCCCTTCCCGTCGGAGTTGTTCTTGTAAACCACTAGTGCCTGGCCCCGGGGCAGCAGCTGAGCGGCCGCCTCCATGGAGCGCATCAGGATCAACTCAGCCGCCTTGTCGTAGCGGGTTATATCCAATGCGTTGCTGCACTCAGGGGTGGACAGCTCAGGATGGGCATGATCCACGTAGTAGCGAGCGCCGTTGGTGAGCACCGCGTTTACCAGATGGGTCTCAATCTCGGGAGCCAGTGATCCCAGCGGGGCGATTCCCCGGATGTCGTTGCCCGGCATCTCATCTTCGAAGTCCCAGGTCACCCCGGTCGCCGGGCCACCCTCGCCGGTGCGCTCCACCTCCGACAAATAGGAGTTGATCAGCAGGGAAGAAGCGGCGATCGGGTTGGCATCCTCGGTGCCGGTATGAGCGATCCCGAATTCCGTCTCAATGCCACAGATCTTGGGGACCGCCATGCTCGGCACGCTAGTTGACTGGAACCGCGGGTCGGGCGGCAATCGAAATCAGAGGTACTGCCCCGGGCCGATTGCCTCAATGGAGCGCCCGCCTTGGCTCGTCTCCTCATTGGACAGCAGCGTGCGGACGAACGCGATTCGCTCCCCCTTCTTGCCCGAGATCTTGGCCCAGTCATCAGGGTTGGTGGTGTTGGGCAGATCCTCGTGCTCCCGGTACTCCTGGTGTACTGAGTCGAGCAGGTCATTGACGTGGATGCCCGGGCCACCTCCGGCCAGCAAGCGCTTGATGGCCAGCTTTTTGGCCCTCCGCACGACGTTCTCGATCATGGCGCCAGAGGCGAAGTCCTTGAAGTACATGACCTCTTTGTCGCCGTTCTGGTAGGTGACTTCCAAGAACTGATTGCGCTCTTCTTCCAAGAACATCTCGGCTACGGCCTGCTCGACCATGGCTTGAATGGCTTTGTCCGGATCTCCGCCGCCGAGCGTCTCCACCATCTCAGATGCGATGGGCAGATCAGAGGTGAGATAGCGGGCGAATATGGCGCAGGCCGCATCGGCATCTGGTCGCTGGATCTTGATCTTCACATCGAGCCGCCCAGGCCTCAAGATGGCCGGGTCGATGAGGTCCTCCCGGTTGGACGCTCCGATCACGATCACGTTCTTCAGCGTCTCTACACCGTCGATCTCAGCCAAGAGCTGCGGAACCACAGTGGACTCCATATCAGAGCTGATCCCAGTACCGCGGGTGCGGAACAGCGACTCCATCTCGTCGAAGAACACGATCACCGGCCATCCCTCGGCCGACTTTTCCCGAGCCCGTTGGAACACCAGCCGGATCTGGCGCTCGGTCTCTCCCACGTATTTGTTCAACAACTCTGGGCCCTTGATGTTCAAGAAATACGAGCGGGCCTCCTTGTCGGAGCTGATTTCGGCCACCTTGCCCGCCAGCGAGTTGGCCACCGCCTTTGCGATCAAGGTCTTGCCGCAGCCCGGGGGGCCGTACAGCAAGATGCCCTTGGGCGCGGGCAGTTGGTACTCGGCGAACAGGTCCTGATGCATGAAGGGCAATTCGACGGCGTCGGTGATCTGCTCGATCTGCTCGTCTAGCCCGCCGACTTGTTCATAGGTGACATTGGGCACTTCCTCCAGCACGAGGTCTTCCACCTCGGGCCGGGGCAGGCGCTCAACGAGGAGTCCCGAGCGGGAGTCCATCAACGCGGTATCACCGCTTTTCAGAGGCTGGTCGATCAACTCTGTGGCCAACTCCACTACCCGCTCCTCGTCGGCCCTACCAACGATGAGTGCCCGCAGGCCGCCACTCAGCACCTCTTTGATGGTCACCACCTCGCCGGTGCCGTCGCCCACCCGGGAGAGCACGACATTCAGCGATTCGTTCAAAACCACTTCTTGGCCCCGGCTGAGCTCGACGGCCTCGATCTCAGGATGGAGCGCAACCCGCATCTTGCGGCCTCCGGAGAACACGTCCACCGTTCCGTCGTCGTTCCGACCCAAGAATGTCCCGTAGGCCGACGGCGGCTGAGTGAGCTTGTCCACCTCGTCCCGGAGGGCCGAAATGTGCTCTCGGGCCTCACGCAGGGTGTAGGTGAGCTTCTCGTTCTGTGAGACCGCCTTGGCCAGTTGGCCCTTGGTTTCCAACAGCCGCTCTTCCAGAGTGCGGACCCGCTTGGGGGCGTCTTGAAGCCGTTGGCGGAGGACGGCCACCTCTTCTGCCAGCGCCGCCACTTGCTCTGCCGGAGGAATCTCCTCCTGCGGGTTTTCTGCTTCCGCCGCCGAGTCGCTGTCTGCCATACCAACCCGACTCTACACGCGCCCAACTAGGTTGTAGACGCAAGAATGCCGCCCGGGTCTATTCGGCCTCTGGGGAATTTCCGCTGCGTAGCGGAGATCCATTCTTGGTCGGTTACACTGAGTGGGCACCCAGCGTCTACCATTTCCGCCGTCCGCTGTCTGTCACGAAAGGGCCACTGCACCGATGCAAATGAAGGTCTGGATTGATCAGGATCTCTGCACAGGTGACGGTCTCTGCGAAGAGATCGCTCCCGATGTCTTCACTCTGCTCGACGATGGTCTTGCCTACGTCAAAGAGGGTGACACGGTCTATAGCGAGCCTGGTGGAGTCGAAGGCTTGGCCATCGTGCCCGACGGGCAGGAAGAGGCCACCATCGAATCAGCTGAGGAATGCCCAGGAGAGTGCATCTTCATCGAGGTCTGATCCTCGTCCATTGTCTCTTATTGCCCGTTGGCCATAGGCCGGCTGGCCAACTCCTGAAGCGCTAATCGGCAAGTCGGCGGGCTGACGTCACAAAACCGGTGTGGCCCACCATTCGGTGCTCAGGCCTGACCGCGTCGCCTTTGATATGCCATCCGCGGTGCAGGACTTCCAATGTGGAAGCCGCGGCCCAAGGCCCAGCCTCACAGGCTTCCCTCAACTGAGCGGCCTGCACGATGCTCGGTGTATAGGCCACCAGAATGCCCCCGGGATCGAGCGAGGCGGCCGCATGGGGTACGACCTGCCATGGTTCGGGCAGATCAAGCACCACCCGGTCCAGTCCTTCGGCTTCGATTCCCTGATAACAGTCCCTGACCTCCACCTGATAGCGCTCGGTGACTTCAGTGCCCATGAAATCCGTCACGTTCTCGATCGCTCTTAGGGCGAAGTCCTCTCTGATCTCATAGCCCTGCACCACCGCCCCTGCTCTCAATAGGCTCAATGACAGCGCCCCTGAGCCCACTCCCGACTCCAGCACCCGGGCCCCTGGGAACACATCGGCCTGCATCAAGATGGCCGCGCTGTCTTTGGGGTAGACCACCTGCGCACCCCGAGGCATCTTCAGCACGTATTCGCGGAGGGTCGGTCGCCAAACGGTCAGCTCGGCGTTGCGGGTCGTGCGCACTTGCATTCCCTCGGTGCCACCGATCAGCGTGTCATGGGACACCAATCCCGCATGGGTGTGGAAATCGCCGCCCTCAACCAGAGAGACCAAATATCGTCGGCCTTTTCGGTCGGTGAGCAAGACGAGTTCGCCGGCTTCGAGTTCCCGACTCACTGCGATTCGTCAACCGCGATAGAGGTCACTTGCTCCTGCCATGCGATTCATCGGACAAATGGGAAACGAGCAGGCTCTCGCCGGGGCCCAGCTCTTGGCTAAGCACCGTTCGCAGCCGACGGGTGCTGATCACTCGGCTCAGCAGGCGGATCGCCCAGGCTGCACCGCCCAGGAGGAGCCATCCCCGGCTCCCGCCCATAACGCCCCGGACGATGGCCTGTCGGCGAAGATAGCTGAGGGGATCAGGCATGTCTTGAGCCTGATCAAACCCGGCGAACTTCGACCACGGTACGGCTAGACCGGCCGCGCCGTCGACCCAAGAAAAAGGCCAGCACCACTAGAACCACCACTGCCGCGATGCCCGCGGCCAGCATCGGGGTGCGGGCCGCCTCGGCGGTGTGATCCAGGCTGCCCTTCAGTTCCTCAAATTTGGCCTTGATGTCGTCCCGGTCGATGGAATCCTGGCCTAGGTCCTGATCGCTCATTGGTGACCTCCTCTCGACATCCGAGCTCTCACCACAACCGCGGCTGCCAGTACAGCCACCACACCGATGAGCACCGCCACATAAGGCAAGGCGCTCATGTTGCCGTCGAACACTCCGGAGGCCTCGGTCTGGAGCAAGCGCAGTCCGGCAACGGCCAAGAAAACCAGCCCGACGCCGATGCTCAGCCCGCCGAGAATGCCGAGCTTCAGCGTTCTCCCAAGCTGAGTCAACGGCGTCACGATCTCTTGTCGGGCGTAGCCGATGAGCAGCGTCTTCAATTCGGCCACCACCTTGTTGGGTGTGTTGGACCCTTTGGTGGCCTTTGGGCGATCTGGCACAGCTTCCTCCTGCAAACGATCAGCCTAACCCGGCGGTTTCCCCTACCCCATCTCGATTCGAGCTCGGATGACCTCCTCTGCATCGGCCAGGAACTCGGCTAACAGACCCAAACGGTGAGCCGTGCCCTCCGCGGTCAACAGCCGTTGCCGATCCAACGGTCCCAAAGGAGACAGCGCGGCGAGCTGCCATACCGCGGCCGCCGGGTCATCAGACAGCTCAAAGGCGGCCGGAGGCCCTGGGGCGCCCAACTCAGACTGCAACGCCAGTACCCGCCGCCACACAGTCGTTGTCGGAGGCAGTTGGACGGCTACATAGTCGAGGTCTTCCTCGCTTTGCTCGGCATCGGGCCAATCTTGGACCTCGGCCCGGGGATAGGGATCGTCCTCCAACCATCGGGAAACCCGGATTCGACGAATCCCACCGGCAACCAGGCCCCATCGGCCGTCTGGGAATTCCTGGGCTTCGATGATCCTGGCCACTGTGCCAGCGTGGGTGCGGGTGTCGCCGCCACCGACTTCGCTGCCCCGCTCAATGAGCACCACCGCGAATTCCCGGTCACTGTCCAGGCAGTCTTTGGTCATCTGCCGGTAGCGGGGCTCAAATACGTGGATAGGCACCACCATTGTGGGTAGGAGGACCATCCCCAAAGGGAACATGGCCATCGTGGCCGTGTCAGTCATGTCCTTGTCTTCCGGTCGCCCATCAAGCCCCGTCAGCCGAGGCGGAGCGGTTCGAGAACGAGGTCGTCAAGGCTCGGCTTGGATTCCAGGCTGGCCAGTTGGCGAACGATTCGCTCTTCCAGCTCCCGTAGGGCCTGATTGTCTGCTGTGCTCTGTTGATCGGTAGTGGAGGCTTGATCTGTAGTGGAGGCTTGATTGGCAATGAATGCGAACGTCAACTCTTGGCCGCGCCCAATGTCGATATATCCCATCAACAACGAGGTGGTCGCGGTTCCGCCCGACAGAGCCCTTATCCTCGCGGGATTGTTGACGCTGGCGAAGCGGCTCTGAAGTGGGCCTGGCTCGGCCGCGGAAGGCAGAAGCTCGTGGAATAGGGGGCTGAACTCATCGCTGTTTAGAAGCGAGGTGAACACCGGGCAGCTGGCAACATTGGCCGGATCCAGTCCCGAACCGTCGAATTGGAGGAGTTGGAACTCCTCCACGTCAACCCCGATTTCCGCCAAGACGGTCTCAACTGCACTGGCTCCCGCTCGGGTGCTGCCCGTACCCGACGTGACCCGGCCGATTTCCTTCAGCAACAGCTCAACGGTCTCGACGTCGCGATTATCGAGGATTTGCTGATAGTGGTCCTTTAGGGGCGCCGACTCAATCGACGCCAAGATGTTGAGTTCTTCTCCCTCGGGGACCGCTTCGGAACGAGGGCTGCGGCGGATTACCACGTCGCGGGCTTCGAGCATGTCGTCAAACAACGCTGCCGCGTAGAAGGGCGGGTCCTCTGCGGCCTGATAGCCGACCTCTTCCTCGGCTCCTCCAGCAGCAGTGTCATCGGTTTCCAGCTCCGACTCCGAAACGGGGAACTGCACCCAGCCGTCATCGAATTGCAGGGCCAGCAGGGTACCGATGTTCTCGGCTTGGATGATCCTCTCGGGCCACGAGCCGACGTACAGCAAGTCGTCGTAGCGAGTGGCATCGCCCACCACTGCGCCGGTCACCAGAGCCATGCCATCGTCCACCAGATCCTGCGCCAGCTCCTCGATGGGAGTATGGAGCCGATTCACCCCATCCTCAAGGGTGGTCAGATACTCCGTGGTCAAAAGCAGCGGATCACCTCCGCCGACCAGGTATATGTCGCCGTTGACCACCCCGTCTTCCATCGGGACGATCGACAGGACCGAAGTGGTGAAGGTGTGGTCGGGTCCGAGCTCTTGATGAGCAGTGGCCAGCGTGAGAAGCAAGAAGGCATCTGAGGGCATCACTTGGATATTGCCGCCGCTTTCATAGAACGAGGGGCCTCGGCCATCGAGAGTGACGTGGACGCAGGCCGACGTTGGGGCGGAGGCCATGATGTCGTCCAGCGTGGAGAAGAAGCCAGGCTCGGTAAGCGACGGGGCCAGCATCGGGGTAAGCCGGCGGGTGGAAACCAGAGGGGTCCCCAAACCGGGGGGGACTGTGCCGTCGGCGGAAACCTCTCCCAGGTCCTCGTGGAGCTGGTCGCTCAGATAGTTAGAGCCAAAAAGCGCCGCGAAAGCAACCGCAAGCAGCAGAATGGGCATCAGAATTCGACGCACTGGTGATCATCCTAGATTGCCCTTGCGCATTCGGGCGCACCACCAACCATCTCGCTCATCACGTCCCCGCGGACAGGTGGCGCCTGCGCCATCGGGCGTAACACCACAGGTGGTGTAGAGCCCGCACTGCCCGGTCGGCAGAGGGGAAGCAGTAGCGCCTGTCGGCGGCCATCGTGGCGGGACCGGAATTGCCGGGTTGGGTGATCGCCAACTCGGTGGCCGCCAGAATCGGTTTGTTGGTGCGAGCCGAGGCTTCAGCCGCGGCTTGGGCAAAGCGGCTGTCCTGGCGTTCGTGGTACTCGCAGATACGGGCTAGTTCAGCCGGCTCGAAATACGGACCTGCCCGCAAGTGGGACGCGGTATTGGCCTGGATGCCCATTCCCAGATAGACCACTGCGTCGACCTCAGGATGATCTACCACCAGGTTGATTGCCTCGGGAATGGTGTCGCGGCTCTCGCCTCCAGCCAGGTCGATCGGATTGTTTCGACTCCAGCGGGGCGGCACCAGTTCATCGATGGCTGCTTCCAGATCGGCGGGAAGGGCAATCAGCTCCAGACTCGACTTCGTCACTGCGTCTGCGGCAATGACCCCCCAGCCGCCCGCGCTGGAGAGCACCAGCGTGCGAGGCCCGGCGGGCAGCGGCTGAGTAGCGAAGGCGGCCACCGCGTCGTACGCCTCTTCGATGGTGCTGGCTCTAACTGCGCCGCTTTGGCGAACCATGCCGTCGAACACCCGGTCGTCGGTGGCCAGCGCTCCAGTGTGGCTGGCCGCGGCCAGCGCTCCGCGAGGGGTAGTACCTCCTTTGACCAGCACCACCGGCTTCTTCTCGGCCGCCATTCGGATGTGGGTCGCGAATCTTCGACCGTCTTCCACCCCCTCCACATAGGCGACCATGGCCTTGGTATGGGAATCGTCGGCAAACCAGCCCAGATAGTCGACTACGCCAACCATCGCCGCATTGCCCGCGCTCACCGCTCGGCTAATGCCCACCCCACTGTGGGTGGCGTAGTTCATGAATGCAGACACGAGATTGCCCGACTGGCTCGCGACCGCAATCGGGCCGGGAGGGGGAACCGGGGCCACGATCTGCGCCGCCAACTTGGCCGGGGTGGAGATCAACCCCTGTCCATTGGGTCCGGCCACCACCATGCCCAGCGAACGCGCCAATTCGACCAACTCCTCTTCGGCTCGAGCTCCATCGGCACCGGCCTCTCGGAATCCTCCTGAGGCGATGAAAGCCGCGCCGATCCCCCGGCTGGCCGCCGTCTGCAAGATGTCGGGGCACGCCTGGGGCGGAGTGCAGACCATAACCAGGTCGGCGGCCCCCGCGGGCACTTCGCTGACCGAAGCCAGATTCTCGACTCCCAGTATTGTGGGCTGGTCCGGGTTCGTGGCGAACACCGGCCCCTCGAATCCTCCAGCAAGTACGTTGTGAAGGGCGACGAAGCCGAACTTGCCCGGATGAGTGGAGGCACCGGCCACCACAATGCCCTTGGGATTGAACAAGAGGTCGAAGCTGTCCGTGTTCATCTACTGCTCATCACGACCAGGGCGTCTACCGCTACCGGCAGGCCTTCGCGGATCACCAGGGGGTTCACATCGATAGCTTCGATCCCGTCCCGGCTAGCGGCATCGGCTAGGGCCAGCAGAACGTCCACCAGCGCATTCCTGTCTACCGCTGGCTCGCCCCTCAGTGGACCCAACAGAGCGTCCATCCCCAGATCATCGATCATGTCCTGGCAATCGGGCCTGGTCACCGGCAGGAGCCGGAATACGGCCTCCCCCACCGCTTCGGCCAAAATCCCTCCCACTCCAAGCATGAGCGCCGCGCCAAACTGCTCGGTGAGCACCACGCCAACGATGAGCTCCCGGTTTCCTGACACCATCTCCGAAACCAACAAGGCCACCTCGCCGTCTTCCTCGGTGGCCGCAACCAGTAGGTCCTCGGCCGCGGACCGCACCCCATCGGCGTTATCCAGGCCCAACCGCACCAAACCCCGCTCGCTCTTGTGGGCCAACGACGGCCCACAGAGCTTCACCGCTACCGAACCGCCGATCTCCGCCGCCGCGGCCACGGCTTCATTGGCCGACCGAGCCAGCCTGTCCCGACTCACCACGATGCCATGGCTGGCCAAGAGCTGCTTCGACTCGAATTCCGACAACACCCCCATCGCCGACAAACTACCCGCCCATCCCGTCTCCACTCACGCCGCCGGCCACCGCACCAGCCTGAACAGTCTCGGCCTGAACAGGCTCGGGCAGCACAGTCTCGGCCAGCACGGGCTTGACCGATACAGTGTCGCAAGACCAAAACGTCATGTAACCCCTGCCTGTCCTCTAGGGTCACACCCGTGGCTGTGGTAGACAGCAGTCGGCCCTGACCTATTGGGAGTTCAAGCTGTGCAGATAGTGATCGCGATCGCTGTGGGGCTCGCCCTCACCCAGTTGGGCAATTTGGCCACAACCGTGTACTTGCACCGTGATCTGGCTCACAAGGCGGTGCAACTGCATCCCGCTCTCCGCAGCTTTTTCAAAGTGTTCCTGTGGATGTCAACCGGGATCTCCGCTCGGCAGTGGGCTGCTGTCCACCGGAAGCACCATGCGTTCACCGATACCCACGAAGACCCCCACTCTCCTGCCCGGCTGGGCTGGCTGAGAGTCCAGCTCACCAATGCCGCCCTTTATCGGCGTTCGGCCCGCGACCCCCGAACCACCGAGCGCTACGCCAAAGACATTCCGGTCACGGTGGCCGACCGGTGGCTTCTCAACCGAGGAATCATCGGATTGGCCTTGGGAGTCGCCATCCTGGTCTGGTGGCTGGGCGTGGTGCCCGGCGTGGTGGCCGTAGTGGTCCATACCGTGGGCTATATCGGTTTGGGCGGCTCGGTTAACAGTGTGGCCCACACCTTCGGGCGCCGACCGTTTGACAACAGCGCTACCAACGTCACCTGGCTGGCCTGGCTGACTTGCGGAGAGGGCTATCACAACAACCACCACGCTGCTCCGACTTCGGCCCGCTTTGCCCGCCGTTGGCACCACTTCGACCTGGGCTGGTGGTTTATCAGTGTGGCCAGCCGCCTGGGATTGGCCCGAATCCGCCATGCCGACGTCGACTCCCTAGCCTCCCGCACAACCACCTCAGTTGAGGTTTAGGCTCGCAACAGCCCTAAACCCCTAGTAACACAGCGTTTTTTCCGCTGGCTGGGCACTTCGCCGGGCTAGCGTGCAGGTAGTGAGCAGGTATGGGGCCGCTTTATCCGAACATCCCGACTCGGCTAGCGCCGTCGGCGAGGTAATCGGCGAGATTCTCGAAGCGGTGGGTCCATCGCCCGACCTGGCCGTGCTGTTCACTTCTGCCTCCCACCGCGAGCAGATAAACGAGGTCGCCGATACCATCCACCAGGCACTGGCCCCGTCGGCTCTACTCGGAGCCACCGCGGTGTCGGTAATCGGCGGCCCCAACGAAGTCGAGGAGCGCCCCGCCCTCTCCCTATGGGCTGCGGCCCAATGCCCCGCCCAGTTGGTTCGGCTCGAAGCAATTCGAGGCCCCGACGGATGGGCAGTTGGCGGCATGCCGACCGATGCAAGAGGAACCCTGCTGGTGATTCCCGACCCGTTTACCTTCCCCAGCGATGCGCTGCTAGGAGCAGGGTCGCAGTTGACTGTGGTGGGAGGGTTGGCTTCTGCTGCTGGACGCCCAGGAGGCAACCGCCTCGTCTTGGGCAGCCAAGTCTTCAATGACGGGGCAGTGGGCGTCCTACTCGACCCCGCGGTCGAAGTTCACACAGTTGTTTCCCAGGGCTGCCGCCCCATCGGCCAACCCTTCACGGTGACCAGCTCAGAGGGCAACATCGTGTCTGAAATGGGAGGTCGCCCGGCGGTGGACCGGTTGAGGGAGACTTTGCTGGCGATGGACGAATCCGATCGGGCCCTAGTGGCCAAGGGGCTTCACATCGGCATTGTCATCGACGAACATAAGTCTGAATTCGACCGGGGAGACTTCTTGATCCGCGGATTGATCGGCGCCGATGAGAAGACTGGCTCGTTGGCGGTAGGCGACTCGGTAGACGTGGGAACCACGGTCCAGTTCCAGGTGCGAGACGCGGCCACCGCTGATGAAGACCTGCGCGAGCTGATGGCCGATGCTTCCGCGGGATCTGCTCTGGTGTTCACCTGCAATGGCCGAGGCACCCATTTGTTCGACGGCCCCGACCATGATGCCGCCGTGGTCCATGAGGCCTTGAATGCAGCGCCGGTAGCGGGGATGTTCTGCGCCGGCGAGCTCGGACCGATCGGCGGCCACAATTTCCTCCACGGGTTCACCGCCTCGGTGGTGCTGTTCCCATGATCGCCCGGCCTCCATCTCCTACACGGGTTCACCGCTTCGGTGGTGCTGCTCCCGTATTCGACTGAAAGGATCGACTCTCATATGGCTGCGTTCCCCGCCGCTCTCGAAGACCCAGGCATCAGCGCTATTCGCGGCCTGGCCATGGACGCTCCCCACCAAGCCCGCTCTGGGCACCAGGGAACCGCCATGGCCATGGCCCCGCTGGCCCATGTGCTCTGGACCCGCATCCTTCGCTACGACGCCGACGATCCGGCCTGGCCCGACCGCGACCGGTTCGTGCTCAGCGCCGGCCACGCCTCCATCTTGCTTTACTCCATGCTCCACCTCACCGGCCAGGGATTGACCCTCGAAGACCTCCGGGACTTTCGCCAATGGGGCAGCCAGACTCCCGGACATCCGGAGGTTGGCCACACCCCGGGCGTGGAGGTCACCACCGGTCCTCTGGGACAGGGAATCGCCAACGCTGTGGGGATGGCCTTGGCTGAGCGCTGGCTGCGCCACCGTTTCGGCGCAGATGTCTGCGACCACCGGGTGTTCGCCCTGTGCAGCGACGGCGACCTCTCTGAGGGAATCAGCCACGAGGCTTCCTCATTGGCCGGACATCAGCGTCTCGACCGGCTGATCTGCTTCTACGACGACAACCGGATCACCATCGACGGACCCACCGATCTCTCTCTGTCCGACAACGCTGCCCAGCGGTTCACGGCCTATGGATGGCATGTCTTGGACCTGGGCGAGGCCGCCGAAGACCTCGATGCCCTAGAGGCGGGCATCCGTACGGCAATGGCGGTTGACGACGCGCCGTCGCTGATCATCGTGCGCAGCCATGTCGCCTTCCCCTCCCCTGGCCAGACCGACAACCACGAGGCCCACGGCTACTCGCTGTTCGACGACGAGATAGCCGCCACCAAGGCCGTCATGGCGATGCCCACCGACGAGTCCTTCTATGTGCCCGCTGATGTGGCAGATGCCTACCGGGCAGCCGGTCGTCGGGGCGCCGCTGAGCGGTCGAGTTGGCAACAGAACGTGGATGCCCTCGGCACCCAACGCTCGGAATACGAAGCTTGCCTGTCCGGTCGGGGACTGCCGGGCTGGGAGAACAAGCTGCCTACGTGGCCGGCCGGCGAGTCAGTGGCCACTCGCAAGGCCAGCTCTGCCTGCCTCAACGCCATGGCCGATGTTGTCCCCGGCCTGGTTGCCGGAGGGGCCGACCTCACCGGCAATACCGGCACCAGCCTCTCCAACGTCGACCCGCTGGGCGCCGCCCATCCCGCCGGCCGCCAGATGTACTTCGGCATCAGGGAACACGCCATGGGCGCAGTGCTCAACGGGGCCGCACTGCACGGCGGGCTGGTGCCCGTAGGCGGGACTTTCCTGGTGTTCAGCGACTACATGAGGCCCGCCGTGCGCTTGGCCGCATTGTCGGGGGCCCACAGTATCTTCGTGTGGAGCCACGACTCTGTGGGGGTCGGCGAGGACGGCCCCACACACCAGCCGATCGAGCACGTGATGTCGCTGCGGACCATTCCCGGCCTGCGAGTCTTCCGGCCAGCTGATGGCAACGAAGTAGCCCAGGCATGGCGGCTGGCCGTCGATATGGACGGCCCCAGCGCCATGATCCTGACCCGCCAGAACGTACCCACGCTGGAGGGCACCGCCACGGCCGACGGGGTGGCCCGGGGTGCCTACACCCTCGTGAACAGCCCCGACCCCGACGTGATCTTGGTGGGCACCGGCAGCGAAGTCTCGGTCTGTGTGGACGCCGCCGCCGCTTTGGAAGAGCAGGGCGTGGCCGCGCGAGTGGTCTCGATGCCCTGCTGGGAGCTTTTCGCCACCCAAGACGCCGTCTACCAGGCCGAGGTACTACTAGAAGGTGTGCCCCGGCTCTCGGTGGAGGCGGGGGTAACCCTCGGCTGGGAACGATGGGTGGACCTCCCGGTGGGCATCGACCGATTCGGGGCTTCGGCTCCGGGCTCGGTTGTGCTGGACAAGCTGGGAATGAACTCGGCCAACGTGGTGGCCCAAGCCACTGCACTAATCGGAAGCTAGGAGCGACGAAAATGAGCAGTCTCCACGATCTGTACAGCCAATACGGACAGAGTCCATGGCTGGACAACTTGCGCCGGGAATGGATCAACAACGGGGAACTGGCTCGATGGGCGGAGCGCGGGGTGAGGGGACTCACCTCCAATCCCAGCATCTTTCAAAAGGCCATGACGGCGGGCAACGACTATGACGAACAGTTCGCCGAATTGCTGGCCGACGGGATGAGCGTGGCCGACGCCTACTGGGAGCTGGTGCTGACGGACATCGGCGGCGCCCTCGACGTGCTGGCCCCCGTTCACGAGGCCAGCGGCGGGCTGGATGGCTTCGTCTCGGTGGAGGTCGACCCCAAGCTGGCCCGCGACACCAATGGCACCCTGGCCGCGGCCCGGGCCCTGCATCAGCGGGTCGACCGTCCAAACCTGTACGTGAAGATCCCCGGCACTGCCGAGGGCCTGCCCGCCATCCAAGCCATGACTTCTGAGGGCCGCAGCATCAACGTGACCCTTCTGTTCTCCCTTTCCCGCTACGCCGAGGTGATCGAGGCCTATCTCTGCGGGCTGGAGGCCTGCGAAGGGGATCTGTCTTCGGTTTCCGGGGTGGCGTCGTTCTTCATAAGCCGCACCGATACCGAGGTCGATCGCCAGCTCGAGGCCATCGGGACACCTGAAGCCTTAGCCCTACGTGGCAAAACCGCGGTGGCCCAGGGCCAAGTGGCCTACCAGATTTTCAGCCAAGAGTTCTCCGGACCCCGCTGGGAGGCCCTGGCCGCCCGAGGCGCTCGCGCGCAAAGGCCTCTGTGGGCTTCCACTTCCACCAAGAACCCGGCTTATCCTGACACCCTCTATGTCGACCAGCTCATCGGGCCAGACACCGTGAACACACTGCCCGACGCCACCTTGGAGGCGTTCACCAACCACGGCACCCTGGCCCGCACCGTCGACGCCGACCCCATCGCCGCCCAGTTGCTTCTGGATAGAGTCACCGATGTCGGCGTGGATCTTGATGCCGTGTCCGACAGACTGGAAGACGAGGGGGTGTCGGCATTCGTGAAGTCATTCGACGATCTGCTGGAGAGCCTGACCACCACCGCTGACCGCTTGATGGAAGGCGCCCGAGCCGAGCCCGATTCCTCCGGACTTATGGAAGGCGCCCGGTGACGGTTGCTGGCGGAACGGGCCACAACCTGCTGGAGCGAAGTCTGGCCGATCTGATGGCCGAAGCCCGGGCTGTTCGAGATCGGGTGCACGGCACCCGGATCACCTACTCCCCCAAAGTGTTCATCCCCCTCACCATGCTGTGCCGGGACAAGTGCGGCTACTGCACCTTCGCCCAGCCACCCGCCCGATTGGAGTCGCCGTACCTCAACGAGCACGAGGTTCTGGCCATCGCCGAATCGGGAGCGGCTGCTGGCTGCCACGAAGCCCTGTTCACCTTGGGGGAGCGGCCTGAGCTGCGCTACTCCGATGCCGCCAAATGGCTGGAGAACCACGGCTTCGCCTCCACAGTGGACTATCTGGCCCACACGGCCCGCCTGGTGGTCGAAAAGACCGGGCTGCTACCGCATGCCAACGCCGGCGCGCTTTACTCTGAAGAGCTGGCCTTGCTCCGCGAAGCTGCGCCCTCCCAGGGGATGATGCTGGAGACGCTGGCTGAGTTGGACTGCCACCGGGGATCGCCCGACAAATCCCCCGAGCGGCGGCTATCCACTCTGGATGCCGCTGGCAAGCTGGCCATCCCGTTCACCACTGGCATCCTGGTGGGAATCGGCGAGACCAGGGCCGACCGGGTAGACGCGCTGGAGGCCATCGCCGAGTCCCATCGGCGCTGGGGCCATATCCAAGAGGTAATCGTCCAGAACTTCCTGCCCAAGCGCGGCACGGCCATGCACGCCACCGCGCCTTGCGATCACGACGAGTATCTGGAGGCCATCGCCTTGGCCCGCCTCATCCTGCCCGAAGAGATCCATCTCCAGGGTCCGCCCAACCTGTCTGACGACTTCGGCGAGCTGCTAGATGCCGGCATCGACGACTGGGGCGGGGTTTCCCCCATCACTGCCGACCATGTGAACCCCGAGCGCCCTTGGCCGGCCCTCGATCGCCTGCGAACGGTCACCGAGGCCAAAGGGTTTGCCCTGGCTCCCCGGCTGACGGTGTATCCCGAGTACGCCCTTGATCCCGAGCGGTGGCTAGACGCCGACATGAGATTCCCCATGCTCGACCGCAGCGACGCCGAGGGCCTCGGACGTCCCGACGACGCCGGCTGGTACTCAGGTGCCGACGCTTCACCGCCGATGATCCTGGCTTCACCAGGCTCAAACGGCACCCCTGCTGCCCACGCCACCGCTGGAGGAGCGGTGGGCGAGGTGCTGGCCGGCGTGCGAAACGGCCAAGAGGTGGGCATCAACGAGATCGTCACCCTGTTCGGTGCTCGAGGCCCCGAAGTTCGGGCCGTAGCCGCGCTGGCCGACGAACTCCGCAAGGCCGCGGTGGGCGATGAGGTCACCTGGGTGTCCAACCGCAACATCAACTACACCAACGTGTGCACCTTCAAGTGCCGGTTCTGCGGCTTCTCAAAGGGCCCTCTGTCGCTCAATCTGCGAGGCGACCCCTACCTGCTGAGCTTGGACGACATAGCCGAGCGCACCATGGAGGCAGCCGAGGCCGGCGCCACCGAGGTCTGCCTTCAAGGTGGCATCCACCCCAACTTCGACGGCGACTACTACATCGACGTCACCCGGGCGGTCAAGGACGCCGTACCCGACATCCATGTTCACGGCTTCACCGCCCTTGAGGTCACCGAGGGCGCCAAACGCCTCGAGGAGCCACTGGCCAAGTATCTGCGCCGGCTGATGGACGCCGGTCTCCGCTCCTTGCCGGGAACCGCGGCCGAGATCCTCGACGACGAGATCAGGGCGGTTATCTGCCCCGACAAGATCGATGCCGGCGAATGGCTAGATGCCCACCGCACCGCCCACGGTCTTGGTCTGCGGTCCAACGTGACCATCATGTTCGGCACGGTCGAACAGCCACTCCACTGGGCCCGCCACCTGGTCCGCACCCGCGAGCTCCAAAAGGAGACCGGCGGGTTCACCGAGTTCGTGCCCCTGCCCTTCGTCCACATGGCCGCCCCCATCTATTTGCAGCGACGGTCCCGGCGGGGTCCCACATTCCGGGAGGCTCTGCTGATGCATGCAGTGGGCCGGATCGCCTACCACGGCTGGATTCACAACATTCAGGCGTCGTGGGTGAAGTTAGGCCAGGCCGGGGCGGCCCAGTTTCTCCAAGCCGGGGTGAACGACTTGGGCGGCACGCTCATCAACGAGAACATCTCCCGGGCCGCGGGTGCGTCCCACGGCCAGGAGATCACCGAGGACGACCTCCGCGCCCTCTGCGCTCCCCTGGGCCGCACCCTTCGACAGCGCACCACTCTGTACGACGCGGTGTCCGTCTAGCCCGCTAGCTCTCCAAGATCGAAATAGCCTTTTCGACCGATCGGCGAGCCCGGGTCAGCTTTTTCTCCCTTTCGGGGCGCGACGTCGCCCCTTCCTCCACTGCGTCGCGCAGCACCGACATGGCCAGATCGTCCAGTTGCTCGGCGATTTGCTCCAGCTGCTCGCGAATGTGCTCAGCCGTCATGATCCAGAACCTCGTCCACTATTTCCAGGGGGTGACGCACGGCCACCCCGGCATTGGCCAAGTGAATGGTGCAGCCGGGGTTGGCGCTGGCCACGATATTGGCGCCGGAGCGCCCAATGGCCTCCAGCTTGCGCTCGCGGATGGACACGGCCAGGTCTGGCTGCATGGCCGCGTAGGCGCCACCGGCCCCACAGCACAGGCCATCGTCGTCCAAAGCCACCACGGTGGCGTAGTGGGAAAGCACTTCGGCCACCGGCTGGTGGGCCCGCTGCACATGGCGCAGATGGCAGGGGTCGTGGACCGCGACGATCAAGTCTTGGCCCCGCTCCCCCGCTGACGGCAGCCGGTCGCTGCGGTCCGACAGCCACTCGTGAACGTCCAGCACCCGCTCGCTGAAGGCAACGGCCTCAGGGGTGCCCAAATGCTTGCCGTACTCCTTGAGGACGGCCCCGCAACCGGCTGAATCAACCAGAATCGGTGCTGAACCCTCCAGCTCCCTCATTGTTCGAATCGCCAACGAGCGGGCATGGTCTTCCAAACCGGCATGCAGCGACAACGCACCGCAGCATGCAGCTCCTGCGCCCGGCAGGGCCACCCCGGCCCCGGCCGCTTCCACCACTCGCTTTACCGCGGCATGGGTCGAACGCTGCCAAGCGTCCATCACACAACCGGTGAACAGCCACACGTCGCTTCCCGTAGCCCGCAGCCGCTCCTGAGCCAGCGGAATCTTGGGCAGTCCCAGTCGCTTGGAAGGGAGCAACCGAAGCCTCTGAACGACGCCCAGCAATCGCGACAGCAAATTCAGGAGCCGCCGATGGCCGAGAACTCGAAACCCCCACCGACGCCAGTCCAGTCGCCGGCGACGGGTCAGCTCGGCCTGCGTGGCCTCCATCATTGAGCCGAACGGCACCCCCGATGGACAGGCCGGCTCACACCCCCGGCACTGCACGCAGGTGTCCATCGACGACAGGAACGCCTGGTCGATAGCGGCGCCCTGGTCCTGCACTTGGCGCATGGCGCTAATACGGCCTCGGGGCGAGGCCCACTCTTCGCCGGTTACCCGAAACGTCGGGCAGTGAGGCAAACACAGCCCACACGCCACGCACGAGGCCAGTTCCTCAGGGTCGATTCCCAGGGAGACCCTTGCACTCATGATGCCGCCAACGGGTCGCGCCCGGGATTCAAGCGACCCCGGGGGTCGAATTCGGCTTTCAGCCGCCGGTGCAGCGCAACCACCGTTGGGTCAGGGTCGGGAATCGGGCAGGGCGCCGCCGCATACGCCAATCCGGTGCCAATTTGGATCACGTAGCTGCCAGAGGACTCATCCGCCTCTAGTACTCCAGTCGGCACCCGGTAGTCGGGCAGGGGTGGCGGGCCATCGGTTGGCTCACATCCCAACGACTGAGCCAGCTCAGCCTCGGCCTCCACATCCGATTCGTGGCCCTCCAGGTGGACCCACACCGACTGGCCGTTCCACAGAATGGACGACGGCCAGAACAGACGGCGGCGAAGTTCTGCCGGATCGCAAGATCCCGCCAGCCATTGCTGAGTCGCTGGCCGAGGCCAAGTGCGAAGGATCACTTCACCCAGCAGCCCCAGCGTGCCCAGCGATCCCACCAGCAGGCGACATAGATCGAAACCCGACACGTTCTTCACCGTGGGGCCGCCCGCGGTCACCAGGCCGCCGTCGTCGGCCACATAGACCGCCTCCAAGAGGGCATCTCGGAGTCGCCCTCGGCCCAGGGCATGCACATCGTCGCGGCCCACGGCCAGCACTCCGCCCACCGTGGCTCCCGGCAACACCGGCAGGTTTACCCGCTGGCCAACCTCGGCCAGCGCGGCATCGAGCTCGGTGACCGGGGTCGCTGCCCCCACCCTGATAGTCATGTCGGCAGGATCGAAGCCGCGCACTCCAGTCGGGGCCCGCACCAGGCGGGTCTCTTCCGGACAACTCCCTCCGACCTCCCAGTGAGTGCGCCCACCCACCACAGCGACCGCATCATCCGATCCCACTTCGGCGGCGAACGACTCCAGCGCCGCTCCCGCCTTGTCGCCGATCACCTATCCCCACACCCCTTCGGGGACCTTCGTGAGCGCGTTCACGTCGGCACAGCTTGCACCGGTGGGAAGCACCTTGCCGGGGTTGGCCATTTCGTCGGGGTCGAACGCCCGTCGCAGCCTGCCCTGCGCGTCCAAGTCGGCCTCGCTGAACATCAGCGGCATGAAGTCGCGCTTTTCGATGCCGATGCCGTGCTCGCCCGACAACACGCCGCCCACAGCCAGTGACGCCTCGATGATGGCCGACCCCGCGGCATGCACTCGTTCCATTACCCCCGGCTCACGGCGGTCGTACAGCAAAAGCGGGTGAAGGTTGCCGTCACCGGCGTGGAATACGTTCATCACCTGCAAGTCGTGCTCCTCCACGATCTCGTACACCTGGTTCATCACCTCGGCCAGTCGAGTGCGGGGCACCACCGTGTCGTGCAGGTAATAGTTGGGCTTGATCTGGGCAATGGCCCCGAAAGCGCTCTTGCGACCCTTCCAAATCAGGGCCCTCTCCTGGTCGTCGGCCGCCCGGCGAACCCTTCCGCCGCGCTCTTCGGCCAATTCGGCCACCCGGTCGGCCTCAGCGGTCACCCCACCGGGCAGGCCGTCTACCTCCACGATCACCACCGCGGCAGCGTCGGTGGGGAACCCAGCGCCAACGAAGTTCTCCACTGCCCAAATGATGTTCTTGTCCATCATCTCAATGGCCGCAGGCACTATGCCGTCGGCGATCACCGCACTCACCGTATGCGCCGCCGCGTCCACCGAGTCAAAGGCCAACAGCAGGGTCTGCACTGCGGGGGGGTTGGGGGTGAGCCGCACGGCGATAGCGGTGGTGATTCCCATCATCCCCTCCGAGCCCACATACGCCCCCCGCAGATCCAAGCCCGGAGCCCAGCCGTCGGGATCGCCCAACACCACGGCTTCGCCCGACATGAGTACCACCTCTGCGGCCTGGACGTGGGCACTGGTCACCCCGTGGGCCAGGCAATGGGGACCGCCAGCGTTGGTGCCCACGTTTCCGCCCAGCGAGCACACCTGCTGGCTGGAGGGATCGGGAGCGAAATGCAGGCCGTGGGGCGCGATAGCCCGGCTGAGGTCAAGGTTGATCATGCCCGGCTGCACCCAGGCCAACCTCTGATCTACATCCACTGAGAGCAGGCGATTCATCTTGGTGGTGACCACCACTACCGGTTCGTCTAACGGAACTGACCCCCCGGCCAACCCGGTGCCCGCTCCCCGGGGAACCACCGCCCGGCCGTGGCGCCGGGCCGCGTCCACACAACCCTGCACCTCTTCGGTGCTGATCGGAAAACACACTGGACCGGCCTGGCCCCCTTCGAAGATGGAGGCGTCCCGGCCCATGATCGAGCGCTCCAATGAAGCGGCCCTAACCCGGTCGGCAGGCAGCACACGCCGGAGATCGTCTACCAGCGGGTCTGCCTTGGTGGTCCGACGAAACCTCATCGGCCAGTAGGATACCGGCAGTGAGACCGACAGGATGCAAGCACTCCAAGCTCTTTTAGGCGGAAGGATCGCGCGATCAGGAGTGGGGCTGCTGGCCTCCTTCCGGCCGAGACGGGCCTTCCCGGCGATGATGGTGCTCTCTATCCTCACCGGGGCTTTGGTGGGATTGTTGGTGGCCGGGTTCGAGCAGCTGACTGTCGAGGTGCTGTTGGAGCGCATTCTGCATGGCCCTCTGTGGTGGCAGGCGGCGGCTCCAGCAGTCGGCCTGTTCGCCGCGGTGGCCATTTTGCGCTATATCGGGCGGGGCGCCACCCCGTCGACATCCGACGAATACGTGCGGGCCTTCCATGAGCGCCACCCCCGGCTGCCCCTCTCCCAGCTTCCCGCCAAGCTGCTGGCCGGCGTGGCCACCATAGGCCTGGGAGGTTCGGTGGGACTTGAGGGCCCCTCGGTCTATGCCGGCGCCACCGTCGGCCACAGCACCCAGGGCCTGTTCGGCCGGTGGCTGCGGCGGGAGGAAGCCAAGTTGCTGCTCACCGCGGGGGCAGCCGCTGGCATAGCCGCGGTGTTCAAGACCCCGGCCACCGGGGTGATCTTCGCCCTGGAGGCGCCCTATCGCGATGACGTGGCCCGCCGGGCGCTGCTACCGGCGCTGCTGGCCTCCGCATCGGGCTACCTGGTGTACGTGGCTGTTCTGGGCACCGACCCGGTCATCGATCTGGGCAGCAATACCGGCAACCTCAGCATCATCCACTTGGGCGGAGGGGCGCTGCTCGGTTTGGTAGCCGGGCTGGGGGGCCGGGGATTCGCCTGGTTGGTGCGCCAGGCCAAGGGTCTGGAGCAGCGATACCCGATTGGGGTCAGAATCCTGCTTGGCGGTGCAGTGCTGGCCGGACTGGTGGTGGCTACCGAAGCCGTTTTCGACCAGCCTTTGAGCCTGGGCCCCGGCGTGGAGGCCACCGAGTGGCTGCGAGACGGAGAGCACACGCTGCTACTCATCGGCAGCCTTCTGGTCTTCAGGGTGGTCGCCACCCTCACAACCGTGGGCGCTGGCGGAACCGGTGGCTTGTTCATTCCCCTGGCTGTTCAGGGAGTGATCGTTGGCAGCTTTGTGGGTCAGGCCCTGGGCGTGGCCGACATCGGGCTTTACCGCACCCTGGGGCTGGCCGCCTTCTTGGGGGCCGGCTATCGGGCACCCATTACTGCGGTTATGTTCGTGGCCGAGAGCACCGGCGCGTCGGTGTTCGTGGTCCCCGCGCTAATAGCTGCCGCGGTATCGCAGCTGGTAGTCGGATCCAGCTCAGTGGCCTCCTATCAGCTCGAGAAAAGAGAAGGGCTCGTCGAGCGCCGGCTCGCCCTGCCACTCACCTCCGCGCTAACCACCGACACCCTCACTGTGCCCCCCGACGCCACGGTGAGCGAGTTGGTGTACATCCACCTTCTCGGTCGACGCGAGCGGGAGGTTCCGGTGGTCGACGGCGGAACGTACCTTGGGATGTGTGGCCTAGAGCAGATGAGCGACCTGGAGCGCGACGTGTGGAACGACACGCTGGTCGCCGACATCGCACGACGCGATCTGCCCACAGCTCGGCCGTCATGGACGTTGCGCGATGCAGTGGCTCAGATGGATGCCAACGACACCGATCAGCTTCCGGTGACTGACGATGACGGCACGTTTATCGGTGTGGTTCGAGCCGACGACATCCTCCGCCTCGACGAGATCCTCGACGAGACTGAAGGAGTGTGACCGGGGTCACACCTCCCAAACAGACAGCCTCAATTGGGAAATAGCTCGTCGACGCTGTCGGTGGCCGGAGGGTCCCGGTACTCGCACCATGGCTTGGCCCCTACTTTGACGAGTCGGCATTCCTCTCCGGGGATAGCTCCACACTCCACGCATGGATCCTCGTTGTCTTCGAACATTACGTCGAAGTCGTCGCTTGTGTGCTTCAGCGCACGAGCCTCTTCATAACGACGGTGGCGTCCCTTTTTCATGGGCGGCTCCGCTAAATCAAGCCGGATGCCTTTCAGCACCGGCAGCAGGGGGAACTCCGCCCCCTAACCTCTCATAAAGGCCAGTCTAACCACTCGCTAGCCGTGTTTTGCACACTGCCACCCCCAACGAGGATTCCGCAGCAAGCGAGCCACTATGCGTCGAGCACTTTGTGGCGGGCCTCCTCAGCGCTCACCAACGGTCGATCGGTGGACCATGGAAAATTGATCCACTGGTCGGTCCGCTTCCATACGTAGTCGCTCTTCACCAGAGAATGCGACTTCTCGTAGAGGACCGCCGAGCGCACGTCGCCCACCCGGTCTGCGCAGAAGTCGTAGACCATCTTGAGAGTGTGGCCGGTATCGGCCACGTCGTCGGCGATGAGGATCTTGGAGTTTCGGTGATCCACCAGATCGACGGAGGGAGGGAGCATCACTGGAACGGGAAGCCGCTCGTCCACCCCGGTGTAGTACTCGCAGTTCATCACGTAGATGTTCTTGATCGACAGGGCATAGCCCAGCGACCCAGCACAGAACAGTCCGCCTCGGGCAATGGCCAGGATCATCTCCGGCCGGTAGCCGTCATCGGCGACCAGCGCGGCCAGTTCCCGCACGGCTCGGCCGTAAGAGTCCCAGTCCAACCATTCCCGCTCTGCCGTCTCGGTCATCTGCTTCCTTTCAATGGACTAATCGCGCGCCCAGAGCGCTCTTCCAGCGTGAGCCTCCCCTGGCCGTCGAAGGCTACTGCTGCGGCCCCTTCCAATAGTTGTTGGACAGGTGCGGCGATGATTTCGGCCCGCCACCCCTTGAGGGACCGGCAGTCGGGGTCGCCTCGCAGCAGGGCCTCGATGTCGCTGCGAGTGGCCACCAGTGTCGGATCAAGATCCAATTCGGCGGCGTGCTGGGCGGCCCACGAGGTGATGAGGCTGACTGCGGGCTTCAGTGCCGGATCAAGCTTGGACGATTTGCTGGCGGGCTCGATCGGTAAATCGGCCCCCCTGATCTCATTGAGAAACGCCAATAGGTCCTTGTCGGCCCCCTTTCGGAGATTGCGGGGCTCCACGCCCCTGATCTCCCGCAACTGCTCGATGGACTTGGGCATGCGCTGGGCCACCACGGCCACCCCAAGATCCGACAGAAGGTGGCGGACGGGTTGATTCAGGCGAGAGGCGTACTCTTCTCGCCATCGGGCCACCGCTTGGCCCAAGGCTCGGGGGCGCCCCTCCATGCGACGAACCTCTTTGAGCTTGAGCCAGGCCGTTTCGGGAGATCGCCCTGAATCGGCTCGCTCCAGCAACAGTTCGCACTCCTCCTCAGCCCATTTCAGGCGACCTCGGGCGTGCAGGTCCCTTTGCAGCATGTCGCTGATTTCCAACAAGCGCTCTACGTCAGCCGCCGCGTAGGCCAGCATGTGATCGGGCAGAGGCCGTTGAAACCAGTCGGAAAGTCGAGCCTCTTTGGCCAGCTCCACTCCCAGCAGACGCTCGTGGAGCGTGGCCAGCGATGGCGAGCTGAACCCGATGAACCCGGCCCCGATCTGGGTGTCGAATATCTGTCGCGGCCGCGTTTCGCATTCGTGGAAGAGCACCTCCAGGTCTTGCTCAGCAGCATGGAGCACCGCAAGGCCATGGCCGTCCAGCAGCTCGGCCAATGGCTTGATGGGAACGGCCAACGGATCGATGACAGCCAACTGGTCGTGCCAGGCGATTTGAACCAGCGCCAGCCGGGGGTAGTAGGTGCGCTCGCGGTGGAACTCGGTATCTATCGCGTAGGCGTCGGCAGTGGCCGCATCGGCCACCACCGCCGCCAGCTCGCGCCGAGTGACAACCGGCTCGGGGAGCACGGATTTGCGGCTCAATCGACTGCGGGCCCGGTATCGAAGGGGTAACCGGACTCAACCCATCCTTTGGTGCCCCCGGCTACGTTTGTGCAGCTCCAGCCCTGTGCGGTCAGGTATTCAGCGGCCTTGAGGCTTCGTCCTCCAACGCCGCAGATCATGTACAGGTGCTCGTCGGGCAATTCCGCGGCCCGCTCGGGAATAGTGGCCAAAGGAATTAGAACCGCTCCGGACACATGGGCTTCGGCGAATTCGTCGGGTTCTCGCACGTCGATGAGCGATATGTCTCCCGACAACAGCTCAGCCAGCTCCGCGACGCTGATCTCAGGGATTTCCACCTTGGAGAGGTTAGTGGGTGGTGACTGCCCGTCTGGCCGACCTCGCTAGCCGAGGTCTTCGGGGCTGTCGATGTCGGCTACCGCTGACGGCGGAGCCGGCACGTCGACGACATCTACTTCATCGAGAAGGGAGGCCATGGCGCGCCGACCAGAATCGAACAGGCGCTCGGCCAGTGCCGCTGCTCTGGATTCGATGGCCATGGGCAGGTAGTGGCGGCGCTGGTCGATGAATACCGCAGCAGATGGAGTGTCGTCAGGGGATCTCAAGCTGATGGCCTGCACTAGGGCGGCAACATCATCAGGGCCGATTCCGGGAATATCGCAGGGCAAGATCACGGCAATTGGGTACTGAGCCTCCTTTAGCACTGAGGCGACTGCACCCAAGGGACCTTCACCGGGCCATAGGTCGGGAACATGAACGGCATCGGCAGCTGCCGCCGCCTCTTCCAATCGGGCGTCTGCCCCGCCGGCGATCAGCCGCTGCGACGCCCCGGCCAGCGCGTCCAGTGCGTAGGCAATGAGCCACCTGTCCCCCACTTCCAAAAACGCCTTGTCGATGCCCATCCGCCGGCTCTGCCCGCCAGCCAACACCGCACCGGTGAATTGCGGGCGCTCCAAGGACTGCTAGCCCCCGTAGTTCATACGGGTGTCCTCCATGCGCAGGACTGGGGTGTCCTCTTCGCTCTGGAAGCCGCAGTCCACCACCTCGCCGATGAACAGAGTATGGGCGCCGGTCACCACCGCATCGCGTACCACGCAGTCGAGATAGGCGGGGGCGCAGTCCAATATGGGGGCACCAGTGACCCCATCATGGAACGCGAAGCCGTTGAGGGTCATCTCCGCCAAGTCCACCTCCACTGGTTTGGTGAACTTGCGGACGATGGCCCGGTCTTCTCGGGCGATGGTGCACAGGCTGAACACCCCGCCCTCGGATATGAGCTCGTGGGTGTAGGCCGGATGCTCCACGCCAATACCTACCAGCTTGGGCTCAAATGCCAGCTGGGTGGCCCAGTTGAGGGTCATGCCGTTGCGTCGCTCCCCCGCTCGCGACCCCACCACGTACAATCCGTAAGGAAGGCTCCACAGCACCCGCCTGCGAAGCCGGTCGTAGCCATCTTGGGCCTCGGGATCATCTCCCACATACTCCGGGAACGGTCCTATGGGTCCGGTGCCACCGGGCGCCGCCATATCAAGCGTTCCAGTCGGTCGGAGGCCACGACGGGTCGAGTTGATGCAAAAAGAGCAAGCAGCGCTCTTCCTCGTCCTTTTCCCCGATCGCAGCGGCAGTGGCCTGCAATCCAGCCAAGGCTCGGAGAAATCCTCGGTTCACTTCGTGGGTCCAGCGCACATAGCCCGACCCCCGCCAGCCGTTCTGGCGTAGTCGGTCCAACCCCCGGTGGTATCCCACCCGAAAGGCGGCATAGGCCTCCGCATGGTCCTGGGCCAACAGCCCCAGCCGGGCCCAACCGTCCAAGAAGCGGGGAAACTCGGCCACCACCTCGGCTACGGCATCCCTTCGGCGTTCCTCAGGCTGGTTCATAGCCTCGGCCAACGCGGCTACCGCCCGCGGAGGCTCAGGGTCCAAGATCGTCTCGGGCGGCCCCGACCGGGTGAGATTCACCGGTGCATCGCTCATGGCCGCAATCCTTCTACGGTCAGTTGATGCGTACCAAGCGCAGCACGTCGGTGGCCTCGGTCATACCGGCTACCACCGCCGCCACATCGCCGGGCACAACATGGCCTGCTTCTTTGGCCTGGTTCAGAGCTTCGGCCACTCGGTCTTCGTAACTGCCCTTCTCATGGGCCAGCATCGGGGTGACCCCCCAGCTCAGCGTCAGTTGCTGAACGGTGCGCTCCGACGTGCTGAACCCCAAGATGGCCGCCTGAGGGCGGAATCGAGCCATTGAACGCACCGTGAAACCCGAGGCCGAGATGCAGATGATGGCCGCCAGGTTTAGCTCGTTGGCCGCGGTAGCCGCAGCGCCGGTCATGGCGTCTGTTACTGAGGTGGGGGCGTCGGCATCGGTCATGCGCAAACGGCGGATGTTCTCCCCCCAGCGGACATAGTCGAACTCCTCATCGGCCCGCTGGGCGATTCGGGCCATGGTGGCCACAGTGGCCGCCGGGTGGGCGCCGATGGCGGTCTCGGCCGACAGCATGACTGCGCTGGTCCCGTCGAACACCGCGTTGGCGACATCGGATACCTCGGCTCGAGTAGGGGTCGAAGCTTGGACCATGGAATCCAGCATCTGGGTGGCAGTGATCACCGGCAAACCGCCAGCAATGCATTCCCGGATGATCCGCTTTTGAAGATGCGGGGTCTCCTCCATGAGGCACTCGGTGCCCAGGTCGCCGCGGGCCACCATGATGCCAGCCGAGGCTTCGATGATGTCCTCCAGATTCTGGACGGCCGCTTGGGTCTCGATCTTGGCTATCACCAGCGGACCATCGGGATGGGGCTCCACGTTCACCCGGCGGATGTCGTCGCCCGACCTCACAAATGAGACGGCCACCATATCCACCGACTCGCTGACGAACGCGTCCAGATTCCGCAGGTCTTCCGGTGTCGGTGTGGACATGCTGAGCCGGTCAGACGGGATGCGAAAACCAGGCCGTCCGTGGATCACGTCGCCATGGAGTACCAAACCGGTGGCCCTGTCAGAGGCAATGTCGACCACCTGCAACAGCACTTGGCCATCGCCCAGGGCCACTTGGTCGCCCACCGCGATGTCGTGGAAGAGGTTGTCGTAGTCCACCTCCACTAATTCGGCGGTGCTCTTGGCATCCCCCACCCTGATCTCCACCTCGGTGTCGGCCAGCAGCTCCGCGCCGTCGGAGCCGAAGCTGGCCGTGCGAACCTTCGGTCCGGGCAGATCCACTAGAACACCGACCCGCCGGCCGGCTTCTTGAGCCACTTGGCGCACTCGATGCATCCGACCCAGTGCTTCTTCCAGCGTTCCATGAGCCAGCCCGATACGGGCTACGTCCATGCCCGCGTCCACCATGGTCCGCAGCGCCTCTGGCGATTCCGATGCCGGGCCAATGGTGGCAATGATCTTGGTACGCCGGGGCACGAGGTTTAACGCTACCGCCCGATCAGCCCAGTGTCGCGGTCTAAGCGGGCCTCTGCATCGGTGATTCGACTCGAGCTCAGCGAAGGACCACTAGTTCATGCGGGCGCGGGCCAGCGTGGCCAACCTCTGGAACTGCTCCTCGTCGTCGTTCTCGGCCGTCTGGGCCAGCGCCTCGAACCGACGGGCGGCCTCATCGAACCGGCCCCGCTCCATGTTGATCAGCCCGAGCTGCTTGGCCTCGTCGGCTGGGACCGCAGGACACATCATACGCAGTTCCAGTACCCATTCGAGGTTGGCGTAATCCTTGCTCTGCGCGTAGATGGCCCGGAGGTTTCCCAGCATCCTCTCCATGATTGAGGAATGCTCCACCGGGGCCAGAAATGCGGGGTGGAACCCCTTATTTCCTCCGGTGATCTGGTGGAACAGCTCTTCGCAGCCCTGGGCATCAAGCAATGCACCCCCGGCGAAGACGTCTATGAAGACTTCGGGGTCGTTTCGATCCCGAAGCAGGAAGTGGCCGGGCAGACCTATGCCCTCGAACTCGTAGCCCGTGCGTTGCCCGATGGCGATTGTGAGCACCCCGAGGCTGATCGGGATGCCGGTGCGTCGGCGCATGACTTCATTCAGAAACGAGTTACGGGGGTCGTAGTAGTCGGCCCGGTTGCCGTGGAATCCCAGATCGCTGAACAAGGTGTGGAGCATTTGGTCTCGACTGGGGCGGTCGCACTGGTCGGCCAGCGCATCCAGCCTTCCGACCTCGGCCGCGAAGTCCATCTCGGGGCTACCGAGGGCAGCGATGCAAAGCGCACCCTCGTGGAGGGCGAAATCACCGCGCCCAAGCAATTGGCCGAACTTTTCGGCAGGCTCCCAATCCACAGTCAATGAATCTACCCTGGCAATTAGCATTGGCGCGGTGTCCCCTTGGCCGTATCTAGACCATGACGGTCCGATTCCCATCGCCCACCGGGGTGGGGCTGCGGAGGGGCCAGAGAACACGATGGCCGCATTCGCCTCGGCCATCGGCCTCGGCTACCGCTATGTGGAGACCGATGTGCACGCCACGCGCGACGGGGTGCTGGTGGCGTTCCACGACGAGGGGTTGCAGCGGCTTAGCGGACGGCCCGAGGCCATTGGCGACCTCGCCTGGCGCGACTTGGAGACGGTTAGGGTGGGCGGCGGGCAGGCCATTCCCCGCTTTGATGAGCTGCTGGGCGCCTGGCCCGACGTTCGGATCGCTGTCGATCCCAAACACGACCAGGCCACCGTGCCCCTGATCGACGCCTTGAAGAGGGCCGACGCCATCGATCGGGTTTGCGTCGGTTCGTTCTCCGGTCGCCGGTTGGCCACCGCCCGGCGGCTGGGAGGACCCCGGCTGTGCACGGGCCTCAGCCCCAAGGCGGTGGGCCAGCTTCAGGCTGCGTCCACCGGGTTGCCAATTCGGATCAAAGCCGGGGCTTGTGCCCAGGTGCCGCCCAAGGCCAAGGGCGTGCCGGTGGTACATCAGCGGTTTGTAGACGCCGCTCATGCCCAAGGGCTGGCAGTGCATGTTTGGACTATCGACGAGGCCGGCGAGATGCATCGGCTGCTGGATCTCGGTGTGGACGGGATCATGACTGATCGTCCCACCGTGTTGCGCGAGGTCCTCATGGCGCGCGGAGTTTGGTCTTGAAGGGTTGATTCGGGGCCGATTGCAGCCTGATTTCTGTGGTTAATTTTGGGTATCCTGGGGATTTCTACTCACAGCAGTGGAAAACCCTGTGGATTTTTCTTTTCCCCTTGACCTGGCTTTATACCGCGCTATGGTATGCCCACCTACCAGAGACAAGCGGAGTTAGCTGAAGGACAGGAGCCCGAAAGGGCAAGGGTTCGACAGAGTTCCGCAGGGCCGCTGGAACGGGCCGAGGAAGTCGGTGGCACCACCGAAAGCCGAGGCTCCGGAAAGAGGCCAGGTGCCGCGAGGAACTGGGAGATAGGGACCGGGGAACCGGGGGGCGCAAGCCCGCTGAGGATCCGGGACTGAACGGGACGGCCCCGAGAAGTCGACCGGTTTCGGCCGGGAGGCTACTCGGGGCCTCCTTGTTTTCTGCGGTGCTTCGCTATTGCCCTACCAGGCCTATGTAGGGTGAGCGCCGTGAGCGGACCTGCTGTCGCATTGCTGCATGGACTGGCCGGTTCGGCCCGGCGAACCTGGGGAGACAACGCCTGGTTCGACCTTCTGGCCGATGCTGGCCGCGAGGTGATCGGGATCGACTTGATGGGCCATGGCGCTGCCCCCAAACCCCACCATCCCGGGGGATACGCCGATTTCGAACAGCATGTGATCGACCACTTCCCTGAAGAATCCATCGACGCCATCGGGTTCTCGCTGGGGGCCTACACCCTGCTGTCCGTCGCCTCGAAGACGCCGGGTAGGTTTCACAAGCTGGTGGTGTCAGGGGTGGGCAAGAACCTCTTCGAGCGAGATGAGGCCCACAGCCGCATGATCTTGCACGCGGTTACCGGGGAACCCGACCCCGAAAATCCCGAGTCTCTCCACTTCTCCACCCTGGCCGACGATCCCGAAGCCGACCGGGAGGCCCTAGCCGCCCTGATGGCCAGCCGCACCGCCTTCGACACCGACTGCCTGGGCCAAGTTGCCGTACCCGTCTTGGTGGTGGTGGGCGATAAAGACTTCGCCTATCCCGCCGACCAACTGGTCGAAGCCCTCCCCGACGCCCGCCTCGTCGTCCTCAAAGGCGTCGACCACTTCGCCACCCCCAAGTCCTTCGACTTCATAGACGCCGCCCTAGATTTCCTCGACGCCCGTCCCTTTTAGAGCTAGCGAAGCTGCTGGGCGGTGGGCACAAGAGGGGTGGGCAAGAGCGTGTCGCCGGTCAGGTACTGGTCGACGGCCGCCGCGCAGGCCCGGCCTTCGGCGATGGCCCACACGATGAGGCTCTGGCCTCGGCCGATGTCGCCGGCCACGAATACACCGGGCACGGTGCTCATCCAGTTGTCCTCGCGGGCCACGTTTCCCCGGTCGGTGATCCCCACCCCCAGGTCATCAAGCAGGCCTCCGGTTTCAGGGCCGGTGAACCCCAGGGCCAAGAGCACCAAGTCGGCTTGAAACTCCCGCTCGGTTCCCTCGATGGGATCGAAGCTCATGCGCCCACCCTCGAACGACTGCCGAACATCGATCGTGCGCAGCGCCTCCACCTTGCCGCCCGATCCGGTGAACTCCACAGTGTTGATGGCGTATATCTGGGTGCCGCCCTCCTCGTGGGCCGACGATGACCGGTACATGAGCGGCCATGTAGGCCACGGGGTAGCGTCGGCCCGCTCATCAGGGGGCCGGGGCAATATCTCGAACTGGTGGATGGACGCCGCCCCGTGGCGGTGCGCGGTGCCTAGGCAGTCGGCGCCGGTATCGCCCCCGCCGATGATGATGACGTGCTTGCCAGCGGCTGAGAAGGGGTGCTCGTCCAAGTCGCCTTCCTGCACCCGGTTAGACGGAGGCAGGTACTCCATCGCCTGGTAGATGCCCTCGAGCTCCCGGCCGGGAATGGGCAGGTCTCGCCACTGGGTAGCCCCGCCCGCCAACACCACCGCGTCGTATTGATCGGTGAGCTCAGCAGCGCTGATATCGACCCCTACATTCACCCCAGCCTTGAACACCGTGCCTTCAGCCTCCATCTGGGCCAACCGGCGGTCGAGGTGGCGCTTTTCCATCTTGAACTCGGGAATCCCGTAGCGCAACAGGCCGCCGATTCGGTCAGCCCGCTCGAACACCACCACGTCGTGACCCGCCCGCGTGAGCTGCTGAGCGGCGGCCAGCCCGGCCGGCCCCGACCCCACCACCGCCACCGATCGGCCGGTGCGGTCGTCGCACACCACCGGGGTGATCCATCCCTCTTCCCAGGCCCGGTCCACGATCTCCACCTCAACCTGCTTGATGGTCACCGGGTCTTCATTGATGCCCAAAACGCAAGCCGCCTCGCACGGAGCGGGGCACAGCCGGCCAGTGAACTCGGGAAAGTTGTTGGTGGCATGCAGCCGCTCGATGGCCTCCCGCCAGTGGTCTCGGTAGACGAGATCGTTCCAGTCGGGGATCAGATTGCCCAAGGGGCAGCCGTTGTTGCAAAACGGGATACCGCAGTCCATGCAGCGAGACGCCTGGGTACGCACCAACTCGGCATCGAAGTCCTTGTAGACCTCATGCCAGTCTTTGATCCTGACCGGCACTGCCCGCCGCGTCGGGAGTTCCCGACCGTGCTTGATGAACCCCCGGACGTCACCCATGAGCGGCCGCCATGATGGCTGCACCAGCGTCGGTCCCGGTCCGCTCGGCCTCGTCCAACGCCGCCAACACCCGCTTGTAGTCGGTGGGCATTACCTTTATGAACCGGTCGGCCTCGGTAGTCCAGTTGGCCAGAATGCGCTCGGCCACCGTCGAATCGGTGTACACCATGTGCTGGCTTATTCGGTCTCGCAACCACTCCCGGTCGCCGTCGTCCAAAGTCTCGAGGTCTACCATCTCCCGATTTACCTTGGAGGGGAACACTTCATCGGGGTCGTACACGAAGGCGACGCCGCCCGACATGCCCGCGCCGAAGTTTCGCCCGGTGGGGCCGAGCACCACGGCCCGCCCCCCGGTCATGTACTCGCAGCCGTGGTCGCCCACGCCCTCTACCACTGCGACCGCCCCGGAATTGCGGACGCAGAACCGCTCCCCCACCAGCCCTCGCAAGAACAGCTCGCCGCCGGTGGCGCCGTACCCGATCACGTTGCCGGCGATCACGTTGTCCTCGGGAGCGAATCGGGCCTGAGGGAAGGTGGTCACGATGATGCGACCGCCCGACAGGCCCTTACCCACGTAGTCGTTGGCGTCGCCGGTCAGCTTCATGGTGATGCCCCGGGGCAGAAACGCTCCGAAGCTGTTGCCGGCCGACCCGGCGAAATTGATTCGGATTGTGTCGTCGGGCAGACCGTCGGCCCCCCACTTGGTGGTGACGTTGAAGCCCAGCATGGTGCCCACCGTCCGGTTCACGTTGCCGATTGGGAGTTCTATCTCCACCGGGAGGCCGTCTTCCAAGGCGGACTCGGCCATCAAGATGAGCTGCTGGTCGAGGGCGCGGTCGAGGCCGTGGTCCTGGGGTTGCGTGCAGTGCCGGTCGTCCCCAGGATCAATCTCGGGGGCGTAAAGGATGGGAGACAGGTCAAGCCCGGAGGCCTTCCAGTGATCCACCGCGTCGCTGACATCGAGGCACTCCACATGGCCTACGGCTTCGGCCAAGGTGCGGAAGCCAAGCGCGGCCAGCATCTCGCGCACTTCTTCGGCGATGTACTCCATGAAGTTGATGACGAACTCGGGCTCGCCGGTGAACTTCTTGCGCAGCTCGGGGTCCTGGGTAGCCACCCCCACTGGACAGGTGTCCAGGTGGCAAACCCTCATCATCACGCACCCCGCCACCACCAGCGGAGCGGTGGCGAACCCGAATTCTTCGGCCCCCAGAAGGGCGGCGATCATCACGTCCCGGCCGGTCTTCAGCTGGCCATCGGTCTGCACCACGATCCGGTCGCGGAGCCGGTTCAACAGCAGCGTCTGCTGGGTCTCGGCCAAGCCCAGCTCCCATGGGGTGCCAGCGTGCTTGATGGACGTCAGGGGCGAGGCCCCGGTGCCGCCGTCGTGGCCCGAGATGAGCACCACATCGGCGTGGGCTTTGGACACACCAGCGGCCACCGTGCCCACGCCGAGCTCCGACACCAGCTTCACGTGGATGCGGGCTTGGGGGTTGGCGTTCTTCAGGTCGTGGATGAGCTGGGCTAGATCCTCGATGGAGTAGATGTCGTGGTGGGGGGGCGGGGAGATGAGCCCCACCCCGGGGGTGGAATAGCGGACCTCGGCGATCCATGGCCACACCTTGTGGCCGGGAAGCTGGCCGCCCTCGCCCGGCTTGGCCCCCTGGGCCATCTTGATCTGGATGTCGTCGCTGTTCACCAGGTATTCGCTGGTCACCCCGAATCGGCCCGAGGCGGCCTGCTTGATGGCCGACCGGCGCAGGTCGCCATTGGGGTCGGGGACATAGCGGCGGGGATCCTCGCCCCCCTCGCCGGTGTTCGACTTGCCGCCGATGCGGTTCATGGCGATGGCCAGGGTCTCGTGGGCCTCCGCCGAGATCGAGCCGTACGACATAGCCCCGGTGGAGAACCGGGAGACGATGCTGGCCACCGGCTCCACCTCCTCGATGGGAATGGGCTCCCGCACCCCGGTGCGGAACCGGAACAGCCCCCGCAGGGTGGCCAGGCGCTCGGATTGGGCGTTCACCTGCCCGGTGTACTGCTTGAAGATGTCGTAGCGGCCCTCGCGGGTGGCGTGCTGGAGCTTGAAAACCGTCTCGGGGTTGAACAGGTGGTATTCGCCCTCTCGGCGCCACTGGTACTCCCCTCCCCCCTCCAGGGTGCGGTGGGCCCGCTCATCGGGATTCTCGGGGTAGGCGATGCGGTGCCGCAGCCTCACCTCTTCGGCCAGTTGCGGAAAGCCGATTCCGCCGAGGCGGCTGACCGTGCCGGTGAAGCACTCCTGAATGATGGGGTGTCCCAGGCCGATGGCCTCGAAGATCTGCGCCCCCACATACGACTTCACCGTGGAGATGCCCATCTTGGACATGACCTTGAGCACGCCCTTGTCGCAGGCCTTGATGTAGTTGCTGTGGGCCAGTTCCCTGTCGTGGTCGGGGGAGAAGCCGCAGAGCCCCTCGTCGATCATCTGGTCGATGGTCTCGAACGCCAGGTAGGGATTGATGGCGGTGGCTCCGTAGGCCAGCAGCAAACAGATGTGGTGTACCTCGCGGGCGTCGCCGGTCTCCACCACCAGCCCCACCCGAGTGCGGGTCTTCTCCCGGATCAGATGGTGATGCACCGCCGCGGTGGCCAGAAGCGACGGGATCGGGGCCGAGTCGGGGCTGGCCCCCCGGTCGGACAGCACGATGATGTTCTTGCCCCCATCAATGGCCCGGCTGACCTGCTCTCGGATGCGCTGGATGGCGATGCGCAATCCCGGCCCGCCGTCGTCCACCGCGTACAGGCACGGCACCACCTCAGTGTGCCAGTGGTCGTGGCCGTCGGATCCGTCCACCTCCACCAGGTTGGCCAGCTGCTGATCGGTGATCACCGGGTGGGGGGTGAATATCTGGCGGCACGACTCGGGCTGGGGGTCGAGAAGGTTGCCCTCGGGCCCGAGCCAGCCGCAAGTGGCGGTGATGATCTCCTCGCGGATGGCGTCCAGCGGCGGGTTGGTGACCTGGGCGAATAGCTGCTGGAAGTAGTCGTACAGCAGGCGGGACCGGTTGGACAGAACGGCCACCGGGGTATCGGTGCCCATCGAGCCCAGAGCTTCTTTGCCGTCACGGGCCATGGGGGCCAACAGGAGCTTCAACTCCTCGTGGGTGTAGCCGAACATCTGCTGGCGTACTACCAGCGGAGTCTCGTCGGGCTCGGGCAGGGGGCGCTCCACCAAGTGGTCTAGATCAATCTGGTTGTCGGCCAGCCACTGGTCGTAGGGATGGGCCGAGGCCAGCTTCTCTTTGATCTCGGTGTCCCGAACGATGCGGCCCTCAGAGGTGTCGATCAAAAACATTCGTCCGGGCTGCAAGCGGCCCTTCTCCACAATGGCTGCCGGGTCGACCTCCATCACCCCCACCTCGGAGGCCATGATCACCAGGTCGTCGTCGGTTACCCAGTAGCGGGAGGGGCGCAGGCCGTTGCGGTCGAGCACCGCACCGATCAGGGTGCCGTCGCTGAACACGATGTCGGCCGGACCGTCCCATGGCTCCATTAGCGAGGCGTAGTAGCGGTAGAAGGCCCGCAGTTCCGGCGCCATCGACTCATGGTTCTCCCACGGCTCGGGAATCATCATGAGCACTGCGTGGGGTAGCGAATAGCCGCCCATGTAAAGCAGTTCCAACACCTGGTCGAAGCTGGCAGTGTCGCTCACCCCTTCGGCGCACACGGGGAACAACCGCTCCAGGTCGCCGGGCAGATGGGGCGAGTTCAGCAGGGCCTCTCGGGTCCGCATCCAGTTGCGGTTGCCCTGCACGGTGTTGATCTCGCCGTTGTGGGAGATGAATCGGTACGGATGGGCCAGCGACCACGACGGGAAGGTGTTGGTGGAGAATCGGGAGTGGATCATGGCCAGGGCACTGGTCACCCGGGTGTCGCTCAAATCAGAGTAGAACTCGCCGAGCTGCGGTGTGGTGAGCATTCCCTTGTAGACGATGGTCCGGTTGGACAAGCTGGCGAAGTAGCCATAGGTCAGCTTGCGAGCTTTGGACCCCAGTGCACCGACATCGGCCTGGTCGTCGGTCTCATAGGTAACCTCGTTGCGGATCCGGGTGCGAACGATGTACGCCCGCCGCATCAAAGCGTCGATATCCAGACCGTCGCCGGAGTAGAACGGCTGCCAGAACGACGGCATGGTGGCCAGCGCCCCCGCCCCCAACTCATCGGGGCAGGTGGGCACCTCCCGCCATCCCAGCGGGGTCAGCCCCTCCTGTTCGGCGATGTTGTCCATAGCCGACCGAGCGTGGGCCGCTGCCTGGGGGTTTTCGGGCAGAAAGCCGATGCCGGTGGCGTAGCTCCCCACCGGGGGGAGGTCGAAATCGCACACCTGGCGGTAGAAGTCATCGGGAATCTGAATCAACAGCCCCGCACCGTCGCCGGTGTTCACCTCTGCGCCCAGCGCTCCCCGGTGCTGGAGGTTGCACAGAGCGCCGTAGCCGACCGACACGATGTCATGGCGCGGCCGGCCCTTCAGATCCACCAGGAACCCAACCCCGCAGCCGTCATGCTCGTTGATGGGGTCGTATAGTCCCTGGGGGTGTGGCAGATCCGGTATCTGCGGCCGGTTGCTCATCGCGTCCTTTCCAGCGTGATTGCGGTGCGCGCCGAGACGACATTGGCCAGCGGCAGGGCCACAATTTTACCGTTGCAACCTGTCGCCCTACCAAGTCTGTTGTCTTCGCAGCACCGCCAAGAGGCATGATGGCGGGGTGAAATCACCTGTTGACGATGGGGCTGGAGTGGCTCTAGATGCCCAGGTACTCAGCATCGAGGACTTGATCAGCTTCATCGACGCCTGTCCGACACCGTTTCATGTGGTGGATCGCTCTGCCGCCATGTTGCGGCTAGCCGGGTTCACCCAGATGGACGAGGCCGCTGACTGGTCCGATGCCGCGGGGAGCCGCTTCGTTTGCCGGGGCGGCAGCCTGGTGGCCTGGCGACACCGCTCCTGCGATGAGGGTTTCCGGATCATCGGAGCCCACACCGACAGTCCCAACTTGCGAATCACCCCCCAGCCCGACACCGGACAGGCCGGATATCGCCAGCTGGGAGTGGAGGTCTACGGCGGGGCGCTGCTCAACAGCTGGCTCGACCGCGATCTGGGGGTGGCCGGTCGGGTGGCCACATCGTCGGGCACCCGCTTGTTCCGGATCGACCAGCCTCTGCTGAGGGTGCCCCAGTTGGCCATTCACCTTGATCGCGAAGTTAGCCAAAAGGGTTTGCTGCTCAACCCCCAGAACCACCTGACCCCGGTGTGGGGACTCGGTCTGCGCACGCTCGGCGAGTTTGCCGAAGTGGCTGCTGAGGCCGCTGGGATCAGCTCCAACGAGGTACTGGCCTGGGATGCCATGCTCCACGACCTCACTCCCTCGACAGTCGCCGGTATCGACGGCGAGTTCCTCCACGCCCCCCGGATCGACAACCAGGTGTCGTGCTGGGCAGGACTACAGGCCCTGCTCGACTCTCCCGCCGCCGCAGGTCCCAGTGCAGTGCTGTGCCTGTTCGACCATGAGGAGGTGGGCAGCGTGTCGGCTCAAGGGGCCACGTCTGCACTGCTGCCCACTTTGCTGGAGCGGATCGCGGGCACCCGCGATGCGCTGCACCCCGCGCTGGCCCGGTCTCTGTGCCTTTCAGCCGACGGGGCCCATGCCACCCACCCGAACTATCCCGAGCGCCATGAACCCGACCATTACATCGCCATGGGCGAAGGCCCAGTGATCAAGCGCAACGCCAACCAGCGTTATGCCACTGATGCGGTGGGCGAAGCCGCGTTCGCCACCGCTTGCGAGAAAGCCGGGGTGGGCCACCAGGTCTACTCACACCGCGGCGACATGCCCTGCGGCAGCACCATCGGGCCGTTCGCCGCGTCGACAACCGGGGTGACCACAGTGGACGCCGGCGTAGCCCAGCTCTCAATGCACTCGGCGCGCGAGATGTGCGGAGCTCGGGATCCCCTTGACTTCGCGCTCGCGCTCAGAGAATTCCTCAGCGCCGCAACTTGACCCTGGATCACATCGTCTTCGCGCGAACCCTCAGCGTCGTAGCCTTACTCGAGAAACCCGCCGGGCCCGCTCGTAGGCCGACACCAACACCAAGAAGATGGCAAAGAACTCCAGGCGGCCGATGAGCATGAGCGCAATCACAACCCCTCGAGCCGGACGGGTGAAGACCAGGAAATTAGAGGTCGGCCCGGCTTCGCCCAGAGCCGGTCCCATGTTGCTCAACGCGCTGATCGCCGTCGACGAGGAGGTGACCAGGTCATGGCCCAGCGCGGCCAGCACCATGGTGGCCGCCAGCGCGGACAATGCGTAGAGGGCCACCAACCCCGCCACCCGCTGAAGCACCGGCTCGGACACTGCCACTTGGCCCAGCTTGACCCTGGCCACTACCTGCGGGTGCTTCACCCGCAACAGCCCCACCCTCATGTACTTTGCCATCACCTGGGCTCGCAACACCTTCAGCCCTCCGGCGGTGCTCCCCGTCATGCCCCCCATTACCATCAACGGCAGCAACAAAGCTTGAGCACCCGGTGCCCAAGCCGCGAAATCACCCCCCGGATTGGCGTCGGAGGCGTTGCCGAAACCACTGCTGGTGCTCAGAGCGACTGCGGTGAAGATCCCGTTGCGGAAGCCGTTGGACAAATCGGTCAGGTCGTTCACCCAATTGAGCAGTGACGCAAACACCGTTGCCCCAGCAATCACTACGAGATAGGTGCGGAACTCCGAAGACCGCCCATAAGCCAGAGGATTGCCTGACACGGCCCGCCAGTGAAGGGTGAAGCTCACCCCGCATACCAGCATCCCGGCGATGACCACAGCCTCCACCGCCGTGCTGTCGAAGTGGCCGACGGAGTTGTCGTATGGCGAAAAGCCCCCGGTGCCGGCGATGGTGAAGGCGTGGGCTACCGCGTCGTACAGGCTCAGTCTGGCGATCATCAGAGCTGCCGCCACCGCTACGGTGATGCCGCCGTAGAGCGCCCACAGCCGCCGGGCGGTAGAGCTCACGCGCGGCGCCAGTCGGTCGGAGGTAGGCCCAGGAGCCTCCGCGGTGATCAAGCTCAGACCGCCGACGCCCAAGAACGGCAGAATGGTCACCGCCAGCACCACCATGCCCATGCCGCCGTACCACTGCATGATCTGGCGCCACATGAGCACGCCCCGGCCCACCCCCTCGATGGGACTCAGCACCGTGGAGCCCGTGGCAGTGATGCCCGACACCGCCTCGAAAAGGGCGTTGTCGAAGCTGCCCAGCTCGCCGGAGAACCACAGCGGCAAGGCGGCAAAGAACGACGAGCCGATCCATGTCCATGCCACCGCCGCGAACACCGAGGCCGGAGGCATGTCCTGGTCGAGACGAGTGAAGGCCACCAGCAGCATTCCCGCAGCCAGCGTCACCAGCGCCCCCAAGCCCAGGGCCACCTCGTTGTCCGACGTCGACGACCCCCACTCCACCAGAGTGGCGAAGAGCATCCCCGGCACCAGAAACAACAGGCCTAGCCCCACCACGAACCCCACCCGGCTGGTGACGGTCCAAGGCCGATCCGCTAGCAGGTGGTGTACAGCCCACTTCGCAGCCGCCTTCACCCGCCGGGCCGCCGGCAGGACCGCAGTCATCGCTGGGCCCTCATCGCTGAACCTTCATTGTTTCAGCCTCATCCGCTGGACCTCACCCACACCCCAGCCGACTACCACCACCACCGGGTAGATCGACAGCCGGCCGAGGAACATCAGCGCGATCAGCACCGCCCTGGCCGGGGCGGCCAATACGGTGGCATCGGCGAATCCCGACAGCTCGCCCAGCCCGGGCCCGGTGGTGGCCAGCGCTGATATCGCCCCTGATATCGCGGTCAGCAGGTCGCCGCCCAGCGAGGCGACGCCAAACACCCCCAACGAGGCGGCCAGCACCCACAGAATCTGAAAGTTATGGACCCGGGTCAGCGATGCTTCTGAGGCCGCCGCTCCCGACACCTTCACTTGTACAACCGCCCGGGGGTGGAGTTGCAAGACCAATTCCCGCCGCACGATGCCCAAGAGCTGGATCACCCGGAGCACCCGGAACCCGCCCCCCGCCGAGCCAGCCATCGAACCTATCCCGATGAGCATGAGCAGCAATGTTTGGGGTGCCGTTACCCAATGGCCCCAATCGGTGACCCGGAAGCCTGTGGTGCTGATTGCCGAGGTGACCGTGAAGAACGATTGTCGGATAGTGTCGGCTCCCCCGCCGGTGTCCTGCCAGGTCCAGGCGGACACCAGAACCGTGGGAACTAGTATCAAACCGGCGTAGAGCTTCACTTCCGTCGAACGCCAAAGCGCCTGCACTTGTCCCCGCACGATCCACACCAACGCGGCCACCGACATGCCGGCCAGCCCCATCGCCCAAGCCCCCACCCACTCGATGGCCGCCGAGTCGAAGTGGGCGAAGGAGTTCCGGTAATTGGCGAACCCCCCCGTAGAGGCGGTGGTCAAGCCGAAGGTGGCGGCGTCGAACATGCCCATGCCGGCTGCGGCGTAGGCCACAATTATCACCGCGGTGAACCCCACATAGGCCAGCACCAATCGGCGGGAAGTGTGCAACCATGTGCTGGCCAGAACTGCCCGCCTCCCCCGCCCTTCAGCCACCTCGCTCAAGCGCCGCTGGCCTCCAAAGGTGGGCACTACTACCAGTGCGAACAATAGGGCGCCCGCTCCCCCCAGCCACTGGGTGAGGGCCCGCCACGTGAGCAGCCAGTTGGGAAGGGCTTCGGGGTCGAGCACGGTGAGCGAGGTGGTGGTGAGCCCGGCCATGGATTCGAAGAGGGCATCGTCGACCCGGCTCACCTCGCCGGAGGCCAGATAGACGATGGATGACACCACTACCGATGCGGCGGCCGCGGCCACCACGGTGGTCAACACCCTGACTGCGGAGCGATGCCAGGGAAAGCGAACCCGAGACGGGTCGCTCATCCAGGACTCACCCGAAGAAGCGCTTCACTTCGTCCACCGTGTCGGGACGAGCAAAAACCACAATGTGGTCGCGGTTTCGCAGTTCGCTGCGGCCCCGACCTATCTGGGGTTTGCCGTCGCGTACGTATGCGCCGATGAGCACGTCTTTGGGCAGGCCCAGCTTGCTCACCACTGCGCCTTCGGCTGGTGAGCCCTCCTTCACCTCGGCCTCGATGACCTCGAAATCGCCCGACAGATAGGTGGCTACCTGAGCCACGCCCCCCCGCACATAGCGCAGCACGCCGTTGGCGCTGGCCGTGCGGGGAGACAGGGCCACATCGATTCCCACATCTCGCAGCAGAGTGCGCAGGGCCAGGTTGTGAAGCACGGCTATGGTCTCGCTGGCCCCCAGCGACTTGGCGTAGAGGCAGGCCAGGATATTGGCATCATCCTTGCCGGTAAGGGCGATCACCGCGTCGAAGTTTCCGACGTCCTCGGATTCCAACAATTCGGCATCGGTTATGTCGCCGTGGATCACCAGGACGCCATCGAGGTCTTCGCTGAGCTCTTGGGCTCGCTCCAGGTTGCGCTCTATGAGCACCACCTCGGCGTGGCGCTCGGCCAGGCGCTGCCCGACGATCTCGGCCGTCCGGCCCCCGCCCAACAGCATCACCCGTCGGTGGGCACCGGGCGCTAAGCCCAAAAGCGGCAGCAGAGTGCCCCGGGCCCGGCGTTTGCACACCACCCTCAAGAGATCGCCAGGCTCCAAGGTGGTGTCAGCTCGGGGGATTCGGGTCTTGCCACCTCGGGTGAGCACAGCCACAAGAAAGTCCCAGTCGGGCTCATACTCTTCGGCAATGTCGGCCAGCCGACGATTGGCCCAGGGGGCGTCGGTCGTGAGCTTCGCCCCTACTACCACCACCTCGCCCTCGGCCATCACAGTCACATCGGTGGCTCCCGGGTACGACAGGAGGTCCATGATCTCGTGGGCGGTCTCCTCATCGGGATCGATGATCGTGTCAGCCTGCATCGCCTCCCGTAGCTCGCGGGCGTCCATCTCCCTCAGGTTGCGGGACTGGATGCGAGCGATAGTGCGTTCGACGCCGTGCTGTTTGGCCAAAAGGCAGGCCACTAGATTCACTTCGTCGCTGGCCGTGACCGCCACGAGCAGATCGGCCTTGCGGATGCCCGCTTCTCGCAGGATATGGGGGTGGGAGCCGCTTCCCTCCACGGCCAGCACGTCGAGTTCTTCCGCCAGGTGGTGCAGCTTCTTGGCGTCGAGTTCCACCACCGACACCGTGTTTCCCTCCTCGCTCAGAATCTGAGCCACGTAGGAACCAACCTCGCCAGCGCCCACTACCACGATGCGCACGGTTTTATCTTTGCCGAAATTCCAGTAGAGGGCGAGTACTCCCGAGGGATTGGACTTCGCCGGCCATCAGGCTCGGGACCGACGGGACAAGCTGGAGCTAAACACCCGAACCCGCTGCTCGGTGACGACCGCGTCCATGATCACGTCGCCGGGATGAGAAGGCACTGCGTCGACCAGTTGCAACTCGTAGGCCAGTCCCACCACCAGGGGTTTCGCCGGCCGGGGGCCGTTCAGCAGAAAAGCCAGCGCCCTGTCGTAGTACCCCTGGCCCCGGCCGGCCCGATGGCCGGCAGCGTCGAACACAACTAATGGAGCCAGCACCACATCCAGCTCTCGGGCCGACACCAGTTCATGGGGTTCAACATCGGGCTCGGGAATCCCGAACCGATTGTCCACCATGGCGGTATCGGGACCGGCAGGGGCGAACTGCATGGGGGCGGGATCGCGCAACACCGGAAAGTACAGATCGATTCCCCGGAGGCGACAGGCGGTCACCAACGGTGCGGCGTCGAGTTCGCCATCGTCGGCCACCGAGGCCGAAACCCGCTTCGCACCGTCGAGCCACCCGAGTGACGTCACCGCGTTGCACACCGCTCGCGCCGCCCCGTCGGGATCAGGGAATAATCGCCGTGCCTCCCGGGCTTCGGTCCGCAACCGGTTGAGGCTAACCACGGTTCCAGATTATCCCGAATTACCGGAAATTGGACATCCCAAATGGCAACCTTGGCAGGTCGTATTGTCGCTGGGTAACTTCGCCTAGTTATCTCAAACAGGGGCGGCGTCTATGGCGTCGTCCGAACACGGTGAAGGTTCCACCTCACCGGACACTCAGGGGGTCAACGTGGACGCCGTACCGTATCTAGCCGGACTGAGCGCGATTATCGCGCTCCTGCTCGCCTTCTTCTTCTACCGGGTCGTGAAAGCCGCCCCTCCAGGCAACAGCCGCATGGTCGACCTCATGAACGAGATCCAGGCCGGGGCCAAGGCCTTTCTGAAGCAGGAGTATTCCTGGGTAGCGGGGTTCGTGGTCATCATGGCCATCCTCATTCCGGTGCTTACCGGGGTGGAACTCACCTTCATCAGCTACATCTTGGGCGCAGTGCTCTCCGCCGGTGCCGGGTATGTGGGGATGACGGTGGCCACTATGGCCAATGCCCGTACCACCCAGGCGGCCACCGAGGGACCGGCCAAGGCCCTGCCGCTGGCCTTCCGAGGTGGTGCGGTCATGGGCTTCTCCGTGGCCGGGCTGAGCCTTCTGGGCCTGGCCTTCACCTACCTGCTGTTTGTGGAGTGGCTCAGCGTGGACGACCCGTTCGAGATCTTCACCGCCTTCGGTCTGGGGGCCAGTCCATCGCCCTGTTCTCCAGGGTGGGCGGGGGCATCTACACGAAGGCCGCCGACGTGGGCGCCGACCTTGTCGGCAAGGTCGAGGCCGGCATCCCCGAGGACGATCCCCGCAACCCGGCCACCATCGCCGACAACGTGGGCGACAACGTGGGCGACGTGGCCGGCATGGGCGCCGACCTGTTCGAGAGCTACAGCGGTTCGATCATCGCCCCTATCGCCCTGACAGCCTTCTCGTTTGCAGTGGCCGGAAGCGAGGCCACTGGCAGCGACATCGGCCTGGCCCAGCTCATGTTCCCGCTAGCGGTGGCTTTCGTGGGGATGCTGGCCGCCATCATCGGCTCGTTCGCCGTGAGGGGCAGCGCGAGCGCCGACGTGAAGAGCCTGTCCCGCCAACTCCACATGGGTACCAACGTGGCCATGGGGCTCACCGTGATAGGGACGATCCTGGTAGGACTGTGGTTCTTCACCGGCGACGACTTCGACGGCTGGTGGGGATTGCCCATCTCTGTCATCGGCGGCCTGGCGGTGGGCTGGGCCATCGGCAAAGTAGCCGAGATCTGGACCAGCGACCACTACGCCCCGGTGAAGAAGATCGCCCAGCAGTCCGAGACCGGCCCGGCCACTACGGTGCTGGCGGGCATAAGCGCGGGCATGGTGTCGGTGGCCGCTTCGGTGATTCTGATCGGCGCCGGCGTGCTGGTGGCCTACTGGGGCGGCCAGCAGACTCTGGGCGACACCTCTGCCGCAGGCATCTACGGCATAGCGGTGGCCGCCATCGGCATGCTGGCCACCACCGGTGTGGTTGTGTCGGTGGACGCCTACGGGCCCATCGCCGATAACGCTGGCGGCATTGCCGAAATGGCCGAGCTCGACCCCAAGGTGCGGGAGGTGACTGACGCCCTCGACTCATTGGGCAACACCACCGCGGCCATCGCCAAGGGATTCGCGGTGGGTTCGGCCGCCCTGACCGCACTGGCACTGTTCAAGACCTTCGAAGTGGCGCTTCGGCTGGAGGATCCCAACTTCGCGCTCTCTTTGGACGTAGGCCAGGTAGACGTATTCATCGGTCTTTTCCTGGGGGCCATGCTGCCGTTCTTGTTCGCAGCCCTGACCATCGACGCGGTGGGCCGGGCAGCCAACAAGATGATCGAGGAGGTCCGCCGCCAATTCCGAGAGATCCCCGGTTTGCGGGAAGGTGCCGAGGGGGTAAAGCCCGACTCGGCCCGGTGCGTAGCCATCTCCACCCAGGCCTCGCTACGGGAGATGCTGGTACCCGGCGCTCTGGCCGTCGCCGTGCCTTTGATTCTGGGCTTCATCGACGTGGACACCCTGGGCGGCTTCTTGGCCGGTGCCCTGGTGACCGGGTTCGCCCTGGCTATCTTCATGGCCAACGCTGGCGGAGCCTGGGACAACGCCAAGAAGTACATCGAGGCCGGCGCCCACGGAGGCAAGGGCTCTGAGCCCCATAAGGCTGCTGTAGTGGGCGACACCGTGGGCGACCCGTTCAAGGACACCTCCGGGCCGTCCATGAACATCCTCATCAAGGTGATGACCATCGTGTCGCTGGTGTTCGCCTCGGCGTTTGTCTGATCGTTCCGCCAGTCGGCAACCGTGACAACATAAGCCGATGCCGATAGCAAAAGTCCGCGACCTCGATCTCTACTTCGAGCTGCACGGATCGGGGCCGCCTCTGCTCAACATCAGCGGAAGCGGCGGCGACCTGCGCATGACCGCTCCCAACCTGAACCCGCTGAATGCCGCCTTTTCCGTGGCCCACTACGACCAGCGGGGCCTGGGCCAGACCTCAACGCCGCCGATGCCGTGGACCATGGCCGACTACGCCGCTGACGCGATTGCGTTTATGGACTTTCTCGGCTGGGAGTCGGTGCCGGTGGTGGGCACCAGCTTCGGCGGGATGGTGGGCATGAACATGGCCGTGCTCCATCCGGGCCGGATCAGCAAGCTGGTGCTCAACTGCACCTCACCGGGCGGCCCCGAATACAGCTCGTGGCCCCTGCACACCCTGGCCGACCTCGATCCCCAAGAGCGCGGCGAAAGGGCACTGGAGATCATGGACACCCGCTACGAACGGGGCGGGCCGCTTCCTCCTGGAGTGGAGGTGTTCGTGGCCGCTGCTCGCCCCGACGGCCCGGCACTACCCCTAAACACCCCCGGCGCGCTCGGGCAACTGGAGGCCCGCCGGGGCCACGACGTGGTCGACCGCCTCGGCGAGATCGACGTTCCCACTCTGGTGTGCGCCGGCGTCCACGATGGCATCGCCCCGATGCGCAACAGCGAACTGCTCCGAGATCGGATCCCCGGTGCCCGCCTGGCCACCTTCGGCGGCGGCCACATCTTCATGATGCAAGACCCCACCGCCTACCCCACCATCTTGGATTTCCTCACCGAGGGCTAAACGCCGCTGCCATCCTTCACTGCTCCCTTCTTTCTGCCAGTGTTACAATTCAGAAATGGCACAGGCTCCAGCTCAACTCCCGCTCGAATGCTGGCTGGATGCCGCGCTTGCCGGGGCATCCACTGAAGAAGTCCGCGACGACCACGGCAACCTCGTCGGATGGTGGGCCGAGAACCCGGAGTGTGAGGGCGCCTCCGCCTACGGCGCCACCCCCGACGAGGCCCGCAGCAAGCTCCGGCAGGTATTAGCCGGGTGGGTTGAGCTCGGCCAAGAACTAGGACAGCCCATCCCCTCATTTCACGACGGCATGGTCGCAATACCTGCATGAGCCGCCGGATCTCTCCGGCCACCCGTCGCGAGTTCATCAGATTCCTGAGCGAACGCGGCTGGAACGGCCCTCACAGCGGCGGCCATCACGAGTACATGGTCAAAGGGGCTCATAGACAGATCATCCCCGGGGACAGTGAGATCGCTGGCCCATTTCTGTTGCGACTTCTCAAACAAGCCGGCTACACAAGAAAAGATTGGCTGAACCGCTAGACCCCAAGCGGGTGGAATTGCTCGACGAGGCGTGTGTGGACACGATCACTCGATTCGTGAAGAGCAATGACAACCTGCTGGAAACCGACGTGGCGAAGTTGGTTGCTTGAAACAAGCAGCCCCAGGTTCAACAACCGCGGTCGATCCGGCCTGAGCCGGTCTTTATCACTACCATGTAGTCGGACTCCTCAATGGTGAAGGTGGCTACGTCCGGCCATCTGACGCCGCCGGTGAAGAAGTCATGCTCCTCTATCACTGCTGGATGCCACCGGTAAGCTCCAGACGGCTGTTGGATAAGGAACCGTGGCCGGAACTCATGCAAGTAGTCAGCTTCTACGTTCCCCCTATTGCCGCTGCCTAGACCGTAGAATGGGTGCGAGTCGATGGCGGTGTTGAACCTATAAACACCGCACGACGGACTGAAGCGCTCACCGAGGTTCCATTTGCCTGGGGCGATGTCCTCCCCGACTTCGAGAAACTGGTTCGTGGGAACGCTGAAATAGTCGAGGCTGCACCCTGTCGTCGTCAGACACGGTTGCCTGTAGCCAGCGGCAGATTGGCTCACCGTGAGCGAGGGAACTCTTGCATCTGTATTTGGCTGGGAAGGGGTCGTGCTGTCAGTCGCGGGCTTCCCGTTGCTGCACCCTCCGGGCACCACATCGACATCCACCCCGAACTGGCAGCGGTACACATTCATCAGGCTCTCCTGCGCACCGATGAGCGTGTCCCGCGCTTCGATCTCTTCCACGAGTTGGGCTCGGGAGTGGTTATCCCACCTGCCCGAGGCCTGCACCAGGCCAGTGGACAGGACCGCCATCAGGAGGGCGGTGGTGAAGAGGGCAAAGGGTTTCGTCACGGGGAACCTCCTCAGTCGTGGTTGACTGGTTGTCCGGACTCGGCGGATTTGGTCATTGTTGCCGCTAACGCTGCCCGTGCGGCCAGGGTCAGAGTTGCCCCCTCGCCTCCCCCCGGCAGAGGTTGATGAGAGCGGTCTCATAGCTAAGGCTCTCGCATCGGACTTCTATCCCTTCATCATCGGCAGGCAAAGGGAGGTCGAGGACTTTCTGAACTTGCAAGTAGTCATCTCCACCGTCAGGCAGAAGCGGACGGCTGTTGCAGATCGTTTTGATCTCGGCCACCGCCTCGGCAAGCGTAAGGCGACCTTCCCCAACTCCGGCTATTGCCAAGAACATATTGGTGAGATCCTCATCCACAGATGGCATGCTGCTTCCTTTCACACTGCTCGTGGGCTGTGGGATGGGTGCACAACCTCCGCCGGAGGTCCCGACAGAGGTCAGTGTAGACAGTTTGGGCTGGTGCCAGCGGTATTCGATGATGTATGCAGAGATGACCGGCTGCCGCTGTAACCGCTACGACCTGCTCATCTGCGGACGGTGACGTCCAGCCTGTCGAGATGGCCGTCCCATCCGAGGATGGCCTGGTCGGCGGTAGCGAGTTGCATACCCCTCACCATGGCCGCGGCCATTATTCGCCGGTCATAGGGGTCGGGGGGTGCACTCAATTCCAGCAGGCGTTCAGACAGCATGAACATCTCGCCGTTTACCGGAATCTCCCTGATGCCGCTCTCCATGCGCCGGGTCCGCCAGATGTCCAAGCCCACCCTGAAGTCGATGGCCCCGCTTGACTCCAACAGAGCGAGCTCGCCATAGGTCGCAGCACTCACAAACAGCCTCTGCTGTTGAAGCGAGAATTGCATTGCATCAACGGCATTGGGATGAAGGCGACGATCCCCGTCAAGCAGCCATACCAGCACATGGGTATCCATCAAGATCATGAGGCGAGGCTCTTTGGGACCTCAGGCCTCATGGGTCTCAGAGGCAACGGGCTTCTCCAACCACTTCGCCCACTGGGCCATCCAATCCCGCTTCCAGCCCTCATCGAGGGGAGGGGCGGCGACAATATCTCCGTGTACAGTGATCTCCCCCCGACACGAGCCAAACAGTTCAGGAACCTCTGCTGTCCCATAGATGGGAACGAGCCGAGCCACCGGATGTCCGTGTTTGGTGATGACGATCTCCTCGCCGGTATTCCGCACTGTGTCCATCAATGACAGGCAGCGAGTTTTGAACTCTCCCGCAGGGATTGTCCTGGGGCTGGCAGTGGACATGCTTGGCTCCAAAGTCAGGCAAAGAGAAGCAATGATAATGTATAGTACAAACTGGTGGAATGACCAGATAGTGACCAGTTTTGGCCTAGGTCCCACCATCGTGGACTTCCTCACCGAGGATTGAGGGTCGGCCCACGCCCTACCGTGGTGGGGTGAACCGGGAGCGGGCGCTGCGAACGCTGGGGCTGGAGACGTGGGCACGAGCCGACGACATCAACCGGGCCTATCGTGCGCTGATCCGCCAGGCCCACCCCGATGTGGGGGGCAGCACCGCAGCGGCGGCCCGCATTACCGAGGCCTACCACTGGCTCCAGCGGGCCGGTGCTGAGCCGCCCAAGGCTCCGAAGCCCACTCCCCCGCCTCAACCAGCCCCTTCCGTCACCGATAAGGGCGACGACAGCATGACCTTGCTGCTCCCACCCGGTGATGTGTTCGCCCGGTTGGTGGAAGCCGGTCACCATCTGGGCGAGGTGAGCTACATCGACCACGACATCGGCATGGTGCAGGTGACGTTCACGGCCGACAACGGCGTTGTGTGCCAACTGGCCGCCACCGTGCAGGCGAATCCAGTCTCCGGATCGCGCCAACGTGAAACCCAGGTGGAATTCACCCTCGATCCGCTCGCCAGTGGACAAGCGCCACCTATTGGCCAAGTGGTCGCCCAATTGGTGCGACTGATCAACAGCAGATCGATCTGAGGTTCACCCACACCAGCCAAACTGTCACTGGCCGTCAATAGAGTGATTGGCCCATGTCGGATGCACTCGTGTCACCTCGGCCTTGCAATGGCATCGCCCAACCCGCGTTGTGGAGCGTGCAGGAGCCGATCGCGCTGGAGTTGGCCGTGAAGCGGGTGGACCTGGGCGACAAGGCCTGGGTCGACACCATGACCGGATTCGTGCGGGGCGGTGACACCCTGCTGGACACCGTGGTGGCCACTGTGCCCCTGTTCACCGAGCGGCGGCCCATGTACGACAACATGGTCAACGTGCCCCGACTATCGGCCCACCTCCCCGCCAACCAATTGGGCTCGGCGGTCCCCGTCATCGCCGATGTCGCCGCCAAGTTGAGCACTCACTACCAGAAGGCGTTTGCCCGGGTCGGTATCAACCTCTACCGCCACGAGCGCGACAGTGTGGCCTGGCATGCCGACAAGATCGGAAGGGTCAAACACCACCCCATCGTCGGCCTGCTATCCCTCGGCGCGGCCCGCCCTTTCTTACTCAGACCCCTCGGCGGTGGCCGGTCCCGCCGCTTCGTGCTCGGCTCCGGCGACCTCCTGGTGATGGGCGGAACCTGCCAGCATCGCTTTGAGCACGCCGTCCCCAAGCTCGCCCGCCCTACTCCTCCCCGTCTCAGCCTCACCTTCCGCCACGACGACTGACAAAGGGAGTCTCCGAAAATGTCCAACCAGCAAGCAGAGAATCTTGCCGCTGAAGCCCAAGATTGCCTGCGAGCGCTGACGGCCAATCAGTCGTCTGCTTTTCACCCCGGACAGTTAGAAGCCATTGAACAACTGGTCTTGCGGCGAAAAAGGGTGCTCTTGGTTCAGCGAACTGGTTGGGGAAAGAGCGCGGTCTATTTCATTGCCACTCGCCTCCTGCGAGACCGCGGCGCTGGCCCCACTCTGTTGGTATCTCCCCTGCTGGCGCTGATGCGGAACCAGATCGAGGCCGCAGTGCGTATGGGGGTACGGGCAACGACCATAAACAGCTCCAACCAGGAGGAATGGGAGGCGGTCTACGCTGACATCGCCGCTGACCAGATTGATGTTCTTTTGATCTCGCCAGAGCGGCTGGCCAACCGCGAGTTCCACGCCGAATGTCTTCCTGTAGCAACCCAGCGCGGCGGCCTGCTGGTGATCGACGAGGTCCACTGCATTTCCGACTGGGGCCACGACTTCCGCCCCGACTACCGGCGAATCAAGGCGGTCTTGAATCTGCTCCCTCGGGGCATTCCGGTTTTGGGCTGCACTGCGACCGCAAATGATCGGGTCGTAGATGATGTAGCCGAGCAACTCGGCCCTGACCTGACGCGCATTCGAGGTCCGTTGGGTCGCGAGGGTTTGAGCCTCAGCGTCTACAAGCAAGCGCCCCAGCAGAAACGCCTGGCCTGGTTGGCTGAGATGATTCCCCATCTTCCAGGCACCGGCATCGTCTATTGCCTCACTGTCCGCGATACGAATCGAGTAGCTGACTGGCTTACCTCGCAAGGCATCAACGCCGTCGCTTACTCGGGGATGGCTGACGAGGATGTCCGCCTCGAAGTCGAGGACCAGCTACTTGGGAATCAGGTGAAAGTGGTCGTGGCAACCTCTGCACTGGGTATGGGCTTCGACAAGCCTGACCTGTCGTTTGTCATCCACTACCAGTCTCCCGGCTCCCCCATCGCCTACTACCAACAGGTCGGCCGCGCTGGTCGCGCCCTGCCTGAATCGCAGGGCATCCTGCTCCAGGGCTACGAGGACACTGACATTCAGAACTACTTCATCGACTCAGCGTTTCCCACCGCCGGTCAAGCCACTGAGATACTCGACCTGCTCGAACAGGTCGCCGGTCCCATGAGGCTCACGGACCTCGAACGCGCCGTCAACATTCGCCACCAACGGCTTCAGCAACTCTTGAAGATCCTGGAAGTTGAAGGCGCGGTCGAGCGTGTCAATGCTGGCTGGCAGCGAACGCCGCTCCCGTGGACCTACGACCGAGACCGGGTAGACGATGTCGCATCCCAGCGCCGGACTGAGCAGGCTCAAATGAATGACTATTTGAACACCGATGAGTGTCGCATGGGCCTGCTCAGGAGCTTCTTGGATGACTCCCAACCTCAGCCCTGCGGCCTTTGCGATAACTGCCGCTCAGCCAGCACGGAGTTGGTGGTCAATGCGGGGAAAGTGCAGGCCGCAGTCGACTTTCTTCGAGGAACGGAGCTCGCAATTGAACCCCGCAAGCAGATCCCAGGTGAGGGGAGAATCTCCGAAGACCGGCGATACGAACCAGGTCGCGTGCTTGCACTGTGGGGCGACGGAGGATGGGGCGCTCTGGTACAGCAGGGCAAAGCCGAGGGGAAGTTCGATGACGAGCTGGTTGAGGCTGCGGTGGATCTGATCTTGAACCGTTGGCGGCCAGACCCGGCACCGACATGGGTGGCCTATGTTCCCTCTCGTGCTCGCCGGGCGCTCGTTCGAGATTTTGCACACCGCATCGCCCAGCGAATGGGTCTGCCGTGCCATGATGCGGTCGTCAAAGTGCAGGACGCTCAACCGCAGAAGTTCATGCAGAACAGCACTCAGCAGCACACGAATGTGAAAGACGCTTTCCAAGTCAGTCCCGCGGTCAGTTCTGGGCCAGTCTTGCTGGTGGACGACGTCGTGGACTCGCGATGGACTCTCACGGTGATCGCAGACCAACTCAAGGGTGCTGGCGCAGGTCCGGTGTACCCATTCGCTTTGGCGGACACAGCGGGCAGGTCGTCTCGTGGCTGAAGTTGGGCGCATTGGATGGGGAGGCCAAGCCAATCCGGACTCTTTGGTGGCGGTGCTGATGACCAGCAGGTTGGTGTCAGACGGGGTGAAGCCGCTGTCGGCCTCGGAGTACTGGAAACAGCCTGAGCTGGCACACCAACCCCGTTTGCTGCTGGAACAACCCCCCGAGGTGCTTTGCCAAGTCGACGGACTTACTGGGGAGATGGCTGCCCGGATCAACTCCCTTCTGCTCAGGGCGACAGCAATGGCATTCGAGTTAGACCGCTTGCGGCAGTCGGGCATCCACACCCTCACTCCCTTTGATGAGCTCTATCCACGCCTATTTCGGCGTCGACTAAAGGAGAAGGCTCCGGTGGTGTTGCACGCCGCCGGCCCGCTTGAGCTGCTGGACCGTCCAGGTCTCGGAGTCGTCGGAAGCCGGGACATCGACAAAGATGGCGCTGTTGTAGCCAAAGATGCGGCCCGGTTGGCTGCCCATCTGGGATTGCCGGTGGTGTCCGGGGGTGCCCGTGGAGTGGATCAGCTGGCGATGAACGCCGCTATCGATGAGCAATCGGCAGCGGGCACAACGGTCGGTTTTCTGGCCGATTCAATGGAGCGTCAGCTCAAGCGACCGGAGACCAGACGCGCTGTTCTCAACAGTCAAGCTCTGTTGTGTACGCCCTACCGCCCCGATGCCCGGTTCACCACGGGAACAGCCATGGGCAGGAACAAGCTCATCTACGCTGGTTCCTTCTTGACGCTGGTTGTGGCCAGCGACGAGGAATCCGGCGGTACATGGGCCGGGGCAGTCGAAGCCCTCAAACATGGATACGGATCGGTGGCTGTATGGCGAGGGTCGGGGGAAGGCCCCGGCAATGAACGCTTGGAGCATTTCGGAGCGACACCGGTTGGCTCGTTGGACGACTTGGAGGCCCTGCTCGTCAAGGCACTGAACGAGCCAATGCCGCATGAATTGGATTTGCCAACAGAAGAAGGGGGTCGCCTGCCGTTCTCCGCAGAATTCAGCGAGCAGGGCTGAGCAGTCGTTGACGCCGGCGGGGGCTAGCTCAAGTCGAAAACAGTTCTGATGCCGATACTGGCTCGGAGGTCGTCGAGGCCGGCGTTGATCTCGTCGATGGGGCGGCGAGCGGTGATCATAGGCTCTAGGTCGAGGCGTCCGTTCTGCCATAGAGCCAGCAGTCGGGGGACCTCTCGCTGAGAGTTGCAGCCGCCGAACAGGCAGCCGAGCAGTTTCTTCTCGGCGGTGAGGTACATGACCGCGGGATTGATAGTCACGGTGTGCTCAAGGGCGGGAGCGCCGACCATCACCGTGGTGCCTCCGTTGCGGGTGGCAGCCAATCCGGCCTCTACCAGCGGGCCAGCGCCGGCAGCGTCGAAGGCATAGTCCACTCCGATGCCGCTGGTGGCCTCCTGTACGTGGGCTATGACGTCGGTATCGGCCGGATCGAGCAGGTCGGTGGCCCCGAACGCGACCGCGGCGTTGCGACGATCGGCCACTGGGTCGGAAGCGAATATGCGAGACGCCCCGGCCAGGCGGGCACCCTGAACCACCGACATGCCCACGCCGCCCAGGCCCATCACCAATACGGTGGCGCCTTCTTCTACCTTGGCGGTGTTGAGCACCGCGCCAACACCGGTCTGGATGGCGCAGCCGATCACCGCGGCTACTTCTAGGGGCACATCAGGATCGATCTTTACCGCGGCAGAGGCGGCCACCATGGTCAACTCGCCAAAACCGGCCACTCCCAGCCCGCGGTATACCGGCTGGCCGTCCATCGAGAACGGAATCGAGCCGTCGGGCATGGTTCCCATGAACATCGACGCCGCCGACGCGCATAGCGTCATCTCACCCCGCACGCACCAGTAGCAGGTCCCGCAGGGGCCGAACGGCGACAGCATGACATGGTCACCCTCGGCCAGGGTGCCCACACCCGGTCCCACCGCGTCGACGATCCCAGCGGCCTCGTGGCCCAAGATGATCGGTGTCATCATCTCGGGGGCGTCGATCATGGTCAGGTCGGAGTGGCACAGGCCGCAGTGGGTGACCTGCACCCGTACCTGCCCCGGCCCGGGATCGACGCACTCGACATCGGCCATCACCAATGGCGAGGCCGGCGATGCCAATAGTGCTGCTCGCATGGAATCCTCGTTTCTGGATCTATTTCTTGTCGGCTTTCCAGCCGGTGGTGGCGCCGGAAACCATGCCGTAGGGGCCGGACGGCCACCGGAAGCAGTCCACCATGAGCTGGTCGACCTCGCCTCGGCTGGCAATCCCCTCGGCCACCACCGCGTTGGCCTCTCGGATCATGGCCCCGTACACCCGATTTGTGACATAGCCCCAGTTCATCGCCGAGTCTTGGATCACCACGGGGTTCTTGCCCGCGGCCGCGGCCAGGCGGCAGATGGTTTCGGTGGTCTCATCGGAGGTCTGGGGCGCCCGTACGATCTCGGCCAACTTCATCACCGGCGGCGGCGAGGCCCAGTGCCAGCCGATCACCCGATCGGCCCGGTCGGTTGCCACCGCCAGCGCCTGCACCGGATAGCCGCTGGAGTTGGATGCAAAGATCGTGTGCTCGGGGCATTGCTGGTCGAGATCCCTGAACAGCTGAATCTTCAAGTCCAATCGCTCGGGAACCGCTTCGAGGATCACATCCACCGCCGTCGCTGCATCCCGGTCGGTGGTGAAGTCGATGCGGGCCAGTGCGGCCTCGCCCTCAGCTTCGGTCAGCCTGCCCCGGGCCACCGCACCCTGGATTCCGAACCGGCCTTCGGCCACTAGGCCGGGGGCCGCGGCCACCACGTCGGGGTCGATATCGAAGGCCACCACCGGATGGCCGGCGATGGCCATTACCTGGGCGATGCCCGAGCCCATCACCCCCGAGCCGATGACCCCGATTCTCTCGTTGCTTGTGGTCACGACAGGTGGGTGGCGAACCATGCCGCCATGCGGGACCAGCCGTCGGCCGCGGCCTCGGGGTGGTACGACGGGCGCTCGTCGCACAAGAAGCCGTGGTCGGCGTCGCCGTAGCGCACAATCTCTGTGGGCTGGGCGCCGCCCGCGAGGTCGGCACGAAGTTGCTCTACACCTTCGACAGGGATCATTCCGTCGAGGTCGCCGAACAAACCCAGCCACGGGCACTGGAGGTCTCCGTAGCGGTCGGCCAGCTTGGGCTGACCGGGAGTGAACCCGTCGGTGACGATGGCCCCGCCGTAGTAGGTGACCGCCGCGCCCACCGGGCGGCTGATGGCGGTGAGGAAGGTGACCCGACCGCCCATGCAGAACCCGGTGATCCCCACCTTGTCAGAGGAGATCCCCTGGTCGGCCAAGTAACCGAGGGTGGCATCCACATCTGTGAGGGAGTGCTCGTCGAGCAAGCCCCCCATCATCTCCATGATCTCGGCCATCTGGTCGTAGCCGGCCAGATTGTTCTCGTAGCGGTGGTACAAGTCGGGGGCCACCGCAAGATAGCCCTCAGCCGCCACTCGCCGGGTCACATCCTCGATATGGCTGTTCACGCCAAAGGCCTCCATGACGACGATGACCGCAGACTGCGGCTCGCCATCGGGCCGGGCGACGTACAGCCTCATCGGGCCGTCGGCAGTGGAGAGTTCTACGTTCTCGGTTTGCATGGCAGCCGATGGTAGTCGTCGCCTCCGACGATTGGCCCAGTAACGAGCTGGGAAACCGAAGCCTCTTGTGTCACTCCGGACGGGGGGCATACAGCGGGTCGGATCGATCCCGGCTACCCCGAAGGAAGCGCTCGTCAAAGGGGCGGAATTGCTCTTCGCGCACCCATTCGGTGGTGGCCACCCGCCGGGAGATGAGCCACGGACCGCCATCTCTCCGGGATACGTCGTCGATGAAGCGGAACCCCACCGAGAGGTTCAACTCCGGAGGACCCCCCTCAGTCCAATGCCGGGCGATGCCGTGGGCCTCGCTGCGCGCCCACTGCACTACGCCCTTGTCGGTGGAGGCCACCGGCTCATGTTCGATTTCGACAAGAACGTTCAGCACCATGTGGACCGAACCTGTGTAGCGCCGCAGCAGCCGCTCGCTCCACACCAGGTATTCGTCCACGGTGCCGTCGAAGGTGCCGTGGGAATCGGTAGCGTCGGGGTGGTAGCACGAGCGCACTAGCTCCGTGTCGAGGCGGTCCACCCCCCGGCAGTACCGGTACAGCAGTTCGGTGATCTCCTGCTTAGCCAGGAGTTCGGCGAGTTGAGCCTGTTTGTCCACGCCTGTCATTGTGCCCCGCGACCTTCCATTCCGTCTGGTTAGAATCCAAAGCGAGTTGGCTGCAAACCCCGAGCCCGAGGCCTCTTGGCACACCGACCCATTCGGGCGGCATGAGGCCCGCTGGTGGAACGGCACAAGATGGACCGAGAAAGTCCGCGACGGTGAGCGAACCGGCATCGACCCGCCTGGAATCGCCGTCGCCCCCCAGGGCGTGCCTCTTAACGAGCCCCTCTCCCCCATCCCCGGTCGCCGCACGATCCGCCTATTCGGCAAGCGTCTGCCCGGCGCGATGCTCTTGGCCTCGGTGGCGTTGGCCACAATGATCGTGCTGGTGATCATTGTGGCGCTGTCGATTTAGCCGTCTTCACGGCCCTTGAATATCTCTGCCGATATCTCTTGCCATAGTGTCCTCCCCGTGGCCAAGCGAGAGATCATCCTGCACGAATATGTAGACATCACCGGCCAGGCGGCATGGCCCTACATGGAGCACATCAAGATCCAGAACCGCGACGCCCGGGTGGGCTTCGAGCTGCTCGGCACTTGGTACACAATGGGCATCACCGCCCGCTGGCCCCAGGTGGTGAACCTGTGGGACTCGGGAGGCTGGGACGGCTGGCTGGAGCGGGTAGACCGCCTCAACCTCAAGCGCAAGTCCAACAACCTCCTCGACGACTGGTGGGAGGAGGCCTACAAGCTCCGCACTGGGGGCTACGACCGGGTGCTGGGGTCGGTGCCCGAGTCTCCCCCGCTGGCGTCGGTGCTCGCCGGCGATGTGCGGGGCACGCTGTATATCCACGAACTGACCGAGGTGCGCCCGGGATCGGCCCGCGACTACCTGGCCGCCATGGCCGCCGACTATCTCCCGGCCGCGGCCGACTACGGCTACACCTGTATGGGCCTGTGGGAGGTGCTGCATCACAACTACGAGGTGTGCACGGTGTGGGCCGCCTCCCCCGAGGCCTACATACGGCTGAACAAGGCCTCCGACGCGGCCAACGGGTTCGACGAGGGCGTCGACGGCGACGACCGGCTGGTGGCCTGGCGGGCCGCGGCCCAGCAGTACACCACCCGCTTCCGGGAGGAGTTGATGACCCCTGCGCCCGGCACCCTTACCGGCCCCACGGCCTACGAAGACGACACCTACATCGACCGGTCATAGATTGTTCTCAATCAGCCGGTCGCCCACCAGATAGGAGCACATGATGCGGGGCATCTTGTTCGACGGCGAGGCCGCGGTTGTGGTCGACGGACTCGGGGTGACCCATCTAGAGCCCGACCAAGTGCGGGTGCGGATCGGGGCCGCCGGGGTGTGCCACTCCGACGTGTCGGTGATCGACGGGACATTTGGACAGATGTTCACTCCCCCGTTCGTAATGGGCCATGAGGGGGCCGGCGAAGTGCTAGCCGTTGGTTCCGATGTGACCACCGTGGCCGCAGGTGACCACGTGGTGATCGCCACCATCGACAATTGTGGGCGCTGCTCGGTGTGCGCCACCGGCCATCCCACCCTGTGCCAGACCTCCAAGCTGGGGGCCGCCATCGCCAAGCGCAACGAGACCGGCGAGGAACCAGGCCCCGGCGATCTGCCCGCCTACTTCACCTACCAGGGCGAGGCAATCATGGGATTTGCCAACACCGGCGTGTTCTCCGAAGAGGTGGTGGTGGGCCAAGGGCAGGTGGTGGCCATTGACAAGCGAGTGCCGTTCACCAGCGCCTGCCTCATCGGCTGCGGCGTGCTCACCGGCACCGGCGCCATCTTCAACCGGGCTCAGGTGTACCGGGGCGACTCCGTGGCGGTGATCGGCGTGGGAGGCATCGGACTAAACGTGATCCAGGCTGCCCGCATCGCCGGGGCCACCAAGATCGTGGCCGTCGACAACAACCCGGCCAAGGAGGGCTTTGCCCGCCAATTCGGCGCCACCCACTTCGTGGACTCGGGCCAGGTACCGGCCGTCGACACCGTGCGGGAGATCACCGCGGGCGGGGTGGACTGCTCGGTGGAGTGCGTGGGCAACACCAAGCTGATGATGGACGCAGTGGAGATGCTGCGCCCCGGCGGCAACATGGTGATCTTGGGTGTGGCGGGCATGGACGCACAGATGGAACTCGCCCCATTCAAGCTCTACCAGAACAAGTCGATCATGGGCTGCCGCTACGGATCAGCCCGCCCTGCGTTCGACATTCCCACTCTGGTCGACCTATATCTCGACGGCCGCCTGCTGCTCGACGAGCTGGTATCGGCCACCTACGACCTGGCCGAACTCGACAAGGCCTTCGAAGACCTCGAGGCCGGCAAATTGGCCCGAGGCGTGCTGACGATGGGCTGAGCCTCAGGCCGCCGGCGTCTCAGTGATATCGGCTTCGAGGTCCAAATCGAAGTACTTCGCCGGGTTCTCCAGCAGCACCTTGCGGGAAATCGTCTCGTCTACCTTGGCGAAGTTCTCATCAATGAACTCCTGGGAGTCGGGGAACGACCCCACTGAGTGGGGGAAGTCGGTGCCCCACATGATGTTGTCCCACGGGATGATGTCGACCATGTCGAACACCACGGGATCGCGGATGACGCTGAAGTGGAAGTGGTCGACAATTTGCTCGCTGGGCTTGCGCTCATACTTGACCTTGAACCAGTCGCCAAACAGTTCGTAGTTGTCGTCCATGAAATAGAGGGTGCCCGGCAGCCAGCTGGCGTTGGTCTCGGCAAAGTAGAACTTGATTTCCGGGAACCGCTCCAGCACACCGGCGGCAATGAGCTGGGCCATGCAATACACCGGGGAGTGACTGCCGGCCCGTTGCACCAGCGCGCTGGCCCACGGGCTGTCGGAGGTGCCTTTGGCCGCCGATTGGAGCGGGGCTTGCCCCGCGCCAAAGCCGAAGTGGGGGGCCAGCTTGAGGCCCAGCTCCAGGCTCTTCTCCCAAAACCGGTCGTCTACTGGATCGGCATAGGGAGTGCCATTGGGGAAGTTGTAGAACGCCACCGACGGCAGTCCTGCCTCGGCGACGAATTCCAGTTCCTCCACCGCGTGGTCGATGTTGGTGATGGGGGTCACCGCGTTGCCGATGAGCCGATCAGGGGCCACCGAGCAGTAGTCGTGGGCCAAGAAGGTGTTGTAAGCCCGGATCATAGAGCGATACACGTCGGGGTCTTTGATGCCCTCGAGGAACCGGCTGGCGAACACCGGGGGAAACAGCACCTCGGCGTCGATACCGTCGAGGTCTTGCTCCCGGAGGCGCTGCTCGGCAGGGCCGGCACCCTCGGCCGGGCTGCCGTCGGCGTTGAAATAGGTGCCGCCGGAGAATTTGACCTTGTCTCGTCCGGCAATGTTCTGGCCGTTGCGCAACAGGGGCTGGCCCTCGATCAACCACCCCTCTCCCCCTTCAGGAAGGTGGATCAGGCGGGGCGCCCGATCCTTGTATTTCTCGGGGACGTACTTCACAAATACGTCAGGCGGCGTCTCCACATGCCCATCAGCGCTAATTACCTTGTACTTTCGGCCCATGACTGGAGCATATTCGCGTCAACCGGCGTCTAAGAAAGCGGGACGGCTCAAGGGCCTGACCAAAAGGACCTGGATTGTCCTTGGCCTGGTTCTGGCCCTGATGGCAACGGGCTGCTCCTCCAATGACGACGACGCCCCTCCAGTCGCGGCTCCAACAGAGGCACCCGCTGAGGCGCCTGCGCCGACTCCAGAGCCCACCGAAGCACCCGAGCCCGCGCCCACCGAGGCCCCCGAGCCCGAACCCATCGAGGCGCCCGCGCCCACAACTGAGCCGACGGCAGCCCCCGAGCTCGAACCGACCGAGGGGCCTGAACCTGAGCCCACACCAGCACCAACCCCGGCCCCGACTCCCGACCCACCGATGGCGCTCACCGAGTTGGGCCAGTTCCCCGTGGGGGTCATGACCCTGGAGTTGGGAGAGGAACCCGGCCAGCAGCCGCTCTCGGTTTGGTACCCCGCTGATTCAGACGCGGTGGCCGGCATGGAAACCGAGATATTCAACTCCTCCGAGGCCATTCCCGAGGCATTTAGATCATTGATCCCCGACAGCATGAAAAGCCCAGTTGAGACCAACTCCTATCGCGACGCACCGCTGGCGGGCGATAACGCCTTTCCGGTGGTCATCTACAGCCACGGGTTTGGCGGTCACCGAGACGTTGCCCTCTTTTTGACCACCCACATGGCATCACATGGCTTCGTAGTTGCCTCCCCCGAACACATCCACCGAAATCTGCCCGCTCAGGCATTCGGAACCGCAGAGTCGAGCCCCGAGAAAGACCAGGCTGATGTGGCCAATACCCTGGCGGCCCTTAAATCCGCCTTCGGCGAAGGCGCCGACACAGCCAGAGTCGGGGTAATCGGACATTCAGCGGGGGCGAGAACCGCACTGGACGCGTTGGCCAACGAGGCCGTTTTGGCCGCCATACCGCTGGCTGGCGGAGGTTCTGTCCCTCCCGAGGCGGCCGCCAAGCCGATTCTGGTGATCGTGGCCGAGCTGGACCTCACCGTGCCCCCCGAACGCAGCCTGGCCAGCTACGACTCGGCCCCTGGACCCAGGAAATTCGTCAACCTGGCCCAAGCAGGCCACAACAGCTTCACCGATAGCTGCCCCGTCATCCTTGCCGGAGGCGGGCTGGACATGCTTGAACCCCTCCTCGGCGCTGAACAGGTGGACCGGGCCGAAGACGGATGCACTCCTGAGAACGCCCATCCGCTGGCCATGCAGGCTGCGCTGAAGCACTTGGCCACAGCATTCTTCCTAGCGAGCCTGGATGGCCGGCTCGACGTCGAGGTCAACGCCGAATTCGCCGACCTTATCGACGGAGTCGACCTGGCCGACTACCGCGAAGACGGCTGACCAGGATCAGTCCAATCCGAGATGGCCGCGAACGAACCGCCGGTAACCGGCCGCGCTCCAGTTGTCGTGGTCCTCTCCCCAACCGACGGCGTCGCCAAACGTCCATTCGCTGAGACAGTTCCACGTCCACAGATTTGGGTTGAGGTGGACACCGATCCGGTTCACCGCCCGACTGGTGGCCTCCAGCTCCCGGCCTGACTCGTCCACCGCGGAGATTCGCACGACAGTGGGAGCGCCGGTGTCGGAATCTCGCTCCAACACGTCGCGTCGCCCCTGTCCGGGAACCAGCCGCGAGTATTCGCCGTCGCGCAGGTAGTAGCCGTGGATGACGGTGCAGTCAGGATCGTCGCCCTCGCCGTAGGCCATGGTAAGGGCATGGAAGCCGTCGGTGTCCGACGCGGTGGCGTAGCTGTAGCCGCCCCGGACGGCCCCGTGCAGGGTGGCGCCGAACTGGCTGCGCGGCCCCCACGACCGGTCCCGCATCCCGTAAGCGTCCACCTCGTAGATGTCGTCGCCCAAACGGATAGTGCCCTGGTAGCGGCCGGGCTGGTCGAGGTGGCCGTCACCCAAGTAGTTGGGCGGACACACCGCGCTGAACGTCAGATCCACATCGGCTTCACCGTCGTCTTGGCACAAGAAGCTGATCCGGTACTGCTTCAGGGGCTCGATGGCCTGGTAGCGGATGCCGTTGGGTAACTCGATATCGCTCAGCGGTTGATCGGGCAGGGGCAAGTGCCAAAAGTTCTTGGCGTAGCGGCAGTTCCAGATCTGGTCGCCGCCCGTGTCCCAGAAGAATGCCCCGCCGGAGGTGACTCCCTGGTTGGGCCGAAAGAACGGGTAGAGCTGGCCCGACAGCTTGTGCTCGGGCGCGGCGAAGGTGAACCAGCAGGTCTCTGTCCAATAGGGGTCGTCGGAGGTGGGCGGATGGAACTCGTCGTCGGGGTGAGTGGCGTGGTCGGAGGACATGGGGTGCCATGCTATGGGAGATGACTCTCGGCCCTGACGATCTAGTGCTCAGCTCGGGTTCGCTGGACAATCCGCCGATTGAGACGTTGGTGGAAGCTGCTGTTGCCGGCGGATTCGCCGGTTTGACCCTTTGGCCCGCGGTGTACCCGCCCGATCCGGCCATCGGTGAGCGGATCCGCGACGCCGGGCTGGCCGTAGTGGACATGGATGCCGCCATCGTTTGGGTCGGCCCCGACGACCCCGGTGGGCCCTATTACGAGGAGGCGCCTCGGGAGACGGTGTTCGAGGCGGCTGCCGCGTTGGGGGCCACAGGGGTGAACACGCTATTGGTGTGCCCTGGTTCGGCCATCAGAGAGCAGGCGGTGGAGGCCTTGGCCGAATTGGCCGACCAGGGGGCTGCCGTCGGGGTGGACGTGTATATGGAGTTCAGCCGCAACCGGCCCATCCCCGACCCGCTGGCCAGCGCCGAGGTGGTGGCCGCCACCGGTCGGGCCAACTGCGGGCTCACCGTGGATTTCTGGCATGTCTTCTACGGCCCCGGCGACTTCGCCGATTTTGCCGCGATTCCCGGTTATCTGATCGGGGCAATCCAGCTCAACGACGCCCCCGCGGAGCCTCCGCATGACTTGGCGTGGGCTACTAGGTATCTCCGCTGCGTGCCCGGTGATGGGGCGATGGATTTGGCCGGGGCACTGCAAACTATTCGGGGTGCCAGCTGCCAGGCACCCATCACCCTGGAAGTGTTCGACTCAGGCCGTCTGGAGTCACTGGGTCCGGTGGGATTCGCCTGTCTGCTGGGCGACGCCACCCGCCGGGTGCTCGACGAGGCCCGCAGCTAGCTAGATCCCCACCCGCACCGGCAACCCCGCGGCCAGATACACCGCGTCGATCAGCTCCATGGTCTTGATCGACTCCGACGGGGGATACAGGTTGGCCCCGCCATCTTCGACGCAGGCTCGAAAGGCCCGAAGCTGGCAGGTATAGGTGCCCACTTGCTCGGCGGCTTCATGGTGGATGGTGTGGCCTCCGCGGTCGGTGACGGTGAGACCGCTTCCCCACATGGGCGCAAGCGGGTTGTCGATAAGCAGCCGTCCTTCGGAACCGGTCACCACCACCTCGGCCTGGAACTCGAATTCGAAAGCGTCGGGGTCGATGGCATCGGGGTCGCCCAATTCCGCCTTTTGGCCGGTTCCTGTGAACGCCGAGGTGATGGATGCGGTGGCCCCTCCTTCTCGGTAGCGCAGTTCGGCGGTCATGCGAACATCAACGTCAGGGGCCATCTCCTCGGCCTCGGCCCGCACCACATCGAGTTCGCCAAAGGCCCGCAGGTTGCTGAGGGCATAGGAGCCGGTGTCCATCAGGGCGCCCCCGGCCAGGTCATAGCGATAGCGGATGTCGTCGGGGCCGTGCATGGAGGGAAAAACCATGGCCGCCTCCACATTGGTCACCTCCCCAACTGCTCCCTCGGCCACCAACTCGATAGCTCGATCCGCTTGGGGATGGAAGCGCCAGTGATAGGCCTCCATCACCACCAGCCCGGTCTGCTCGGCGGCTTCGGCCACCTGCCGGGCCTCGTCGGCATTGGCCGTAAAGGGCTTCTCCAGCAGCACCGGTTTGCCTGCCTCCAGAGCAGCAATGGTCCAGCGGGCGTGATGGGAGTTGGGCAGCGGGTTGTACACCGCGTCGATCTCGTCGGAAGCCAACAGAGCGTCGTAGCTTTCAAACGCCAAGTGAATGCCGTGCTCGGTGGCATAGTCCTGGGCCCGTTGCGGATCGCGGGCCGCCACCGCGGCCACCTCCACCCCGTCGACCTCCTTGGCCGGCTCGATGAGTCCCATTGGCCCGATCCACGCCGCCCCGAGTATGCCAATTCTCATAGTCGGAGATTAGATACCTCAGGCCGCGAATGCGTCCTGGAGGTCTATAGCCAGTTCAGGACGGCAGATGAGAATGCCCCACTGGGCTAGGTCATTGCGGTTGTAGCGAAGTGGGGAGCCGTCGAGGTGGGAGGCGTGCAGACCAGCCGCCAAGGCGATGGCAGCCGGGGCACAGGTGTCCCACTCATACAGCCCCCCGGCGTGGACCCAGGCATCGGCCTCGCCGGTGACCACGGCCATGGCCTTGACCCCGGCCGAGCCCACGCCGTAGACGTCAGCGTCGAGGTGACGGGCCAGGCGGTGACTGTCCCACCGCACTCGGGAGCGGGACATCACTACCAGCGGCCGCTTTCGGCCATTGTCGACCGGAGGACCATCGGGGCTGATCGTGCTGAATGTGCGCCCCCAAGGAGGCACCGACACCGCTCCAGCAGCCGGTTCGCCGTTCACCGCCAGGCCCACGTGCACCGCCCAGGTGTCGCTCCACTGGTCGGCGTAGTCCGACGAGCCGTCCAGCGGATCGACAATCCACACGCGCTCGGCGTCCAGGCGGGAGCGGTCATCTCGCCCTTCCTCCGACAGCACCTTGTCACCCGGCCGCAGCTGGGCCAGCGCCCCGGTGAGATAGCGGTGGCTGAGCTGGTCGCCGGCCATCTCGCGGTGGAGGTAGCCGGCCCGGGATTCCTCCATCTCATCTGACAGCGTCTGGAGCTGCTCGCCAGCCTGTTGGGCCAACCAGTGGGCCAGCTCATGATCGGTGGGCTCTGGAGTATCGCTCACGGGGCCAGCACAATCGGCCGCCAGTCCAGCACTGGAATTGGTTCGGCGCCGTTGCGCTCGGCCTGCACCATCACGGTGAAGGCCAGCAGACGGCCATTGGCAACCGGCTGCGCGGCGTCGAGGGTGGCGGCCACGTCTACCACATCGTCTTCGAACACGGGTCCGGTGTGGTCGCACAAGTGCCAACCCACCACCGTGGCCGCAGTGGGCAACAGTCGCACCAGTCCGGCCTGGGCCAGCCCTACGGTGTGGCCGCCGTACACCAGCCGCTTGCCCCCCTGGCCCAGCGACGCATCCCGGTGGGGCGGGGCCAAGTTCTGAGTAAGCCGGGCCAATGCGGGAGCATCAGTCACAGTGTCCCGTAGCGGATCGCGGCGGGTCTCCCCCACCGGCCACTTCTGGGGGTCTCCGAGCGGGTTCAAGTCCCAGTCGACCGGGACAGCTTCGGCAAAGGGAGCCATGTCGAGATCTTCAGGGGTGCCCCCCAAATCATCGGCATGGCCAGTGGGAGCATCAGATTGGCGGCGCACCAGGGCACACCTCTCGAAGTCCAGCACCAGTCGTCCGTGATCATCGTGGGTTCGCATTCCGAGCAGCACCAAACCCCGAGGGGGACGGTCGGGCCGAGCCGACGCCTCCCGCAGGCCCCGCACGTTGACCACCGTGGAGAGTGTGTCACCCACCCGCACGGTGCGGAGCTGGCGCACCCCGCGATAGAACAAGTTGGCCACCACTTTGCGGGTGGCCACGGTGGACTGGCCGATTGCCACTTGCAACACCAGGGCGGGGTTGACCACCGCGCCGGGCTCGCCGGTGATGACCTCGGCCAGTGGGCTGCTCAGGCTGATGGCCAGCGGATCGCCGCAAATCGCCTGGTATGCGGCAACTTCGCCCGGTCCAATGGTGATCGCCGGGGCAGGGTCGAGCTGCTCTCCGACCGTGAAATCCTCGAACCAAGGACCGTCTCCTGCCGGTGCAACCACGCCCCGAAGTAAACCACGCCAACCGTTGACCACCGGAACCGGCATTAGTCTCAGCCCATGGCAGCAGTTGCAAACGAGGAAATCCCGGTCATCATCGAGGTGGCCATCAACGGCATCACCAGCCCCGACATCAATCCCAACGTTCCGCTCAGCTCAGAGGCCATCCGAGACGTCTCTCTGGCCTGTCTGGACGGCGGGGCAGCCATCATCCACACCCACAACTTCGACATCAGCCTCACCGGGGAGGCGGCCGCCAGCCCTTACATCGAGGCCATGACCCCGGTGCTGGCTGCCCGACCCGACGCCCTGTGGTATCCCACGCTCACCTCAGGAGCCGACCACCAGGCCAAGAATGCGCACATGGCCATGATCGCCGCCGAGTTGCCCTTACGCATGGGAGTTGTGGACCCCGGCTCCACCAACATCGGCGCGGCCGGACCCGACGGTCTGCCGGTAGGCGGCACCTACAAGAACGACTATGCCGATATCCGGGCCAGCTTCGACCTGTGTCGGGACAACGGCTGGGGACCAGCGCTGGCCATCTACGAGCCCGGCTTCTTGCAGTGCGTGCTCTCCTATTACCGGGCCGGGCAGCTACCTGCGGGGTCGATGGCCAAGCTCTATTTCGGAGCCGAATGGGGGCTCACTCGCCGGTCCAAGGGCGTGACCTTCGGCCTCTCCCCCACCAAACACGCCCTGCTGGCCTATCTGGACATGCTGGAGGCCACCGACATCCCCTGGTCGGTGTCGGTTTGGGGCGGCGACCTCATGGCCACCCCCCTGCCCCGCCTAGCGCTGGAGTTGGGCGGCCACCTCCACGTGGGCATCGAGGAGTTCTACGATCCAGATCGCTCCCCCACCAACCAAGAACTGCTGGCCGCAGCGGTCGCTCTGTGCAACGAAGTAGGCCGTCCTATCGCGACCTGCGACCAAGCCGCCGACATGCTGGGCCTGCCTTAGATGCAGGAGTTCTCCAGTGCTCCGAGGCCTTCGATCTCGGAAAGGATCACATCGCCGGGCTTCAAGTAAAGGCCCTGAGCGTGGCCGACGCCGCCGGGGGTGCCGGTGAATATGAGATCGCCGGGATGCAGGGTGAGGATGGCTGACAAGTAGGAGACAATCTCGGCCACCGGACGCATGAGATAGCTGGTGCGGCTGCTTTGGCGCACCTCGCCGTTGATGCGGCATGAAATGGCCAGATCGTCGGGGTTGTCCACTAGGTCGGGGCTCACCAATGCGGGGCCGGTAGGGCCGAAAGACTCTCGGGACTTGCCCAGGTTGAATTGGGGCGGAGTGGCGGCCACCTGGAGGGCCCGGTCGGATATGTCCTGGCCGATCATCAGTCCAGCCACCCGGTCCCAGGCCTGGGCCTGGTCGACGTCCCTGGACTCAGCCCCCATCACTGCCACCAACTCGCACTCGTAGTCGCACTGGTCTCCCACCAACTTGACCGGAGCACCCGGGCCGACCAGGCAGTCGGGAAACTTGGTGAACACCACCGGCGCCTCGCTTGTGGTCCGGCCCAGATAATCCACCTCGTCCATCTCTTCGACGTGGTCGCGGTAGTTGAGCCCATAAGCGAACACCTGCTTGGGATCGGGCACCGGCGGTCCCAAATCCGCCGGGCTCACCTGGCCGTCGGGGGTGCCCCTGTTGGCCCAACGGTGGTGAAGCTCATCATTACGAGTCAGCGCATCCATCGGGTCAACGCCCAATCCCCAGTAGTCACCGCCGTCCAGCAGGACCGCCTCCCCAGCGCGGTTGGCCAGTCGAAAGCTCATTGCGAACTCCTCATTGGGCTACAGCGTGGCCGCCAGCTCGACCGCGGACCGCATTGCTCCTTCCAGGAATCCCGGTTCGGCGCAGTCGCCCACCGAGTGGACCTCTGCACCAGACGATCTCAGCTCATCAGCCAGCGATGTATCAGCCGCCAGCTCAGAGGTCACCACCACCAAATCGGCAGGCGTGGTCTGCTCAGCGCCGTTGGTGCGCCACACCACGCCGTCGTCGGTGACAGCCACAACTTCGGCACCGGTGACCAGGTTCACTCCGGCTTGGCCGAGATCGTTGACCACTCGCCAGCGCCCAGGCAATCCTAAAGAGAAGCCGAACGCCGGGCCGGATTCGATCAGCGTGACCTCAGCACCTTGATGGTGGGCGGTCTCGGTGACGCCCAGACCGGGCAGGTCCCCGCCCAGAACTGCCACCCGGGCGGCATTCAGCGGAATGCCGTCGAGCAGCCAAGGAGCGAGATCGTCCACTCCCCACACGTTGGGGCCGTCGATGCCGTCGACTGCGGGGCGGCCCCATTGTCCGCCCACCGCGACCACGACCGCGTCGGGCGACAGGGCGCTGGAGGCGCCCGCGTCCAACCGGGTATTGAGTCGCACGTCTACTCCGAGCTGATCGAGCTGGCGCTCGAACCACTCCATGAGCTCGGCGTTCACGTCGCTGGTAGCCGAGGCCAACGCCCACCGGCCGCCGAGCCGGTTGGACCCCTCGGCCAGGATCACCTCATGGCCTCGCAGAGCAGCCACCCGGGCCGTCTCCATGCCCGAAGGTCCGCCCCCGATCACCAGCACCTTCTTCGCAGCCGGCGCGGCCTCGGCGGTCAGCTCATCCTCCCGGCCCAAGAAGCCGTTGCCCGCACACCGGGTGCCCACCCGCAGAAAGATGTTGCCGATGCAGCGGTAGTGGTACACGCAGGGGCGCACATCATCGGAGCGGCCCTCGGCCAGCTTGTTGGGTAGGTCGGGGTCGGCCAGGATCTTGCGGCCCATGGCCACATAGTCGTACTTGCCCTCGGCGATGTGGCTGTCGGCGGCTTCGGGGCTGATCCGCCCCACCGCGATAACGGGAACGTCCACTTCGGCTTTGACTGCAGCCGCGTTGGGCACCAGCAGCTCGGGCTCGTGGGGGCCGTAGGAATCGGTGGGTCCGGTGGCGATTCCCGGGTCGTGGTAGGCCGAAACGTGGATGGCATCAGCCCCGGCCGCAGCCGCGACCCGGGCGTTGTAGAGGGCGTCGTCGAGGACGATGCCGTCGATGCCCACCTCGGTGCTGTTGAGCCGCACCCACATGGCGTAGTCGTCGCCCACCCGCCGGCGGATCTCGGTGAGTATCTCCACCAGGAACCGGGCCCGGTTCTCTCTCGACCCCCCGTATTCGTCGTCGCGGGTGTTGATGGTGGGCGACAAGAAGGCGTCGATGAGGTAGCCGTGGCCGCTGTGCAACTCCACCGCGTCCACCCCGGCCTCCCGCGCCCGCACAGTGGCTGATGCGAACTGGTCGACCACGGTGGCGATGTCGTCGTGGTCCATCACCCGGTAGTGGGGATTGGAGGTGGGGGCCATGAACGGCTCGGCCATCATGGCGCCCTCTTCGGCGGTGACCATCCCGTACAGCGGGTCGACGGTCATTTCCCCGGGCTGCGAGGGAACCCACATGGGACGGCCAGCCATGGTGTCCTGAAGGCCCATCTTGCCGGCGTGGGTGAGCTGCATGGCGATCTTGCCGCCGTGGGCGTGGACCCGGTCGGCCGCCCGCTTCCACGATGGGATGAACCGGTCCTCGGAGATGGCGGTCTGGCGCTTGTTGGAACAGCCCACCGGATGGGCCACTCCCACCGACCCCAGCATCACCACGGCCATGCCGCCCTTGGCCCTAGCTTCCAGGTAGGCGGCCTGGCCGTCGGACACCTCGCCGTTCTCATCGCCCAGTTCTTCCCCCATCGGGGCCATGATCAGCCGATTGCGAAGCTCCATAGCGCCGATGCGCCCCGGTGACAGCAGATGCTCGTAGCTCATACGCATCTCCTGGCTATTCGACAAGTCATGTAGCTCATGTGCCCCATCATGGCCCATCAACAGCAACGGGGTCTGCACGCAGGCGCTGGTTCGGGCCATCACATCAAATAGTCATCGATTCAGAACTGCCCGCGGGCAGCGGTGTGGCCGTATCCTCACCAAGTGTCTTTGATCGCGGCGTGGGGGCTGACCAAACGGTTCGGCGACTTCACTGCGGTCGACGGCATCGACTTCGAGGTCGAACGGGGCGAGGTCTTCGGCTTTCTGGGGCCTAACGGCGCGGGCAAGTCGTCCACCATGCGGATGATCGGCTGCGTTTCTGATCCCTCCGGCGGGGCCCTGCGCATCTTGGGGATGGACCCTTCTCGTGAGGGCACCAACATCCGGTCTCGACTCGGGGTGGTCCCCCAGCAGGACAACCTTGACGAAGAGTTGTCGGTGGCCGAGAACCTGTACGTCTATGGGCGCTACTTCGACCTGCCCCGGTCAATGCTGCGCACCCGCATCGCTGAGTTGTTGGAGTTCGTACAGCTCACCGAGCGGGCCAACGACCACGTGGAACCGCTGTCGGGGGGCATGAAACGCCGACTGACCATCGCCCGGGCCTTGATCAGCGAACCGGAGGTGCTGCTGTTAGATGAGCCCACCACCGGCCTCGACCCCCAAGCCCGCCATGTGGTGTGGGAGCGGCTGTGGACGTTGAAGCGCCAAGGGGTGACCCAAGTGCTCACCACCCACTACATGGACGAGGCCGAGCAGCTCTGCGACCGATTGGTGGTGATGGACCGAGGCAAGATCGTGGCCGAGGGCTCGCCCCGCCAGTTGATTGAGCGCTACTCCACCCGCGAGGTGGTGGAGGTGCGAACCCACGGACAAGTAACCGTGATGGCCGAAGCGTTGCGCCGCTTGGGCGAGAGCCCCGAGACCCAGGCGAAGGACGAGCTCTATGAGCGAGTGGAGGAGCTGCCCGATCGGGTGCTGCTCTACACCGATCAGGGCGAACGGTTGGTTGCCCTGCTCGGGGAGGTCGAACATGAAAGCGTGCTGGTGCGCCGCAGCACCCTCGAAGACGTCTTCTTGCACCTGACCGGCCGCTCGCTGGTGGACTGATGGCCCGCGCCGCAGTGGTCCCCAGCACTCAACTGGCCGTCGAGTACTGGTTGCTGACCTATCGGCGGAACTGGAAAGGCTCGCTGCTGACCAGTTTCTTGAGTCCGATTCTGTTCCTGGCCGCCATGGGATTGGGTCTGGGCTCGCTGGTCGATGCCGAAGTGGGTTCCGGCCGGGACCTAGGCGGGCTTGACTATCTGGATTTCCTGGCCCCCGGGTTACTGGCCGGCAATGCCATGATGCTCGCCGTCAATGAGTCCACCTACCCGGTGCTGGGCGGCTTCAAGTGGTACCGCACCTATATGGCCATGGCCTCTTCCCCGCTGCGGGGCCGCGACATTCTGCTGGGCCATTTCAGCTACATGGCCTTCCGGGTGACGTTGGCCAGCTTCGTGTTCTTGGGGGTTATGGCCGCCTTTGGGTCAGTGTCGTCGCCGCTGGCGGTGCTGGCCCCGTTATGCGCCGCCCTTTGCGGCATGGCCTTCGCTACCCCTACCGCGGCCTTTGTCGCCACCCGGATCAACGCCGACAACTTCAGCACCTACACCCGGTTTGTGATCATGCCCATGTTCCTGTTCTCCGGCATCTTCTACCCGGTTTCCCAGCTTCCCATCGTGCTCGAGCAAATCGCCTGGCTCACCCCGGTGTGGCACGGCGTGAGGCTGTGCCGAGCGCTGAGTACCGGCAGCGGGATGGAGTGGGAACTGGTTGGACACTTGGCCTATCTGTTGGCCCTGATCTTGATCGGAACGCTGATAGCCAGCAGGACCTTCACCCGAAGGCTGTACGAATGAGCCCTACAAGAGTGGGCATCGCGGGCCAGGGGCGCCGCCCCGGCCGGCTGGGGCTGGCCGCGACGGCCGGCTTGCTGCCGTCGCGTCGATTCGCCCGCGTCGTCGAGCGCAACATCACCGTGTACCGGCGTACCTGGGTCACCCTGCTGTCGGGGTTCTTCGAGCCGGTGTTCTACCTGCTGTCCATCGGCATCGGCATCGGCGAGTTAGTGGGCGACGTGACCGTCGGGGGCCGCACCGTGGACTACCGCACGTTCGTAGCGCCGGGACTTCTGGCCACCTCGGCCATGAACGGCACCTTCTACGACAGCACCATGAACATGTACTACAAGCTCACCTGGGCCAAGATCTACGACGCGGTGCTTGCCACTCCGGTGGGAGTAGTGGACCTGGCCCTTGGTGAGATGGGCTGGTCGGTGCTGCGGGCCACCCTCTACTCCGGCGGCTTCCTGGGGATCATGGCCGGACTGGGCCTAGTGGACTCGGTGTGGGCCATCGCCGCCCTGCCCGGGGCGACGCTGATCGGCTTCACCTTCGCCGCCCTGGGCATGGCCGCCACCAGCTACATGCGCAGCTGGAACGACCTCGACCTGGTAACCGTGCCCCTCATCGTCCAATTCCTGTTCTCCGCCACCTTCTTCCCCCTAGACACCTACCCCCGCGCCGTCCAGTTCCTAGTGCAGGCCACCCCCCTTTATCACGGCGTAGCCATGGAGCGAGCCTTCATAGCCGGCGACATCAGCGTGGACCTAGTCGTCCACATCTCCTACCTCCTAGCCCTAGCCGCCACCGGCACCGCCATAGCCAGCCGCCGCCTCGGCCAACTACTCACGCCGTAATTTCCGTCGGTGACCCGAGTCTCTGAGGCCATCTCTCGCCCGAGCGAACAACCTGTGCGGACAGAACACCTAGAGATCGATAGACCACGGCGAGCGTGTCTTGATTCTCTGGCGGCTCTACCCGACGCGACAGCCTGCGCTGGAACTCAGTTCTTGCTTCGACGTGTGACGGCTGCGAAACCATCCTTGTGCTCAATAGCTCCAACATCTTCAAAGGACGGCAAATCTGCAATTTGCTCCGCAGGGTCGCTCTGCTCAGCTGGGGATGAACTCTGGTTATCCTTGGGGTCTTGGGGCATTTTGAAACTCCTGTCCCGTACTACCGAACACTATCACGAGAGCACCAGCAGTCAAACAAAGGAATGCAATCCCAGGCCAAGTCAAGTTCCGACGAGGAAGAACCCTGCAATTGTTACTATACATTTGGCCAGCGGTCACTGCCAGATATTTATACAAGATATGCAGATCGACGATCTTTCTACTATCAATGAGGTCAACAATACTCTCTGCCGTGTGTCCCGCATAAATACCCACACTACGCCATACTCTTACCACAGAAATACCCAATATAATCAACCCCAGGAAAGCTATTCCGATTCCCAACAATGCTGGCCAAGTAGTGGAACTGCTGCGAGGAATCAAATTTGCCACCAACGCGAATCCACCTAATCCGGCGACTCCAAGGGTTCCCCATTGGGTTCTCAATTTGTCGAACGAATCCAAGTGTCGGTGCAACAGGGCTAATGAACTCTCATAGGAAACCTTATAAAGTTCCACAGCGTCAGCGTTTTCATCACCTGACATCGTCCTTCCTTCTATTTCTTATCCAACTCTACCTGAAGCAGTTTACCGAGCGATGTGACAATTGAACTGCGCTGCACTCCGGCGATTTCCTGGGGATTACGGCCGGACAGGGCCTAGCGGACTCGGTATGGGCCATCGACGCTCTGCCGGGGGCGACGCTCATCGGACTCACCTTCGCCGCCCTGGGCATGGCCGCCACCGGCGCCGCCATAGCCAGCCGCCGCCTCGGCCAGCTATTGACGCCGTGAGGCTGGGCTGAGGTCTATTCAGGGAGCGTGAGCTGATATTCGGGCAGGTGGCGCAGGTTCATGGCTTGTTCGCATTGGCTCTGGTGCCTAGCCGGTGTGTCGTGTGTGCAGTAGTGCTCCACGGTTTGTATGTCGAGCACGGTGGCCTTCGCGTTGGCCTTGTCGCAGGCTACGTTTATGAGGGCTTCGTGGGGCTGCTTGGGTCTGCCATAGCCGGTGTCGTTGAAGTCGGGGGGGCTTAACGGGTCGGCAATGATCAGGTCTCCGGTGGTCATGGGACCGACGTCGCCGTTCCACAGCGTCCGGTTGTCTTCGTCGAAGCGGACCTGGGGGTAGGGCAGATCCAAGAGGACGGCGAGCGGTCGCCCGTCGGGGCCAGTGTGCTTCCACAAGTCTCCCCACAGCACCCCTTGCGACGTCGAGGACGCCGTCGGGTGCAGGTACGCGCACACCCGTTCGTAGTCGTTCAGTCCTGCGGGTTCTATCTTCAAGATCCCCACAAGCTTTGCCATCTCCAGCTCCATGTCGGGATGGTGCGGATGCATGCCGAAGAACGGCGGCGGTAGCAGATCTGCAACGAGGCGTGGATCACCGGGGCCCCGGCTGGCAGCGGAGGGCTCATCAGAAGGTGCGAGGCCCTGCTGCTCCAGCAGATCTCTCTGGTTGCGAGGTCTCGTGTCCTCCACGCAGATGCGCTGCCAACTTTGCTCTGCGGGTGGCCAGTCTGGCGGTTCTTGCGCGCAATACCACTTTACGGTCTCCAAACCGAAGACAACGCCGACTCCTTGGCGGCGCAGATGTCCCAGAAAAGATGAAGCTCGTGGAACTCCTTGAACCTCTCCGGGTAGCGACTCTCGCCTCCGCCAGTGAGGACCCGGTCTCCGTGGGAGATAGGGATGTCGCTGCTCCACAGCGTCTGGGTGCTGTTGTCAAAGCGCACCTCGGGAAAAGGCAGCGACAACGCCAAGCGCTGTCGCCAATCGCCCGTCAACCAGTCGTACGAATTGGTAGACGAGTCGTACGAGTCGAAGATGAAGTACATGCAAGGTGGCTCAATAGACACAATTCCCTGCCATTCCTCCATCGGGAACTGCATTTCAGGGTGGGATGCGTACATGCCCGCTAGCGGCGGCCTCGGCCAATCCCCGCCATTCCACCCGCTGCTGTCCTGACTCCCCGCCACGGTCCGCTCGGGAGGTCGATCCGTATCGCTCCGGTCAGTCTCGGCCGTCGCCGACACGGTTGCCGATGGCCGCTCCACACCCGCCTGCCGCTCCACTCCGCTTCGGTCTGGCTCGGCCGTAGCCGACACAGTGGCTGATGGCCGCTCCAATGCTTCTTACTGCTCAGACGAGCACCCCGCCAAGACCAACGCCAAACACACCGACACAACCCCGCACCGCACCGCCGGCCTCCTTGACGATCCGGACCGCCCCATCACGGAACTCCGAATCGAACCTTCGTCGTGGACTAGATGTTCTGTCCATAGAGGTTGTTAGCTCGGGCAGGTAGCTCCGCTTTTGGGTGAGCCTCCGATGCCAGTGTGGTGGTTGCGACCATTCACAGTTGGCAAGGGAGGCTCGATGTCGCACGCTAATGCACGTTTTACGCCGATGGGGCGGTTGTTGATCGTCCAGCGGATCGAGGGCGGTATGGCCCAGGCCCATGTGGCTGCTCAGATGGGCTTGTCGCGGGCCACGGTGGCCAAGTGGTGGAAGCGCTGGGTCGAGGAGGGCGAGGCCGGTCTTGTGGATCGGTCGTCTCGGCCTCATCGGTCGCCTCGGCGCACCGACGCCGCAGTCGATGAGAAGGTGTGCCGGCTGCGCCGGACCAAGCGGTTGGGGCCGGCCCGGATCGGCGCCCGGCTGGGGGTGCCGGCTTCGACGGTTCACCGGGTGCTGGTGCGCCACGGGCTGAACCGCCTGTCGCACATCGACCGGCCCACCGGACGGCCGATACGGCGCTACGAGCGCCCCGAGCCCGGCGACCTCGTCCACCTGGACGTCAAGAAGGTGGGCAAAATCCCGCCCGGGGGCGGGTGGAGGGCCCACGGGCGGTCCAACACCGCCGCCCGGGGATCCAAGCGCCGCCCCCGCGTCGGCTACAGCTACCTGCACGTCGCCGTAGACGACCACTCCCGCCTGGCCTATGTCGAGGCCCTCGACAACGAGACCGCCGACACGCTTTGCGGGTTCTTCGAGCGGGCGCGCATCTGGTTCCGCTCCATCGGGATAGCCGTCGACGAGGTCATCTCTGACAACGGGGCGAACTTCCGGTCCAAGGCCTTCGCCGACCAGCTCGCCCGACGCGCCATCGCCCACACCTTCACCAGGCCCTACCGGCCCCAAACCAACGGCAAAGCAGAGCGGTTCAACCGCACCCTCACAGACGAGTTCCTCTACAGCTACAAATTCAGATCAGAGCCCGACCGCCGACGCCGACTCCAAACCTGGGTCCACCACTACAATCTCCACCGCCACCACACCGCCATCAACGGCACACCCTCATCGCGAGCGCACAACCTCTATGGGCATTACAACTAGACATAGCTCCTACTTATAAAGCATGTCTCCACAAAAAGGAGGGAACCTCACCCCAGAAAATGCTCGCGCTTTCATCTCGGCGCTTTCCAGTGTTGCAGTCTGTCCGAAAGCCACCTCCTCGTCCTAGGGACCGTGAGCAGCAGTGCAATCGCCGGTAGCGGCATTGCGATGTACTCCCCGAATTTCCATAAGCTGAGCAACAAAATGACGGCCATATACAGGCAGGCCCAAGACAGAGCCCACGCCAGCCTACGCACCGGCCCTGACAGCCCGGTTCCGTCGGGCCAGATCCGGAAGGCGAGTTTGCCGACCGCGATGAACATCACGAACTGGGCACCCAGCACGTAAACCAGCGGTGCGCCCGGCACCCAAAGGAGCGTCAAGGGCAAGCCGCACAAGACGAAGGCGAGAAGCCCCCGCTTCTCCCCGTCGCTCAAGCTAGTGGTACCAAGTACAGTAGCCGCCGGAGTACATGGAAACTGTTCCGTAGGACTTCACTTTGATGCACTTGTCTAGAAGCCTAGCGGTGCAGGCCATTACTACCATGACGGCCAGCGCGGCGGCGAGAATGGGAAGCCATAGTGCGCTAATGGCCATCGCTGCCAGCGTGTGCATGGAGCCCCCGCACAGCAAGGTGGTTTCCCACTTGTCGAAGTAGGCAGTGCCGGAGATCCAGCCCCAGGTGAGACGGGGATCTGCTGCAACTGGGTAGGCAGTGGTCTCGTCGGTTTCGACCATCTGGGTGATGGTGTTGCCATCGACTTTGAAATGAGTGGGCAAGTCGTTGCCATCAGCATCCACCGCCCATGGGGCTTCGAATACGGCGATGGTATACCTGTCGCCACCGAGCACGTCGATGGTCCCTTCCTCTGTGAGGATGAGCGTCGCACCTTCGGGAAGATCGATATCGAAGGAGTGCTTGGTAACGGAGGCGGCTGAGGCGATCTCGATCAACACAGACAGGCCAGTGTCATCAGTCAAGACCACGTAATCGGCCCCGCCCTTAGCATTGGTCACCCGCATCCCGTTGGCGCTGTCGTTGCCGATGAGCGATCTTATGGCCTTTAGGTCTTCTCCCTGGAGGGAGGTCCGAGACGCAGGCGCTTGCTTCGCGGAAATGGCGATGCGCTCCCCCCTGTACGTAGTGGCAGCGAGGGTCGATCACCAGAAAGGAGCTCTCCAAGCACGTTGTTATCTTCTCCGGAGGATTCCCCTTCCTCAGAGACAACAACAGTCTCCTCCTCCCTCTCCTCGAGCAACCCGCCAAAGTCTGCCGAAGCAGACACAGAGGGCACCAAACATGCTGCCATCATTGCAAGAACAGCGGCGACCGCCAGACTGCGAAACCCCATAACACTCCATCCTTCCATGTGTGATCACTTGACCAAGCGTACGTCGGCTTCACGGGTCTTGTAATCAAAACGGGTGTCAAAACATGACAAGTTTTTTGTCATGTTTTGACACTTGACAACGTTGGGGCAGGCGTGTGGGAGGCGGCTTTCTTGCTTGTGCGGATAGAGAGCAGAAGTGCGCCTTGGCCCAGACTGACACGGGCTGCCGGTAGTGTGAATTCAGTGTCTTCAATCGCGCTCACCGAGGGTTGGTGAACTCCTCGCGATGTGTGTGGATTTGGCCGGTCGTTGCGGTGCGCGTCGTGCACGGTTGTCTGTTGAACTCTCAGGCTGGTGACATACGCTTGGCATGGGATGGGAACTCGCAGAGTGGTTTTGTCGTCTAAGCAGTTATGAAGGCGTCGGCGGCTTTGTTGGCTGTAGTGGTGTTGGCCGCAGGGTGCGGTGGTGCCGGTTCCGAAATTGTTGTGGTTGGCGGTGGCGAGGGCGCTCCGTCGGAAACAGAGCCACAGGGTGTCCCCGTAGCCCCGGTGGGGTTGGCGCATTGTGATGATGTACCGAAGTTGGGGTCGCGCTTCGAGGGCACCCTCGGTGCCCGCCAGAATGCCGATCCAATCGTCAAGGGCGTGCTGGCCACTTACGGGATGGAGCATCCCCAGACCTACGGCGGTCGCTGGACCGACCGCGACAACGGCGGCGCCCTTGTGGTGGGCTTCACCGACGATCCCGAGGCTCACCGCCAGGCCATTCTGGCCCGGGCCCCCTCCCCCGACGATGCGGTGGGTGTGCGTCCGCGGCCGCCCATCACCGATCCTCGACCGTTGGCCGAGCGCGACGATGTGGTGATCGATGTGGTGCAGGTCCGGTTCAACGAGGCCGAGCTCGCGGCCATGGCTGACCGGGTGAGAAATGCGATCGCCGGGAGGGAGTTCGGGCAGGTCGGCTCCGGAACCTACACCAGCCGCCAGCGCGTCTATCTGGATCTTGTTGACCCGCCGGAGGGCGCTCTCGCAGAGATCGCGGAGCTCGTCCCGGACCCGTCGGCGGTATGCGTCGAGGTGACACGCACCGCCCAGCCGCCGGAGGGTCCGCTTGATGTGATTCCGGATCTGGATGTGGAGGATCCGCTGGTGTCGTGTTGGGGAACCCCTGCGGTGCGCTACTCGCACATGATCAACCCGCCTTCCATCGACGAGTTCGACCATCCGGCCGTAGACGTGCTGCGGGCTGAGCTGGACACTCCTGGAGGCGAGCCTCTGCCCCGGGGACGATGGGTCGTAATCAGCATCGACGAAGACAGCGCCACCTTCGCCGCCTTGTCCGACGAAGGCTTCGGGATCGCCGGAGTGGAACGACGCGGCGACCGGTGGATTTTCTCGGGAGAAGCCTCCGGGCCGCCGTGCGAACCAACGGTGCCACTGCCAGCCGGGCTGGCCCGTGTCGAGGTGAGCCTCGATTTCGACTCCATGCCAGATCCCGCCGACACCACATTCAACGTGCTTGTCACCGAGCAGGGCTGCGCCGGAGGCCGCGACATGGGGGAGGCTCTCAGAGGCCCCCAGGTGGTCGAGACCGACGAAGCGGTGCTGATGGCCTTCGCCGTGGTTCCCGTAGCCGGACTAGCCACCTGCCCGGACAACCCCGCCACATCCGTGACCATCGAGCTGTCTGAGCCGCTGGGACAGCGCCAGGTCTATGACGGGCTCCACTACCCGCCCAAGCCCCTCGTCGCAGTCAGAGACCCTTGACATTATGAGGGATCCTGAGCTAGTGGCATCGCTTCGCAGGTCTCGGGCCGAGGCCGAAGCAGGCCTGATCCTTTCGCTGCGGGATTGTTTGAATACCAGCTAGCCGGGCTGGCGGATAACCGTGCCGGGTTCGATGCCGGAGTCGGGGCCGATTCCTTCTAGTTGGAGGGCTATGAGCATGTGGAACTCTTCTTGGTTTTCCACGGTGTGGTCGATGGAGACGACCGAGGTGGATATTGACTGATCGCCGACGTCGACCACCAGTGCGTCGCCCTCTTGGACTCGGCCAGCGGTGGCCCGTCCGATTACGAAGAAATCGTCGGCTGACATGGCCTTGGTGCGGACCACCTCGAAGTGGAAAAGCTCCTTGCTGCGGCGCCAGCGCTTGAAGAATGTCCGCCAGTTGTGGGGCTGATCGTCCCACTCCCCCTCCACGATGCCCGGCGAGTTGCTCACAGTTGGCAAACTAGTGGAATGAGCGACCGATACACCATCATCTCGGCCGACTGCCACGCCGGGGCCAACCACGAGACCTACCGCGATTTTTTGGAATCCAAGTACCATGACGATTTCGACGCCTGGCGGGACAAGTACCGCAATCCGTTCCGCGACCTCCAAGACGGCGGCCGGGTGCGCAATTGGGACAACGAGCGCCGACTGGGCGACCTGTACGCCGACGGGCAGGTGGGCGAGGTGGTGTTCCCCAACACCGTGCCGCCATTCTTCCCCAGCTTCATCCTGTTCGCCCGCCCGCCCCGGGACGATCAGCTCGAGCACCGGCTGGCCGGCATCCGGGCCCACAACCGCTGGCTGGCCGACTGGTGCGCCCAGTATCCCGACCAGCGGGCCGGCATCGGCCAGACCTTTTTGAACGACGTGGACGAGGCCATCAAGGATGTGGAGTTCATCGCCGCCAACAACCTGCGGGGCGGCGTGCTCATCTCGGCCATCCCGCCCGACTGCAAGGATCTGGCCCCTCTATACGACCCGGCCTACGACCCGTTCTGGGCTGCCTGCGAGGACCTCGGGGTAATCGTCAACAGCCACGGCGGCACCGGTGCCCCCAACTACGGCAAGTACTCGGTGTCTGACCTGCTGTTCATCACCGAGGTGAGCTTCTACTCCCACCGGCCCTTCTACCAGTTGGTGCTGTCGGGGGTGTTCGAGCGGTTCCCCAAGCTCAAGTTCGTGATGACTGAGCAGGGTTGCGCATGGCTGGTGGGCGCCTTGGCCCAAATGGACGAAACCCTGGCCAAGATTCGCGACACCGGCCGCATGGGTGAGATGCGTTACGACGAGAGCCACATCCTGCCCCGCAGCGCCACCGAGTACTTCCAGCAGAACTGCTGGGTGGGCATCAGCCAGCCGGGCCACGACGACGCCGCGGCCCGCGAGGTGCTGGGCGTGAACAAGGTGATGTGGGGCTCCGACTACCCCCACAACGAGGGCACCGGCCCCTACACCCGAGAGCACTTGCGCCAGGTGTTCTGCGACACCGAACCCGGTGAGCTCCAGCAGATCCTGGCTGGCAACGCCGCCGACCTGTACGGATTCGACCTCAACGCCCTGGCCCCGCTGGCCGCCCAGCACGGCCCGACCCACGACGAGATCGCCGTTCCCCTCAACGAGCTTCCCGCCGAGCCCAACGAGGCCCTGCTCAAAAACGCCGTCGCGGCCTGACATCATCGCCGTCTGACGCGGCCGACAGCAGCAAAAAACCACTGGCCCACTGCCCATCGGCTCGCGCCCCGCGCCGAGACCCAGGGAACCGATCAGCATCACCGGGCGTCGTTGTGGGGTGATGAAGACTGTCTCTTGGATGGTTTCAGAATTTCCCGAAGGCGAGCTGTCGGTTACTCCGGAATCCGCGCCAGCGGATGAAGTTATTGCGCTGGCCAGCTTCGACGACCTGTACCGGGACGAATATGAGCCGATGGTCCGCTTGGCCCGAGGGCTGGTGGACGCACCGGAAATCGCCGAAGAGATCGTGCAGGATGCGTTCGCCAGGGTGTACGAGCGCTGGAGTCGGCTCGACCACCCCGGCGGCTACCTGCGCACCGCGGTGGTGAACGGCGCCCGCAGCGAACTGCGCAAACGAGAAGTGAGGCGGCGGATCGGCCTTCGGCCGTTCATTCCCCCTCAACCCGAGGATCGCGACTACCTGCATGATGCCCTCCACCAGCTCTCACCCCGCCAGAAGACCGCCCTGGTACTGCGGTTCTATGCCGACATGACCGAGAGGGAGATCGCCCAGGCCATGGGAGTACGGCCGGGCACAGTGAAAAGCGCCACCTCCCGCGGGTTGGCCGAGCTGCGAAAGGTGGTCGAGCAATGAGCGACGAGCGCCAAACCCCTGAAAACCTGACCGGAGCCGACGACAAAGCCCTCGGCGAAGCCCTGGGCTCCGTCATCCGAGGACGTGTCGAAGCCCCGGCCTCCCCGCCGCCGGTGGCGCACATCGCCGAGCGGGCCGCCGCCCGGGCCAAGGCCCGCAACACCCGGCGGGCAGTGGTGGGCATCGCGGCGTCGGTCGCCATGGTGGCCGGTGGATTCGCCGCTTGGAACGCGTTGGATGACGATCAGCCCACCGAGGTCATCGTGGTCGACGACCCCGCCGTCACTGCCGAGCCGGCATCGACCGCAGCCCCGATCGACGGGCCGTCGGATGCGCCCTCGGAAGCGTCCGCCGACCGTACCGAGCCGGCCACGCCAGAGAGCCTGTCCACCGGACCGGTGCTCGAATGGACGGAGTTCGACCCGGCCTCCGTGTTTGGTACTGATGCGTCCTACTTTGGCCGCATCGAGTCGTTGGGCGACGGCCGGGTGCTGGTCGAGGTCTACAGCACCGAGGGCACCCAGGTGATGGTCTCGGAGAACGGTGTGGATTGGACTGAGGTCTCCATGCCGCCGGACTTCTCTCTGGAGCAAATCGACATCGTCGGCGACCGCTGGCTGGTCAGCGGATGGCCCGAAATCTGGACCAGGATGCCCGATTCCATCAGCCAAGTCCTATTCTCCGACGACCAGGGCGCCACTTGGACCGAACTGGCCATCCCGCTCGATCCCGCCGACGAGAACGAGACATCATCGGTGGCCGCGGCGCTGGTGTCCGGCGAGAACATGGTGGTGGCGGTCATTGGCCACACGCGCCCTGATGTCGCCACGGTGATCGTGGCTCGGGGCCTGGTTCCCGACAAGGAGTCAATCCAGGGATGGATCGGCGTGGAGGGCGACACGGTGAGCTTCACCCGGGACCACGATGAGTCGACGGTCCCCGAGTCGTTCGAGCTGACCGCCGAAGAGGAGGACTTCCTCTACGGGGGGATCCAGACACACGTCCGCCTCTACTTCAGCGATGGCGGCCCCGCTGAGCTGGTTGCCGCATACCCGGGCTGGGACACGAAAGGCTACGGCGCCGACGACGGATTCCACCTCACGCTGATCAACGAGGAGGGACAGAGGCTGCTCACCTCGCCCGACGGCCGCCATTGGGGCCGGTCGCCTCTGGTCGATGGAGATGGCGTCCCCGTCGGGCAGGTTTATGCCTACTCCGGATCCCACCAGCAAACGATATGGACTGCCGGCCCGACGGGCCTCGACTACCGGGTCAAGCGATCCGAAGGCGTTTACGCTCCTTCGCTGGTCGCCGCATACCCCGACGGCATCCGCTTCGTTGACCGGTTGGCCGTGGGTCCTGCGGGCATCGCTGCTGTGGCCGAGGCGGGAAGCCTCCCTGAGCTTGGCCGCATCCCCGAAATGCGGCTGGCCAAAGACGGCTACGAGTTGCGGTACAACGAGCCGGTGGGTGGCTTCACTCTGTGGGACTTGTCCGAGGGCGCCCCCGTCTACGTGTTCGACTTCGAATCTCTTCAGGGCGACACCCTTCCTGAAGGTGTTCGAACAGTCGAGGACGATGCCGGCGGCCAAGGCAACTTGGTGTTCGAACACCCTGAGACCGGCGAAGACCTCGTCTCGTTCAATCTGGACGACCTGGAATCTGCGCTGATGGCGTCGTTGCCCGACCCAGACGAACCTCTCTCCGGCTCGAATGCCTCGCTCGAACAGCCCGAACGACCCGAACGGTGGGTGGGCTGGTCGGCCGACGGAACCAACTGGGGCTGGCAGGCAATCTCCGACGCCTTCGATCTCGGCGACCTCACCGCTATAGATCCCGAGTTCACCGAGATCGATCTGGCCGTCGGCGGCGATTTTGTGATCGCCCGGGTTCGAACCTACGAAGTTGAACCTTCCGACGTAGTGGGTGATGAGGAAGGCGATACAGCCGTCGAAGCCACTCCCCACCCCCCGCGCTGGTTCATCGCCACCGTAGAATGAGCACAACGGTGGGGTACTACCCATCGGGTGTGGCTAAACCGCGAAACTCCTGCGGGTGGTTGGTGTATCCCCCCTCACACCAACCACCCGCAGTGCTGTTTGAGCGCTTTGTGATAGACATGTCTGTGGCTAGTGCCCAGTAGTCGTGATGTCGCCCCGCAGTTGCCTGCCAACACTTGCTGCCATTGCTGCTCTGGCTGCCATAACGGGTTTCGGAATCACGGCGTGCGGTTCGTCGGGGCCCGCCGAGGTTGTCGTTTCCAGCGACCCGGCACCCTCCCCTGCTGCCACGATCGACGCAGGGACGCCAACTGAGCCCACCCCGTCACCCGAACCGGATGAACCCAGTGACGCTGCCGCTTTCACCCCGGAGGAAAAATCCACCGGGTCGGTGCTCGAGTGGACTGAATTCGACCCTGACGAGGCTTTCGGCCCCATCTTGGATGAATTCAACAGGATCGAGTCGGTTGGCGACGGCCGGGTGCTCTTTTCGACTGCCAGCCCCAGCGACAACCGGGTCATGGTTACCGAGAACGGCAGGGACTGGGCGGAGCTGCCCCTGCCGGCTGACAACATCATTCCCCAGCACCTCGACCTCGCCGGCAACCGTTGGGTGATCACGGGACCGATCCTGAACCCGAACGACGCTGAGCCTTTCGGCATCCCCTCCGATCAAGTCTTCTTCTCCGACAACCAAGGGGCCACTTGGACCGAGTTGGCCTTCAGCTCCGATGATGCCCCCGACGGCATTTCGAGGGTGGTCGCCGCCATGGCAGCCGGAGAGCGCATGGTGGTGGCCGCGTGGTATCCCTCGGCAACCGCCGCCGCCGAGGCGCAAGACCAACCCTCGCGTCCCGACAACGTGGTCTTTCTCCATCTCGGCATCTTCTTCAGCGACGGTGGCCCGGCTGAGCTGGTGGCCGAATACCCCAGCTGGAACGCAACCGGCTATGCCACCGCCGATGGCTTTCACTTAACCCTTTTCAGCGAGGAAGAGAACATTCGACTGTTCTCGCCCGACGGCCGCCAGTGGGGTGAGGTCTCCACTGGCTATGAGGACATCGAGGGCCCCGCATTCAGCACGGGTACCATGGCCACGATCTGGACCACCGGCCCGATCGACGGCGAAACCCGGATCGAGCGCTTCCCCGGCGTCTACGGCCTGGCCCCAGTGGCCGCGCTCCCCGACGGCATCAGCTGGATTATCGACCTATCCGTCGGCCCCGCGGGCATAGCCGTCGTAGCCCAGCCGGGAACGCCCCTCGGGTCCCAGTTCCCCACCGAATCGCGGTTCGAAAAAGACGGCTACGAGCTGCGGTACAACGAGCCTGAGGGGGGCATCACTCTGTGGGACTTGTCGCAAGACGCCGCGGTCTACATATTCGACCTCGGTGATTTCGAGGGGACGCCAGTGCCCGAAGGCGTCCGGGAGGTCGAAGTCGGCGACAACGGCCCCGACGGCCTCGACCTGCTGGTATTTGAAGACCCCGACACCGGTCACGATCTCGTGGCATTCAGCCGCGAGGAGCTGTTCTTGCAGATAACGAATGCTTTCGCCAGCCCCGCTACCAATATGGTCGACCGATTTGAGCGGCCGGAACCTGAGGTGGGCTGGTCGGCCGCCGGCAGCGACTGGGGATGGCAGACCATTCCCGATGCCTTCGGCCTCACCGGCCTGACCGAGATGGAGAGCGCCCTTACCAGGGTCAATCTGGCCGTCGGCGGCGACTTCGTTATCGCTCGGGTCGAGACAGTTGGAACCGGTGACGTCCGAACCTACCCTGCCGAACACTCCGACGCACCGCCCGGTGAAGACGGCCAGTCGACCAGCATGGGCTTTTCTCCCCAACCCCCACGCTGGTTCATCGCCAAAGTGGGCTGACCGACATGCTGGTGAAACGGCCAGCGGCTCTGCTGGCTGCCGCGATCGCCTTGGCAATAGGCACGGCCGCGGCCTGCTCCTCGTCAGGCGGCACCGAAGTGACCGTATCCAGCGAGATTGCCGACCCAGCGCAGACACCGACTCCACTGGTCGCCACTCCAGGAGGGGCTTCTCCAACGCCAGAGCCCGCCAGCGAGCCAACGGTCACCCCCACCGAGGCTCCCGATGCCACTGGGCTGGTCTGGACTGAAGTCGATATCGCCGACAAATTAGGAGCTGACGAGCACTCGACCATCCGTCTCGAGTCGGTGGGCGACGGGCGGGTGCTGGCCTTGAGCTTCATCGATCGCGGCATAGACAAGATATTGGTCAGTGACGACAGCACGGAGTGGACACCAATTTCTGTTCCCGCTGGTTTCCTGCCTTGGAGTGTCGACATCACCGGCGACCGCTGGCTGCTCCAGGGGTGGGACTCAACCGTCGAATCTCCGGGCACTCAGATTCTGTTCTCCGACGACCAAGGAGTGATCTGGACTGAGCTCGTGGTTGACCTGGGCTCATTCGATGGCACAGCTTGGATAGCCGACGCCATTATTGCCGGGGAGCGCATCGTGGTCGCCGCTATATATGACTCAGGGCCGCCTGTCATCGAAGAGGGCGCTGATGAGGACATGGACTATGGCCCAGCGTGAGCAGTGTCCGTATTTTCTTAAGCGATGGCGGACCGGCCGAGTTGGTGGCCGAATTCCTGGGTTGGGTTTCTTCGGGCGGCTATGGAGCGCCCGATGGTTTCCACCTGATCATGTCCGGCCCGGATGGGCTCTCAATGTTGGAGTCGCCCGATGGTCGTCATTGGACCAGCACCACCATTGACGTCGAGAACGCCGACGGCGCCCAGAACAAACTGTGGACCGCTGATGAGACCGACGGAAAGTTCAGAGTCGAGCGATTCAAGGGCGTCTACGGGTCAGACCAGATCTTGACATTGCCCGAAGGGGTGAGCCGGATGGTCGACCTGGCCGTCGGACCCGCCGGTGTTGCCGCGGTAGGAGCTTCAGCAGCAGAATCGGCCGAACAAAGCGCCTACGACCCCATCGAATTCTTGATCGGCTCGTCGCCAGATGGTACCGACTGGGTGTGGCAGACCCTTCAGGAGGCTTTCGGGCTTCCCGAGCACGGCACAGAAGACGACTCATTCACCGAAGTCCAAGTGGCCGTGGGCCCCGATTTCGTGCTCGCCCAGATTCAGACCTTCGAGTTCCCCCAACCCGCCTTGCACGAGGACGTCGAGGTCGGCGTCGGCGACGGCCCATCCGATTCAACCTCTGCCTACCTCACTGCCCCCATCTCCCCCTCTCCCATCCGCTGGTTCATCGCCAGAGTCGGCTGGCAGCAGGGTTGTCAACCGACACTTAGACTCGGCCCATGATCATCGATGTGGATACCCACTGGGAGATCACGGGGGACTCAGCGGGGGTTGACCCCATGAAGCCGTGGGCCGATCAGATTCCCGATAACCGGACGCATTTGGCCAACGCCATCGCCGGCGACCTGCTCCAGGTGCTGCCTGCGGAGCGTCGGCCCAGCCCGGCGGAACTGCTGCCCAAGCTGTTCGAGCGGGCCAAGGACTCGGGGGGACCGGTGATTTTGCATCCCCGCCACGACTCCACCGCCGCCGAGCGGGTGGCGTGGATGGACTCGGTGGGTATCGACCACTGTCTGGTAAACCCCGGCGGGTACTGGCAGAAGCTCGACTACCTGCGGCCCGAAGATCGGCCAGTAGCCGCCCAGCGGTGCAACGACTTCCTCACCGAGCAGCTTTGGGATCAGCAGCACCGCCTCCATTCAGTGGCCACCGTCGACTTCACCGACATCGACGCCGCAGTAGTCGAACTGGAGCGCTGCCGGGAACGGGGCGCTCGGGCGTTCTTCCTCTACACCTTGCGGGGGGCACCCGCCGGAGGGCCTCCCGGCCACCCCGACTGGGACCAGGTGTGGGCTGCGGCCACTTCGCTGGGCATGGTGGCGGTGATCCACGTGGGCAACACCGAGGCCGACTTCTCGAAGTGGGCCGACATCGGCTGGGACC
>MPNQ01000037.1 GCA_002239105.1 marine group bacterium Sva0996 bin134 | reverse complement strand
TCGTCGAACAGCTCCGGGCCGGACTCCGGCGTCATGGCGGCGAACTCGGCCGCCCGGTTCACCCCGGCGTTGTTGATCACGATGTGGACGGCGCCGAATGCGTCTTGGGCCTGCTCAGCGAGGGCAATACCGCCCTCGGGGGTGGTCACGCTGTGATGGTCGGCAACCGCCGCTCCGCCGGCCGCGATTATCTCTCCGACAACAGCGTCGGCGGCTTCGGCCGCGATGTCGTTGACCACCACTTGGGCACCTCGCTCAGCCAACAGCAGGGCGTAGGCCCGGCCCAAGCCCTGGCCCGCGCCGGTGACTATGGCGGTGCGTCCGTCGAAGCGAAGCGGCGACGAGGCCATCAACCGATGACGCCGTCGGCCCGCAACTCGGCTAACGCCTCCGCGCTCAATCCAAGCTCGGCGGCCAGAACCTCGTTTGTGTGCTCGCCCAACCACGGTGGACGGGTGTCGGGACCCTCGCAGACCGCCGACATCTTCACCGGATTGCCGGGGGTCAGCACGGGGGTGTCGGCGTCGGGGCGGGGGATCTCTACCAACATGTGGCGGGCGGCCACGTGGGGATCATCGATCACGTCGGGCGCCTCGAACACCGGGGCAGCCGCCAGCCCGGCAGCAGCCAAGTCGTTGGCGGCCTCGACGGTGCTGCGGTCGCCCGCCCAGGCGCGGACCGCAGCCCGAATCTCATCCAGGTTCTCCCGCCATCCGTCGCGAGTGGAGAACCGCTCGTCCTCCAGCCATTCGGGGCGGCCGATGAGATGGCAGAGGCGCTCGAACTGGTGCTCCCGGCCGATCTGCATCACCAACTCGCCAGAATCAATGGGGAAGCCGTCGTTGATGATCGCGGTGGGAATCCGGGGATCGGTGCCCAGCGACCAATAGTTGGGCACCATGTCGCCGAAGGCCACCATGGCATCAAACATGGCGATGTCCACGTACTGGCCGTGGCCGTGGCGCTCCCGCTGGCGCAGGGCCATTAGCACCCCGATTACGGCGTATAGTCCCGAACCGGTGTCGCCCAGCGCCCCCACCGGCGACACCTTCACATCTTCGCCTTCGGCCCGGTTGATGGCGTAGAGGCCGCCCATGGCCTCGGCGATGGGGGCATAAGCCGGCCAGTGGCCATAGGGCGATTCGTTCAGGTTCCCGAACCCCGACACCGACAAGTAGATGAGGCCGGGATGCAACGGGGCCAAGTCGTCGTAGTCCAATCCCATTTTGGCCAGGGTGCCGGGCTTGAGGTTCTCGGCCAGCACATCGAACTTGGGGACCATCTGACAGATGAGGTCGATGGCGGAGGGGTTCTTCAAGTCCATCCCCACCGAGCGCTTGTTGAGGTTGTTGCGCAGGTAGGTGCCGCCCACCGGTCGGCCCTCGGGATCGACAACACCGGGGGTAGAGCCCCGGCCGAGGTCGCCCCGCACCGGGTGTTCGATCTTGACCACCTCGGCGCCCATGCGGGCCAAGAGCTGAGTGGCATAGGGCAGCGACTGCATCTGCTCGATGGCCAGCACCCGGATGCCGTCGAGCGGCTTGCCGTTGGCCGCGTGCTGGGGGGCGGTGACGTCGCCGATCTTCATGATGCTGCTCCGGGGCCGTAGATGCGAAGGGCGTTGCCAGCCAGAATGGCGTGCCGCTCGTCGTCGGGCACGCCGTCGAAGTGGCTGCTGATGGTTTGGCGGGAATCCGGCCAGTCCGACCCGCCGTGGGGGAAATCGCTCGACCACATCATCTGGGACACGCCAATGTGGTGGCGGTTGATGATGCCGTAGTGGTCGGTGATGAACGTGGAGGCGATGTTTGTCTCGAAGTACTCGCCGGGTGACCGCTGAATGGGCGCTCGGGTCGCCGGGTTGGCCCGGCGGAAGCGGTCGTCCATCTGTTCTCTCAGATAGGGGAACCAGGAGCTGTCGGTTTCCACGGCCAGGAATTGAAGATCGGGAAAGCGGTCGAACACGCCACCCTTGATGAGCTGGGTAATCCTCACCGGCATATCGAAGAACCGCATGGAGCCGGTGAGCTTCATCTTGGCCACGTCGCCCTGGGCATGGGTGGCGAAGCCCACGTGGATGGAGAGGGGCAGCCCGGCTTCGGCCGCAGCGGCGAACACCGGGTCGTCTTCGCCGGTCAGTACTTCATCGCCGCTCGGCCAACGACCGAGCATCACTCCCCTGATGCCCGGCAAAGCGGCAACCCGTCGCAACTCGTCCACTGCGGGTGACGACCCGACATTGGGAAGGATGGCCACGCCCCACAACCTTTCGGGGTTGTGGGTGCAGAACTCGGCCAGCCAGTCGTTGTAGGCCCTAATGCAGGCGATATGGAAATCGACGTCGTCACGGTGCCAAACCAGCTGGTTGCCTATCCGGGGAGTGGGATACAGGACTTCGAGATCCACGCCGTCTTGGTCTTGCTCACCGAGTCGGGCGGCTGGCTCGTAGCCGCCAGCCCGTACCTCGTTCCACCGAATCCAGCCCGACCGCTGCTCAGCCGGAAGGCCCGCGGAGCAGTTGCCGCCGAAGTTGATGGGATCGTGGGCCCCTTCGAGCACCCAGGCATCACCCTGATCGAAGCTCTCCATGCGAGGGGCCCGCTCCTTGTATCGGGCAGGCACCCGATCGGCCCACAGATCAGGCGGCTCGTTCACATGAGAGTCCGCCGACACCAGTTGGTACTGCATCACGCCGACACCGTACCCGCCCCGCGAGGGGCGTTCTAAAGGATCAGCTCAGACCCAGCGGAGGATATTTGTCGGTGAGCAGGGCCCAGTAGGCACTTGTCCGGATATTGAAGCGGTTTACGCCGACCATGAAATTGAGCAGCCCTTTAGGCCAACGCCCGAGGATCAGCACCGCAAAGAAGCCGACGATGGAAACAAGCCAATCCAGAATGCCCCAGATTATTCCCACAATTGCGATCGGAATGAGCAGGATAAAGCGAAAGAACACGCTCAAGCGGCTGCGCCCTTCGTACTCGGGCGCGAAGTTCACTATCACTTCCGGGTCTTTGCCGTTGTCTTGTGCAGAGGTGTCAAAGTCAAACGGCGGATAAGACCCACGCATGAAGTTCTGATATGTGGCCACCCTGGCGCTGTAGCGGAGCATCATGCAATTGACACCAGCCAATCCGGGCGGCAGCTTCCCCGTGAACACGATGGCAAACCATGAAAAGACGTCGACAACCAGCGAGAAGAGTCCCAGTGCGTAGAGCACGATGAAGTGGGGAATCGACAAGATGATGTTCCCGATGACCCTCCAGCGAGCCACCTTCTCCGGTGCGTTGAACTCAAATGTGGCGGGATAATCCATAACCGCCTCCTCTCAGGTGTTCCCAGTCTGTCAGACTCATAGAGTCAAGAAGTTGGAAGCCCAACTAGCGCCGCATATTAGAGCGGCGGGGCAGGGTTAGGGCGACGGCTACGCCTAGCGCTGACAGCACGATCAGCACGGTCCAGACCTGGTTGAACCGGTTGACCAATTCGGCGTCGGTCACGTTGCCCAGTAGGCCGAAGACAATGGCGAGCCCGGTTAGCGCGCCTACTTGGCGGGCGGTGGACAACACCCCCATGCCCAGGCTGTAGGTCTCGTTGTCCAGGTCTCGGGCCCCGATGGCGTTGATCATGGGCAACCCCATCCCCCATCCGCCGATACCGCCCAAGATGATCGGCAAGAAGTACTCCTGCCAATAGGCGGGGTCAGTACCGGGAACCAGACGCAGCCACACCACCGCAATGGTGGTCATGGTCATGGCCGCAATGGTGATTGTGCGCTCGTCGAATCGACGGCTCAGGTGCCCGGCGACCACGCTGGCCAGGGTGGCGGCCGCGGGAAAGGGCAACAGGGCAAGCCCTGCTTTGAGGGGTCGGTAGTCCCATACCTGTTCGAGATACTGGATCATCATCACGAAGTAGGGGAACAGGAAGCCGGGAATGGCGGTGGCGATGAACAGTGCCCGGCGATAGGTACGCAACTTCAGCAGGCGGGGTTCGACGATGGGCGCAGGGTGGCCCATGATCCGCTGCCGGATAAGCGGGATCAGCACAATGGCCAGGGCGAACGCCACGACGATGCGGGGGTCGCTCCATCCCCACGTCCGACCTTGCACCAGGCTCAAGGTCAAAAGGCCGAGGCTGCCCGCAACCATGAATGCACCGACAAGATCGGGAAATCGCGACGTAACTTTGCGTTCGGTGTCGGTCAACAAAGTCCGAGCGGCCAGAAACGATGGCGCTCCAATGATCACGCTCAACACGTAGGCGGCCCGCCAGCCCCAGATATCGATCAGCCCCCCGCCCACCAACGGAGCCAAGGCCCCGGCAATGCCGCCGACGGCCGTCCAATTGGTTATGGCCCTGGTCTGATCGTCTTCTGGCCACACCGCCAGGATCAGGCCGATGGACGCCGGCATCACGAAGGCCGAGCCAGCCCCCTGCACGGCCCGGCACAGCACCAGAACCCAGAGTTCCGGCGCCAGCCACCCGCCCACCGCGCCAACGACGAACAGGGCCAAACCGAAAAGGAAGGCCTGTTTGCGGCCTGAACGGTCGGCGAGGCGGCCGGCCGCCACCACGAATGTGGCCAGCGAAATGGAGTAGGCACTGAGCACCCAGGCGGTTGCGGTACGGCTAGTGCCAAAGCCCTCCTCGATGCCGCCGAGAGCCAGCGGTTGCAGGGTGGCGTCCATGGTGACCAGGAACACCGCCCCCATGCACACCCAAAAGACCGCCCAATGACGCGCCAGCACGTCTCAACCGTACGCGTGCTGCTAGGTCAGCTGTCTCGGGTGAACGGTCGGGTGAGAGCGGCCGGTTGACCAATGCGTCGGCTCACCACCACCAGCACGATCACCGTCAGCACCGCGGGGGCCATGTTGGCGATGGGTACCACCGATCCAGAGAAGACGTCTTGGACCTGGAGTTGCAGCACGGTGGAGGACACGATGCCGAACAGCAAGGAGCCGGTCATGACCCCCACCGGACGCCATGCGCCGAAGTACACCAGGGCGATGGCGATGAATCCGCGACCAGCGGTGAGATTCTGCTGGAAGATCCCGATCTCCAAGGCCAAAGTTGCCCCAGCCAGCCCGGCCATGGTGTTGCCGATGATGATGGCGGCGGTGCGGATGCGGTTGACGTTCACTCCCAGCGTGTCGGCCGCTTGGGGGTTCTCTCCCACAGCCCGCACGTTGAGGCCGAATGTGGTCTTGGTAATCAGGAAATACACCACCGGCACCAGCAAAAAGGCCACATAGGTAAGCACGGTATGGTTCAGCAGCAACTCGCCTACCCGGCCGGTGTCGTCGGCCAGCCATTCGAAGGGCCTTGCTTGCAGTCCGCTTATGGGCTTCGGGGTGCCCACCAGTTTTTGGAACAGCAGGTCGGTGAATCCCAAGCCGAAGAGGTAGATGCCGATTCCACTGATGCCCTGTTCGGCGTGCATGACCACGGTGATAAAGGCATAGATCAATCCCATGATCGCCCCCACTGCCAGGCCCACCAACAGGCCGAAGGCGGCGCTGCCCGACTCCAGGGCGGTGTAGTAGGCGGCGAATGCGCCAATAAGCATGACGCCTTCCACACCCAGATTCAGCACCCCGGCCCGCTGGCCCACTGCTTCTCCCAGAGCAGCCAACAGGAAGGGCACGGCCAACCGGATGCCCGACGCCAAGGTGGCGATGATGATGGAGACCGTGAAGAAATCGTTCATGCCCGATCCTCCATTTGGATGTCGCCTTCAGCCCAGCGCTGTATTCGGCTGCGCAGCTTCAGGCTGCCCACCACGAACACCACCACCACGCCGTTGAGGGCGATCACCAGAGCCTGCGGGACCTGTACCGCCCGTTGCAGGGAAATACCCCCGGCCAGCATTCCGCCGAACAGATACGACGAAAGCACGGTGAACAGCGGATGCAGCCCACCGAACAACGCGGTCACGATGCCGTTGAACCCTGCGCTCTGGGTAAACGCCAAGGGGCCCCCCTCGCCGATCAGTCGGTGCGATTCGCTGCCGAACACCAGCACCGCGCCGGCGATGCCAGCGCAAGCGCCGCTAAAGGCCAGTGCCTGGGTGATGCTGAGCTCCACCTTCATGCCTGCCGAGCGGGAGGCGTGGGGGTTGTGGCCCACTGCCCGCAAGCGCATGCCCAGGCTGCTGCGGAACAGCAGCAGGTACCCGAGAATGGCCACGATCAAAGCCACCACGATGCCCAAATGCAGACGCGTTCCCCCCGGCAAGAGGGGCAGGTCGGCATTGTGGCTCAATCGCTTGGTCTGCTGGATCCTGATGGCACCAGGCTCGATGAGCCAGTCTTCGAGCAAGAAGCTCAAGAAGAACCCGGCGATGATGTTCATCATGATGGTGCTGAGAATCTCATTGACTCCGCTATAGGCCTTGAGCGCGCCGGGGATGGCTCCCCAGATTCCCCCGCCGACCCCTCCGGCGATCATGACCAGCGGAACTAGGAGCGGGCGGGGAATATCGGGAATGGCCAGCGCCACCAGCGTGGCCAAAATGGCTCCCATGATGATCTGTCCCTCGCCACCGATGTTGATGACACCGGCCCGAAATGCGATGCAGATGCCGACGCCCACCAGCATGAGCGGGGTGGACTTCAGGGCGGTGGCGGCCAACTCATCAGGGCCTCCGAACGCTCCCGTGAACAGTTCCCTGTAGCCGGTCAACGGGTTGGCTCCGAATATCCCCAGCAAGATCGCGCCCACTGCGAGCGCGGCGATCACCGCTCCAATGGGCACCACAAGCCCGGCGAACGGGCGCAATAGGCGGCCTATGTCGGCCCCAGACATAAATCTCTGTTGATTATCAGTCATTTTCAACATAGATTGTTCTGAGTTCCCCTCTCCTTGCCGAAGCGATCAAGTCGCGGAGGTTTTCATGTTGGTGACCTGTTGGTCAACCAAGGGGGGTTCTGGCACAACTGTGGTTACGGCCCTCGTCAGCCTACATGCTGCCCAAGACCGGGAACGGCCTGTTCTGCTGATCGATCTCTGCGGCGATCTGCCCGCGGTGTTCGGAAGCACCGAGCCGACTTCGGGATTGGGCGAGTGGCTCCGCAGCGATCTTGCCCCCTGCTCGCTCGAACGGGTGCTTGAAGAGCTCACCCCCAACCTGTCGCTGCTTCCCCGGGGACAGGGTCTGCTGAGCCCGCGACGAGCCGACGAGCTTGTGGATTGGCTGACCACCGACGCCACGGTGGTGGTGGACGCGGGGGTGCTGCGTACTCCCGCCGAACCCTCCGACGGCGATTCGGGCCACGACGAGCTGCGCTGGCGGCTGGCCGCCGAAGCCGACCGATCGGTATTGGTCACCCGGGCATGCTATTTGGCCTTGCGCCGCACCGTGTCGCTTCCAGTCCGGCCCAGCGGCGTGGTGCTGGTGGCCGAGGCTGGCCGAGCCCTGACGCGGTCCGACTGCGAGCGGGCCATTGGCGCGCCGGTCATCGCAACCGTCGCTGTCGATCCCGACATCGCCCGAGCGGTGGACGCCGGGATGTTGAGGACGCGTGTGCCCAAGGGGGCGATCAGAGCCCTCGGTCGGCTGTCCGAGGAAGTCTGAGGCAGTCGAGCTGTGGCCTGGAGTCGCAGTGGGGGAGGGCGCGAGGCCATCGAGCCGTTTCTGCACGATCCGCTGGTGTCGGAGATCATGGTCAACGGCCCTGGGCCAGTGTGGGTTGAGCGCCTCGGCCGCTTGGAGGCCACCACCACGATTCTGGATATCGAGACCATCGAGCTGCTCATCGAGCAGACGGTGGCCCCGCTGGGCCGACGCATCGACCGCAGCTCCCCGATGGTGGATGCCCGGCTGGCCGACGGCTCCCGCCTCAACGCAGTAGTGCCTCCGGTGGCGGTGGACGGTCCCTATGTGACCATCCGCCGATTCTCCGTTCGCCCCGTCCCCCTGGACGAATTTGCCCCTGGCGGGGTGGTCGCTGCCCTGCGTTGGGCGGTTGGCGCCCGATGCAATCTGGTGGTCTCAGGCGGCACTGGGGCGGGCAAGACCACCTTGCTGAATGCGCTGGCCGCATCCATCGCCCCCGGGGAGCGGGTGGTGACGGTGGAAGACGCCGCTGAGTTGGCCCTGGCCAGCGATCACGTGGTGCGCCTCGAGGCCCGGCCCGCTGACAGCGACGGGGTGGCCCCGGTGACCATCCGCCAGTTGGTGCGCAACGCCCTGCGGATGAGACCCGACCGCATCATCGTCGGCGAAGTCCGGGGGGCAGAGACCCTCGACATGCTCCAGGCCATGAACACCGGCCATGAGGGTTCGCTCTCCACCTGCCATGCCAACAGCCCGGCCGACGCCATCAGCCGCTTGGAGACCATGGTGCTCCTCGATGGCGGTGCCGTGCCCCTGGCGGCGGTGCGAGAACAGATCACCGCGGCGGTGGACATGGTTGTCCATGTTGCCCGCCGCCCCCATGGCCAGCGGCGCATAACCTCGCTGGCGGTAGTCGACCGCTCTGATGACCGGGACGACGGCGACCGACCCCGGCTGTGCCCGATCGCCGATGAGCACCGGTTGCACAGCCTGCCTGCGATCAAGCCCCGGATCCCCAGTGCCGCAGAACCCGATCCCCGCTGGCTTGGACAATGACCCAGGACAAAGCAGTGATCACCGCGGTTGTCGGGTGGATTCAAGCCATGGCCGCACAAGCCGATCTGAATCTGACCTCGGCGCAGGTCTGGCGGGGAATGGGAGCGGTTGGCCTGCTGGGCGCCGGGTTCGGAGTGCTACAGGCGGGGGCAATCGGCGCACTGGTGGGCCCGGCCGTTTTCGTCGCTGGGGCCCTGGTGGCCCTCAGGGCCAATCGCCATCGCCGCGACCGAAGGCTCGAAACCCAGCTTCCCGGCTTTCTGGAGGCCATCGCCCGCGGCCTGCGCACCGGCTTGCAACTCGGCCCTGCGGTGGTGGAGGCCGCCTCCAGCACGCCGCCTCCCCTGGGTCACGAGGTGGCCCCGCTGGCTGCCGACCTGCGGCGAGGACTTCGCAGCGCCGATGTGTTCGACCGATGGGCCAGTCGCCGTTCGGGCAGCGGTGCAGGCTTGGCTGCGGCCGCCATGGCCTTTGCCGCCACCGCGGGCGGGGCCCGCGCCCGGGCCATCGACGGGGTGGCCGCCACCCTGCGAGAGCGGGCGGCGCTGGAGCTGGAAGTGCGCTCGCTCACTTCTCAGGCCCGCGTGTCGGCAATGATGATCGCGGCGCTGCCCGTCGGGTTCATGCTCTTGTCGGCCGGGGTGGGCGACCAAGCGGCCAGCTTCCTGTTCACCTCCCGCCTCGGCTTGGCGATTCTCGTTGCCGGACTGGGCCTTGATGCGGTTGGCGCGCTGTGGATGCGCCGAATCGTCAATTCCCGAGACTGAAATGGCCCTTCCCATCGTTTTGGGGTTGCTGTGGACAGCCGTGGTTCTGCTGTGGGGATGGCAGACACGGCCTCGCCAAGTTCGGTCCCCCGCCCCGGCCCCACCGAAGCCCCACTCGTCGAAGACCACTCGAGCCGCAGGTGTGGCAATGGCCGCCGTGATCGCGCTGGCCGTGCATCCCGTTGTGGGCATCGGCATGGGGCTGATGATGTGGATCGCCCCCCATCGCCGACGGGCCCTCCAGCAGCGCCGCCTACAGGCGGAGGTGATCGATGAGCTCCCCGAAGCAATTGATCTGCTTCGGCTGGCCATCTCATCGGGACTCAACGTCCACCTGGCGGTGGCCGCAGTAGGGGAGCGCCTCTTGGGTCCAGTGGGCCTTGGTCTGGCCGGGGCCGCCCAGCGGACCCACACCGGCCTGCGCCTCGCCGACGCGCTGGAACCGCTGCCCGATACCGTCGGCGAGCCGGTGCGCCCCCTGGTCAGGGTGCTGGTCGACGGCGACCGCTATGGCACCGAGTTGGAGCCCGCCTTGGAGCAGCTTGCCGCCGACAGCCGTCTGCTGCGCCGTCGCCGGGCTGAAGAGCATGCTCGTCGCCTGCCTCTGCGGCTGCTGCTGCCCCTGGTGGCCTGCATCCTGCCTGCATTCATCCTCCTCACCCTGGCCCCGGTTCTGGCCGAGACCCTTACCACCCTGCGCCAGTGATCCTGAGCCTCACTTCCCCCGTCGCGTCCTTCCCACACAGGTACATCTCATGATTCTGATTCGATTGCTGATCACCTTGCATGCATGGTTGGCCCAACGTCGGTCCGACCGAGGCCAGGCCACCGCCGAGTATGCCCTCATCTTGTTGGGGGCGGCCGCCGTGGCCATGCTCCTGGTTTCCTGGGTCACCAAGACCAACCGCATCGGAAACCTCCTCGACGCCGTATTTCGCCACATCACCGGTCTCGTCAGCTGAGCCGGTGATCGACTGGCTCCGCCCGCCTGCGGATCCGCAGCGCCGCGAGCGGGGCCAGGCTGCGGTCGAGACGGCGCTGGTGCTTCCGCTGATCATGGCGGTAGTGCTGGCACTGGTGCAGGTGGGGCTGCTGGTGCGCGACCACATTCTGGTGGTCCACGCCGCCCGGGAAGCGGTTCGGGCCGCGGCGGTCGCTCCCACTACCGAGGCGGCCGCTGCGGCCGCCATCTCCGCCACCCAACTGGACCCCTCCAGATTGGAGGTAGACACCGAAGGGAGCCGGACGACAGGGGGTCTTCTCAGGGTGACGGTGCGCTATCGCCCCAAGCTTTCCGTACCCATCGTGGGGCGTCTGTTCCCCGCGGCGACCATTCAGGAATCGTTGACCGTTCGAGTGGAATAACACCAGTAGCCAGAAACGATTTGGTACTACCACTAGTCTGATATTTCGTGGAATTCGGTGTCTCCATTGCCTCACGGGGGCAGTGGGAGATCTTGACGGTGACCGGCGAGATCGACATGGCCACCGCCCCCCGCTTTCGGCAGCGGCTGCTTGCGGTGATCAGTACCGGTGCCCAAAACGTGGTGATCGACCTCTCCGGGGTGGATTTCATCGATTCCACCGGGTTGGGCGTGCTGATGGGCGCGGCCAAGCGCGTGCGAAGCTCCGGGGGAGACATCCGGCTGGTGATGGCGGGTTCCCGCCTCGCCGAGCTCATCGAGCTCACCCGGCTAGACCGAGTTCTAGATGTGTTCGACTCGGTCTCTTCAGCCACCCAGGACTCCGACTCGTGAGCTCCGATCCCACCAGCATCGACTTCGAGATTCCCGCTCGCCCCGAATACCTGTCGCTGGTTCGCTCCTTGGTGGTCGAGGCCGCCGAGATGGACACCCACCTGAGCAGGGAGCGCGTAGAGGACTTCAAGGTGGCTGTCTCCGAGGCCACCACCAACGCTATTGAGGCCCATGCCCGGGCCTGCTGCGACGACTCCATTCGGATCCGCTGCACTCTCACGTCTGATCGCCTCGAATTCCACATCACCGACCGGGGCTTCGGCTTTTATCCCGACCAGATTCAGGTCTTGCCCGAGCCCGACGATCCCAGCCGTTTGAACTATGAACGGGGCTTGGGCATATATCTCATGCGGGTCTTGTCCGACGATATCGAGATCCACAGCGGCCCCGACGGCACCGAGGTTTCCCTGTCCATTCGCCTGTCATCCAACAATTCGAATGCCTGAATTGTCCATGAACAAGAGCTCTCAATCCGCTGTGACTGAGTACGCCGAGCCTGAAGAAGCTACGTTCGGAGCCGATGGCTGACAAGAATCTTCTCAGCGATCTGACTTTTCTGGGAGGCCCCAGTCGGTTGGCTCGATTCATCGGCCGGCCCATACACCAATTCGCGGCCATTGAAGCCGCTGGCGGCGTCCTCATGCTGATCGCCACCGTGGTCGCCCTCGTTTGGGTCAACTCCCCCTGGCAGAGCTCCTACGACGACTTTTGGCACACTCATGTGTCGTTCTCGGTGGGCGACTACCACTTTGACCACGATCTCGAGAAGATCGTCCATGACGGCCTGATGGCGGTGTTCTTCTTCGTGGTCGGCTTGGAGATCAAGCGGGAGTTGGTGAACGGGCAGCTCCGCGATCCCCGCTTCGCCGCGCTGCCCGCTGTGGCCGCCCTCGGCGGGATGGTGGTGCCCGCCCTCGTTTTCTTCGCTTTAAATGCTGGCGGCCCGGGCCAGGACGGCTGGGGCATCCCCATGGCCACCGACATCGCCTTTGCCATGGGTGTCCTGTCGCTGCTCGGCAACCGGATTCCACGCCAGATGAAGGTGTTCCTGCTGACCCTGGCCATAGTCGACGACATCGGCGCCATTTTGGTGATCGCTATCTTCTACACCAGCGACCTCTCGGGCAATTGGCTGCTCACCGCGGCCATTTTGCTGGGCGCTATTCTGGTGCTGCGCCGACTGCATGTTTGGTATCTGCCGGTCTACCTCGTCATAGGAGTGGCCTTTTGGCTTGCCGTGTTTGAATCCGGGGTCCACGCCACCATTGCCGGGGTGGTCCTCGGCCTGATCACGCCGGCCAGGCCCCTCCAGTCAGAGGATGAGGCCCGCCGCTGGGCCAATTGGCTCCAAATGCAAGACGTCGTACACCTCGACGACGTGCGCCGGGTCGGATTCCACATTCGAGAGTCGCAGCCGGTCAGCCTGCGGATTGAGGAACTGCTCCACCCCATCGCCGGCTACATCATCATTCCCCTCTTCGCTTTGTCCGCAGCAGGGGTGGAACTCTCGGGCGGCGTGCTCTCCGATGCGGCTACCTCGCGGGTGACTCTAGGGGTGGTTCTTGGGCTGGTGGTGGGCAAGACCGCGGGCATCTCGCTGTTCTCGTGGATCGCCCACCGGTTGGGCTGGGTCACCATTCCAAAGTCCATGACCGGCCCCCACATGATGGGGTTGGCCATGGTGGCCGGCATCGGCTTCACCGTGTCGCTTTTCATCTCCGGTTTGGCCTTCGGCGACTCGGCCATTGCCGATGAGTCCAAGATCGGCATTCTCGTGGGATCGCTGGTCGCGGCGGTCGTTGGCATGGCAATCTTGTCCCGCACCGAGCCCCCGCCCAAGTACGCAGACAAAGCCTGATCCCCAAAGTTGTCACCGCTTGGGTTTAGGGTCTGCTTGACATCCACTCCCATCCAGCCCCTAGCTTCTCCCCGTGCCCAACGCCCTCGTAATCGTCGAGTCTCCGGCCAAGGCCAAGACCATCGCGGGCTATTTGGGAGGCGACTACGCCGTTGAATCTTCCATCGGGCACATCCGGGACCTGCCCAGCAACGCCAGCGAGGTGCCGGCGGCCTATCGGAGCGAGTCGTGGTCGCGTCTGGGGATCGACGTCGACAACGACTTCAAACCGCTCTATGTGGTGCCCTCCGACAAGAAGGCCCAGATTCGCAAGCTGAAGCAACTGCTCAAGGAAGCCGACGAGCTGTATCTCGCCACCGATGAGGACCGCGAGGGAGAGGCCATTGCCTGGCACTTGTTGGAAGTCCTGTCTCCGAAGTCGGGCGTCAACGTCAAGCGGATGGTGTTCCACGAGATCACCCCGTCGGCCATTCAAGCGGCCATTGAGTCGCCCCGGGATCTGGACCGCCGCTTGGTGGACGCCCAGGAGGCCCGTCGGCTCTTGGACCGGCTGTACGGCTACGAAGTGTCCCCTGTGCTGTGGAAGAAGGTGCTGCCCCGCCTCTCAGCCGGCCGGGTGCAGAGTGTGGCCACCCGCATCGTGGTCGAGCGCGAGCGGGAGCGCATGGCCTTCACTGTGGCCGACTATTGGAGTCTGAGCGCGGTGTTCCGGGTTCTGGGCGAACAGGAACCCGGCGATCCCCCGACCTTCGGCGCCACCCTCACCACGGTGGACGGGGCCAAGGTGGCTACCGGCAAGGATTTCACCACCGGCGGCCTGCTCCGCAGCCCCGAGGTTGTCCACCTGGATGAACAAGCCGCCTTGGCCTTGGCTCAAGGGCTGTCCGAGGCTGAGATTGCCGTGCGGTCCGTTGAGGTGAAGCCCTATCGCCGCCGTCCCGCGGCGCCGTTCATGACCTCCACCTTCCAACAGGAGGCTGGGCGCAAGCTGCGACTGTCGGCGGCCATGGCCATGAGAGCGGCCCAATCCCTGTATGAGAAGGGCTACATCACCTATATGCGGACCGACAGCACCACCTTGTCGGACACCGCCCTGCGGGCGGCACGCGGCGCCGTCTCGGAGCGCTACGGTGCCTCTTTTCTGCCGGACAAGCCTCGCCACTACGCCAAGAAGGTCAAGAACGCCCAAGAGGCGCACGAGGCTATCCGCCCCTCGGGCGACCGGTTCCGCTCGCCCGAGGAGGTGAGGGGCGAGGTGCCCCAGATGGAGGCTCGGGTTTACGAGCTCATCTGGCAGCGCACCGTGGCCTCCCAGATGACCGACACCGTGGGCGAGACCGTTCATGTAAGCCTCGGCGGTACCACCGACGACGGGCGCGGCGCCGTCTTCTCGGCAGCGGGAACGGTGATCACCCATGAGGGCTTCCGCCGGGTGTACACCGAGGGCACCGACGACGAGGCCGACCCCGAAGAGGCCGAGCGACGCATGCCCGCGCTGGCGGCCGGCGATCCGTTGGGCATCGACGAGATGTCCCCTACTGGCCACTCCACCCAACCGCCCGCCCGCTATACCGAGGCGTCGCTGGTGAGAAGGCTGGAAGAGCTGGGCGTGGGCCGGCCGTCCACCTACGCCGCCATCATGAACACCATCGTCGACCGGGGCTACGTGTGGAAGAAGGGTTCGGCACTGGTGCCGTCGTTCACCGCGTTTTCTGTGGTCAGCTTGCTGGAGCAGCATTTCCCCAACCTGGTGGACTATGCCTTCACCGCCCGCATGGAAGACGACCTCGACGGCATTGCCTCGGGCGACCGGGAGGCCATTCCCTGGCTGAGCAGGTTCTATTTCGGACCAGCCGAGGGGGAACCCGATGACGAGTCGGCCCACGGCGTGGCCAAGTACGGGCTTCGCACCGCCGTTTCCGACCGCCTGGGCGACATTGATGCCCGGGCGGTGAACTCCATTCCCCTCGGCATCCACACCAACGGTGAGCCGGTGGTGGTCAGGGTCGGCCGCTACGGCCCCTATGTGCAGTGCGGAGAAGACCGGGCCAGCGTCCCCGACGACCTGCCCCCCGACGAGTTGACCCTCGACCGGGCGCTCTCCTTCATTGCTGCCCCCTCTGGTGATCGCACCCTGGGCACCGATCCTGAGACCGGCCTGGAGGTGGTTGTTCGCACGGGGCGGTTCGGGCCCTACGTCCAAGTGGGCGACGATCCCGCCAATGACGGGGAGAAGCCCAAGCGGGCATCGCTGCTGGCCGATATGCAGCTCGAGACGGTCACCCTCGACGATGCCCTAAAGGTGCTGTCGCTGCCCCGAGTGGTGGGCACTGATCCTGCCGACGACACCGAGGTTGTGGTTCAGAACGGGCGCTACGGGCCGTACCTCAGCAAGGGCAAAGAAAACCGAAGCCTCGAATCCGAAGACCAGCTGTTCACCATCACCTTGGAACAGTGCCTGGAGCTGTTGGCCCAGCCCCGGCGCCGACGGGGTCAGACAGCCAAGCCCCCCCTGCGAGACTTGGGTCCCGATCCGGCCACCGACAAGCCCATGTTGGTCAAAGACGGCCGCTATGGCCCCTACGTGACCGACGGCGAGGTGAACGCGTCGCTGGGCAAGGGCGACTCGGTGGAGACGCTGTCGGTGGAACGGGCGGCGGAGTTGCTTCAGATCCGCCGCGACAAGGTGGCCGCCGGGGGCGGCAAGCCGGCAACCCGCCGCAAGCCAGCCGCAAAGAAATCGGCGGCAAAAAAGAAGTCTCCGGCAAAGAAAAAGCCGCAGCCTAAGTCTGGCTCGTGAGCCAGTAGCTACCCTGAGCGGGTGGAGGCGGCCCGGTATGGCTTTTGAGGAATCCTCCGCGGTGGCCTCAAACCGGGTTGACCGGATATTCGGCAGCGCCCAGTACTTCCGACTGTGGATTGCCCAGATCTTTTCCTCTGGCGGCGACTGGCTGGCCTTGTTCGCCATTCTCATTACCGCCGACCGCGTGGGCGGCGGCACACCGGAAGCCTCGGTGGCCTATGTGATGATCGCCCGCTTCCTGCCCGGGCTCATATTCGGCTCGGCTGCCGGGGTGCTGGTGGACCGCTGGGATCGCAAGCGAACGATGGTCGTGTGCGATCTGGGACGGGCCTTCACCCTGCTATGGCTGCCGTTTGTGGATTTTGTCTGGCAGCTTGTGGTGGCCTCGCTGATCCTCGAGGTGTTTGCCCTGCTGTGGGCCCCGGCCAAAGAAGCCTCAGTTCCCAACCTGGTGCCCCGAGAGAAGCTGACCGGGGTCAACTCGCTCTCGCTGGTTGCCGCCTACGGCACGTTCCCGGTGGCCGCGGGCGTCTCCATCGGTTTGGCCAGCTTGGCCACGGTGATCGAGCGGGTCAGCGCCGTCGACTTCCTGCGAATCGACGCGGAGTCGATGGCGTTCTACATCGATGCGGCCACCTTCGTGGCCTCGGCGGCCATAATCTCCCGGCTGGTCCTGCCCCGAGGCCCTCAGGTCGCACAATCGACGGAGGTTGGATCCGATGGATCAACCCGGGTGTGGGCGCCAGAGCAGGTGTTTCAAGACTTGCGGGAGGGTTGGAGCTACATCTTCTTGAATCCCACGGTGAGGACGGTGAATGTTGCCCTGGCCGTCGGCCTGATCGGTGGCGGCATGATCATCCCGCTGGGACCGGTGTTTGCCGAGGATGTGCTCAATGTCGATGGGGGTGACGGGTTCCGCGCCTTCATGGTCGCCTTGGGGATCGGTGTGGCTCTGGGAATCGTCGGTTTGACACTCAGGCAGAACCGGCTGAACAAGGAGCGGGTTTTTCAGGTCGCGGTATTCGGTGCCGGTGCATGCTTGTTTGTGGCCACATCGATGTGGTCTCTGATTGGCTCGTCTCTGCTCGTGGGCGGGCTCGGCGTGTGTGCAGGAACCGTTTATGTATTGGGAATCACCCTGCTCCAGGAAAGCGCCACCGAGGAGTTGCGAGTCCGAGTGTTTGCCGGGCTGTTCACCCTGGTGAGGACGTCGGTGATGCTTGCCCTGCTGCTCGGGCCGGCTTTGGCCCTGTTCCTCAACGGACTGTCCGACAAGTTCTTCGACAAGGATGTGAACATTCTCGGCTTTGACGTGATCATCCCCGGTGTGCGCCTCACACTGTGGTTTGCGGCTCTCATCATGGTTGCTGCCGGGTTCTTGACCCTGGCCTCGAGGAGCAAGGCCAAGCCATGACCGGCCGGTTGATCGCTTTCGAGGGGGGCGAGGCCGTGGGCAAGAGCACCCAGGCCCGGCTGCTGGCCGAGCGATTGGATGCCCGGCTGACCTTTGAGCCCGGGGCCACCGAGCTGGGGGCCCGGATTCGTTCGCTGGTGCTGGATGCGGTCGATCTGCCGGTGTCGCCTCGGGCTGAGGCGCTGCTGATGGCCGCCGACCGGGCCCAGCACGTCGACGAGGTGATTCGCCCCGCTTTGGAGGCAGGCACCGATGTGGTAACCGACCGTTATATCGGGTCGTCGCTGGCCTACCAGGGCTTTGGCCGCAGCCTGGGGGTCGAAGAGATCTTGGCCCTTTCTCTCTTCGCCACCGGAGGCCTCCGACCCGCCTTGGTGGTGCTGTTGGAGGTTTCCGACGAGGTGGCCCTGTCGCGCCAGAAAACGCCGGGCGATCGGATCGAAGCCGAGGCGGCCGAATTCCACCGCCGAGTGGTCGACGGGTACCGGACGCTGGCCGAGCACAACCCCGACCAGTGGGTGGTGATCGACGGAGACCGCCCGGTAGGCGAGGTGGCCGAGGCGGTGTACGCCGCCGTGCAGGAGCGGGTCGGTGTCTGACTCCCTGCCCGGCATTGACTATGCCGTTGACGATGTCTGGGTTGCGCTGGAGGGCCAACCCCGGGCAGCCGAGATATTGGCGGCGGCTGCGGTCCAGCCGGTCCACGCCTATTTGTTCTGCGGGCCGCGGGGCACGGGCAAGCGCACCGCCGCCCTGGCCTTTGCCGCCGCGCTGATCGGGGCCGACTCCCGAGGCCGTCGCCTGGCCCTGGCCGGGCGCCACCCCGACGTGTCCATTCACGAGCCCGAGGGCCGCACGCTGCGGGTGACCGAGGCCGATGAGATCATCTTCGAGGCGTCCCGCAGCCCGGTAGAGGGCCGCCTCAAGGTGATCGTCTGCGACCGGTTCCACACGGCGGAACCCGAAGCAGTGGCCAGCCTGCTCAAAACCATCGAAGAGCCGCCCCCCACCGCGGTGATCGTGCTGTTGAGCCAGGAGATCCCGCCGGAACACACCACGGTGGTCTCCCGCTGCGTCATCGTCGAGTTCGACCCCGTGCCCGACGACGATGTCCGCCGCATTCTCGAGCGGGAGGGGGTGCCCCCCGAGGGGCTGGACGACATCGTGGCCGCCGCGGCCGGCGACGTGAGCCGGGCCCGGTTGTTGGCCACCGACAGCGGCCTCGGCGTCCGCCGTCGGGCGTGGGCCGCCGCGCCCGCCCGTCTGGACGGTACCGGCGCCACAGTGTCGGCTCTGGTAGACGAGCTGCGGGCGCTGATCGATGAGGCCCAGGCCCCCCTCACCACTCTTCAGCAAGCCGAATCCGAGGATCTGGCCCGCATTGAGGCCGACGTGGGTGCCCAGGCCCGCCTGCGCCGGGAGATGGATGCCCGCCACCGCCGGGAGCAGCGCCTCCTGCGAGCCGACGAGCTGCGGTTCGGCCTGGCCACCCTGGCCGACTGCTATCGCCAGCACCTGGCCGACACCCGCCACAGCTCCGACGCCGTTGACGCCATCAACCGCATCCGCGACGCCCACGCCTGCCTGGTGCGGAACCCCAACGAGCCCCTCCTCCTCCAAGCCCTTTTCCTGTCTTTACCCCGGGAGTAGTGCTGGTAGCTGCCCACAAACTCAAGAATCTACGGCTCGGAGAGATAGTCGGTGTCGTCACGTACAAGGTCGAAGAGGCTCTTGTCGAGATAGTGGTTCCAAATGTTGCGGCTAGGAATCCGCAGTGGGCCACGGGACAACCCCGGCGTACCCCAAGTCGCCGTTTCTACGCGCTTGCCAACGCTTGCCGCGTCTTCAAGGGCGGGTAGAAGGTCTGTATCAGCGGAGGCGACAACAGCCACTTCGTAGCCGTTGCTGCGTGCCCCGATTGAGATGTCCAGGGCCATCATCACGTCGATACCTTTCTCCCGTGCTACCCATTCAAGTTTGCTGCCAAGCTTGGAGACACGGTGATATCTCAAAGGCCTTGTGTGGACCGTGACCCCCGGTTGCTGCCTCCAACTCGCAACTTGTCTGTCAAATGACTGGCTGAGCCTTATGCCGCTGCGGCTGTCGGGTTGGCCTCGATACACTCGTACCCCCGCTAGTCTGCGTCCCGGATCCTTTTCATACCCGAGTCGGCACAGGAGTTCGCCAAGTCGGAGAGGATCAATGCTTCCTAGCCATGGCGCTGCCTTACCGGATGCGAAAAACAGGTCTCGGGCACAGTGGTAGACGTTCTGATAGTCGATGAATACTGCGACTCTGGTGTCGGACATAGACCTACAGGGTTCCGGACAAAAAAATAGCCCCGCCATGCCCTGCGGAGCAGGCCAGGCGGGGAAGATTGACCACAGACTATCGGCGATGGTGTGGACTCACAACCAAATTCGCTGGTTGGCACATCAACCGCATTCGCGACGCCCACGCCTGCCTGGTGCGCAACCCCAACGAACCCCTCCTCCTCCAGGCCCTTTTCCTGTCTCTCCCCCGCCAATAGGGCTGGTATCCTGACCGCCGCGCCCGAGTAGCTCAGTCGGCAGAGCAATTCATTCGTAATGAATAGGTCAGGAGTTCGATTCTCCTCTCGGGCTCGGCGGGAACCTCTCCACCATCGGCCATATTTTGTCAACACCAAGCTGGAAACAGGCTGGTTTGGGGGTTGGCGGGGGTCAGCGGCGGGTCTTCAGGCAGGATTCGGGTCGGGTCGCCGGTGTTGGAGTGCGCGTTGCGGCGGGCGCTGGTTTGCGGGCGCGGCGGAGCTGGCGGCTGGTAGCCGCCGGTTAGCGGGGAGGGGCTCAACCGGTCAGGGTGCTGACCGGGAGCGGTCTAGGAGGAGCGGGTTCGGGCTTTCCGGGCGAGGTCGATGTTGTAGGCGACCATTTGCATGATGGAGCCGAGGAGGTTCGCTGTTAGGCCCAGTACTACGGCCCGAACCAGAGGAAGCTAAACGGGCCAAAACCACGGCACACCACAGCTTGCGCTAGAACAGGAGAGGCTCACCGACCCCGACGAGGCATGTTTCTGGAATGGAAAGCCCGATCAGGGTTGGCTCCTTGCTTGCGAAGACCGAATTCTGTGCTACCCGCGGTCGACTCTTGGTAGCTGGATTCAATGAGCCATCCTTGGTGGATGCCTGTTAGGAGTCTGGTCCTCTTTGCCGCGTTTGTTGTGCTGGCCGCGGGTTGCGGGCAACCAGAGGACGAGACAACAAATCGACTGCCGGCGTCAACAGCGGCTGACCAGCCAGGCGAAGGACTGTTGCAGGAAGAGGCAGCGGAGCCTGAGGCCGTAGACCCGGAAGGAGCGGATCCCGAGGGGGTAGGAAGTTGGGATCTGTACGTCGACGAAGACGCTTTCACCGACGAGCTAGAGCAGGGGGCGGTGCTGGCCGCCGACAACGGGTACCAGTTGGAGGTCGAGTGCGGGCGCAATGGGCTCAGCGTCCGGATGGACGTCAACACGATCTTTCTAGGAGGCTGGGACGGGGAGCGCATATGGGAGGAGTTCGCCATCCGGGTTGGAGGCGGCCCCATAGACGCTTTGGAGTGGTTTGTCGCCCCTGATGAGGAATGGGTCGGCAGCGACAACGACGAGTGGCTGGTGTCCCCGGATCCGGCCGGGTTCACCGAGATGGTCATCGCTTCTGATGGGGCTGAGATGCTCGTCCGCCACGGCGACGATGAGGAGACAGGCTCATTCGACCTGGCTGGTGCTGCAAACGCCCTGCCTCCAGTGCTGGGAGCGTGCGGGGTGGAGGGATACGACGGGCAGCCCAGCGTGGGAGAAGTTGTCGCCGCCGCCGAACAGGCGGCAATCGATAATCTGCCGGACACCCTTGAGGGGATCTTGGAGCAGGCATGCTTGGATGATCCCGAGGCCAGCGACGAGCTTCTCGTCAGCTGCGCCGACTACAGCGACTGCGCATCCGGTCCGACCCAAGACTGGATCGACCGGCAAGAGGGCATGACAGTGCAGGACTTCGGCCTAGGGATGCTGGGCGCCACCGAACCCGAATGGATGGTCGAGTACGGCTTCTACATCCTAGAGGAAGCCTTCGACTGCATTATCGCCGCAGGATGACCAGCCGCCCTGCGGCCAGCGGGACCATGCCCCGGCGGCACTGTAGAGCCATTTGCCGGACGGGTCGCGGAGATATCAGCCGCCCGACGCGAAAAACTGGAACTCTATACACAGGCGGCTATTCTCCGCCGATCAGCAGGGCAACCCGGTCGCCAAGGGTGTCCTCTATGAGTACACAAGCCATCAGCGGGCAATTGCCTGCATTCTGAGTCAGACGCCGACGGCCCGCTCCCCGCCCACATCTTCACTGTTTGGTGGAGGCTGTGGTGGAGTATTTCAACAGGTCGATGCCGAGTTCGCCGATCCACTCCTTGACGATTGCGCTGAGGGCGCCCGATATGTTGTGGATGAGTTGGCCCGGGTCTTTGATCCGGGTGTAGAGCGGGTCTTTGGGGGCGAGCCTGCGTTCGCGCCAGGCCACCATGAGGCGGTCGTATTGTTTCAGCCACAGTAAGAGCATCCTCATCGGGCAGGCGGGATGGCCGGGCGGGCCGCTTATGCCCTCCGGGGCTGTCGAGATCGTCGCCGGGTGGCGATGCCGGCCGTCGGGCTGTGTCCGGTTCCTTCTGCGGGGAGTGTCGCCGCGTTATGGGAGGGTGCCTTGCGGCGTGTCGGGTGTGTCTCCGCTCAGCTGTCGGGTGAGATGGACTGTCGCCAAGTACCAGTAGAAGATCCATTCGAGGTACGCGTCGTCGTAGTCGCCGCGTTGGTTGGCTTTGCGGTGCCGCAGGGCGAACTTGTTGGCGATTTCGAAGAGGGCACGTTCATCCTTTTTCAAGAGCTGTTCTTTCAGGAGTTCGCGCCGCTCCTCAAGCACGCCTGCGAGAGCGACAACTGCGGAACGGCGGTCCTCGCGGGTCGCGTCACGCTGGCGGAAGAGGAAAATCGCGTGGGCCTCCGGGTCTCCGGCAGCGGCATCACCGAGGACTTCGTCTACGAGCCTTCCAAGGTCGCTGGGGATGCGCCGCACCATGCGTCCGGTGTCCTCGCCGGTTTCGGCGAGCCGGAACTCGAACGGGGTCGAGTCGAGCAACTGGTTCATGCGCCACCGGTAGATCGCCTGTCCGGACCGCTTCGAGAACGACTCCACATGCCATCCGCAAACCGTGTCGGCAAATGTATGGAACCATCTTCGTATCGGGCGGGCCGCCTGGTCGTGGAAAACCTCGATGAAGTCGCACAAGTCCGCTTCCGCCCACTCTTCGAATTCGTCCGACCACAAGTGCGGTTTACCGACGCTGCTATTGAGTATCTCCTCGGGTGTGGGACCGGGAGGGAGTGAGAACTCGATGCACTGTACTTCGAGGACCTGGTCGAAGTAGCAGTCCTCGGCAAGCTCGTTTATCAGCCCTCGGGCACGTCGGGCGATAGCAGGCAGCACCGAATTCGATGCGTCCGCGTCGTCTCGTGCGCGCTGGGAGTAGTAGAGACGTGGCCGGTGCAGGGGCAGGCGGGGGGCTGCGTCGGCGAGATTGCCCAGCCAGCGCAAGGGCGGCAGCTCAGAACGGCTCTTCATCAGCTACGTAATCCGGTTTCGGCGCGCGTGCAGCCTGGTTCGTCCGTGTCCGGGCAACTTCCTGTGCATGGACCTCCAGGATTTTCTTGAAATTGTCTGCGGGGGCTGACGATTCGAACGCCAGCAAGAGCAGCGTCTCTACCTCGGATCGCCAGCTCGAATCCATGCCTTGCTCCGAGCCGCTCTCGGCTAGGAGCTCGACCTCGCGGGCGAACAACTCTGGAGGCCACCGCAGCGCGTAGTCGGGGTTGTCGTCGAAAATCGGTTCAGTCAAAGACTCCTCCCGGTATTGGCGCGGCGATCTTTCTTGCCTAGCTCGGCCGTCGCCAATCAACCTAGCTGACCTCACGCTGGATGCCGGGCTTAGTTCCGCCCCCCGGCGCTGTTGCGCAGCGCAGAACAACCCCCTGGGAAGACCCTCGTACACCCTGTGAGTACCTGGCACGTCAACAAGCTGCGAGACGAGTTAGTACCTCCTCCGCGAAAAACGGGCCCCATCAGAAGAACACGGACCCCCAACGACTTGAGGGGAGTTCTGCAGGGCTCATTGTGGCCGCCAAGAGGTCAAGCTCAGCGTCGCCAGTCCGCTCCACAGCACCTCACGGCCTAGGCCGCAACGGATCTAAACCGGCTGAACCTTGCACTGTCGGGCCGGGTGCCGCCGCTGAAATCATCGCGCTGCGCGCACAACGACTAGAGGCTGGGCTGAACCTTGCACATCAATACGACGCACTCAAAGAACCGGGTGCGAATCCACTGAAAGACCTCCACGCCGAACTCGAAGCCGCAGTCGTTGCGGCATATGCCTTCAACCCGAAAGGCGACATCCTGAAAATGCTCCTCGATCTGAACTTGGATTGCGCTTGGCGAGAAGGAAAAGGTGGAGCCATTACTCCGCCAGGAAATCCCATTGGACATCAGGCGGTCCTTTCAATACACAAATTTGCAGTCTAGAAGCAGGCAGGCGCGACAGCGGACCGGAGTTTGCCTTTGCGGGTGCTGCGGGCCGGCTATCTAAGGATTCGCTGCGACCAGTTGCGGATGATGGCCGAGGGGTGCTGTCGGAGGTGCTGGGCGATGTCGACGGCTATCTCCGATTCGGGCCCTTCGCTGGCGGCCAGGCCGGCGAACAGGGCGGCGGGGACCAGTATCCCGTCTGATCGGGCCATCTCCCAGGCCAGCACGCACAACGGCGGTGTCGGATTTCCGGCGGCGAGCCGGCCGATCGCCCAGGCCGTCTCGATTCGCACTTCGGGGTGAGGGTCGCCGGCGAGGACGGCGAGCATCGGCTGCTGGTCCGCCACCCGGCCCCACCCCAGCAATATCGCCGCGTCCCGGCGCTGCTCAGGGGTGCCGACGGCCAGCTTGGCCATAGCAGTTGCAGCATCGCCGCCGGCCAGGGAACCGAGCCCGACGGCCAGCACAGTTGCGATTCCGCCCATGTCGGCCTCGAAGCCGACGCCGGGTTGCGCTACGGCGATCGTGTCGGCGCCGTCGGCGATGGCGTACCGCACGTCGTCGGGCAGCTTGTCGGGTTTCTCGGAGGCCAGAAGGCAGGCGTCCCTCTTGTCGTGGCCGGCCACATGGGGGTCGCACAGCAACTCGAGTGCCTTGTCCCAGCGGACGAGGTCGGGGAACTCGAAGCCCATGCGGATGAGCCACCAGACGGCGTCGATCCGGTCCCCGCTGTGGGTGCCGTTCCGGGCGTCGGCCAGGTTCCGGTCGGCGGCCTCGGCGAGATGGCCGATGATCGCCGATGCGTCGCCGGGGTCGAGGGATGCCAGGTCGGCGACGGCTCCGAGCGAGTCGAGGTCGCCGGCAGCGGCACGGCCGACCGCCTCCGCGACCGCTTTCTGATGGTCATTGGCGGCCAACCAGGCCAGCATTGTGGCCGATATCCACCCTTGATGGTTCCGTGCATTCTCCCAAAGGGCTTGTCTGGTCTCTGCGTCGACTCTGTCATAGTCGAGTTGGCGGATGGCGTTGCAAACGTGCTGGGGAGCCATGTGCAGCGGCGGTGCGGGAAGGCCTGCGATCAGGCGGGCCGCGGCGGTGTGGGCGGGTGCGGCGGCGGCGGGAAGCAGGCCGGTGACCGCTTCGAGGGCGGCGATCGACACAGCTCGGGACGGTTTCAGCCTCTCGTTGAGTTCGGCAGGGTGGTCTACCTGTGCGACTCCCCAACAGGCCAGCTCTGTGGCCGCTGACTCTTCGACGAGGTCGCCCGCTCTGGCGAGCGCCGCGAAATTGGGATCGGCGGTGGTGTGCGTCCAACCGGTCAGCGGGATCTTGTTCACCACTTCTGCGACTGGCCCGATGGGGCCGTCGTGGCGGAGCCGGCGGATCGCCTTTTCCAACGACTTGTCATCGCCGCTTCGGCGCAACGCGCTGAGCCCTTCGGCTAGCTCGCGCAGCTTGCGCTCATCGTCGTCCGAATCGGATGCGCCCATCAGCCGCTGCCGCCCGTATTGGGCGCAGGCGTGCTTCCAGCGGCTGTGCGCGCCTGTGATGTCGGCGCTGAACTCGGCCGCGAACAAATACTGGGCCTTCATGCCTTCCCAGCGGAACAGATTTCTGGGGAACGGGTCGGCCCACGAGTCGAATCGGCTCTTCTCCGCATCGCTGAGCCCCAACGACACAGTCTGCGCCCGCCACCACGACACCGCCGTGTCCGACGCAGCGACCAGCCGGTTGAATTCGCTGTCCCATTCGTCCCAGTCCGGCAGATCGGCCAGAAACGCGGCGGCATAAAGCTGCCAGGCCGCGGCCGCGGCCAGAGCGGACACGGTCACGTCGTCAGCGTCGCCACGAAGGCACCGCTGCGCCTCTGCCGCGTCGTCCCGGCAACCGTCGAAGTCGCCGGTCTCAGTTCGGAGCCTGGCCCTCTGCACCAAAGCCCACCCGTGGTCCGCCGGTGCCAGCGTGTCGCCGCCGATCAGCCCGTTAAGAACTTCCAGTGCGCGGCCGCACCGCCCCTCGCGGTGCAGAGCGCATGCCAGAAGCACCCCGCTTGCTGCGCCTTCTGCGGGGGTGCGAGCCGAAGCGAGCGCCTCCTCCAGCCTGTCGGCATGATCGGTAAAGGCCCAGTGCCAGAAGGCTGTGACGAGGCTCCACCCCCATTCTCGTCCCGAGTACGGCTGCTGCGGATCGGGGACAGACCGGTGTTTCTCGGCGAATAGTAGGAGGTCGCCGAAGCGGCCCTGGGCCAACAGGGCGGCAGCCTGCACAGGGCCGATCGGGTCGTCCTGGCGGGCGTTGGGGTGCGGGGCCACCAGTCTGGGCGCGACCAGTGCGTACCGCAGCCGCCGGCCCGGCGGGACGCCGTCGGCCAACCCTTCGAACGCTGTGCCCTCCAGCTCAGGGGCCGACCGCTGCGCGCAGGCGACTCTGAAAAGGTCGTCGGCGTGTTCCTCGTCGATGGTCTGGTGCTCCGGCACCAGGATCTTGCAGCCCTTCCCGGTGGAGACAACCTCGTCGGCGGTGACATGGGCCCAATAGGACTTGCCCTCTTCCAGGTTGTGCAGCACCAGCAGGTGGGGGAGGCAGTGGATCACCCAGTCGTCGAAATGGTTGGCGTCGGGCTCGTAGTACCACCAACCCGCAACCGACTCGCCTTTGGCCCGCTTGCAGTCTTTGAAATAGTGCGGCCCGGCCTTCACCTGCGCACCGACGATCAGCGCCCGGTCGAATCGCCGCTCGTCGCGTGCCATCACCAGAAGGTCGGTGCCCAGATCGTGTTCCGGGTTGGGAACCGGACCCCACCCGATCCCCTCGAACGCGTCGCGCACCTTGCGCAGGCCCTTGCGCTCTGTGCGCACCTGCTCGCTAACCCGCATCGCACCCCTCCCCAACCATCACGCCGCCGCCCGAGACAGCGGCCTGTGCTACGCAGACCCAACTCTGCACCCAGGCCGGTGTTCCGGGCACCGCCGCCACGGGCATCGCTGAAGCCGCCGCCGACACCTGCAAACCCCGGTCTGCTAACGCACTTGTCCGGCCCGCCCAGCATTGAGTCGCCGTGCCCGCCGGCCGCCCCGAACCCCTGATTCTTCCCGCGCTCCCGTGGACAAGGCTCCCGGACAGGCCGCGCCTCAACTCCTCTGGTTCGCTGCGAAGTGCTGCGCCCACCGGACCTCCTATTCCCACGCATCGCCGTGCCATTGCCGGCCCGCACACTACTTCTAGGCGGTGACAGTTCTTGGGGGCCTCAACCCTGGGGAATAGCCCACTCGCTTTCAAGTTGACTTCGCCGTAGGCCGCTTCGAATGCCGTAACGGTGAAAAAGTCAGTGGGAAAAGGCCCCTGTTGCCCTGGATTGCCAGCATGACCCAAACCCGGGCAGTCAATTCTCCCGATTTCGACCAGGGAATAGTGCACGTTGGCGAGAAGCTCAATGGGGAGTCAGTTCGTGCTGTTTCGCTCGAAGTCGATGACTGCCAGTTCCTTGTAGATCGATCCCCATAGGGCCGGGGATCGGCCTGCGGCGTGAAGGTCTCGGCCGGTCGAATCCCAGTGCTCGTAGAACACTCGCAGCAGTTGGCCTCCCGCAGCGGCCCATAGTTCTTTCACGCCGTCGAAGCCGTCGCGCCATTCGACCCCCCGGTATTGCCCGTATGGGGCGCCCTGCTGGGATTGGACCAGCAAGTGCCGGAAGCTCGCCAGTATGGGGTACAGGGCGGGACGCCTGAGCCTTTTCTCGGATTCCACTCCCTCCAAGAACGGGAACTCGAACTTGGGCCTTCCCTCCTTAGTCAACTCGACCATCTCCAGGCGGCCGTATTTCCCGCCTGTTCCCGATGCGCCTCCCATCTGCTGCCACCGGTGCTCTGAGTCGCTGGCGATCAGGTCGTGCAGGTGAAGGATGTCTCGGAGGACCGGGGTGAGTCGCTGGTAGCGGTCCGAGTCGTTCTGAAATCTGTCGATCATCGACGCTTTGCGCCGGTATGCGTCCACGGGGTGCCTTTTGCGGTCGGGATATTGGGCGATGTCGAAGCACGACATGATGGCAATGATGTCGACCACGTCTATTTCCCCGTCTTCGCCCTCGTGCCATGCAATGCGATCCGCCCACCCGTCGGGGGCCAGGGCGTCTTTGAGGAACTGGAATTCCTCATTCAGGTCGAGAAGCGATTTCGCTTGGACCTGCATGCTCGTGTTGCGGCCGCCGGCGATCTCGGTGATGAGCTCCGCTGCGGGAAGCCCGGTCATCACCTCCAACCGTATGTACTCGTCGGCGGGCGCTATGCCCTCTCGCACCGCTTTTCGGACGATCTCATATGAGTGGCCGCCGTCGACAATTCCATAGCCGGAGTTCTGCGGGAAGTAAAGCTCGTACACGTCCATGCCGTCTTCGCGGGACTGCCGCAATTTCGAGACGGCGGACGCGACGACAGCGATCCCGCGGTGCTTCAGGTGGAAGGTGCCCTCGACGCTGTCATCTTGCTGGCACAGTGACTTCGACACGGCCCGGTACACAGGCCGATTGATATTGGGCTCCCGGGGATTCGCGTCCATTGGGATGCCGTCCGGAAACTCGCTTGCCGGCACAAGCATGTAGTGGGTCTCAGCGCCCCCGAAGTTCGGATCGGGCATCCGCCGAGCGCTCTTGACTACGACAGGAACAACGTGGTTGCTCATCTTCTTATTCTCCAGTGCCCGCCACCGCAGGCCTAGCTTGATATGTAACCGCTCCCGGCATCCGCCAAGGCGACCTCCAGAGGATATCCGCAACCGGCGCAAACAACAATCACCCCAGCCGACACCCCCACTGACAGCTAGTAGGCCCGCCCAACCCGCCGATCCCTCTCACGCGTCCAGGCCCACGCCCGCCACGAACCACGGGCGATGGTCTGGTCGGTCCGCAAACTCCAGGAAAAAAGGTCGCCCACGTTCATGGCGAGGTCCCAAGCTCTAGATCAAACGTGACAGCGCATCCGCACCGCTCTGACTCGATGGCGGTGCTCGCGACCCGTTGTAGGGATGTCTAGTCGGATATTCTGGAAGCCCGGCCCAACGAAAGGCGTGCAGTGACAAAGGCCAACTTGTTTGAGCTGCTCGGTCGCCCTGTCGATGTTGTGGCCCCTGATCGCGGGACCTTCCTCACGGCCAGCCCCGAAACCTATGACGACGATTCGCTGCTGCCATCGATTGAAGACTGCGGCACGATGATCACAAGATCGAATTTGGAAACCTACGACGACGACTCTGTGCTGCCATCGATGTGAAGGGTCAGCGCCCATTGTTGGTAGGCAACGAGTCCGACGCCCATCTTCGAAGAGTTGCCGACAGGCTCAGGAAGCGTGATGTTGAGCCGGTCGTGTTTGATGCCGACACACTGGCGCAGGTCAGTTACTCGCTGGCTCCGCACGGACTCGTCGTCGATGGGACAGAGATATCCGATGGGGGTCGTGCCTGGCTGCGAAGGGCGGCACCGAACCGGTGGGGTAGCGGTGATCGTGTTGGATCTGTCGCCGATGTCTCATTCCGAGCACGAGTACGTCTCATCGCGGCCATCGCACGCCTCGGGAGCCGTGAGTGGTTGACCGGAATCGATGCGCTGCAGGCGGCCGAAGACCGCATCCACCAGCTGGCTGTTGCGTCGAGGCTCGGGATAGCGACACCACCCACAATCGTGTCCTCGGATCCTGCCGAAATAGAGCAGGCGCTGGGCGGCGAGGCTGTCATCAAGCCTCTCGCTACCGGTGCTTTCGTCGATGCGGAGGGAGAACCCCGGGCAGTGCACACGACACCGCTTACCGCGGATCTGCTGGCGTCGGGAGACTTCGGGGTCGCTCCGTTCGTCGCCCAGGAGCGGATTGATGTCCGGCAACACCTTCGAGTCGTCACAGCGGGCTGTGTCGTGACGGCGGCGGCTCTTGAAGCCGATATGTGGCCGCTGGACTGGCGCGTCGCCGATGATGCTCACTACTCATGGTGCCGCCACGAATCGCCGGAGGTTGAGGCCCAAGCTGTGCGGCTCGCTGCCGAGCTGCGTGTAGGGTTCTCGAGCCAGGACTGGCTGGTGCCGGTATCCGGCCCGCCCATGTTCATCGACTTGAACCCGGCCGGTCAGTGGATGTTTTTGCCCGATGAGGTAGCCGATCCAATCACAGAGCACATCGTCAACTTCCTCAGCGGCCAGCAATGAACAATGACCCCGCCCCCGACTCCGCTGACCCACCGGAGAGCGAAACACATTCCAACGACCGCCGGTGGAAGCACAACCACGCTTACTTCGTCTTGGCGGTCCTGACTCGATACAAGATCAAGAACTACAAGCACAAGCAGATCCACACGGGCAAGATCGGAGTCGGCATTGAGTCCTGGAACGCAGAAGACGAGACTCTCGCCATTGAAGAAGGCCGACGGCAGCTCCAAGCCCAGTTCAACGAGCTTCAGTACGTCACGACCCGAGCAAGCGTCCTGCTAACCATCGCCACAGCAGCAGCGATCTACTTCCTCACTGGGCTTGACGACCTTGGTGGCATCGCACAGCCCTTGCAATGGATCGCTCGCTGCCTGTTGCTGGCGGGCTCAGCGTTGGCCTTTTGGGGCGCGCTAGTGATGGGAGCGCTCATCGGCGACAGAGCACCGTTCAAACATACCGACGCTGTCCAGCTCACTCACGAACCGGGGGACCTGCGCAGGCACCTAGCGCGAGACTACGCCGACAATGTGCCCACAGGCGTCGACACCAACGCCGCACGACTCACCCACCTAGGAACGGGCGTCATCTGGATCGCGCTAGGTGCACTGCTCGGAGTGATCGGCCTCACCATCTCCGAACTATCGGCAACGCCCAGCGGCACACTAGATCAGACCCCCAAAGCAGACCCACCGGCTGCTCATTACCGGAACGAATTCACGCTCGCGGCTCCAAACAGCCTCAAGGATCATCTTCCGCACGTATTACCGCTTCGTCAGCTTCAGGCCTATCAGGCGGTTCGGTTCCAATAGTTGGTCCAGTTCTGCCGCCGCGGCGAACGCTGATCGCGGTCAGGGCAGCCGCCATTGGCTCGCGACGTTGGACCGGGTGTCGGCGGCCGTTCGGTGTGCGGCCCATTTGGTTTGTTGGCGGCGGCTAGGTTCGCTATGGGGCGTCCGCCGCACAGTCCCAGGGAGGAATCTGTGGCTGGGCAAGATTTCGACAACAAATCCGACTACATGTTGCCAGCGGAACCATTAGTGGTACTCCCATCAGGCTGGAAGAGCTCAGTGCTGATTGTCGGATGTGATGCGGCTCCAGCTGCAAGGTGACGCGACATCGCCCGCTCTTCAAAGGGCTGTCATTTACAGGCACGATGCAAGAGGCGATTATTTCACTCTGAGCTGTACCGCGTCGTTTTGTATATCTGTTCGGATATACTAAAGGAGTGAATCCTGTGCGAACTATCCGTACGGTGACTGGCATGACTCAACGGTCATTGGCTGATGCAGCTGAGACATCCCAGCCCACTGTGGCTGCTTATGAGAGTGGGGCAAAGAGTCCCACCTGGCGCACGGTGGAGAGGATTGCGAGGTCAGTGGGGGTCTCGTGCCATGCGATGGTCGGAACGCCGTTTACTCGTGATCAGGAGAGAAGCCTGTTCCTCCACATTGCGATTTCTCAGGTTCTGAGGTCTCGTGGGGCCGCGGTCATTGATATTGCTCGGTGCAATATCTCGCGGATGCGGTCCGTCAATCCCCACGCTTCAGCACTGCTTGATGAATGGGACCGAATACTCGAAGGGACAGACAGCCAGATTGTTGCCAGGATGCTCGACCCCAGTGACCACGGCCGCGATCTCCGACAGGTCACGCCGTTCGCTGGAGTGCTCACGCCGGCTCAACGCGCCGCCGTCTACGCATCATTCCGGGCAGCAGAATGAACCGCGAGGCGTTTGACCACGCAATCCGAGCAGCTGGAGCCATCCTCGGCGAAAACGAACTCTTGGTGATTGGTAGCCAAGCCCTCCATGCCTCGGTGCCAGCCGATCTCCCTCCCGAAGCTGCTCGATCAGTTGAAGCTGACTTTGCCGCGCTGGAAGACCCCAATCAGGAAAAGGCCGATCTGATCGACGGCGCGATTGGTGAAGCGTCGATTTTCCATGAAACCTTCGGGTACTACGCCCAAGGCGTCACCCAGTCCACGGCCGTCCTTCCCTATGGTTGGCAGGACCGACTCATCAGATATGAGACGCCAAGCACCAACGGCGTGGTGGCTTGGTGCCTTGAGATTCACGACCTTTGGATCTCCAAAGCCATTGCTCTGCGTCCCAAAGACGTCGAGTTCTGTGCCGCTCTAGTCTCCGGCAACCTGGTGGAAGCTGGCACTCTCAGCCATCGCTTGAAGGAAGTCGATGGCATCGAGGAGGAAAGACGCGTTCATGTGGCAGGTTTGATCGAGCGACTTTCTGGAATTGGTTGAGACGCGCCCAATTCTGGGGACCATTGCTTCGAGCCGTTTACGACCCGTCGACCAGTCTCATGGGGAGCATGGTGAGGGCAGAGAGGCTGCCGTCTACGGCGGAGTCGGTGAAGCCGGTCAAAGTTGCCCAGTCGCCAGAGGCGGGGCGTTGGTCGAATGGGAGTTCGGCTCTGAACGGCAGGTTCTCGCCCAATGCTCCCCCCTGGGCCAAGGCTAGGCCCAACAGGCCTTCCTGGTCCTCGATCTGGAACACGATCGTGCCCTCGAATCCTTGCCCTTCCCCTGTGACAACGGTGCCACCGGCCAGCAGTTCGCCCGCCGGTGGGGATTCCACCACGATGTCGTCCGACTGGGCGCTGATCACCACCCAGGCCAGCGAGCCGTCGCCAAGTTGAACTAGCTGCATGTGGATGGTGGTGGCCACCCCGAACGGCGACCCGTCTTCGGCCAGCCTGGGCAGCTCGGTAGTGGCGGTTGTCTCGTATTGGACGGCCGGACGAGGCTCTGCCGCCCTTACTCCGCGAGCCA
>MPNQ01000036.1 GCA_002239105.1 marine group bacterium Sva0996 bin134 | reverse complement strand
CGCCAGCCGTTACATCCAACGCCTCGCCGCCCACCACACACCGGCAGCCCAAATCCTCAAAACCCAGCCCCCCCCCCCCCCCCCCCCCCCCCCCCCCCCCCCCCCCCCCCCCCCCACCCACCCCCCCCACCCCCCCCCAACACCCCCCCCCCCCCCGCCCCCCCCCCCCCCCCCCCCCCGATCCGACCACGATTGAGCATCCCCCATAAGCTCACGACCCTTCCCAGCCTCGTCTGACAAGCAACCGGCGGGCTTGGGCGGGCAGACTACGGGCCATGGGTGATCGACCAGTGGCGTTTGTGACCGGGGCTAGCCGGGGGATTGGGAAGGCGTGCTCGGTGTATTTGGCCCGGGCGGGCTTTGATGTGGCGGTGTCGGCCCGCACTGTGGCCGACGGCGAGCAGCGGGAGCACTCCTCGACGGTGCAGCGGTCGGATACCTCGCCGCTGCCCGGCAGCCTGTCGGCTACGGCCGCACTGGTGGCCGAAGCGGGGGGCGACGCTCTGATCGTGGCCGCCGACTTGCTCGGCTACGACTCCTTAGAGGCGGCAGCCGCTACAACGTTGGAGCATTGGGGCCGAGTGGACGTGCTGGTGAACAACGGGCGCTATATCGGACCGGGCCACATGGACCGCCTGCTGGACACCCCCATCGGACTGCTCGACAACCACCTGAAGGCCAACTGCCTAGCTCCGCTGGTGCTCACCAAGGCGCTGTTGCCCCAGATGATCGAGCGGGGCGGTGGCACCATCGTGAACATAACCTCGGCGTCGGGCTACGCCGATCCCACCGAGGCGGCTGGCGACGGGGGCTGGGGCATGGGCTACGGCATCAGCAAGGGTGCCTTCCACCGGGTGGCCGGGTTCTTGGCCGTGGAGCACGGCAAGGAAGGCATCAACATCTTCAACGTGCAGCCCGGCTACATCTCCACCGAGCGGATCGCCCAGGACATGGCCCAATTCGGCTTCGAGGACAACGGCCAGCCCCCTGATGTAATCGGCGCGGTGGTTGCTTGGCTGGCCACCGATCCCGAAGCCCGGGAGCTGAACGGCACCAACGTGGAAGCCCAGTTCTTCTGCCACGAGCGGGGCCTGCTGCCCGGATGGGACGGGCCGGAGCCCAACACCGCCGCCATCCGCTATGACCTGAGCGGCGCCATCTTGGCCGAGAAGGAGGCCCAGCTACTGGCTGAGAGCTCCCAAGAGTGACCCCCGAGGTCCGGCTCGACCTGTGCGCGGTCATGCCGGTGTACAACGAGGAGGAGATCGTCGGGGAGGTGGCCGAGAGCTGGCTCGGGGTGCTCGGCGGCCTGGGCATCGACTACGAGCTGGTGGCCATCGTGGACGGAGCCACCGACGCCAGCGAGCAGATCCTGCGGGCGGTGGCCGAGCGCCATCCGCGCCTGGTGGTGGATGCCAAGCCCAACAGCGGCCACGGGCCGACAATCTTGCGGGGCTACCGCCGGGGGGCGGTCACCGCCGATTGGGTGTTCCAAACCGACTCCGACGACGAGATGCCCGCTGCTTCGTTCGGCGAGCTCTGGGAGCATCGCCACAGCGTCGACGCGGTGATCGGCATCCGCACCAACCGCAATCAGTCGACGGGCCGGCGGGCCATAACCCGGGCGGCCCGGTTCACCGCCCGTTTGGCCTTCGGGTGTCGTCTGGCCGACGTGAACTGCCCATACCGGCTGATGCGGTCGAGCGCACTGGCCCCTCTGCTGGCACCCATCCCCGACGACACCTTCGCCCCCAACGTGGTGCTCTCGGGAATGCTGGCCCGCTCCGGTGCTCGAATAGCTGAGGTTCCCGTCCCCCACCATGACCGCACCACCGGGGTGGTCTCCATCCTTGGCTGGCGGGCGCTTCGGGTTGCTCTGCGCTCCTTTGGCCAAACGGTGCGCCTCAGCCGCGCTCGCATCCCCAAAATCTGACTATAAGCTGCCGATTTCCGCTGAACTGTCACCCAGGCCGGGTACCTTCTAATCAGGGGTAAAACCCGTACTTCCCCCTACGAATATCCGCTAAGGGAATCATGCCCCCACAATCACAGTTGTCCCTCGACAACGTGTCGGACGACCGCCACACGAATGTCGATTTTGCTCGCGAAATTGTCCCCGTCCCCGTGGCCGACGAGATGTCAGAGTCGTTTCTGGCGTACTCCCTGTCGGTCATCACCTCCCGGGCCATCCCCGATGTGCGCGACGGCCTGAAGCCGGTGCAGCGCCGCATCCTCTACTCCATGCTCAACATGGGGATCCGCCCCGACGGACCCCATCGCAAGAGCGCTCGGGTAGTGGGCGACACCATGGGCAAGTACCACCCCCACGGAGACGCCGCCATATACGACGCCCTCGTGAGGCTGGCCCAGGAGTTCTCCCGGCCGATAGCCCTCATCGACCCCCACGGCAATTTCGGCACCTTGGACGATCCGCCGGCGGCCCCTCGATACACCGAGTGCCGCCTGGCCGAGGCGGCTATGGAGATGCTGGACGAGATCGACGAAGACACCGTGGAGCACCGGCCAACCTACGACGGCGACAGCTCCGAGCCCGAGTGCCTTCCGGGTCGGCTACCCAACCTGCTGGTAAACGGCACCACCGGCATTGCCGTTGGCATGGCCACCAACATGGCCCCCCACAATCTGGCGGAGGTGGCTAAGGCCATCCGGCTGGTGATGACCAAGCGCCGGCCCAAGCCCACCATCGAACAGCTGCTTGAGGAACTGCCCGGCCCCGACTTCCCCACCGGGGGCATGGTCATCGACTCCGAGGAGGGCGGGCTGCGCCAGATCTACGACACCGGGCGAGGCTCGATACGCATCCGAGCCCAGATGAAGCCGGTGAAGCTGACCCGCAGCCGCTGGGGAATCGAGGTCAGCGAACTGCCTTACATGGTCGGCCCTGAAAAGGTGGTGAAGCGCATCAACGACCTGATCGTCGACGGCAAGCTGCCCGGCGTCCACGATGCCCGCAACCTCTCCGACCGCCACCACGGCCTCCGCATCCTCATCGAGTGCGAGCCCCATGTGGCGCCCGAGAAGCTGTACTACGACCTGTTCCGACTGACCCCTTTGGAGGAGACGTTCGCCGTCAACAACGTGGTGCTGGTGAACGGTGTCCCCACCACCGTGGGCCTCTACGACCTATGCCGCCACTACATCGACCACCGCCTCGACGTGGTGGTACGGCGTACCCGGCATCGTCTGGGCCGGGCCCGAGACCGCCTCCACATCCTGGAGGGGTTGATCATCGCGCTGGACAACATCGACCAAGTGGTGGCCATCATCCGTGGCTCCGATGATGTCGCCACCGCCCGCCAGCGGTTGCAGGATGCTCTGAACCTGACCGAGATCCAGGCCGCCCACATCCTGGACATGCAGCTGAGGCGGCTCACCGCGCTGGAGAAGCAGAAGATCATCGACGAGCGAGACGAGCTGGTCGCCCTGATCGACGACTTGGAGAAGTTGCTGGGCTCAGAGCAGCGCCAGCGCACTGTGGTGTTGAAGGAGCTTGACGACCTCGTAGGGCGATTCAAACAGGAGCGCCGAACCGAAATCGTGTCCCACCAAGACGCGCCGGTGTATGAGGCCACTCCGTCGGCTGAGCTGGCTCCGAAATCTGACGGTCCGGTAGTGGTCACCTTGTCCACTACCGGCATTGTGGGCCGGGCGTCGGCGGGCGGGCGCCGGCGGTCCCAGTTCGGCCGCCACGATGTGCTGACCGTCTCGCTGGAAGCCGACCCCGGCGACACAGTTCTGGCGGTCACCTCTGGGGGCCGGCTTATCGCTTCACCGGTCAATGCCCTGCCCGAGGTCTCAGGCCGCAGCCGAGGGGCAGGAGCATCTGAGGTGTTCGGCACTATCCGTAGCGAGGCGGTACTGACCCTGGTAATGGCGGCCAGCGATCCCTTGGTGATCGTCACCTCTGGAGGAACGGTCAAACGAGTCGACCTGTCAGAAGCCGACAAGGGCCGGGCGGCCAAGCAGATCATCAAGCTGAAGCCCAACGACAAGGTGGTGGCCGCATTCTGCGCGCCGGAAACCGCTGAGATGGTGTTGGTCAGCGCCCATGGCCGTGCGCTGCGGGCCCCAATCGAATCGGTCCCCGTCCAGGGGCGAGGCGCATCCGGGGTGGTGGGTATGAAGCTGCGAAACGGCGACCGGATAATCGCCGCCGGAGGCGTGAGCGGAGAAGAAGCTGTCATCTTGGTGAACGACGTGGGGTCGGTAGGCATCACCTCGGCAGTGGACATCCCGGTCACCGGTCGGGGCGGAGTTGGCACATCGCTGGGAGGCGATAGCCAGCTGGCCATGGCTGCGGTAGCGCCCCCGGCCGATCTCCTGGCTGAAGTGGACGACAACGGCAAACCGGCCAAGGAGCCCGTGCCATTTTCCCTGGCCAACGGGACAGCCGACCACAAGAAGATCTCGAGAGTGGGTATGCCGCGATGGTGACCCAAGCCACTCGCACCCAGGGCAACAACGCCGATCTGTTCGCTCCTGCGAACGGGGGGAATGGCAACGGCAGCTACGACGCCTCCGACATCGTCACCCTGGAGGGCCTGGAGGCCGTTCGCAAGCGCCCTGGGATGTACATCGGGGGCACCGGGGCCGACGGCCTCATGCATCTGGTGTGGGAGCTGATCGACAACGGGGTGGACGAGGCCGGCGCCGGATTCGCCACCCGTATCGACGTGACCCTCCATGCCGACGGCTCTGTGGAGGTAGGAGACAACGGCCGGGGCATCCCGATCGACCCCCACCCCACCAAGAAGGTATCGGCGCTGGAGGTAGTGCTTACCGAGCTGCACTCCGGCGGCAAGTTCGGCGGCGGCGTTTACGGCGCCTCCGGCGGTCTGCACGGGGTGGGCGCCTCGGTGGTGAACGCCCTGTCCACCCGGCTGCGGGCCGAGGTGGACCGCGACGGCGCCACTTGGCAGCTCTGGTTTGTGAAGCAAAAGGCGGGACAGCTCGACGGCGACAAGTTCGTGAAGGGCAACAAGCTCCGCCGGGTCCGCGCCACCCGGAAAACCGGCACCCGCATCCGCTTTTGGCCCGACTTCGACATGTTCGATCCCGACGCCGCCGTGGACTTCGAAACCATCCGCCATCGTGCCCAGCAGGTCTGCTTCTTGGTTCCCGGGTTGCGAATCAGGCTGGAGGACAAGCGCCGGGGCAGCGACAACGAACCGGTCGATCTGATCTCCCATGGAGGCCTGGGCGACCTGGTGGGCCATTTGTCGGATTCTGAGGCCGTGACCGAGGTCATATCCATACCCGGGGAGGGAGAATTCGAGGAGAAGGTCCCGGTGGACGGTGCCATGGCTGTGGTCAACCGGCAGTGCCAGGTGGACATCGCCATGCGCTGGGTGAAGGGCTACGACGCCAAGGTGGTCACATTCGTCAACACCATCCCCACCCCCCATGGCGGCACTCACTTGGCGGGCTTTGAGCGGGCCTTGACCCGGGCAGTTAACGACAGCCTGCTGGCCGACTCCAAGAAGCTGGCCCGCCTGGCCAAGCAGGGCAACGACCGGGCCCAGCGGGAAGACGTGCAGGAGGGTCTGGTGGCCGCCGTCAAAGTAACCCTGCCCGAGCCTCAGTTTCGGGGCCAGACCAAACAAGAGCTGGGTACTCCGCCGGTGCAGTCCATCGTCTACAACGTGCTCAAGGACGGTTTGGAGAGCTGGTTCCAGACCGGGCCCAAGAGCCACGTCACCGCGTTGCAGTCCAAGGTCGCCGATGCGGTGGTGAATCGGGTGTCAGCCCGCCAAACCTTGGAGAACAAGCGCCGGGCGGCGTCGCTGGGCTCCACCGGGATGCCCGACAAGCTGGCCGACTGCCGGGTACACGGCCCGGAGTCGGAGTTGATCCTGGTGGAGGGCGACTCGGCCGCGGGACCGGCCAAGGCGGGGCGCAACGCCGAGAACATGGCCATTCTGCCCCTGCGGGGAAAGGTGGTTAACGCGGCCAAGTCATCGGTGAAGCAGGTGCTGGACAACGCCGAGGCCCAGGCCCTGTTCACGGCCATGGGGGCCGGTTCTGGCGATGACTTCGATATAGCCAAGGCCCGTTACGGCCGTATCGTCATCCTGTGCGACGCCGACGTGGACGGCAGCCACATCCGCTGCTTGCTGCTCACCCTCATCCACCGCTTCATGCGCCCGATGCTGGATGCCGGCCGGGTGTTCGCCGCCCAGCCCCCGCTATACACCGCCAAGGTGGGCGACCAGACCCACCGGGCCTGGTCTGATGCCGAGCGAGACGAAGTCACTGCGAAGCTGTCCAAGGGCAACCGGAAGGCCGAGAACATCCGGTGGTCCCGGTTCAAGGGACTGGGAGAGATGGATACCGACGAGCTGGCCGAGTGTGCGCTTGACCCCGAAACCCGCACCTTGCGCCAGCTCACCCTCGACGACGCCAAAGGTGCCGAAGAGATGTTCGAGACCCTCATGGGCTCCGATGTGAGCCGCCGCAAGGACTTCCTCATCACCCACAGCGAGCTGGTTGACCGCGACGCCCTCGACTACTGACCCTCAACAGAAAAATCGGGTAAACAGACATGACCATGACCGAACCCGCCGAACAGGCCAAGTCGGCTGAAGAGCCCACCAGCGACAAGCTCTTGGAGATTCCCGAGCGCTACGTGCCCAAGTATCTGTCTCCCTCCAGCGCGTCGTCTTTCAGGGAGTGCGCCCGGCGCTGGAAGTTTCGCTACGTCGACCGACTGCCCGACCCGCCCGGCGAGGCCGCGGTAACCGGCACCTTCGCCCACATGGTGCTGGAGAAGCTGATGCAGGAGCCGGTGGAGAACCGCACAGTGGACCGGGCCAAAGAGCTGGCCCGAGAGCTCTGGCCCAAAATGGAGAATCACCGCGACTTCCAGGGCCTTGAATTGGACGAGCGGGGCGGTCTGGATTTCCGCAAGAACGGCTGGCGGGCCATTGAGGGACTTTGGGACCTGGAAGACCCTCGCCAGGTGACGGTGGCGTCCACCGAGCAGGATGTGCGAGTCGAGATCAACGGGGTCCCGTTCCGGGGCATCATCGACCGGGTTGATGAGACCGATGACGGCTTGGTGGTCACCGACTACAAGTCGGGCAAAGCCCCCTCCGAGCGGTTCTCATCCAACTACGCCACCCAGATGCTGCTCTACGCCGCGGCACTGACCGAGTTGGAGGGCCGCAAACCGGCCAAGGCCCAGCTGCTGTATCTAGGCCAGAAGGTAGTGGAGGTGGAGATCACCGACGACAACCTTGCCGAGGCGGTCGACGAGTTGCGATCCACCTGGCTGGCCATCATGGAACGCTGCATCTCCCTTGAGTTCGAAGCCTCCACCGGCCCCCTGTGCGGCTGGTGCCCTTTCGTAGCGCAGTGTCCCGAAGGCACCGAAGAGGTGCTCCACCGCGACAAGATCGGCAAGCTGCGGTCCGACGCTCCCGCACTCGAGCGAATCGCCCAAGCCGAAAAAGCTGACGACTAGATCCGGGGCAGCCGCGTTCCCGCGAGGCGGCCCATGGCCGGTTGCATGAGCGCCTCTTGTCGCTGAGTGGCCCGGGCCCAGTAGTGGGCAGCCTCGGCACCGTCGCCCATGTCGAATCGCTCCCGGTCGTGGCGGTCTTGGTCGGCCAGCACCGGACCGATGCGGTCCACCATGTCCAGGTAACGCACCAACCGGGCCACAGACTTGGCTCGAGCGGAGGCAAACCCGTCCAGCGCAGGGGTGATTACCGTGCGCAGGTCGTCCAGCACCGCCTGGTAGACCTCGCTGGTCTCGGTGTCGGATGGCTCGGGCACCACAACCGGCTCCGGCTCCACCCCTAGGGCCTCGCAGATCAGCTCCGCTGTCACCCGGCGGTGAAGGGCGGAGAACAGCATGCCCATGCCCAAGTCTCCCCCGGCCGCTCCCGCCACTCCCAGCCCGATCAGGTTGCGGACCTGGCAGGCCAGTTGCCAGTAGCGCACCCGCTCGGGGTCCACCGGGCCGTCGTACCACCCGAACGCGGTGTCGATGTCGACGAACGGAGTGAGCATGGCCCGAACCGTGATCCAGGCCAGATCCTCCATGGGGTCGCCCACGTGGGCCAGTTCCCAATCACACAGCCCGGTCACCCTGCGGCCGTCGTGCAGAACATTGCCCGGCCCCAGATCGCCGTGAACCAACACCAACCGCTCCGGGGGTCCAGGCGCGCTTTCAGCAAGTTGTCGCAACCCCAGATCGATAAGCGGATCGGGCTCGGGGCAGTGCTCCCGATAGAGCCGGGTCCACATTGCCAGATCATCATGGGCCAGATCACCATGGGCCAGATCAGCCGGCGGCTCCAGCCCATGGAGGGCGTTGACCTGCTCCATGAAGTCCCTGGCCAAGTCCGGATCGTCCAGGGGACCCGGCCCCCCCTCCACAAAGTCCAACAGAAGCGCCCGACCATCGGGGCTGACACCGCAGAATCCGGCCGCTCTCACCGGCTTGTCGGTCAGCCACTGATACGCCCGGGCCTCTCGAGCCAGGTCATAGCCCACCGCAGACAGCGCCGACGTTCCTGCATCCATCCGCAAGAACCGCCGCCCCCCGTCATCCAGGGTCACCACCCACGCCTGCCGAGAGGCACCCCCCGGAATGCGAACGGCATCAGCGACCCCTTGGCCGCAGCACTCTTCCACCCACGCCAACAGATCGCGATCCAATTCGCTCACTCACCCAGGCTAAGCCCCTCCGTCGCCACCCGCGCATTGTGCGTCTACGCTCAACAACTCGTGTTCCCACCGGGCTTCTTTGATCGGGCTGATCCCAGCCCCGACCGCTTGTTCTACTCACCGCCCCGACTGGTCACCCACATTGACGACGAGGCCATCGCCGCGGTTGGCACTCTGTACCGGGAGTTGGGCCTGACCAGTGAGGTGCTCGATCTGATGTCGTCGTGGGTTTCGCACTTCACCGAACCCCCAGCCCGGCTGGTGGCCCTCGGAATGAACCAGGTCGAGTTGGCCGCCAACCCGCAGGCCCACGAGTGGCTCATTCACAACCTCAACGACACCCCCCGACTCCCCTTTGACGACAACTCCTTCGACGCTGCTACCTGCTGTGTCTCGGTGGACTACCTGACCAAGCCAGTCGAGGTGTTCACCGACATAGCCCGAGTGCTGCGCCCCGGCGGCCTGTTCGTGGTCACGTTCTCCAATCGCTGTTTCCCCACCAAAGCCATCCGGGGATGGCTCTACGCAGACGACGCCGGACACCTGGAGATCGTCCGGCGCTATTTCGAGGCCGCCGAAGGATGGGACGAGCCGGTGAACAAGCAGTGCATCCCTCCGGGAGGCCTCGGCGATCCCCTCTACGCCGTCTACGCCCCCGCCCTTTGATCGGACGGGGAATCAGCCCGCTAACCCGGCAGATACGAGACTCAATAACCGCAAAATCGAGTGGACGATGTCGAGATCCGGGAAGTGTCACAGCGAGTCTCTAGAGTCAGACCCGTGAGCATTCAGGTGATCTGCACGCCCTATGGGCCGCCTGCCACAGAGCGGCTGGGGGAGCAGATCGCCGTGCTCAAGAACGACGACCCCCTAGCCCCTGTCACCGTGGTCGTGCCCACCAACATCGCCGGGCTTGCCACCCGGCGGGCGTTGGGGGCACGGGAGCAGGGCATTGCTGCGGTGAATTTCCTCAAGCTGTTCGACTTGGCCGAGCGCCTGGCCGGACGGCAGATGGCCGTGGAACTGAAGCGCAAACCGCTTTCTGACCCGGTGCTCAGCGCCACGGTGCGGAGCGTGTTGAATGCCGAACCCGGGCTGTTTCGGGCCTCGGCCCACCACCCCGCTACTCAGCAGGCTCTGGTGCGGTCTTACCGGGACTTGCGTGAACTCACTGAAGGTCAGCTTGACGTCCTGGCATCACAGAGCAGGAGAGCTGCCGATGTGGTCCGCATCTGCGGCCAGGTCCGAGACAAGCTGGAGTCCAGGTGGTATGACGGCCAGGATCTGAACGAATTGGCCATCAACGCCCTGGGGTCAGGGTCATTCAGCGACCTTGTCGAAGAATTCGGCCCGGTGATCGTCCATCTTCCCCAACGGGTCACCCGATCACAGGGTCTCATGGTGTCCACCTTGTCGGAGGCGACGCCGATAGCGGTGATCGCCGGTCTCACCGGAAACGCAAAGGCCGATAGCGCGGTAGCGGAGTCGATCCGCCGCATGGGGGCAGACTTCGTTCCACCCCCAAGGGTCAGCCAGCCCCACGGCCAAAGGATCATCAGCACGGCCAGCGCCGACGAGGAAGTCCAGGTGGCAGTCCGGGAGGTGGTCAACGCAGCCCGAGGCGGTGTTTCCCTGAGCCGGATCGCAGTTTTGTGCGCTGGCGGTGAGCCGGTGATCCGTGCCCTCCACAACAGCCTCGATGCCGCCGCCATTCCATACAACGGCCCCAGCGGGCGCATCCTGGCCGACTCGCTGGCCGGCCGGGGGCTCATTGCCCTGCTGAACCTGGTGGGACGCGACTTCCGCCGAGACGAGGTGTTCGCCTTGTTATCGGTGGCATCGGCCTCCTTGCCCAAGTCCGGGGCCGGAAACGAGCAGCCCTCGTCGGCCACCGACTTGGTTATGGCCTGGGAGCGGGTGTCGCGGCGAGCCGGGGTGGCTCGGGGTTCTGAGCAGTGGGAGACACGGCTCAACAGCTACGCCGCAGAACAGCGCGAAGCCGCCCAGCTAGAGGAGGGCGATCCCGACCGAATCGAGGGGCGGGTCGAGCGGCGCCGCCGAGAAGCCGACCACGCGGAGTCGCTGGCCCGCTTCATGGCCCAGCTCATCAGCGACCTGTCCCCCGAGCCGGAACCGGCCACCTGGAAAGACTGGTGTGGGTGGATCAAAGGGCTGATCCACACCTACCTGGGCGATGAGAAGGCCCGACAGCACTGGCCTCCTGCTGAGCAGGAGGCCGGCGACAAGATCGAGGGGATGCTCGACCGATTGGCCAATCTGGATGAGATCGAACACCGTCCCCGATCGGCAACCTTCCGGCACACCCTGGTCTCGGAGTTGGGCGCCCCCACCGGGCGGGTCGAGCGGGTCGGGCACGGGGTGCTCACCGAGCAGATCGGCGCCTCGCTGGGGATGGAGATGGACCGGGTGGTCTTGATCGGCATGGCCGAGGGATCATTCCCCCACAGCCCGTCCGACGATCCGCTCCTGCCCGACCGGGAGCGCATGGCCGCCGGTGATGATCTTGCCCTGCTCTCCGATCGGGTGGGAGATCAGCACCGCGGCCTCCTGGCCGTGCTGGCATCAGCCGAGATCGCCACCCTGGTGTACGCCCGAGGCGACGCCCGGCGTGCTTCCGAACAGCATCCGTCTCGCTGGCTGCTGGACACCGCAACTGCACTGGCCGGTCGCGTGGTGGACAGCACCAACCTGGACAAGCTGGGCGACGACGAGACCGCCGGCTGGTTTGAGCACGTCCCCTCGTTGGCCGGCCGGGTGCTGCACGCCGAATTCCCGGCCACCGCCCAGGAGTTCCGGTTGCAGGCCCTGGCCCAGACCAGTCGCCCTGATGAACTGCCGATCGACGGCGACCCGGTTCTGGCCCGAGGCGCCGAGCTGGTTGCCGGCCGGGCGTCAAAACAGTTCACCCGCTTCGACGGCAACCTGTCCCACCTCGAAGTCGCCGACCTGATCGGTGACGTGGTTTCGGCCACCAGCCTGGAAACCTGGGCCGACTGCCCGATGCGCTATCTCTTCCAGCACGTCCTGCGGGTGCAGACCTTCGAACAACCCGAGGAGCTGCTCCAGATCTCCGCGTTGGAGAAGGGCTCGCTGGTTCACAACGCCTTGGACAAGTTTGTGGGCGAGCAGCTCGAGAACGACCAAGTGCCGCCCCCTGGCCAACCGTGGAGCGAACAGCAGCGCCACCGGCTTGTCGAGATCGGAGAGAAGCTGTGCGAGCAGGCCGAAGCCCGAGGGCTGACTGGAACGCCGGTGTACTGGCACCACGACTGGCGACGGATTCTGACCGACCTGGAGCGCTTCTTGTCGGAAGACGATGCCCAGCGACACCGCTATGGCGTCACCGCCGTCGCCAGCGAACTGTCGTTTGGAATGCCCGATGCCGACCAAGATGCGGTGGCGGTCACGCTGCGCCCTGGCCGAACCGTGCGGTTCAGAGGCCGAGCCGACCGGGTGGACCACGGCGCCGGCGACCGCCTGCTGGTCACCGACTACAAGACCGGGAAATCCGACAGCTACAAGGACTTGGACGAAGACAGCCGGAACTGGGATCCCGTGCTGCGCGGCACCCGGCTCCAGCTTCCGGTGTACGGACTGGCCGCCCGAGACCACATCGACGACCCCGATGCCCCGGTCAGAAGCCAATACTGGTTCGTCACCAGCGACCAGCAATTCAAGACCAGCGGCTACTGGCTGAACGACCAGGTGATGGATCGCTTCCGCACCGTGGTGGACACCATCACCAGGGGCATTGAAAACGGGGTGTTCTGCGACCGGCCCCAACCCGACCGCACCGAGGGGCCGTACAGCCAATTTTGCGACTATTGCAATGCCGACCGACTGGGCACCCAGGAGCGCCGCAAGGGGTGGGAGAACATGCAGGACCAGGCGGAACTGGCCGACTATCGGCATCTGGCCGAGTCGCCCCATGGATTTGAGCCCGAGGCGGACTGACCATGGCACCCTCCCACAACGACCAAGCCGACCGGGACGCCATCGTCTCCGAGCTCGACTCCACCTTGTTCGTGGAAGCCGGGGCCGGATCGGGCAAGACCACCGCGCTGGTGGAGCGGGTGCTAGCCCTGCTCGAAACCGGCGTAGCCATGGAGAACATTGCCGCCATCACGTTCACCGAGAAAGCGGCCGCCGAGCTGAAGAACCGCCTGCGCCAAAAACTCTCTGATTCAGGTCGACACCCTGAGGCCCTCGACCAGCTCGACGGAGCGGCCATCACCACCCTTCACGGCTTCGCGCTGCGCATCCTCTCCCATCACGCCATCGAAGCCGGACTGCCGCCCCGCATCGAGGTGAGCCCAGACGAAGCCTTTGAGGACCGCTGGCAGGACTTCAGAAGCCGCCTGCTGAACAGCCCTGAACAAGAACAGCCCTTGGCCTTGGCCCGAATCTTGGGCATCAGCGCTGCTCATCTGCGGGACCTAGCCCGAAAACTCGACGACAATTGGGACTTGGCCGCCCGGGAAATGGGCGGTCAGGCGCCTCCCGCCGACCCGATCGACCTTCCCGACATCAGCGGCTTCCCCCTCTGGTTCGATGAGGTGGCCGCCCTGTCGGCCCACTGCACAGACCCCACCGATCGAATGCTTCCCAAGCTCGACGTCATCGCCGAGCGGGCCCGACTGCTGGGCGAAGCGGCAGGAAACGACGACCAGATCCTGCGCCTGCTGTTTGTTCCCGGGCTGAGCTTCACCAAAGCGGGCCGCAAGGGCAACTGGCCCGACGAGGACAGCGGTGAGCCGTCATTGCAGGAAGTGGCCGATCGGCTGCGCACGCTGGGCGACGCCATCAAAGACCTCCGGGCCTATGTGGCCGATGCGCTGATCAAACGGCTGGCCTTGGTACTGGGCGCGTTCACCCTGGAAGCCGCCGAAGACCGTCGTCGCAAGGGAGTGCTGGAGTACCACGACCTGCTGGTGCTGGCCCGAGACCTGCTGCGACACCCTCAACACGGCGTGGAGATCAGAACAGCGCTGGCCGGGCGCTACCAGCGCTTGTTGCTAGACGAGTTCCAAGACACCGACCCCATCCAAATCGAGCTGGCCAAGCTCATCGCCACGCCCCCGGACGACAATCGACACTGGTCGGAACTGCAAGACACGTCGGGGCGACTCTTCTTCGTGGGCGACCCCAAGCAGTCCATCTACCGATTCCGTCGAGCCGACATCGCCCTGTACACCCGAGCGGGGCAAGCCCCCACCGTGAACCGGAAGTCTCTCACCCGCAACTTCCGGTCGGTCGAGCCCATCCTCGATTGGATTAACGCCCTGTTCGAGGGGTTCATGGCCCCGTCCAGCCCCTCAAAGCGGCATGTGCAGCCTGACTATCAGGCGTTAGACGCCGTTCGCGTGCAACCCCCGCAAGGGCCGGCGGTGGCGGTACTCGACCACGAGCACCCCCAAGGATCCAGCACCCATTACTTGCGCGCCTTGGAGGCCCGGGAGGTGGCCCAGGCCATCTTGACCGCGGTCGGCCAAGGCTGGTCGGTGGGCGACGGCTGGAACGAGCAGAAGCAACAGCGCTGGCGGCCCGCCCGGCTGGGGGACATCTGCATCCTGCTGCCCACCCGCACCTCGCTGCCCCAACTCGAACAGGCGTTGGAGGAACACGGCATCCCCTACCGGATCGAAGCCGGTTCGCTGATCTGGACCAGCGAGGCAATTCGAGACGTGATGGCGGCGGTGAGAGCGCTGGCCGATCCCACTGACGAAGTCTCGTTGGTGAATGCCCTGAGATCCCCCGCCTTCGGGTGCGGCGACGACGATCTGTTCACTTACAAGGTTGCCTACCACGGCTCGTGGAACTACAAGGCGGCTTGGCCCAAACACCTCCCCAGCGATCACCCGGTGCGCGAGGCCATAGTGTGGCTGGCCGAACTGCACACCGAGGTCCGCTGGCTGAGGCCCAGTCAGGTGATCGAGCGCATCGTACGCCAGCGGCGGCTGATGGAGTCGAGTTGCTTCGGCCAGCACCGCTACCGGGATGTGTGGCGCAGCCTCAATTTGGTTGTCGACCAGGCTCGCCAGTTCGAGGATTCCGGTGGACGAGGCTTGCGGGAATTCGTCGCCTGGGTGGAACAGAAGATCGGCGAGCGGACCAGGGAGTCCGACGTCATCTTGTCGGAGACCGACGACGACGCGGTGCGCATAACAACCATCCACGCCGCCAAGGGCCGCGAGTTCCCCATCGTCATCCTGTCGGGGACCTACGCCCGGAGCCTCCCCATGTCGGCCCAGATGGTGTGGCCGGCCGAAGGAGGCTTCGGCGTGCGCTTCAACAACCTCTTGAAGACCAGTTCGTTCGCCGAGCATCAAGACCATGAGGAGGAGATGGAGCACGCCGAGCGAGTGCGCTTGCTCTACGTGGCCCTCACCCGGGCGATGGACCACCTGGTGGTGTCGGCTCATCGCATGGAGCGAAGCGAGAACAGCGCCGCCAAGCCGTCGATGGCCGAGATGGTGGTGGACAACGCCGCTTGGCTGCCCGCAGCAGAGTGGGTACCCGAGTCTCTGCCATCAAAGGAAGCAGACACCCATGTCGAAGCATCCTTTTCTACGTGGCAGAGCGAGCGGGAGAGGTTCTTGTCCGCCGCTAGCAAGCCATCGATCACCAGTGCCTCGGCCATCGCTTGGACCGAGACCGAAGACGTTGAACAACTCCCTGGCCTGAGCAAAGACGGACCCACCGACGGCGACGACGATCGGTCGCCAATGCGCAAAGGCCGAGGCGGCACCCAGATCGGCAGCGCGGTACACGGCGTGCTCCAGACGGTGGAATTGGACACCGACCCCGACAGCCTTGGCCCGGTGGCCGCCGCCCAAGCCGAAGCCGAGGGCGTATTTCCCGCCCGGAGCACGGTCCGGGCTCTGGCCCAATCAGCTCTGGAGTCCACCACCGTGCGTGAGGCCGCCGCCAATGACCATTGGAAAGAGTTGTTTGTGGCTGCCCAGGTGGATGGCACCGTTGTGGAGGGTTACATCGATCTGCTCTATCGCACCCCCGAGGGCCTGGTAGTAGTTGACTACAAGACTGACGACATCCACGACGACGAAGCGCTCCAGACCAAAGTCGACCGCTACCAGCTTCAGTTGGCTGCCTACTCCCTGGCAGTAGAGCAGGCTGTGGGAGACACGGTGACCCGCTGCGTATTGGTGTTCGCCCAGGCCGGCCAACGAGCAAGAGAGGTCGTCATCGCCGACGGCGACCTAGTCTCAGCCCAGGACGAAGTCCGCCGACGTCTGGCGTTGGCCGCGATCTGAGAAAGGAAGCCCATGTTCACGTTGGTGGTGATGGCCGCGGGGCTGGGGTCGCGTTTTGGCGGTACCAAGCAGTTGGCCCAGGTGGGACCCAATGGCGAGGCGTTCTTGGACTTCGCAATCGCCGACGCCCAAGCCGCGGGTGCCGCCCGGGTGGTGCTAATTGTGCGAAGCGACATCGAAGCTGACGTGAAACGGCACTTCGAGTCTCGTGGGGGCCTGCCTGCCGGCCTCGAAGTGGCCTACGTGCGCCAGAACGAGCACGGCCCTCCCCGGCCCAAGCCGTGGGGCACCGCTCACGCCGTGCTATCAGCCTCCGAGGCAGTTTCCGGCCCATTCGTGGTGTGCAACGCCGACGACTACTACGGCCCCACCGCGTACGCCGCACTGGCCCAAGCCATCGGAAACATGGCCGAGAACGAGGCCTGGCTGTGCGGCTACCACCTCGACCACACCCTGCCCAACGAGGGCAGCGTGACCCGGGGCGTGTGCCGAGTAGACGGCCACCGCCTCACCGGCATCGTCGAACAAGAGGGCATTTCCCGGGCCGGCCACACGCTCCCCGCCAGCACCATCGTGTCCATGAACCTGTGGGCCTTCTCCCCACGATTCATGGACAGTCTTCAAGACGGCTTTGCCCGATTCCTAAATGAACACGGCGACAGCCCCACCGCCGAGTACCTCCTCCCCCACGCCGTCGCCGCCGAAATGGACGAGGGCGCGCTCACCGTCCGAGTCGTGACCACCGACGAGACCTGGATCGGCGTCACCAACCCCGATGATCTAGAAGTCGCCCGCGTCGCCCTCATTTCCCGCTAATCCATGCCCGAACTGCCCGAAGTCGAGACGATCCGCCGTCAACTGGCATCCCGGCTCCAAGGTCGCCTCATCCTGGAGGCCGACAGCCACCCCTCAGAGAAGTTCACCCCCGCAGTCGCCAGCATCGGCGCCACGATCCAAGGACTAAGCCGAAAAGGCAAGTACCTCATCGCCTCCCTAAACGACGGCCGGGAGCTCATCATCCACCTGGGCATGACCGGCTCCCTTGCCCTCGCCCCCCAAGTCCCCGACGACCCCTACATTCGGGCCTGGTGGCTACTCGACCGCGATGAAGTCCTCATCTACCGAGATGTCCGCCGGTTTGGCCGCATCCGCTGCGTCCCCGCTGGCCAGTACGACTCCATCCCCACCCTGGCCGACCAAGGCCCCGACGCCCTAAGCATTGACTTCACTCCGGAAGCCTTCTACCAAGCCCTTCGAAAGAGCAAACGCCGCATCCCCACCCAGCTCTTCAGCCAAAAGCCGGTGGCCGGTGTTGGCAACATCTACGGAAACGAAGCGCTATGGATTGCCGGCATACACCCGGCCAAACGCCAGATCAGTCGGGCAGCAGCCACCAGACTCCACGCCGCCCTAGTTGAGGTACTCGAGGCCGGCTTGGCCAATGGCGGCACCACCCTCCGGGACTACCGCAACGCCGACGGAGACGAGGGCAGCCATCAGCACGCCCTGGCCTGCTACGGCCGCTCGGGCCAACCCTGTCTGCGCTGCGCCACCCCGCTCCAACATCGCACCTACGACGCTCGCACGCTTACTTTCTGCCCTCAATGCCAGCCGCGATAACGTCCGCTCCGGTCGAAGGGGAGAGAACATGAGCGACGAGATGACCGATGCGCAGAAGGAGGCGTTCGTAGCCAAGCTGCGCCGTGAGGTTGGAAGCACGGGCACCCCGACAACGGCTCGCGATCCGGTCAACCAACCGATGATTCGCCACTGGTGCGATGCCATGGAGGACGCCAACCCCCTCTACACCGACCCCGAAACGGCCAGCAGCGGTCCCCACGGCGAGATCGCCGCCCCTCCAGCCATGCTCAACGCCTGGACCATGATCGGCTTGGTTCCCCGGGTCAACGACCCCAAAGACCCCGCATCCGGGGTGTACGCCATGCTGGACGAAGCCGGCTATGTCGGCGTGGTGGCCACCAATTCCGAGCACGTCTACCACCGCTACCTCAAACTCGGCGACCATCTCACCGGCGTGGTCAAGCTGGTGGACGTCTCCGAAGAAAAGCAGACCGCTCTGGGCATCGGGCACTTTGTGACCACCGAGACCGAGTACCACGACCAGCACGGCGACCACGTGGGCTCCATGTTCTTCCGCATCCTCAAGTTCCGACCCGGCACCGGACGCACCGCCGGCCCCAGCGACGGCGACACCGCATCCGAGCGCCCGCCCCGCCCCCGCCCCAGTCGCAACCAGGACACCGACTTCTTCTGGCAAGGCAGCCGGGCCGGCGAACTCCGCATCCAGCAGTGCCTCAATTGCGGGCGACTCCAGCATCCGCCCGGCAACCGCTGCCCCGCTTGCGGCTCCACCGAAATGGGCTACACCGTTGCCTCAGGCAAGGGCACGCTGTATTCCTTCGTGGTGTCCCACCACCCCCGAGTCCCCTCCTTCGACTACCCACTGAACATCGGGCTGGTGGAGTTGGAAGAAGGCGTCCGCTTAGTCACCAACATCACCGACTGCGACCCCGGTCAGCTCAAGGTGGGCATGCCGCTGGAGGCTTGGCACATGCAGACCCATGATGATGTGAGCCTGCCGGTATTCCGACCCGCCCGGGTGCCTCGCAACCCAACCACGCTCACCTTCGACGAGGTGAGCGTGGGCGATGAGCTGCCCCTTTGCCCGATTCCACTTACCCCCACGCTGATCGTGTCCACCGCCATAGCGTCGCGCGACTACCAAGATGTGCACCACGACCGGGACATGGCCCTAAAGAAGGGGTCTGAGGACATCTTCATGAACATCTTGACCTCCAGCGGCCTCTCCGCCCGCTATATCAGCGACTGGGCCGGCCCCGACGCCGTGTTCAAGAACCTTAAGATCCGCCTAGGGGCCCCCAACTACCCCTACGACTGCATGACCATGTCGGGTTCGGTCACCGCCAAGCGAGAAGCCGATGGCGAAGACATCGTCGAGGTGTCGTTCCGTGGACAGAACAGCCGCGGCCCCCATGTGACCGGAACCATCGACCTGGCCTTGCCTCGCCAGTAGGAGAGCACCATGACCCTGAACTACGCCTATCACTCAGCCATCGCCGGCATCGGCGCCACCCCGTTCACCAAAGACTCGGGCCGCACACCCATGGACCAGGCGGTGGAAGCCTGCCTGGCCGCCTGTGAGGACGCCGGCCTTCCGCCTGAGAAGGTCAACGGCATGGTGACCTACTCGGCCGAGCAGAACCCGGAGATCGAGGTGGCTCGAAACCTGGGCATCGAAGAGCTGACCCACTTCTCCATGGTCCACCACGGCGGAGGCGCGGCGTGTGGCGTGGTCGCGGTGGCCTGCCAAGCCGTGTACTCCGGCGCCGCCGACTACGTGCTGTGCTACCGCGCCTTCAACGAGCGCTCCTGGCACCGCTTCGGGGCCGGGGTGCAAGACCGGCCCGCCGGCGCCGAGGCATCCGAGGTCAGCTTCTCGTGGAGTTCGCCGTTTGGGTTGGTGACGCCGGCCTCATGGGTGGCCATGTTCGCCACCCGGTATATGCACGAGTACGGGGCCACCACCGAGGACTTCGGCCGGGTGTCGGTGGTCGACCGGGCCTTCGCGGCCACCAACCCCTACGCCCACTTCTTCCAGCGGCCCATCACCCTGGAAGACCATCAGAACAGCCGCTGGATCGTCGAGCCCCTGCGGCTGCTGGACTGCTGCCAGGAGACTGACGGCGCTCAGGCTCTGCTGGTGACCACCGCCGAGCGGGCCAAAGACCTGAAGCAGACACCGGCGGTCATCGCCTCGGCCGCCCAAGGGGTAGCCGAAGACCAGCACATGATGAGGAGCTACTACCGGGACAACATCACCGGCATCCCCGAAATGGGATTGTGCGCCCGCCAGCTCTACCAGTCGAGCGGCCTGTCGGCCGAAGACATCCAAACCGCCATCATCTACGACCACTTCACCCCGCTGGTGCTCCCCCAGCTAGAGGAGTTCGGGTTCTGCGACCGAGGCGAGGCCAAGGACTTCATCCGCGACGGCCACCTCGAAAGGGACGGCCGCCTGCCCATCAACACCAACGGAGGCCAGCTCGGAGAGGCCTACATCCACGGCCTCAACGGCATCGCCGAGGGCGTGCGACAAATTCGAGGAACTTCGGTGAACCAGATCGACAACGTTGAGAACGTGCTGGCCACCGCGGGCACCGCTGTCCCTACGAGCGCACTCATCCTTTCCCAGCCCAGTTGACCCGCATCTCCGGCATTTTCTACGTAACGCGAGCAATCTCACTTGGAATTGTCACTTCCCTGTCCCTGAGTCCATTGGCTTGTGTATCATTCCGGCTGACAAAATGATCCAGGACAGGACCCAACAAGAGAGGCCCACAACATGGAATTCAGTCACGACCGCTCCGGCGACAGCCTGGTCGTAAATGCATCTGGCCGGGTCGACGGATCCAACGCCTCCGACTTCCTCGAGTCTCTGCAAGGGATGTTCGAGCCCGGCGACCAGAAGATCATCCTGGACCTCGGCGGTCTTGAGTACATCAGCAGCGCCGGGCTGCGCGTCCTGCTCATGGCGGCCCAGAACCTAGACAAGCAGGACAAGTCGTTCAGCATCTGCTCTTTGACTGAAGCGGTGGGGGATGTGTTCCGCATCAGCGGCTTCGATCAGATCATCAATGTCTTTCCATCGGTAGAAGACGCCAAACAGGGGTAATCCCTTGACCCAGCCCTACAGGATCCTGGTCGTCGACGACGAGCCGGATCTTGAGCCTCTGATCTTGCAGCGGATGCGCCGCCAGATCCGGTCGAGCGAGTATGAGTTCGTCTTCGCCCGGGACGGAGTGGAGGCCCTGGAGAAGCTCAACGCCGATCCAACCATCGACATGGTCCTGTCCGACATCAACATGCCCAAGATGGACGGGCTCACCCTTCTCCAGCAGCTCCCCGGGGTGGATCCCAACCTCCGTGCCGTGATCATCTCCGCCTACGGCGACATGGACAACATCCGCACCGCCATGAACCGGGGGGCGTTCGACTTCGTCACCAAGCCCATCGACTTCGACGACCTCAAGATCACCATCACCCGCACCCTGGAGCATCTGGCCGAGTGGCGCGAGGCGCTGTCTTCCCGAGACCAGCTCGTGGCCCTCCAGAACGAGTTGAGCATCGCCAGCCAGCTCCAGCAGTCCATCTTGCCCAAGAACCCGCCGGTCACCGATTCCTACGAGGTTTCGGCAAACATGGAGCCCGCCCGCAACGTGGGGGGAGACTTCTACGACTTCTTCAAGCTCGACGAACAGGTCGGCCTAGTCGTGGCCGACGTATCCGACAAGGGCATCCCCGCGTCGATGTTCATGATGTCCAGCCGCACTGCCCTGAAGGGAGCGGCCATCGGCGTCCGAGACCCAGAAAGGGTTCTGGAGGAAGTCAACAACCAGCTCCACCAGGACAACCCGACGTTCATGTTCGTCACCCTTATCTACGCCCTGTTCAACCCCGACAGCGGCTCGCTCACCTACTCCATCGCGGGCCACGACCCACCGATGCTGGTAAGCGCAGATGGCACGGTTACCGAGCTGCCGCTGACCAAGGGCGTGGCGCTGGGAATCGCCCCCGACATCGCCTACACCCAGGAGACGGTCACATTGGCCCCAGGCGACACCGTCGTTTTGTTCACCGATGGAGTGACTGAGGCCATGAACGCCGACAACGAGCAGTTCGGGATGACACGGTTGGCAGACGTGTTCGCCGGCAACTCGCCCGACAGCGCTCTGGCCGCCAACGAGGCAATATTCGAGCATGTGCGGGATTTCGCCGGCAATGCCCCTCAATCCGACGACATCACCTGCCTGACACTTCGACGCCCCTGATGTTCGCCATCCTCGACCGGTCGCTGCCTCCCCTGCCCGACATGAGGAACTGGTGACATGCAACGATCCCTGCACTTATCTCACCCACCGGAACAAGGACACCCCTCCGATGTCTTGCCGTTGATCGAGGACATTCTCAATGAGATGGCAGAGAAAGGCGACTGGCCGATAACGCTGACCATGCGGGCCAACCTGATTCTGGAAGAGTTGGTGCTCAACACTTTTACCCACGGCGACACCAGCGGTCTCACGGAGATCAATCTTGAGCTGGAGTCCAAAGACCATGCGCTTACCATCCGCCTCACAGATGACGGATCGCCCTTCAACCCGCTCACCGACGCCCCCGAGCCCGATGTCACTCTTCCCTTGGCCGAGCGGCCCATTGGAGGGTTGGGGGTCTATCTGGTGCGGACCATGGGCGAGGAGCTGGAATACCGCCGGGAAAACGACCGCAACCACCTCAAGCTCGTCGTACACCCCGAGTCGTGAGGCATTCGGCCCAAAGAAACCTGCCTAGAGCGCGGCTAGCTGCCCTGGCAATCGCCGCTGTTGCCGTCGTGCTTTCGGGGTGCGGATCCAATGGTGCCGACCCCGTACCTCCTGAAGCCACCCCTGTGCCGACCACCGAAGCCACTCAAGCTCCTAGCCAGAGCGGTGGGGTTCCAGGGGTCTTCGACGACCGAGTGGTCTTCGGACAATCAGCGGCCTTCAGCGGCCCCGCCCAACAGCTGGGCATCAACATGAACTTGGGAATCATGGCGGCGTTCGAAGAGGCCAACCGAAACGGTGGCGTACACGGACGCATATTGGAACTGAGAACTCGAGACGACGCTTACGAGCCCGAGGCTGCCATCACCAACACCCAGGCTCTGATCAACGACGAGCAGGTGTTCTCGCTGATCGGCGCAGTGGGGACACCGACATCGCGCTCGGCCACCCCTGTAGCAGCCGAAGCGGGCATTCCCTATGTCGCTCCGTTCACTGGAGCTGGCTTTCTCCGAGACGATGACTGGGACAACATTGTCAACCTTCGGTCCTCCTACGCCCAGGAAACAGAGGAAATGGTCGAGCGGTTGACCACCGATTTGGGCATCACTCGCATCGCGGTGATGTTCCAAGACGACTCCTTCGGGAGGGCCGGATATAACGGGGCTTTGGCCGCAATGGAACGCCGGGGGATGGAGCTCGTGGCCACGGGTGTGTACCCCCGCAACACCACCGCAGTGAAGTCGGGGCTCTTGGATCTGCGGCTGGGCAACCCCGAGGCGGTAATCATCATCGGTGCCTATCAGCCGGTGGCCGCCCTCATCTCCTGGGCCCGGCACATTGGCTTCGACCCTATTTTCATGACCGTCTCCTTTGTGGGCAGCAACGCGCTGGCCGATGAGCTGGGCGCGGGCGGTGAAGGCGTTTACGTGACCCAGGTCGTGCCCTTCCCCAGCGACGAGTCGATTCCGGTGGTGGCCTCTTACACCGAGGCATTGGCGGCCTACGACCCCCAAGCCGAACCGGGATTTGTGTCTTTGGAGGGCTACATCGCCGGCCGAATGGCCATCACCGGGCTTGAGGCATGCGGTGCCGAGCTCACCCGCGACTGCTTTTTGGAGAACATCTTGGGCGCTGGCCTGTTCGACATCAACGGATTCAGCTTGGACTTCGGCGAAGAAGCTGACCGGCAAGTGGATAACCAAGGATCGGACGCCGTCTTCTTGACCGTGATCGATGCCAACGGAAGCTACCGGCCAACGGCTTCTATGGGAGAAACCAGCCCGTGACCGCGTCAAACACGCTCCAGGGTTCAGAACCCATGGCCAACACGGGCGGCGCTCAGCGGCCCACGGTACACCGCCGGATCTCCACCCAGTTGTATGCCGGAATCTTCGGCGCGGTGGCGCTGACCATCGTGGCCAGCATCGTGAGCTGGATCTCATTCACCAACGTGGGCCGGAGTCAGAACCGGGTGAGCGAGGAGAGCGTGCCCCGGTTGGTCAGCGCGTTCGGTTTGGCTGAGTTCAGCAACGCCTTGGTGGCCGCCGCCCCCCGTCTCACCACTGCAACAGTCGACCAGTTTCCCGCCGTTTCCAACGAAGTCAGCTCGGCCCAGCTGGAGTTCCAATTTCGATTCGATTCTCTGTCTCTGCAAATACCCGGCGACCTGCACATCAAGAACATCCGAGAGTCGGCCCGAACTCTGATGGCCAACATCTCGACAATCAGCTCCGACATGTCCCAATTCCACAGCCTGACGAGCGAGATCGAAGAGCTTCAAAGCGAGATCCCGGCTCTACAGGATGAGGCCAACGGCATCGTCCTCCCTGCCATTGACAACCAGCTCTTCTTCCAGGTCACTGGATACCGCGATCTCGTCTCCGAGCCGATCGATGCCATGATCCGCACATCGGGCGAGGAGTTGCTCCTCTATCGGCATCTCAACGCGATACAGGCCGATGTGGCCCAGGCATCGGCGCTGATGGGAAGCGCCCTCATATCGTCCTCGGCTGCGTTCGTGGAGCCCCTTCAGGAGAGCTTCGAGTCTGTGGCCGACCGCATCCAGATCAGCCTGTCGGCGATAAACGACTCGGAAGTCGCGCCAGGGCTGGATTCAGCGATCAACCAGCTCCTCCAATTGGGCGCCGGCGACCAAGGCGCCTTCCAAGTCTCCGTCGATCGCCTGCAAATCATCGAGCGCCAGAACATGCTGCTGGCCCAGAACCAGACCATCGCCGTTGAACTGCTGGACGAGGTTCACGCCCTCGTGGAGGAAGCCCGTGTCGGGGCCCGCCAGGCTACCGAGAACTCGGCTCAAACCATCAGCACCGCTCGCATTCTGCTGGTGATCATCAGCGTCGTCGGAGTCTTAGGTGCGGGGTTGATCAGTTGGCTCTTCGTCGGCCGTGTCCTGTTGCGCCGCATTGGGCGGCTGTCGGGTCGAATGCGGACTCTGGCCAAAGGCGACTTGGACGAGGAAGTGGAGGTCAGCGGTCGCGATGAGATCGCCGAGATGGCGTCGGCCTTGGAGGTGTTCCGCCGCCACGCGCTGGAGATTCAGCGGCTTAATCTGGTTGAGCAGCTTGCCCAGGAGCTGAGCGAGCGCAACGACGAGCTGCAAGAAGTGCTGGCAGAGCTGAGCCAGGCGCAAGATCAGATTGTCGCCCGGGAAAAGCTGGCCGCGCTGGGCGAGGTCACCGCCGGCGTTGCCCACGAGATCCGCAACCCTCTCAATTTCATCAACAACTTCTCCGCGGCGTCGGCTGAACTGCTGGAAGAGATGGCCGAAATCTACGAGGAATTCGAGGAAGATCTCACCGATGAGCAAAAGGATCTGATTGAAGACATCAACAAGGATCTGAACGAGAATCTCGAGCGCATCCAGAACCACGGCAAACGGGCCAATCGAATCGTTCAGGACATGCTGTTGATGGGCCGAGGCGGGGGCGAGACCCAGTTGACCAACATCAACGACCTCATCCACGAGCACTCGCTGCTGGCCTATCACAGCGCCCGGGCCCAAGATAACGAGTTCCAAGTCACCCTTGAAGAGGAGTTCGACCCGAATATGGGAGAACTCGAGGTGGTCCCCCAAGACATGGGACGGGTGTTTTTGAACTTTGTGGCCAATGCCGGCTACGCCACCAACAAGAGGCAAAAGGAGCTCATGGAATCGGACTCCCTCGGCGACTACGTGCCCACCGTGGTGTTGAAGACCCGCCGTACCGAGGAGAGCGCCATTCTCAGCGTGCGAGACAACGGCAGTGGCATTCCCCCCGACGTGGCCGCAAAGATCTTCGACCCGTTCTTCACCACCAAGCCCACCAATGAAGGCACCGGGCTGGGCTTGGCGCTTTCCAATGACATCGTCCGCGAGCACGGCGGCACCATCACCGTGGAAACCGAGCCGGGTGAATACACCGAGATGGTGGTGGAGCTACCGCTGACACGACAGCAATCCAGTACCGCCCTCACCGAGGATAACGACGACCTAGACAACGAGGGCGACGACGTTTAGCCGGTCATTCTTATCTGGCAGATCTGAGCAGCATTCCGCCAATCGCAGCTGCCGCCCCTCCGCCATAAGCCAGAAAGAGGCCTACGCCAACTTCTCTGCCTGACAGATCCAGATCGTCATCGAGGGCCAGCCCCTCTGCGACGCAGAACCCCATGATGACTAGTCCCCCGATCAGCGCCGTCAGCCACATCTGCTGGCTGTTCCCCGCCAAAGTCGCCACCAGGAGTGCCCAAACCATCGAGGCGACCACCAGAACCAGCAGCCAGGTATCAGCCACTCCTCCCGGACCCACCAGCCACGGCAGATCTCCGTCAACCACTCCCCAACTGTTCGAACCGGCCTCGGCCCAGGGAAGCAGCAGGCTGGCAACCAGCATGGCCACCGCGGCGCCCATGAAGGCCAGCCCCGCTCTCATATGTCCCGGGGAAGCCCGATTGCCTGTACCTGCACCCGGGATTCGAACTGGATCGCCCATCGGCTCAGCCCACGTTTCGCCATCCCAATATCGATATCCCGTCTTGCCCTGTTCGGCGTACCAGCCCGGTGGCGCCCGGCGAGTTGGCGGGTCGCTCATTCTGGCTCCACATAGTCGGTGTAGCGCACGTCCCCCTCGGAAAGGTCAAAGGTGAGGTGCTCGCGCATATCGCCGATCTGGTCGACAATCACTAACCGGCGAGCAAACCGCCACTGTCCGTCAACCAGAGCGAAGTCGTCTTCGTAGCGCCCGGAGACAATGGGCTGCAACGGGAGGGCGTCTGTGCCCTGGTGAACAGCGAAGTACGAGCGGGCGGTGGCCGTCTGCCCGCCTTCGGCTACCTCGACGGTCACGTTGCTGGACATGTGCCGAGTGCGCAGCGTGCCATCACTGTGGACTTTGTTGGTGGCGGCGTAGAATGCGGCGACGTCGTCGCCCGACATGCCGTCGTCGGGATCGGCCGCGCTGGTGGATGTGAGCACGCCGTGGGAGAAGAGGTCGCCGAGTTCGTCGAACTGGGCCAAGTCCACGCATTCGGCATAGGTGTACATGACGGCCTTGATCGACCGCACTGCCTGTTCGTGTGGAGTCACGAGAGCAAAGCTAACCCACCCCACCGGGCATCGGGCCGGTAGCGTCGGAACTGTGAACCCTAAAACCGGAAGGCTCACGGCTTACTCCCACGGCGCCGGTTGAGCCGGCAAGCTCGGGCCGGCCGAGCTGGCGCAGGTCGTGCGCTCGCTGCCAACCCCAACCCACGAGAACCTGATCGTGGGCACAGAGACCGGAGACGACGCCGCGGTGTGGCGTCTTGGGGAAGGCCGCGCCCTGATCTCGACCGCCGACTTCTTTGCACCAGTGGTCGACGACCCCCACACCTGGGGTCGCATCGCGGCCACCAACGCCGCCTCCGATGTCTACGCCATGGGCGGCACTCCGCGATTCGGGCTGAATCTGGTGGCCTGGCCCCACGGTGAGCTTCCACTGGAGATTCTCAGCGAAGTGCTGGCAGGTGGAGCGACGGCCGCCTCAGAGGGGGGCTGGGTGGTGGTCGGCGGCCACACGGTGGACGGACCCGAGCCGATGTACGGCCAAGCCGTCACCGGGGAAGCCGACGAAGAGAGCCTTTTGACCAACGCGGGGGCCCAGCCGGGACAGTCCCTTGTGCTTACCAAACCGCTGGGCACCGGGCTGTTGGCCACCGCAGTCAAACGCTCTGAGCCCGAGGCGATCGAGTCCGGCGGCTGGCTGGCCGAGACCTACGCCGCAGGTGTGGCCGAGATGACCCGTATGAACGACGAGGCTGCTTCGGTGGCCCTCGAGGCCAAGTCCACCGCGGCCACCGACATCACTGGTTTCGGCCTGCTGGGCCACCTCCAGAAGCTGGCTATCGCCAGCGGCACCGGCGCGGTGATCCGGGCCGAAGCGGTACCGGTACTTCCCAACGCCTGGGAACTGCTGGATCTGGGGTTCGCTCCCGGCGGCACGACCCGCAACCTCGACCATGTGCGCCCGTGGGTCAAGGGAACCAATGACAAGCGGATCTTGACCATGCTGGCCGATGCCCAAACTTCCGGGGGCCTGCTGTTCTGTTGCCCGCCGACCGCGGCTGCCGACGCGGCAGCTCGGCTTGCCGAGCAAGGTCACACCTCGGCCGTGGTGGGAGAAATCACCGCGACCGACCCTGGATATGTCGTGGTGAGCTGACCGATCAGCGCTAGTCGGCGGGCTCGGTGCGGGGAGGCAGCCCACCGAGGTGGGCGGAGTCGTTGTATCGCACCAGCCGCCACACTCCGGGCTCGTCAGTGGTCACGAACTCGGTGATGGAGGTGTTTAGGGTCCAAAGGACGAATTGCGAATTCATCCCCAGGCCCATAAACAGCCTCATGGCGATGTCGATCACGCCGCCATGGCACACCACCATCATGGTGGTGCCTGGATACCCCTCGACCAGTTCATAGAGGGCCTGGCCGGTGCGATAGGAGAAGGCTGCCAGGCTTTCCCCTCCAGGTGCGAGCGGCAAGTGGGGGTGGAAATCGCTGGTCCACTCGAACAGGGAGCCGAACTCCTGATAGCCGATACCGTCGGCCTCTCCGGGGCGGCGCTCTACCAGATCGGGATGGGTATGCACCTTCAAGCCGCCCAACGAGGGAGACAGCAGATCGGCCGTCTCAATGGCCCGGGGCAGCGTGCTTGACCACAGCGCATCCACCTTGGGCTCATAGCCCTGCATGTACCGCTCTCCGAGGGCTTCAGCCTGACGTCGACCCAGCGGCGACAATCCCGTACACGCCAGATCGCCGCCGATGATCTGCTTGACCGTTACCTCCGATTCACCGTGTCGGACCAACAGCAAGCGGGTTCGTTCACCAGTGCTCATCTCGGCCCCATCTTGCCACGCCGAACTCCAGTATCGGGCTTCGTCTGAATCATCTTCGACAACCTGTGGCAAAGCAGCCTGGGTTGGGGCAGAATCTTTACCGATGATGTGGGGGACGTTGGTACTCATCGTGGCCTTTGCGGCCGGTGCGGTCCCCTTCTCCTACATGATTGCCCAGTCGCTGGCCCGAACCGACCTGCGCCAGGTGGGCACTGGAACCGTTTCGGGCACCAGCCTTTACCGGGTAGCCGGGTTCATACCGTTGGTGGTGGGCGGCCTGTGCGATGTGGGCAAGGGGGCGCTCGGCCCGTTCTTGGCCGGAGACCGTTGGCTGCTGATGGCCTTCGCCGGAGCGGTATCGGTGATCGGCCACAACTGGTCGATGTTCATCAACGGTGCCGGAGGCCGGGGTCTGTCACCGGCCCTGGGAGCGTTCGCGGTGATCGCCTGGCCAGCAGCGCTCTTCCTGTTGGGGGGGCTGGCCCTCGGTCGCATCCTCCGCCACACCGGCCTAGTGGTGTTCATCACGATGCCGGCGCTGCCCCCCTTCCTGCTTCTGGTGGCCGACGGGCAAGCTGCCATCGCCAGCACAGTGATCATTGTCCCGATACTGATAAAGCGCGTCTTGGGCAATGGGCCGCTGCCAACCCCGAACCGCTTGAAGGCCGCCGCCCACCGACTGGTTTTCGACAACGACAGCTGGGTCTCGGCAACCCCTTCCAACCCTTGAGACTGAGAATCCCCGGCCGAACCAACAGCCCCTTGAGACTCTGCACACCGGCCCCACGTCGGCAACCAAGAGAACGTTGAGCCTTCGCACCCAGGTCGACTTCCGTCGCCTTCTCGTCGGACAGGGGGCCTCCGCGCTCGGCGACTGGATGGGCACCTTCGCCCTCATGGCGCTGGTAGATCACCTGAGCGACTCGGCCGCCGCGGTGGGCGGCATCTTGGCCTTCCGGCTCATACCCGCGGCGTTGGGTGGAACACTGGCCGCCAAGCTGGTGAACCGCTGGGATCGCCGCCGAACCATGATCACCATGGACTTGCTGCGGGCCGGGATGATCGCCGTGGTCCCCTTCGTGCAGGAGCTGTGGTGGGTGTACTTGTGGGCATTGGCGCTGGAAGCCCCCAGCGTGGTGTTCCTAGCCTCCCGGGACTCCTCCATACCCGATCTGGTAGACGAGTCCGACCTGCCTTTGGCCAACGCCGCCATGATGGGATCGTCCTACGGCAACATCCCGATTGGTGCAGGTCTGTTCGCCGCGTTCGCGGCCCTTCCGTTCGACGATGGCTGGCTCGGCTCGCACCCCTACGCCCTGGTGTTCTGGATCGACGCCCTCACCTTCGGCGTTTCCGCCTTCTTCATCGCCCGAGCCCTCAGCCTTCGGGGCCGGGGCACTTCTACCGAGGCAGCCGGGGAGAGTCCAATAGCGCTGGACAGTGAATTATCGGTTTCCCCCGGCCGCTTGCGCGACGCCTGGTCGGTGCCGCTGGTGCGCCGGATTCTGCCGGCCACCGCCGCCGCCGCCATCGGACTAGGAGCCCTGTTCTCGCTGGGAATCAAGCTGGTGCGAGAGGAGCTGAATGCCTCCGACATCGAATACGGCGTGCTCATCGTGCTGTTCGGCGCGGGAGCGGGCATTGGGTTGGCGCTCACCCACAGATCCCGACATGTCGATCTGTTGGTTCTCACCCGGCGCGGTGCACTGGTTATGGGGGCACTGGTGGCGCTGATGAGCCAGAGCCCCACCGTTTGGCTGACCTTCCTCGGGGCGGCCGGTTTCGGGGCCGGGGCCACCGTGGCTCTGACATCGGGGATGAGCGCCCTCCAAGCCCGGATCCCCCAAGAGGAGGAGCGGGTGCTGGCCTTCTCGGCCTTCCACGTGGTGATCCGCATCGGTCTGGGCGCCGCCGCGCTTGGCGCAGGGGCCATCGGCGACGGGCTGAACGGGGCTGGGCTGCCCGGCACCCGTTCGGTGCTGTTGGCCTCGGGCCTGATTGTGCTGGCCTCGGCCGCCACCGTCCGTCCGATCGTCGACGTAGACAAGGTGGCTTGAGTGGCCGTTGGCATCGTCACCGACAGCACCGCCGCCCTACCCGGGGAGGTGCGCTCCCGCTGGAACATTGCCGTGGTCCCGCTGGCCATCACCGTGGACGGCCGAACGGTGGACGACGGGGAGCTGGACACCGCCGAGATCTTGGCCGCCAAGAACCAATCGTCTTCCGGCCCGTCGCCAGGGGCATTCGCCGAGGCGATCGCTGGACAAGACCAGGGCGAGGGCGTAGTGGTTGTGACGGTGACGTCCACTCTGAGCATCACCCATCAGTCGGCGATACTGGCCTCCAAGGGCGCGGCTTGCCCGGTGTCAGTGGTGGACAGCCGGACCGCGGCTGGGGGGCAGGGGCTGGTAGCAGTGGCCGCCGCCCGAGCCGCGCAAGCTGGGGCAACACTCGACGAAGTGGTCGCCAGAGCCGAGCAGGTGGCCGGACGGGTCAAGCTCGTGGGGGCGCTGGCCAACCTCGACCAGCTGATCCGCAGCGGAAGGGTGCCGGGCCTGGCTGGTCGAGCCGGCAACCTGATCGGGCTGCGCCCCATGTTCGACATTCAAGACACGGTTATCCGCCGACTTCGGCCCGCACTCAGCGACGACGCCGCCCTTCAGCGCCTCCTGGGCATCTGGCGACGCACCAAGCCGGATGGCGGCGACGGCCAGTTCCATCTGGTGTGCCTCCACGCCGGCGTTCCCGAGCGGGCCGCCGAGCTCATGGACGCAGTCACTTCCGAGGTGGTGCCGGCCGACGCGTTCATCTGCGAGTTCGGGCAGGCCATGATGATCAACTCAGGGACCGGAGTCCGAGGCTTGGCCTGGTATTGGGACTAGCTAGAGGCCGGGAACGGTTTCGGGCGCGGGAGCCCAGTCGCCCAAGTCGGGCATCATCTGGCGGGACACATAGCGCCACCTCCCGTCCTCTTTGCGCAGTTGGTCGCGATATATCCCGGTGATGGCCAGCTCGCGGGGTTGGCCGGGAGGTGCGGTGTAGTACACCTCCAAGTACACGGATGCCACCGCTTCGTCGCCCTCCCCGTCGATGGACAGGTTGCTGATCACATGGCGGGTGGCCGGGTTGATGGCCGCGGCGAACGCGGCCAGATCCTCGTGGCCCTTGACCCCTTCGGGCATGCCGAACTCCAGCGTGCCGTCAGGTACAAAAAGCTGGGCCCAAGCCTCAGCTGAGCCGCTGTCGATCAGGTGGTTGTAGTCGGCGGCCAGCTTTTGGATGGCCAGGATGTCTTCAACGGGAAGTGCCATGGCCCCATCATGGCAAGTTCGCCCGTCCTCAGCTAATGCCGAGTCGGTCAGTCCCTGGAAAAGACCTCGGCGGCACCTTCTCCCGCGGGTGTGCGGGTGAGGATCTCCGCACCGTCGTCGAGGCACAACAGGGTGTGCTCGAACTGGGCGCTGCGACACTGGTCGGCGGTCACCGCCGTCCACTGGTCGTCCCACATGTACAGGTCGGGGGAACCCAGTGTGAGCATGGGCTCGATGGTGAAGGTCATTCCGGTGGCCAGGGGCGTGTTGTGGTTGCGCTCGTAGTAATGGGGGATCTGGAGCCCGGAGTGGAACTCGGTGCCGACGCCGTGGCCGATGAACTCTCGCACCACGCCTAGCCGATGGGTGCGGGCATGGGATTCGATGGCCCGGCCGATGGCGTTCACCGGCGCGCCATCCTTGACTGCGGCGATACCCAGGTACATGGCGGTCCGGGTTTCCCGCACCAAGAGGCGGGAGTGCTCGTCCACTTCCCCCACCTCGAACGTGGTCGACGTGTCGCCGTGAACGCCGTTTAAGTACACGGTCACGTCGATGTTCACGATGTCGCCGTCGGCCAGCGCCCGGCTGTCGGGGATGCCGTGGCAGATGACCTCGTTTATCGAAGTGCACACCGACTTGGGATAACCCCGATAGTTGAGCGGGCTGGGATAGGCCCCCCGGCGCACGATCTCGTCGTGAACTTCAGCATCGATGCTGTCGGTGGTTACTCCAGGGGCCACCAGCTTCCCGGCGAACAGCAAAACCTCAGCGGCCATCTGCCCCGCACGGCGCATGGCCTCGATCTCCGCCGCGCTCCGCACCGACGACGCCACCGACGGCCCCGGCTCCCCCGTCCGGGCATAAGGAGGCCGCTCGATGCTGCCTGGCACCCGACGGCGGGGACCGATCAGCCCCGGACGCACCGGCGGTTCAGAAACCGGTACCCGCTCCAACGTCGCGCTCCGCGACCGCTTGCGCTTCGCCATCGCCCGCTAACTCTACTGGCCTGCTTGAGAAATCTGCCTAGGTCTGATCGCATCAATCACAATGAGAATCTCGCTGCAGCGTGGCACCTACAACTCCTTGGAATCCAAATCCTCCCATTGGCGGAGTCCACGCAAGAGCTACGCAGATGCAGGGGCTGCTGGCCAGACCATCTTGGCGATCTCAGCCAATGCAGCGCCTCGCTCGCGAATGGTTTTCTCATTCCACTCCATGTTTCGATATGAATCAAGTAGTTCTCTGTTGAGGTGAAGCACCGTATGACCGGACCCCGTTTTTTGGTCCATCTGATCTGTCCACCTTTTTTCGGTCCCGGTTTGCGAGAGTGGTGGTGTTGCTAGCTGGGAGGTGCAGAGATGCCGTTTGCGTATTCGTCGGAGTTTCGGGAGATGGTTCTGGACCAGATCCGGGCTGG
>MPNQ01000035.1 GCA_002239105.1 marine group bacterium Sva0996 bin134 | reverse complement strand
AGGGGATCCCGCCGGAGGCCGGGCCGCATCTTGGCCGTTGACCGGTATGTTCTGGTCGTCGACGGTGATCCGGTTGATCCCTTCCGGGGTGAGGGTGGTGGTGTCGGTGGTGGCCAGCAATGCCTGGGCCGGATCCTCAGAAGAGGTCGGCGTTGCGGCGGTGCTTGGTGTGGGTGTCGGAGTGGTGGGGGTGGGCGCTGGTCCCGGGTCGCTGGCCGGGCGACCGTAGTTCTCCACCAACTCGGTGTTCTCGTAGTAGAAGTCCAGGATCTGCTGGGCGCTTTGCCCGGCTTGGGCCCGGGCGAGGCCCCCCCACTGGCTCATTCCCACCCCATGGCCCCAGCCGCTTCCACTGAAGGTGGCGGTGGCCGATGGGTCGACGATGAGAACCGGTGTGGGATTGGGGCTTTGTTGGGCGGAGGACGGGGCTGCTACCAGCAGCGATGCCGCGACAACGAGAGCTGATGAGGCGGCAATTAGCTGGGTTAAGCGAGGGCGGCTCATCACCGTCAACCGCTGCCTGTGCATAGAACGTCCAAAACCGGTTGGCCGCCCGCCGGGCAATTGTCCCAGTTTCGGCCCTGGCCATCAAGTACACACCCAATTGCGGCGTGGCATTCGGGGCGATTGAGGGCCATTCGGGTGAAAGCGAAACCGGGGTGTACAGGTAGGGTGTCGTAGTGGTTCGTCGTCTTCTTGAGCGAGCACTGCCCCGGAACACCCGCCGCCGACGGCTGGTCGGCGGGGCAATGGTGATTGTCCGAGAAGCCCGCGACGCGGCCAGTCGCATCCGAGCCGAGTGGCAACAGCGCCGCATTGATGTCCAGCCCGATACAGAGCCGCCGAGCGTGGTCGTGGAAGTCATCTCAGAGAATTCGGTGGAGGAGCAAGAGTCGGCGCCAGAGTCGGCGCCGCAGCGCCAGCCTGCCGGGGTGACTTATCGGGACTGGTGGTGCCGGCTGCCAGCCGATCCGAGCATTCTGGAGGTTCAGCGGCAATCGTATGAACAATGGCCTCGGCCGTTGAAGGTGTGGGGGCTGGTGGTGGACGACGGTGGCGATGTAGCCGCAACCGAGGCTTCGCTGCGGGACCAGACCTGGGGCCTGCTCGAAGTGGTCAAAGTAGAACCGGGCGCACTGGCCGATGAATTCGATCGGTTGTCGCAGAGCAGTCCCAAAGATCTGGTGCTGCTGCTGCGGTCTGGCGACCGGCTCCGACCCGACGCGGCATATCAGATTGTGCAGGCTGTGTGGCGAGACCCGTGGTTGGACCTGGTGTACTGGGACGACGACCTGGCTGATCTGGCCGAGGTCTGGGAGTGGTACGTCGAAGGCATGCCCGAAGGCGTCTACTTCGATGATGATCTGGAGCGATTGAGCCAGCCCCGGCTCAAGCCAGGGTGGTCGCCCGATCTGTTGTTGTGCGCCAACTACATTGGGCGGGCATTCGCTGTTCGGGCCCGCAGCCTTCAGGCCGAAGCCGCTCTGCGCTATAGCGAGGCCGGCGTTGACGACGACTCGCTCTGGTGGGATCTGCTCTTGAACTTGGATGTCTCCGACCAGCAAGTGTGCCGCCTGCCCGCGGTCTTGCAGACCGTCGGTGACCGCGACTGCCGAGTCGATTCTCACCATCTGGAACTGGTGAACCGCTGGCTTTTGCGCAAGGCCTGGCCCGCTCGGGCCGAGGCGGGGTCCAGCGGCGTCGAGTTGGTGTGGACGTCCGATCAGACCATGCCCGTCAGCGTGATAATCGCCACCCGCCACAACCGAGAGCTACTTGAGGGAGCGTTCGATTTGATCCGCTCGGCCCGCTATCCGGCCATTGACCTCCTCATTGTGGACAACGGCGAATACAGCGCGGCAAACGAGGATTGGTATCAGGATCTGGCTGCGGATTTGAGTCCCCAGGTCATCTGGTGGGATGAGCCGTTCAACTACTCAGCAGTCAACAACCGGGCTGCGGCCCGGGCCAATGGCGAGGTTCTTGTGTTCTTGAACGATGACACTTCGCCTGGTCATCCCGGATGGCTTGGAAATCTCGTCGGTTGGGCCTCGTGTCCCGAGATCGGTGTGGCCGGCCTCCAGCTCGTCGACGATGAGGGTCTCATCCAGTTCGGCGGAGCGGTTATCGGGATGAACGGCCTGGCTGGCCATCTGTTCCAGGGCATGGCACCGCACTCCGACAGCCTGATGGGTCCCACCGATTGGACCCGGAACACGCTGGCTGTGACCGGCGCCTGTTTGGCGGTACGCCGGTCGGTATTCGAGGAAATCGGAGGATTCGACGAGCGTTTGGAGCTGTGTGGCAGCGATGTGGTGCTTGGGCTGCGGGCCCGCCAGGCCGGATACCGCAACGTGGTCTCGGCAGCCACCCCGATCACTCACAAGGAATCGGCCACCCGGGGATCTCATGTACCCGACAACGACGTGTTCGCCAGTTATTGGCTGTATCAGCGGTGGCTGATGGCCGGCGATCCCTACTTCTCGCCCCATCTCAGCAGGTCGCACCCCGAGCCAACGGTGCATTGCGAGGAGAAACCGGGGATACTCAAACAGCTCACCGAGATGCTGGGACGACCCATGGAGATCTTCTACCAGCGCAACGAGGCGGGGGAAGCCCATGCGCTGGCGTTCGCCTCTGAAGCCGACCGGGATCTCTCAGAAGCGGTGCGACGAGGACACTTGGCCGTGAGCGGTCGCCAAGAGGTGAGAACTGTCAATTGGTTCGTGCCCGAATTCCAGAATCCGTTCTACGGGGGCATCCACACCGTGTTCCGAATGGCCGATCACTTGGCCGTCAACCACGGAGTGGAGAACCGGTTCATGGTTATGGCCGGCCCCGTAGACCACGACGAGCGGTGGTATCGGTCGGGGATCACCGCCGCCTTTCGATCGCTGGCCGACAGCCCCATCGTTTATCACGACTCCTTCGCTTTCGACCCCGGCGAAGTTCCCCCGGCCGACGCGGCCATTGCCACCATGTGGACCACCGCCTACTTCGCGGCTCGCACTCCCGGCCAAGCCCGCCGCTTCTATCTGATCCAAGACTTCGAGCCCATGTTCTACCCGGCGGGCACCCTCTATGCCCTGGCCGAGCACAGCTACCGGCTGGGCCTCTACGGGCTGTGCAACACCGGCCACCTGGCCGACATCTACCGGGATCGCTACGGGGGGATTGCTGATCATTTCTGGCCGGCTGTAGATGACACGGTTTTCCACGACCGCGGCCGCATTGAGCCTGATCCCGACCGCCCGGTGACCGTGTTCATCTATTCCCGCCCCGGCCATCTGCGCAACTGCTGGGAGTTGGCTGCTCGGGCGGTGCACTTGGTGAAGGACGAACTGGCCGATGATGTGCGGATAGTTACCGCCGGGTCGTGGGCCTTCCCCGAGCATATGGACTCTCTCATCACCCATATGGGACAGCTCGACTACCGGGAGACTGGCCCGCTGTATCGTGACTGCGATATCGGTGTGGCCCTCACCACCTCTGAGCACCCCTCCTACCTGCCTTTGGAGTTGATGGCCAGCGGCGCCGCGGTGATTGCGTTCGAGAACCCGGCTGGAGACTGGCTGCTGCGCCACGACGACAACTGCATGCAGTCGCCCCAGACCGCCGACGGCCTGGCCGCCGAGATTATCGCCCTGGTACGCGACCACGACCGCCGACTAAGGCTGGCTAAGCAAGGCCTGGCCGACATTGCCGCTCGCCACGCCCGCTGGGATCAGAACATGGCTGGCGTGTACGGGTACCTGTGCGACCCCGAAAAGCAGCGATGAGGGCAATTACCGACCGAGGCAGAGTCCTCGAGATCTGGGGCTACCGGGAATTGATCGGGCGGCTCGTGCAACGGGAGCTCGGGTCTCGCTACAAGCGGTCGGTGCTGGGATGGTTGTGGTCGATGCTCAATCCGGCAGCCACGCTGGCAATTTACGCCCTGGTTTTCGGGGTGCTGTTGAAGTTCGACCCCCCTCGGGCGGGCAATGGCCGCTTCGACAACTTTGCCCTGTACCTGTTCTGTGCGCTGGTCATGTGGAACGCCTTCTACGGGGTGATCACCGGGGCGATGAGCGCCCTGTTGGACCTCGGGTCACTGCTGGGCAAGGTGTATTTCCCGCCCGAGGCACCCGCAGTGGCCGCCCTGCTAACCGTGCTCTTCCAAGCGGCCATAGAGGCGTCCATCCTGATGCTGATACTCATCTGCTTGGTCAACGTGAGCTGGACCTTTCTGCTGTGGCCGGTGCTGTTAGTGCTGCTTACCATCTTCGCTTTGGGGATCGGCCTGGTGCTCAGCGTGTGGAACGTGCGCTATCGCGACGTGGGCTACCTAGCCACCATCGCCCTGCAATTCCTCTTCTACGTGACTCCGATCGTCTACCCCCTGTCGCTGATCCCCGAGCGAGCCATGGGGATGCCGGTACGCGACATCATCCGGTTGAATCCCCTTTCCCAGTTCACCGAGGCCTCTCGAGAGCTGCTCTACGGGCTGGACTGGCCCGGTCTGCTTCGATTGGGCCTCATGGCAGTGATCTCGCTGGCGGTGGGTGCCACCGGCTGGGTGATGTTCAAAGCCCGAACCCGCGATATCGCCGAGGAGCTGTAATGGGGGGCAACAACGCAGTGGTGGTCGATGGCGTCTCCAAGTGCTTCCGGCTGACCACAGACCGGCCTCTCAGTCTGAAGGAGGCGTGGACGGGCATGGGCCCGGGATCGGGCCGACGGTTCCGCCGGATGAGCAGTGAGCCGTTCTGGGCGCTCCGAGATGTGAGCCTGGAAGTGCCCCGCGGGTCGATGTATGGGCTGGTGGGGCGCAACGGGTCGGGCAAGTCAAGCCTGCTGCGGATCATGGCCGGCATCTATCGCCCTACCGAGGGCCGGATCGAGGTTCAAGGCCGGACATCGGCTCTGTTGGAGCTGGGAGCGGGGTTCCACCCCGCACTGAGCGGCCGGGAGAACATCTACCTCAATGCCTCGGTGCTGGGGGTGCCCAAATCCCAGATCGACGAACGGGTAGAGCAGATAATCGAATTCGCCGGTCTGGAAGAGTTCATCGACAGCCCGGTGAAGATCTATTCCAGCGGAATGTACGTTCGGCTCGGCTTCGCCGTGGCCGTCCATGTCGACCCCGAAATCCTTATCGTCGACGAAGTGGTGGCCGTGGGCGACGAGGAATTCCAGCTCCGCTGCTTCAGCCACCTGGAGTCGCTGAGGGCCCATGGCGTGACCATCGTGTTGGTGAGCCACGACCTGGGGATGCTGCGAGCCAACTGCGATCAGATGGCATGGCTGAATCGGGGCCTTCTGGCCGCGGCGGGCGATCCGCAGGACGTGGTCAACGCCTACCTCGACACCATCGACACCGAGGGGGCGGCCTCGGTGGGCCACCGCCCCCGGCCTGATGACGAGGGGGATACGCCGCTGCGCATCACGAATCTGGAGTTCTTTGACGGCGCCGGCCATCGGCCCAAGTCGTTCGCTTCCGGCGACCCGCTGATCGTCCGCGTCCACTACCTCGCCTCCGAGCCCATCGAGGACCCGGTTTTTTCGCTGGGGTTCTACGACCACAACAACCTCCATTTGGCCGGTCCGCGCTCGCATGTCGGCGGGTTTCGCCCCGGCAAGGTAGACGGCGAGGGCTGGGTGGAGTTTCGCCTGTTCCGTATTCCGTTCCGCACGGGGGCGTTCCACGTCAATGCCGCCGTGCAGGATTCCAATGCCTCGTTCCTCTACGACCGACGTGCCCGGGAGTTCTGGCTGCAGATCACCGGAGAGCCCGACCCGCAGGCCAATGGGCTCGTGAACCTGGAGGGCGACTGGCAGGCCGGTAACTGAGGTTTGGATGCACAAGTGAGTCCTGAGCCTCTGTCAATCATCTCCATCGGTGACTCGCTGCCCTATGCCGACGGCGCGGAGTCTGAGCTGTTGGCGATTATCAGCGTCGCCGAGGATCGGCGGGTGGGGTCTGATGAGCTGGCTGACGCCATCCGGGATTGGCCGACGGCATACCACCTCGCTCCGGAGCGGGCCGTCCTCTTGGACCCGGTGGTCATCAAACCGCGAGATCGGGTGCTGGATGTGGGAGCGGGCTCGGGGGTCAACACCCGCCTTTGCGCCGACCGTGGGGCCGCGGTGACCGCGGTGGAGGGCAGCGCGGCCCGGGCGGAGCTGATCGCACACCGCTGTGCCGGGCTCGATGGAGTGGAGGTGCTGTGCGGCCCTCTTGAATGTCTGGGTGAAGACCGGCGGGAGGGATTTGATGTCGTTCTGGTCGTTGGAGTGCTGGAGTATTCGGGCACCGGCCATGGCGGGGGCGATGGGCCGGCCGCACTCTTGACCAGGGTGGCCGATGCCCTGTCACCCGGTGGGGTGGTGGTGCTGGCCATTGAGAACCGACTGGGACTGAAGTACCTGCTGGGCTTTCCCGAAGACCACCTGGGCCAGCCCTGGGTGGGCTGGGAGGGTTACCGCCCCGGCGAGCCGACGACGTGGTCTCGACGGGAGCTGGCCCAGATGCTGGCCGACGCGGGGTTGAGTTCTCAGAAATGGCTGTACCCGTTTCCCGACTACAAACTGCCCACCGCGGTGCTGGCCGAGGAGATCTACGACCATCCTCAGGCGGTCGACTTGGTCGACCAGATAGTGGGTCGCCCGACCAGCGAGGAGTTTGCCCGGCCGGTGCTGGTTGCCGATGAACGGGCTGCCCACCGAGCGATGTTGGCGGCAGGATTGGGACCCGATGTGGCGAACTCCTTCTTGGTCGTGGCTGGCCGGGATCCCGAGGCCGTGGCGGGACGAGTTGACAAGCAGGCGCTGGCTTGGCGGGTGGCGCCTGACCGTCGTCGGCGCTGGAGGCAGCAAGCCCTGGTGGTCAAATCGGATCAGGGCTTGACCATGAGGCGCCGCCTCTTGGCTGAGGACAGAGAGAGCGATTCCGGAGGGTGGCTGAGGCAGGTCGAAGTGTCCGAGGAGCCCTATGTCGAGGGCCGCAATCTTGAGCAGTGCCTGTTGGACAGTGCCCGGGAAGGTGATGCCGACGGGATCGCTGAGCATTTGCGCACTTGGCGGGCCGCGTTGGCTGCTCGAGAGACATCCATTGACTCAGTAGACGCGCCCCACCCCTACCTTCCCGAGGATTCCAGCCGGGTGCTGCCCCCGGTTTGGTTGGATGCCGGACCGGACAACTTCGTGGTGACCGCTGACGGGCTCCAGTTTGTGGATCGGGAGTGGGTGGCTGCCGGGGGAGTGGACGTTCGCCTGGCCGTCGTCAGAGGGTTATGGAAAACAGTGTCGGCCATGTTGAGTTCCCGCTGTCAACTGCCTTGGCCGGTTACCTGGAGCAACGACCGCCTAGTGGCCCACTTGGGCGGCCTGATCGGCGAGGACATAGATGCCGAGCTGCTGAAGCGGTGGCGGCAGGCCGAAGATGATCTGATTCGTAGGGTCTACCGCCAGTCCGCGGTGAGGCTGGCTGAGCTTCACGATGCTGGAAGCCGGTCTCGAATGGACCTATTGAGTTCGCCTGTGGCCCCTTATCGGCGCATGGAGCACCTGGTCCTCCGGCAACAGGAGCTGATCGCGGAGCTGACCGGGGCAATCGAGCTGAGTGGTTCACACGAGCTATCCGGGGCAAATGAGCTGTCTGGGGGTTTGGCGGAGAACCAGGCTCGCCTAGCCCAAGTCGAGGCTCAGCTAGCTCAGACCCAGGCAGAGCTGGCGGAGACCAGGGCTCGCCTGTCCCGGGTGGCCTGGCGGGAGAGGATCCACAACAAGATCGCCAGGCTGGCTCGGGGCATTCGCAAGCGTTGAGGAGAGTCTTCGGGTCAGTCCTCAGCTTCGAGTAGGTCCTTGAGAGCGACCCACATTTGCTCACGGGTGACTGAAATATCGAATCGCTGGGCCGACTCGATGCCTCGGTGGCGCAGGTTGGTTCTGAGGTGCTGGTCGCCAAGCACCCGGTGTAGGGCCATGGCCATGGTTCCCGGGCGCTTGTCGCTGAGAACAATGCCTGAATCGCCAAGAGTCTCGCCGACTGCGGCGGCGTCATAGGCCACAACCGGCAGACCGTTGGCCATGGCCTCCACTAAAGGAACCCCGAATCCCTCGTGCTCCGAAGCGCAGGCCAGAGCATCCGAAAGCTGGTACCACTGGAGCAAGTTCTTGTCGGAGACCTTGCCGGCAAACACCACCCGGTCGATTACCTCAAGCCTTCGAGCGAGGCTCTTCAGGGACTGCAGGTATTGGGGCGGGGAGGCGTCGCCCACCAGCACCAGTCGTGATTGGGGCCGGAAACGGGACAGAACCGCGAAGGCGGCCACGAGATCGTGCTGGCACTTGTTGGGGGCCAGCCGACCGACAAACAGCACTGTCCCGCCGTTTTCATCCACCGGCCCGTCGTCTCGGTCGGTTGGCGGTGCGCTGCTGCCCAGCTGCCATAGCACCGGAGCAACCACGACGTCGTCGATGCCCAACCCCCTCAGTTCCTTGGCGTTGAACTCTGAGTCGGCAATCCCTCGACGGGTGAGCGGCGCGAGCTGGCTGAGTTGCTGACGTCCCCTCTGAACGCTCTTGGCCAGATCGGGCTGCCAGACCTGGAAGTAACTGGCCGGGGTGATGTTGTGGTAGTTCAGCACGATCGGCGCGTTTCTGCGGATCACAGACTGCGCTACTTCCGAGCCTATGGAGTGTTGGAGTATCGAGACTTGGGCTTCGCCATTCCACTTCTCTATGGGGATGGTGTTGCTGTCCGACCTGTTCTTGCGCTCTACCACGATGCGGACATCGATATCCCGCTCTTCGAGGAGTTCCCGAATCAGCCGGGTGTGGTTGCTGGTGGCGTCCGCGGTGGCCATCTGCGGGATCAGGAGATCAACTGCGGGGCTCAAATCTTGCCCCGGTTGGAATCGGAATCCGACTTTTCGGTGCGATGGGCGACGACGATCTCCGCGATGCGAGAGTCGGGGCAAGGCTCCAAGCGGGCGTCGAAGCTGGCACTCTCCAAGATGTGCCGCCAAGTGATAGGGGAGATACCCAGGCCCGATCCAAGCTCCTTCTCCACTCGATCCCGGTTCGCGGGATCAGCCACTGCCACAATTATCCGACCGGTCTTCTTCAACTTCCGGCTGGCCTGGTCAACCATTCCCAGCAGGTTGGTCAATGGGAGTGTCTCGACCACGCCGGTGAGCACAATGGTTCCGAATGACTCGTCCTCGGCGTCGAACAGGTAGGCGAGCACGTCACCCGTCCGAATATCGAGTTGGCGATGGAGCCCGGCGAGCACACGGTCGGGGTCCTGCTCCACTCCGTGGGCGTGAATGCCCCGTTCGCCGATGGCTACGACGATGGCGCCCTCTCCTCCCGACAACACCAGGCACGGCCCCGAGCCCGCGTAGCCGGCCACGTGGGACACCACGGCCGCCGACGGCTCGGGGGGATCGTCGAGAATGCCCAAGCCTGCCGGAACCGACTGCTCGCCAGGATGCCGGGAGGCGTTTTCCAAGCGGCCCAGACGGCCATCGAGGTTGCGCAGGTGCCGAATCAACATTCCGGCGAACACGTTGAACTGGTCGGTCAAGAAACGGACGTACCAGTAGGTCAGCTTGCGAATCGTCCATTTGACTCCCCGGAGTCCCCGGCGCGATCCAGTGGGGACGTGAGGATCTAGTGCGGCCAGATAGGACATTTGGTCCAATAGAAGGCGGTCATCGCCAGCGGCCTCTGTAGAAGTTCGGGTAGGGGCGATGTCGGCCCAAACCTGTTCTATCTCCTGCTCAAGTTGGGCAATCTCGGGGTCTTGGCGGCGCAGTTTCTTGGCCTCGGCCTCGATTTCCACGCTGACCCTGGCGGTGTCGATGAGGTCAGGACTGTTCATCGTTGCGTGGTCGCCGAGCAAACCGTCGAGCAAGTCGGACGATGGCCGGGCGGGCCAGTTCTTCATGGAGTCGGAGGTTCTCGGCCTCCAGTTCGTTGACACGGGCTTCTAAATCGACAATGCGGCTATTTTTCTTGGCGATGAGGGCGTCCTTTTCGGACATGCGGATATCCCGCTCGGCAATCCGGTCGTCCCGTTCGGCGATGCCGGAGTCTCGCTCAGCGATGCGGGAATCCCGCTCGGCAACTCGGTGCTTCCACTCCTCTATGCGGCCATCCCTCTCGGCGATTTGGTTCTCCAGTTCGGCGATCTGGTCTTCTTGGTTGGCGATGCGGCCTCGGAGATGTTCTCCTCGCGCCTCAGCCCCAAGGGCTTGATCGCGCAGACGGAGGACTTCGTGGCGAAGCTGCTCGAGGTCCTCGCCATCGACCAAGTCGGCGGTCATGGGTGAATCTTAGAGCCGGTGTAGTCGGGACGGTGATCACGAAGATGGCACCACGGGTCGGTCATCTCGCCCCAACGGTGGACGAACCTCTCCCACTCCCAGTGCTCGATAACCGGTTCCCGGCTGGAGCTTTCGTGGTGGACAAGGGTCGCAGCGGGCTCCACCACCACTCGAAGGCCTGACCTGAGCAGCCGCAAGCACAGGTCGATGTCGCCATAGGAGGCTGGGAACACCGGCGAAAGGGCGCCGACGGCCAGCAGGTCTTGCCGCCGGGCCAGCAGGCAGGCTCCGGTCACGCTGATCACGTCACGGGCCACGTCGGCCCCGTGGGCCTCGGCGTCGGTCAGCGGGCAGCCCCTTAATGAGTGGATGGGATGGGCGTCTTTGATCTCGATGCCTATGTGCTGAATCGACCGGTCGGGATAGAGCAGGGTCGCCCCCACGGCCCCGATGGTTGGATCGTCGAGGTGAGCGGCCATCCGCCCGAGCCAGTCGGAGTCTTCGGCCTCGATATCGTCGTTGAGCAACAGGGCCAGTGCCCCCTGACTGGCCAACAGCCCTGAGTTGATGGCCTTGGAGAAGTCGAAGGTCCCGGGCCCGCGGTTCACTACCCGTACAGGAAAGCCGTCCAATGATCGGGGCGATTCACCTTGAAACTCGTCGCCGACTACGACGATCACCTCGAGAGGGGGCGGATCGAGCAGCCGAAGCGTCTCCAGGCAGCGATCCAGCATCGAGGTCTCTGCGCCGGTGTGGGCAAAGCCGGCGCTGGGGATGATGATCGAAGTGTTGGCCTGGCCCTGGGTTGGCGGCTTTGGCACTACTCAATCACCGCGACGACGTCGCCGCTGCCTACTGAGTCGCCCTCGGCCACTCGGATGTCCGTCACGGTGCCGGACTTCTCGGCGCACACGTTGTTCTCCATCTTCATGGCTTCGAGCACCACGATGGGATCACCGGCCTCCACCGTGTCGCCCTCGGCCACCATCACCTTCACGATTGTTCCCTGCATCGGCACGGTGACGTCGCCGCTGCCCCCGCTGCCCCCGCTCTTGCTGGCCGCAGCCCGCTTGGGCCGATTGGCCCCGCCCGACGAAGCGGCGGCTGTGGCCGGAGCGGTCTCCGGCACCCACATCCGCACCGAGTAGCGCTTGCCGCTGACCTCAACGTCGATGTCCCTCTGCACCAGGGGCTCAGTGTCGGCGGTCTCCGGGCTCGCTGAGGACGGCGCGCTCTTGATACCGGTGAGGTCCAGCGTCTCTTCCACCCATTTGGTGGAGTGGGCCAACGCGGCGAAATCGGGGTGGGCCAGGATGGCCACATCCGCGCTGATGGTGGTGGCCACCCCGCTCACCTCCAGCTCATCAAGGGCCCGGAGGGTTCTGGCTATGGCCGTGGACCGGTCTCGGCCCCAACAGATCAGCTTGCCCACCAAGTTGTCGTAGTACTGGCTGATCTCGTCACCCGCCTCGTAGCCGCCGTCCCAGCGGGTGCCGTAGCCGCTGGGTAGCTTTAGGCCGGTTATCGGCCCCGGAGACGGCAGAAATGCGCCCTCCGCGGGGTCTTCGGCATTGATGCGCACCTCGATGGCGTGGCCGGAGATCTCGATGTCTTCTTGGGTGAACGGCAGAGGCTCGCCGGAGGCCACCCTGATCTGCTGCTCCACCAAATCGATCCCAGTGACCAGCTCAGTGGCCGGGTGCTCCACTTGGAGCCGGGTGTTCATCTCCAGGTAGTAGAACTCCCCGTCCTCGTACAGGAACTCAACTGTCCCGGCGTTCACGTAGTCGCAGCCTTCGGCCACCTTCACCGCGGCCTCACCCATGGCAGTGAGCACGTCGGGGTCGATGCCCGCGGCCGGGGCCTCTTCAATGAGCTTTTGATGGCGGCGCTGAGCAGAGCAGTCGCGGGTGCCCAAGTACACGCAGTTGCCGTGGCTGTCGGCCAGAACTTGCACCTCCACGTGGCGGGGCTGTTCCAGGTAGCGCTCCATGTAGATCTCGTCGCGACCGAAATAGCTGAGGGCCTCCCGCTGGGCCGACTCGATGGCATCTTCCACCGCGCCCTCGTCGGTCACCACCTTCATGCCCCGGCCACCACCGCCATAGGCCGCTTTGATGGCCACCGGGTAGCCGTGCTCGGCGCCGAATTCTCTCACTTGCTCGGGGTCGGTGATGAGGTCGGTCGTGCCGGGGACGCCGTTGACTCCCACCCGCTCGGCGGCCTGGCGGGCGGAGATCTTGTCGCCCATAACCTCGATGGCCTCGGGGTTTGGACCGATGAATGCCACCCCCCGAGCGGTAATGGCCCGGGCGAAGTCGGCGTTCTCGGAGAAGAAGCCGTATCCGGGATGTACGCCGTCGGCACCGGTTCGCTCGATGATGTCGAGAATTGCCTCAGTATTGAGGTAGCTCTCGGCCGCGGTCTGGCCGCCCAGGGCATGGGCTTCGTCGGCCATGCGCACGTGAAGGGCGTTGCGGTCGAGTTCGGAGTACACCGCCACCGTGGCGATGCCCATCTCCCGGCAAGCCCGGATTACTCTCACGGCGATCTCGCCCCGGTTCGCCACCAATACCTTGGACAACACGGCAATATGGTGGCAGAGAGTTTCACGATCACGCGAATAATGGCGGGTGGACATGGCCGGGGGATCAGAGCACAAGGGGAGCGCAGTGGGGGTGAGATCGGTTTGCGGTTTTCGGGTGAGATGGGTTGCCGAGACCGGTTCGACCAACGCCGACCTGCTGGCCGAGGCCCGCCAGGGCGCAGCGCCAAAGGCAGTGCTGGCCGCCGACTACCAGCTCGCCGGGCGCGGTCGGCGAGGCAGAGCCTGGGACGCAGCGCCGGACACGAGCCTGTTGTTCTCCGTGCTGATGAGACCCCAGTTAGCCGTGGAGGAGGCCCACTTGATCACCACCGCGATGGCGTTGGGGGCAGTGGAGGCCTGCGATTCGCTGGCCGGGGTGCGCCCCAGCGTGAAATGGCCCAACGATCTGGTCGTAGCCGATCGCAAGCTGGCCGGCGTGCTGGCCGAGTCGGTGGTAACCGGGAATCGCCTGGAAGCCGTGGTGGTGGGCATGGGCCTCAACGTTCGGACCGGCGCGGCACCTCCAGAGGCGGCGGACACCGCACTGGCTCTAGAAGATGTTTGCGGCTCGGTGGTCGACCGACAAGGGCTGCTGGCTGAGATCCTGGGCAGTTTCTCCCGCTGGATGGACGGTATCGACAAGTCCGAGAATCGGGCCGCATTGATGGCCGCCGCCCGCCAAGAGTCCGCCACGTTGGGCCAGAGGGTCTCAGTCGAGATGGCTGACGGGTTGGTGTTGGAGGGGGTAGCTGAAGAATTGGATGAGCGGGGTGCTTTGCTGCTGGAGGGCGGGGTGAGAGTGGTAGTGGGAGACGTCGTGCACTTGAGGAGCTCTTAGGGGTCTATCTCTGTGGCCTTTAGGTGGGCGAAGGCTTGGGCGGCCGCTTGAGTGAGGGGTCCGGGGGCGGCGGGAAGAGGGAGGCCGTCGACGGCATGAATGGGGTGTACATCGCGGGTGGTGGAGGTCAAGAACGCCTCGTCGGCCGCGGCCAGAGCGCTGAGGGGCAGGTCTTGTTCAGCGGCGCCGGTCAATTCGATCACCAGTTGGCGAGTGATCCCGGCCAGGCATCCTCCGGCCAGCGAGGGGGTGATGAGCCGGCCCTGGTGTGCCAGGAACACGTTGCTGCCGGTGCCCTCGCACAGTTGGCCCTGGGTGTTGGCGAAGATGGCCTCGCTGGCCCCGGCGGCCTTGGCCGCGGCCAGCGCCCGCACGTTGGCGCCGTAGGACACGGTCTTGAGTCCCGCCAAAGGGCTGCGCTCGTTGATGGTCCATTCGACGGTGGCCACCGCAGTGGTGGCCGGCCACGGCGGCTGGGGGGTGGCGGCCACGGTGGCAGTGGGCGGGCTGTCGCCCCGGTTGCTGCCCAGCGGCCCGGTACCGCTGCTGACGGTGACCCGCAGCCGCCCCTCTTCGAGATCGTTGGCCGCGGCCACCGCAATCATGGCCTCCCGCAGCACTTCGGCATCGGGAACGGCCACGCCCAGGTGCTCAGCCGAATAGGCCAGCCGCTCCAGGTGGCGGCGAGCGCAAAACGGCATCCCCCGCACGATGATCAGGGTCTCAAACACGGCGTCGCCCACTAGCCAACCGTGGTCGAACGGGGATATCCGGGCTTCGTCCTCGGGAACCAGCGCACCGTTGATCCACACGATGCGGGCCGTTGGCGAAGCCTCAGCGGGAGTCTGCGGCTCGGTCATATCGGGATGTACTCACCGGTGGCCACGGCCAGGAGCCGCTTGGCTTTCAGCTCCGTTTCCTGCCATTCGTCCACAGGATCGCTGTCGTAGGTGATGCCCCCGCCAGTGCCGAGGTGCAGGTGTCCGTCTTCGATCCAGAGCGTGCGGATGGCCACGTTCAGATCGCCCTGTTGACGGTCGGCGTCCACCCACCCCACTGCTCCGCAATACACCCCCCGGGGCTGCGGTTCCAGGGACGCGATGGCATCGAGCGCGGCCAGCTTGGGGGCGCCGGTGACCGAACCGGGGGGGAAGGTGGCGGCAATCAGCTCCGGCCAACCGCAGTCGGGTGCCAGCCGCCCTCGAACGGTGCTCACCAGGTGCACGAGGCCGGGGTGATGCTCCAAGGAGAACAGTGCGGGCACGCTCACCGTGCCGTAGTCGCACACCCGACCAAGGTCGTTGCGGACGAGGTCGACGATCATCAGATTCTCGGCCTGGTCTTTGGGGGTCAGCCCGGACGGGTAGGCCGCGGTGCCCTTGATGGGCGACGACTCCACCCAATCGCCGTTGCGCACCAAGAACCTCTCGGGCGAGGCCGAGGCGATGTGCACGCCGTGTTTTGGCAGGCGCAGCACGGCGGCGTAGGGCGCGGGGTTGCCCTCGGCCAGTGCCGCTCCCAAGGCGGCGATGTCGGTGTCGGGATCAATAAGCGGCGCGCTCAGGCGGCGGGTGAGGTTCACCTGGTAGACGTCTCCGGCGGCGATCATCTCCCGAATGGCCGACACCCCGGCCGTGAAGCCGTCTCGGTCGAGCGAGCTGGTCCAGGTGTCGGCCGGAACGCCCTTCCAGGGGCGCCCCTTCCAAGGACGGGCGGGGCGAACCGATTCGAAGCGGGCGCACACCGCCTTTCCGTGGAAATCGATGGCCACCGCCCAGAACCCGCTCGACTCCAAGGCGCCTAAATCGTCGGTGACGTCGGCCAGCTCGGAACACAGGTGATGTCCCACCACGGCAATTGCCGCCACCTCCATCGAGTGCAGTGTACTTACACTGGCGGGGAATGGGACGCGGTATTAGTCGCGGTCACCGGCAATGGAATATTGGGTGGGGCCGGTGAGCCGCAGGCGCAGAGCAAGAAGGAGAACCTGGGGACAGCAGCTGGTGGTACTGGCCGGCTTGCTGGTGTTCGTGGCTGCGGTGGGCGGGGCGGCCGGGCTGGCGATGGTGAAGTCGCAGATCAGCCAGATCCCCCGCGTCTCGGTTGGGCTGTCTTTGGACTTCGAGGAGCAGGGGGATTCGGAGGCCCTGAACTTCTTGCTGGTGGGGATCGACAATGCCGCCGGCATCGATCCCGACAGCCCCATTCACATCGACCGGGACGTGAACACCCTGCTGACCGACTCGGTGATACTGGTGCGCATCGATCCCGACGCCGACCGGGTGGCCATGCTGTCGATTCCCCGAGACCTCTGGGTGCCGATTGCCGGCAAGGGGTGGAGCGAGCGGGTGAATGCCGCCAGGGGTATCGGCGGGGCCGGCACCCTGATCGAGACGGTGTCGGAATACCTGGGCGTACCCATCCACCACTACGTGGAGATCAACTTTGCCGGATTCCTGCGGATCGTGGATGCGGTTGGCGGTGTGCCGGTGGAGATCGCCCAGCCGATCCGAGACGACTCGCTGGGATTGCGGATCGAGCAGTCCGGGGTGATCGCCCTTGATCCCGACACCGCGCTGGCCTATGTCCGGACCCGCCGGCCGCTCACGGTGGTAGAGGGAGGCAATCCGGCCATTGACGAAGACTGGGTGCGGCTCGGCGTGTGGAACGACCTGGAGCGCAACCAGCGCCAGCAGGACTTCATGGTCGCAACCCTCAAGCGAGCGGTGGAAAAGGGTATCCGCAATCCCTTCACCCTGAGGCGGGTGGCCAACGAGTTGTTGGACGACGACAACCCCAGCATCACGCTCGACAACCTCATCACGGTGGGCCAGCTCGTCTCCCTGGGAGATGAGTTCCGGTCGTTCCAAGTAGACCAGATCGAGCGGTACCGGCTCCCGGTGGTTGATGCCACCATCGACGGCAAGCAAGTGCTGCTGTTGGTCGAAGGTGAGGCCGGGTCGGTTTTGGAGTTCTTTCAGGCCGAGAGCCTGGCCGGGGTGCGTGTGCGGGTGCTGAACGGCACCCTGTCGGGCACCGTGGCCGAGGTGGAGAATGCCCTAGAGGGGGTCGGTTTCTCAGTAGTGGGCCGGGGCAACGCCGACCGGTTCGATGTGGCCAGCACTGTCATTCGCCACACAGAGGCCTCTCGGTCTGAAGCGGAGATGCTGGCCCGATACATAGAGCCAGCCCCGGGGTTGGAGTTGGTGGCTGAGATCGACGGCGCCGATGTTGAGATGGTGGTGGGCGCCGACTACGCCGAGGTGTCCGACAGTCCCCGGGACTCGGCTTCTTGACGATTGGCCAGATACCACCGATAGGTGTGGCGCAGCCCTTCGGGGAACGGGGTGGTGGCCTCGAAGCCGAACAGCCTCTTGGCCCGGCTGGGATCAACGCAGCGGCGGGGCTGGCCGTCGGGACGGGAGGAATCCCACTCGATCCGGCCGGAAAAGCCTGTGACCTCGGCAACATCCTCCACCAGCTCTTTGACGGGGATCTCCCGGTTGGCCCCCAAATTCACCGGCTCGGCACCCCGGTAGTGCTCGGCGGCCAGCAGGATGCCCTGGGCCGCGTCGTCGACGTAGAGGAACTCCCGGCTGGCTGTGCCAGCGCCCCACACCTCGATGCTGTCGTGGCCGGCCTCGACAGCATCCACGCACTTCTTGATGAGGGCGGGGATGACGTGGGAGACCGATGGGTGGAATTTGTCACCCGGCCCGTACAGGTTGGTGGGCATCAAGTAGATGCCCTGCTGGCCGTGCTGATCGCGGTTGGCCTGGAGCTGCACGAGCTGGGCCAGCTTGGCCACTCCGTAGGGGGCGTTGGTCTCCTCGGGGTATCCGGTCCACAGGGAGTCTTCTGAGAACGGCACCTTGGTGTACTTGGGATACGAGCAGATGGTGCCCACCACCACCAATCGGTCGGTTCCGGCCAGCCGGCACTGCTCGATCACGTTGGTGCCCATGAGCAGGTTGTCGAGGTAGAGGTCGGCGGGTCGCTCGAGGTTGGCGCCGATGCCCCCCACCCGGGCGGCCAGGTGGATGACGACATCGGGTTGGGTGTCGGCCAGCAGCCTCTGGGCGTCGTCGGCGGTGCGCAGGTCGTAGTCGGCGCTGGACGGGGCGACCATCAGGGCGGGCTCTTGCTGGTTGAGCAGTCGGCAAACCGATTGGCCCAAGAAGCCGGTTCCGCCGGTGATCAGGACCCGCTTGCTCGCCCAGAAGCCGCTCATCGGGTTACACACTACGGGATACCTGGCACCCAGTGGGGGTCGCAGGCCAACAGATCTGCCAGCCTGCCCGCAGCGTTCCATGGGGCTGGGGCTGGCAGACTCAGAGCAGTGAGAGTGGCGATCACGCTGGAGCAGTGCTGGCACCGGGTGCCCGGTGGGACGGCCGCGGCGGCACTCGGATGCGTGGACGCTCTGGGGCGCCTGACAGCACCGCCCGAGATGGTGGGGATCTCGGCCTGGCACCGGAACCCGCCGGAGGAGCCGTTCGCTCCGAGCATCGAGATGGCCCAGTTGCGGCTGCCTCGAGCCGGCTTGTACTGGGGCTGGCACAAGCTGCGCTGGCCCTCGGTGCAGCGGGCGGCCGGTCGGGTGGACGCGATCCACGCCACGGGCATGGCGGTGCCCCCTCGAACAGCGCCGCTGGCGGTGACGGTCAACGATTTGGCGTTTCTGCGCCATCCCGACCACTTCACGCCTCGGGGTATGCGGTTTTTCGTTCAATCACTGGAACTGACCCGAAAAGACGCCGACATCGTGGTGTGCCCGTCGCAGCACACCGCGGATGACTGCTCAAGGGCCGGGATTCCCGCCGAGAGGCTACGGGTCGTTCCCTACTGGACAGACGACGACATGGTGCCGACGCAGGTCGCCGAAGAGGTGCGACAGAAGTTCGGCCTGGCTGAGAGGTTTGTGCTGTGGGTGGGCACGGCCGAGCCCCGCAAGAACCTGGCCGGGTTGCTGGAGGCGTGGCGAGTGCTCGGTCGAACCGCTGAAGAGCTGGTATTGGTGGGCCCGGCGGGGTGGAAGTCGAACCTCGACAATGATCTGGCTGCATCGAAGTCGAACCTGGGCGGGGCTCTGGCCTCGTCCGAGCAGCCGGTCCGCCGGCTTGGGTTTGTATCCGAAACCGACAAGCGGGCTCTGATGAGGGCCGCCAGCGTGGTGTGCTATCCGAGCCTGACCGAGGGATTCGGCCTGCCCGTGCTGGAGGCGATGGTGCAGGGCGCGCCGGTGGTGACATCAGCATCGGGGGCAACCGCCGAGGTGGCTGGCTCGGCCGGGGTCCTAGTGGATCCCACCCAGCCCACACAGATCGCCGACGCGCTGGCTGGGCTGCTCGATGACCCCGATGCCGCCGCTCGCGCGGGCAAACAGGGCCGAGAGCGGGCGCTGGCCGAGTTCACCTGGGAGCGCACTGCTGGGGGATTGGTCGATGTCTACCGGGAGCTGGCTGGCTGATGGACACCAAAGCCTCGGAGACCTCAATTATCACAGTGGGAGTGAACCTTCTGTGGCTTCGGTCGGGCAGGGTGGGGGGGTCCGAGGACTACGCGGTCAGGATGCTCTCGGCGGTCCCGTCGGATGCACCGGTGCGGCTGGTTCTGTTCGTCCCGCCGGGGTTCGCCCGGGCTCACCGGTCGCTGGCTGAGCGCTACGAGGTGGTGGTATCGCCGGTGGGAAAGCGCCGACCGACGAGAGTGCTCAGCGAGAACACCTGGCTGGCCGCCCAGTGCCGTCGCCACCGGGTCGATGCAGTCCACCATTTCGGGGGCACTGTGCCCTTCGTGGGCATTCGCCCCGCGGTGGTGACCGTCCATGACTTGCAGCCATTGGACCATCCCCGGCGGTTTAGCCTGATCAAACGGCAGTACCTGAGGGCGATGCTGCCGTGGTCGGTGCGCCGGGCCGATGCGATCGTGACGGTAAGCGAGTTCTGTCGGAGTCGCCTGGTAGAACGCTTGGGAATCGACCCCCAAAAGGTGGCGGTTCTGCCCGCGCCGATGGACATCGCCTCGGTTGCCTCCGACATGCGGCTGGCTGCCGCGGTGCCGGACTTGTCCCACCCGTTCGTTCTGTATCCGGCGGTGGCCTACCCCCACAAGAACCACGAGGTGCTGCTGCGGGCGCTGGGCCGGCTGGCTGCTGATGGGGTGGATATCGAGCTGGTGGCCACCGGGGGGCCGGGCCCCCAGGACAAGAAGCTGGACCAGTTGGCCGCAAAGCTCGGAGTGGGGGACCGGTGGCACCGGCTGGGCCGTATCCCCCCAGCGGTGCTGGACGGCCTGTTTCGGCAGGCAGTGGCCATGGTGTTTCCGTCGCGCTATGAGGGCTACGGCCTCCCGGTGGCTGAGGCCATGGCCCGGGCCTGCCCGGTGGTGGCCGCCGAAGCTGGGGGGCTGCCCGAGGTGGTGGGTTCGGGCGGGCGCTTGTTGGACCCCGACGACGACGCCGCATGGGCCGAGGCCATAGGGGCAATGGCGCAAGATGAATATGCCCGCCGGGAGCTGATCGAAGCGGGCCAGTCCCGGGTGCGGGAGCTGGCCGCCCTCGACCCCGCCGCGGGGCTGTGCGATCTGTACACCAAGGTGGCCAGCTGATGGACAAGCTCAGGATCCTGGTGCTGTGTCCGCACTATGAGCCCGACACCGCCCCCACCGGGGAGGTGATGACCGCCATCTGCGAGCAGTGGATTGCCCGAGGTCACCGGGTGGAGATCGTCACGAGCCTGCCGTGGTACCGCGACCACTCCGTGGCCGAGGGATGGTCGGGCCGCTTGGTCCGCACGCAGCGGGAGCCGTGGGGCCGGATCCGGCGTTGGCATCCGTTCCCCGCCGACAAGGGCCGGCTGGCGGCCCGGGCGGCGGCTTTCGCCGGGTTTACCGCCCTGGCGGGTACCGATGCCGTGGCCGCCTCCGGCCGCTGCAATGTGGTGTTCGCCATGTCGCCCCCGCTCACCCTGGGGGCCGCCGGATGGGCGGCCGCCTGGCGGGGGCGGGCGCCTCTGGTTTTCAACGTGCAGGACGTGTTCCCCGACGCCGCGGTGGAGACCGGCGTCTTGCGCAGTGCCCGAGTGGCGGCCGCGGCCAGTCGGCTGGAGCGCTGGGTGTACCGGAGGGCAGCGGCGGTGACCGTGCTGTCGGAGGGCATGGCCGACAACGTGCGGGCCAAGCTGGATCCGGGCGTCGACCCGGGCAAGGTGGTGGTGATCCCCAACGCGGCCGACGCGGGACGCATCGCCCCGTCTGACCGGCACAATCCCTACCGGGCCGAACTGGGGCTGGACGGCGATGTCCTGGTGGTGATGTACGCCGGCAACTTGGGCCATTCTCAGCCCCTGGAGCTGGTGATCGGGGCGGCGGAGCGATTCTCTGTCCAGGGAAGGACCGACGTGCACTTCGTGGTCAACGGCGACGGCGTGGCCCGCTCATCGGTGGCCGACGCGGCCGAGCGGCTGAACAACTTGCACCTGATGGGCTGGCAGCCTCCGGAGCGCCTAGGAGAGGTGCTGGCGGCGGCCGACCTTCATCTGGTGCTGCTGCGAGCCGGGCTCGGCTCCACCAGCGTGCCCTCCAAGGTGTACTCGGTGCTGGCCGCGGGCCGCCCGGTGCTGGCCAGCGTCGACCGGGGCAGCGAGGTGGAGCGGCTGCTGGTGGACTCTGGGGCCGGGCGATCGGTCGAACCCGACGACGCCGACGCCTTCTGCGCCGCAGTGGCCGAGATGGCCGACGACCCCGATGGTCTAGCTGGGATGGGACACCGTGGGCGGGCCTATGCCGAAAGCGCAATCGGTCCTCAGCAGGTGGCCGACCGGTATCTGGAGCTGTTCCAAGAGTTGGTGGGGAAGTAGCGGCCGGCCTCCGGCTACAGGTGTGGGTTGTAAGCCCTGGCCGGGTAGCGTTGTAAGCCGTGGCAAGAGCCTCTGGTTCTAAAAAGGTGGCGCGGGCCGCGTCGATGGGCGGCGCTGGACAACAGCGTCGGATTATCGGCTTCCCTGCCCTGGTGGTGCTCATCATCGTGATCGGCATCGCAGTGGTGGCCGTAGCCCGCACCCAGCGCGACGCCGAATCCCGCCCCGGTCTCAGCGACCACTGGCACTCGGCCTATGGAGTTTGGGACTGCACCGACGGCGAGGGCGGCGCATTCCAGCCGGTCTTCGAGGGCCGGGCAAACAGCCAGGGCTATCCCTACGACCCCGAAGGCATCCATTCCCATTCCGACGGGCTGATCCACATTCACCCGTTCACGGCCAACGCCGCGGGCGAAGACGCCGTCATGGCGAAGTTCTTCGAGTCGATGTTCGTCACCATGGACGTGAACGGCATTACCGCCTCCGAGTTCGGGGTGATCAGCGCGGCGGACGCGGTATGCGACGGGCAGCCGGCGGTGATGCAGATCGTGCGCTGGTCCAACGCCCTCACCGCAGCGGAGGCTGAACCCGATGAGCGGATCTACGAGGATTTCGGCGATGTCCGCTTCAAGAACGACGGCGAGGCCTTCACCATTGCTTTGGCGCCCCGTGATGCTGTAGTGCCGCTGCCTCTCACCATCAACGACCTAGTGGTGGTGTCGCCTTCGCTGGTGGCCAACCTGTCGCAGCCCGAAGGACCGGTTGAGTTCGACGACAGCCTCAACGAGGATTCCCCGGGCGTCAGAGTGGAAGACGACGGCTGAGCCAGACAGCCCATTGATGTGGACGCGGTTGTACTGGTCGGTGGTTTCGGCACCCGGCTTCGTCCTCTGACCCTCACCCGTCCCAAGCAGATGTTGCCGGTGGTAGACCGGCCCATGATCGAGCACGTAGTAGGGCGACTTGGTGAGCAGGGGATCACCCGGGCGGTGCTATCGCTTGGATACCGGCCGGACGCCTTCGAGACCGCCTACCCGCAGCGGCGCTGCGCCGGGGTGGAGCTGTTTTACGCGGTGGAGCCCGAGCCGCTGGACACTGCCGGAGCCATCGCCTTTGCGGCCCGCATGGCCGGGGTGCAGGAGACGTTCATTGCGGTGAACGGCGATGTGATCAACCGGTTTCCCCTGGATGATCTCCTGGCTTTGCACCGGGGGGCCGAAGCCCGGGCCACCATCGCGCTGGCGCCGGTGCCCGATCCGTCACGGTTCGGGGTAGTCGTGTGCGACCACGACGGCCGGGTGCAGGAGTTCGTGGAGAAGCCCCCGGCCGATGAAGCCCCCAGCAATCAGATCAGTGTGGGGATATATGCCCTTGAGCCCTCGGCGCTGGACTCGGTGGCAGAAGGCGCTCGAGCGTCGATCGAGCGGGAGGTATTTCCGACGCTGGTCGAGGGGGGCGGAATGTATGCAGTGGCGTGGGACGGGTTCTGGGTGGATGCCGGAACTCCCGAGACCTACCTGGAAGTTCAACAGGCTTTGTCCGATGGCGGATGGACCCATCCATTGGCTGAGGTTGCCTCCGACGCCACTGTCGAAGGTTCGATTGTGATGGAGGGGTCCGTTGTTGGCTCGGGAGCGTCGGTCACCGACTCCGCATTGCTGCCCGGCGCTCGCGTGGGCCGGGAGGCGGTTGTGGAGCGCTCGATTGTGGGCTACGGCGCCGAAATAGGTGCTGGGGCCTGTCTTCGCGACCTGTCGGTGGTGGGAGACAACACGGTGATCCCTCCGGCGGCTGACTTGAGCGGCGAGCGGGTGCCAAGGCCCGATTAGCGAAACAGGTCTTCGGCGGGGGAGCGGATCAGTTCGCCTTGGATATTCCCGGGGCCGAACCAGGCTGGGTCGGCGCCCCGGATTACGGCGACCGGAATGCTGTCGGCCTTGCCCATGACTAGCTCGGCGGCGGCGGCCAGTTCATCAACGATGGCCACCTCAGTCACCTGAAGCTCTCGTCCCGAAGCGTCGGCAGTCCCCCGGAGGTCGAGGATGGGACGAATCCCGGCCACCCCGATAGCCACGTCGGCCACCCCCCGGCGCCAAGGCCTTCCGAAGGTGTCGGACACGATCACCCCAACCTCAGCCCCGGCCCGAGCTTTGATCCCCTCACGGATGCGCCGGGCCGAGCGATCGGGATCGTCGGGCAGGAGCGCGGCTTGATCGGCGGCCAGGTTGGACCGGTCGACCCCGGCGTTTGCACACACGAATCCGTGCTTGGTCTCACTGATGATGAGATCGCCCCTCCGCCGCAGCACCCGCACCGACTCTTGCTCAACCACCGGCTTGTGCGACAGGGGGTCGTCAGGGTCGACGGTCACCATTGCGTTCTCGGCCTTGGACACGATCTTTTGGGTGACCACCACGACATCGCCGTCGGCCAGCTCGGCCGCTTCGACGATGAGTCCGGCCAGGTCGTCACCCGTCTCGATCTCCGGCAGCCCGTCGATGCTGAAAATCTCGAGCTTCATGCTCGGGTGACCCCTGTGCACTTCAAGATTGTGCGAGCCAGCTCGGCGGCTGATTCGACTCCATCCATGACGGTAGGGGCTACCACGCAGGCCACCCCGGCGGCTTCCACGTCGTCGGCCAAGTGGGAGTCGGCCTCGTCGATGACCAAAGTGGCGGCCACGTCTTGGTAGAGCCGAGCCACTCCTACTACCGAGCACTCGTGGCCCAACTCTCGCATGAGGCGGTCGGCAGGGCCCTTGAGGGCGGCACCGCCCACGATGGGCGACACCGCCACCACCGCTTCCCGTCGGGCAGCCACCGCCTCTCGAACGCCGGGCACCCCCAGCACCGGACCGATGGACACAATGGGATTGGAGGGGGCGATGATGATCGACCGGGCTGCGGCCAACGCCTCGATGAGGCCGGGGGCAGGCTGGGCGGCCATCGCCCCGTCCACTCTCACCGCGGTCACGCTGACATCGTGGCGGCGGCGCACGAAGTAGTCCTGGAATCCGATCTCCCCCTCGTCCACGGTGGTGACGCGGGTTTCGATCCGGTCATTGGTGACCGGCAGAACGGCCAGCTCCAGGCCCCAGGCCGCCGCGATCTCGGCGGTGACCGCGGCCAGATCGGCGCCTTGGTCCATCCGGTGGGTGCGGTAGAGGTGGGTGGCCAGGTCGCGGTCGCCCAAGCGAAACCAGGTGATTCCCCCGTAGCGGTCCAAGGCGTCCATGGCCTGCCAAGTCTCGCCGGCCAGACCCCATCCGGTGTCGGGGTTGACCGCACCGGCCAGCGTGTAGACCACGGTGTCCAAGTCGGGGCTGACATGGAGGCCGTGCAGCACGGTGTCGTCGGCGGTGTTAACTACCGCAAGCTGGTCGCTGGGCGAGTGGACTCGAATAAGGCCGGTGAGCAGCTTGGCTGCCCCCACCCCTCCGGCCAGCGTGACCAAGCTCGGTGTCGGGGCGGCGAATGTGGCCCGGAGGGGGCCATCGGTCATGAGAGCCCCTTGAGCTTGCCTTGGAGCAAGTCCAAATCGGCGTCAACCATCATGGCGACCAGTTCTTGGAATCCGACTTCGCGGTGCCATCCGAGCTCGGCGGCCGCCCGACTGGCGTCGCCAACCAGCAGGTCTACCTCTGCGGGGCGTATGAACGCCTGGTCAATCACCACATAGTCGCGGTAGTCCATCCCCAGGTGGGAGAAGGCCAGCTCGCAGAACTCCCGCACCGAGTGGGTCTCCCCTGAGCACACCACATAGTCGCCGGGCTCGTCCTGCTGGACCATCAGCCACATGGCCTTCACGTAGTCGCCGGCAAATCCCCAGTCGCGCATGGAGTCGAGGTTTCCCAAGCGCAGCTCTTGCTGTCGGCCCAGCGAGATGGAAGCCACCGCGTGGGTGATCTTGCGGGTAACGAACTCCAGGCCCCGCCGGGGGGACTCATGGTTGAACAAGATGCCCGAACTGGCGTGCAAGCCGTAGCTCTCCCGGTAGTTGACCGTGATCCAGTGGCCGTACACCTTGGCCACGCCATAGGGGCTTCGAGGGTGGAACGGGGTGTCCTCGGATTGGGGCACCTCTTTGACCTTGCCAAACATCTCGCTGCTGGAGGCCTGGTAGAAGCGAATCGTCGGATCCACTATGCGTATGGCGTCGAGTAGCCGGGTGACCCCCAGCGCAGTGGTCTCTCCGGTGAGCACCGGCTGGCCGAATGAGGTCTGCACAAACGACTGGGCCGCCAAGTTGTACACCTCTGCGGGGCGGTGATGCTGCAAGGCCTCGATGAGGGAGGCCTCGTCGAGCAAGTCGCCGCTCACGATGGTGATTTGGTCTTGGAGATGGGCGATGCGCTCGAAGGTGACCATGCTGGACCGCCGGACCAGGCCCACCACCTCGTAGCCCTTTTCGAGCAGGAACTCGGCCAGATACGAGCCGTCTTGGCCGGTGATCCCGGTGATCAGCGCTCGCCGGGGGCGTTGCTCAGCCATGGGAGTTGCCGACAATTTCGGTGATTTCGGCGGTCAGCGCTCGCCGGGGGCATTCCTCAGCCATGAGGGTCTCCAGTTTGGCTGGTTTGTCGGCTGCGGGCATCTTCCAGGGTGTCGGCCAGGGTGTCGGGCAAAGCGATCTGTGGGGCCCAGCCGGTGGCGGCCCGGAGTTTGGAGTTGTCGCCCCGCTGCACCGGCAAATCGACCGGGCGGAAGAGGCGGTCGTCTTGTTCGAGGGTCATCGACACTTTGGCCAGGCCCAGCAGGATCTCGGCCACCTCGGACACAGCTACGTCCTGGCCCGAGCACACGTTGTAGGCCTCGCCGGGCTCACCATCGACCACCAACTGGCGGTAGGCCCGGACCACGTCGCGCACATCGGTGAAATCGCGACGGGCCGAGAGGTTGCCCACCGGCACAACGGTGGTGCCGGTTCTCTCGTTGGCCGCGATTCGCGAGGCCAGTGCGGGGGCCAGAAATCTGTCGCTTTGGCCGGGACCCAGGTGATTGAAGGCCCGGGCTCGGATCACCCCGAGGCCATGGCCCAAGAAACCCTGGATGCAGACCATCTCGGCGGCCGCCTTGCTGGCGGAATAGGGGTTGACCGGTCGGAGAGGAGCCTGCTCGCTTATGGGCAGTTCGTCGGGGCTGAGCATCCCGTAGATGTCGCTGCTGGTTACCGACAAGACGCGCTCGACCCCGGTGTCTATACAGGCTCGGACCACATGGAGGGTGCCGTTGGCGTTGACCAGGAACGTTCCCATGGGATCGCTCCAGGAGGCGGCCACATCGCTCTGGCCGGCCAGGTGGTACACCACCTCGGGTTTTGCCTCAGCGATCAACGCGGCGATGGCGCTGGCGTCTTCGATAGGGGGGCTGCCGATTACGCGGTCCACTTCGATCACATCGTCGGCGCAGGCGTTCAGGTGGGCGACAAGGTGAGTGCCCACAAAACCCCGCGACCCGGTGACGAGGGCTCGCATCGCCACGAGTGTGCCACGCGAACCATGGCCTTGTTGTACTCGAGCCGAGTAGCCGCGACGCCGCTTCGACCATACCTCTGCTTTGCTGGGCGGGCCGGTACGGTGGTGAGGTGGGCGAGCCGCAGCCACCGGGGGAGCCGGGGCCAGAAGATGACCCTCTGGTGGAGTGCATCCGCGACGGCATTTACACCGCGGTGGGTCTCGGGTTGCTGGCCATAAACCGGGTGCAGGCCGCTCGGAGGGATGTGGTCGGACAGATGCCCGATGATCTGAGGGAAGCGTTCGCCGAGTTGGCCGACCAAGTTCCTGAGGACGTCCGCAACGCAGCCGCAGAATTGACCCGCCAGCTCCCTGATTCGGTGCGGACGGTGTTGTCGGACGCGGTCGAGCAGGCCCCGGCTATTGCCGACGCCCTGCGGGAATTTGTCAGCCGCAACGAACCCTGATGGAGGTCAAGCCCGACTTCAGGGTTCATTTGGTGATCGTGAGCCACGACCCGGGTCTGTGGTTCGACGAGATGCTGGAGTCGGTCGCCGCGCAAGACCACCCATTGGTGGAGGTAACCGTGGTGGACACCGGCAGCGAAGCCGATCCCACCGCCCGAGTACGGCGCTTTCTGCCCCACGCCGCGGTCCGCTGTTTGGGGTACAACCCCGGATTCGGTCCGGCGGCCAACGAAGTGCTCATGGAAGCGGGCCCGGCTCCCGACTTCTTCGTGATCTGCCACGACGATGTGGCCCTGGCGCCCAACACCCTGCGGCTGTTGGTTCAAGAGGCGGTGCGCTCGAACGCGGGGATCGTCGGTCCCAAGTATGTGGACTGGGATGACCCTTCCCGCATCCGTCAGGTAGGCCTCCTGGTGGACAAGACCGGGGTGCCGATTCCCACAGTGGAGATAGGCGAACTGGACCAGGAGCAACATGATTCGGTTCAGGACATGTTCGCCGTGCCCGGGGGGTGTGTGTTGGTGCGGGGCGATCTGTTCCGGGCCATTGGTGGTTTCGATCCGGATATGTCGTACTGCTACGAGCACATTGATATGTGCTGGCGGGCCCGCACCGTGGGGGCTCGGGTCATGGTGGCCCCCTCCGCGGTGGTGCGCCATCGCCAGCAGTTGGTTGAGCGAGTTTCCCGGACCCGGATGGAAGGGCTTTGGCGCCGCCATCGGGTTCGGACCCTGTTATCGGTTTATGGGCCGTGGCACTCGGTACGGGTGATCCCCCAAGCGGTGATCCTGTCGGCGATCGAGGTTTTGGTGGCACTGGTCACCGGGCATCTGAGCCAGGTTCGCTACATCGGGGGGTCGTGGGGGCACAATCTGGTCCGCCTGGGATCGATCCGACGTCGACGGCAGGTAGTGAGCCGGGCTCGACATGTGGGGGACTCCCATATTCGGCTGTCCCAGGCTCGGGGCTTTGCCCCGGTGGCCTCGTTTCTCACCGGCCGGGGGGAAGGCGCGGGCGACGGGCCGTCGCCGCGCGGTGCTCTATTGGCCCGGTTGAGCCGCTCGCGGGCCTCGGTGGTGGTGGGGATCGCCGCAGCGATCTTGATACTGCTCGGGTCGCGAGACCTGATAGCTGGTGGCATCCCCGCAACCGGAGGGTTGGCCAGGCTGGGGTCGAGTGCGGATCTCTTGAACGGCTGGTGGAGCGACTTCCGCCCTGTCGGATTGGGTCAAGAGGGATTCGCTCCCACTGGCCTAGGGGTGTTGACCCTGCTGAGCTGGCTGTTCTTCGGGGAAACCGACCTTTTGCGCACGGTGTTGATCGTAGGAATGGTTCCGCTGGGGGCCTTAGGTGTGTGGCGGCTCATGCGTCCCTTCGACTCCCTGTGGATTCAGGGAGTGGCGTTGGCGGTCTATCTGGCCAATCCGCTGCCCTACAACGCCTTGGCCAACGGAGTTTGGAGCGCCTTGCTGTTGTACGGCGCAGTGCCCTGGCTGATGCAAGCTGTGTTGACCGGGGCGGGGTTCGCCCCCTACGGCGGAGCGGGCGGCAGTCCGGGGCCGGACTCGCGCCCGCCATCGCTTTTGAGGGAGACCTTGGCGGTGGGGCTGCTGTTCGGTTTGGCCGCAGCCATGGCTTCGGAAGCGCTGGTCGTGATGGGTCTCCTGCTGGCTGGATTGTTGTTGGGGTCGATTCTTGCTGGAACTCCCCGGGGCATGGTGCGATTGGTGGGAGTGGCGTTGGCCGGGGCGGCCGTCGCCGCGGTGCTGAACCTGCCGTGGCTGGTTGACGGCCTGCCGTCGCTGCTGGGGGACAGGCCCGGAGGCAACGGCGGGAACTCCTGGGCGGAGATCCTGCGGTTCGACACCGGACCCTACGGTGGCAACCGGCTCGGATGGGCCCTGCCGGCGGCCGCGGTCCTCCCCCTGGCTCTGGCCCACGACTCCCGACTGGCATGGGCAGTGCGGGGGTGGACGCTCTATCTGGGCACCGCGGTGGTGGCGTTGGCTGCCGAACAAAACTGGTCTCCGGTGCCCCTGCCCCGACCAGAGGTGGTGCAGGTGCCCGGCGCGGTGGGTTTGGCCATCGCGGTGGCCATGGGGGTGGCCGCCTTCTTCACGGACGTGCGCCGCTACCGCTTCGGCTGGAGACAGCTGGTGCCCTTTTCCGCGATGGTTGCCTTGGTGGCCGGGATGCTGCCGGTGTTGGCCAACGTCTCCGACGGCGATTGGAACGCGACCGCCGACGACTACACCAACGTGGCCCCCTTCTCCGACGAAAAAGCCGGCTCGGAGGACGGCCATCGGGTTCTGTGGCTTGGCCATCCCGACGTCTTGCCGCTGGGTAGCTGGGACCTGGACGGCCGCCTGTCCTTCGCAGTCTCCGACAGCCGCTCCTTTCCCACTGTGGCTCAACGCTGGGCTGGTGGATTGGACGAGCAGACCCGCCGGGTGGGGGAGGTGGTGCTGGGAGCACCAGAGGCGGGCACCCATCGTTTGGGTGCCGAGCTTTCTCAATGGGGGATCGGCACCATTCTGGTGGCCGAGCGCCTGGCGTCCGCTCCCTACGGCGAATTGTCGCAGCCCGCTCCCCGGTGGCTGTTCGAAATGCTCGACGGCCAACTCGACTTGGCACCGGGAGGGCTGACCGCGGGCATCGCCACCTATCACAACACCGCATTGGACCCGTCGATGGCCAGGGCGGCGATTGGCCCTTCACCCGATGATGGAACTTCTGGGTTGACCACGCTGCTGATGGCGGTGCAGGTCGCATTGTGGACGGTGGCACTGGTAGGGCTGGCCCGACTCAGCACCAGCGAAGGGCGCCGCCGGTCGGATAGTGAGGTAGCGCCCCGATGACCGGCCGACAAGTCCCCCAGGACGTACCCCGATGACCGGTCTCGTGAAGCGCTGGCCCCTAGTGGTGGTGGCTTTGGCAACGGTGATCGGGCTGGCCGTGGCCGACAGGGCCGATGACGGTTCGGCTCCCGAGAGGGTGCTGGTTTCCCAGGAGGCCGCCAGCACGGCGCCCGGGCCAGAGGCCAAGGGCGGGGTTTGGTATTGCTCCGAGGGAACTTCGCTGCCGGGCGAGTTCGCCGACCATTCGGTGATCGTTGCCAATCCCACCGCAGAGGCGGTGACCGCAGCGGTGTCGGTGTTCCCGGCTACTCCGGTCGGGTCGGTGTCGCCGTCGGCCTCGCCCGAAGAGGTGCTGCTCAATGTGCCGGCAAGATCGCAGGCATTTCTGCGGCTGGCCGATGTGGTGGAGTCGCAGTACACCGCCGCACTGGTGGAGATCGACTCGGGTTCGGCGGTGGTCGAGCAGAGGGTGCAGGGACCCACCGGCATCGACGTCATGCCTTGTGCCACCCGCTCATCGGCAGATTGGCATTTCGCCGCCGGATCGACCCGACGAGACGCCCGGCTGATCTTCACCCTGTTCAACCCGTTCCCCGACCGGGCGGTGGTGAAATTTGCCTTCTCCACCGATGAAGGACTCCGTGAGCCGCAGGCGCTCCGGGGAGTATTGGTGCCAGCCCGTTCGCTGGTGGTGGTGAATGCCACCGATCTCGTGCCCCGATTCTCATCGGTTTCGACCACCATCGAGTCTCAGGCCGGGCGGATTGTGGCCGGAAGGCTCCAGTTGTTCGACGGGACCGAGGGCTTGGAGGGGCTGACCGCCGGACCGGGGGTCCCGAGGCCCCAGACGCAATGGGTCTTTTCCATCGGGCCAACTGATGCGGTTGTGGGCGAGCACATCGTGTTGTACAACCCCTCAGACCGGGAGGCCGCCGCTGACATCAGCATCCGCTTGGACGCCCCCGACCCTGGCGGCGCATTGGCGCCATTCGAGGTGTCGGTGCCCCCGCAGCAGCGAGTGGCCCTTGTGCTGCGGGAGGCGGGGTCTTACCCGCTTCCCCCCGATCCCTTTGCCTACAACACAGCCAGCACTCTGCCCGCAGGGGTTGGGTTCTGGGCTTCGGTCCAGGTGTACAACGGGGTTCCCATAGTGGCTGAGCGGGTGGCAGCCGCGTCGGCGGCAGCGTCTCCGGCAGGGGTGGCGATCACTGCCGGAGTGCCGGTGACCGCGGAGCGCTACTTAATCGCGGGGAATCGGGCCGATGAGTCGGAGGTGGCGTTGGCGATAGTCAACCCGTCGCCTGATTCGATCGCCAGGGTCACGGTGTTGAAGCTGGCCAACGGCCGGATCACCCCAATTGACCAACTCGACCCCCGAGAGGTGGCTCCCCACAGCCGCTTGGTGGTGCCCATCGACCGTTTGACCGACGGCGACTCCTACGCGCTGCTGGTGGAGGCCAGCCAGCCGGTGGTCGTGTCGCGCTCGCTGCTGGCCCGAAGCGGGACCGGGATGGCCTCTGGGGCTTCGGTGCCCTTCGATCCCATGCTTCTCGACCCCTGGGCGTTCTAGCGTTCTAGCTTCCTTCCGCTCCCTGTCTACGATCCCCAGTCATGGACGCCTCTGCCGAAGCCGACCCCACCGTGAGAGACCTGGTATTGAGCCGGGCTGACGATGACGGCCTGGCCATGCTCTTCGAGGATGAACAGCACACCTACCGGGAGTTCACCGCCGGGTGTGTCGCTCGGGCCCATCTGCTTTTGGACCGCCGGGGGGAAGGGCCGTTCCACGTTGGAGCGCTGCTGGATAATGGGCCGGAGTATTCCATGCTGCTGGGCGCCGCCGCGGTGGCCGGAGCGGCGGTGGTGGGCATCAACCCCACTCGCCAGGGTGCCGAGCTGGCCCGCGACATCACTCACGCCGATTGCGCCATGATCGTTGCCGAGAGTCGTCACCGGGGGTTGCTAGAGGGATTGGATCTCGGTGCGGCCAACGGCCGGGTGCTGGACGTGGACTCGCCGGAGTGGGCCGCGGCGCTAGCGCCCTACGCCGGTGCCGAGCCGCCGGAGGCCGACATCGACCCGCTGGCGCCCTATCTGCTCTTGTTCACGTCGGGCACCACCGGTGATCCCAAGGCGGCCATCTGCTCGCAGGCCCGGCTGGCCCGGATCGGACAGGTGATCACCGAGATGCGCAAGCTGACGCCCGACGACGTGTTCTATCAGGCCATGCCCATGTTCCACTCCAATGCGCTGATGGCCGGCTGGGTGCCGTGTCTGACCGCGGGGGGCGTTGCCGCTTTCCGGCGGCGGTTCTCAGCATCGGGCTTTCTGCCCGACGTGCGCCGATTCGGCGTCACCTACTTCAACTACGTGGGCAAGCCCCTCACCTACATCCTGGCCACCCCCGAGCAGCCCGATGACGCCGACAACACCCTGAGGATCGTGTTCGGCAACGAGGGAGCGGTGCATGACCTAGAGCGGTTCTCCCAACGATTCGGGGTGCCGGTTGAGGACTCCTACGGGTCCACCGAGGGGGGAGTCTCGGTGAGCCGCACCCCCGACACGCCAGCCAACGCTTTGGGCCGGGCCGACGACAACGTGAAGATCCTCGACCCTGACACCGGGGAGGAGGCACCGGTGGCCGTCTTCGACGACACCGGCAAGCTGCTCAACCCCGATGAGGCCATTGGCGAGCTGGTGTCGATGGTGTCGGCACCGACCTTTGAGGGCTACTGGAACAACCCGGAGGCCGACGAGGAGCGCACCCACGGTGGCATCTATTGGTCAGGCGATTTGGCTTATCGGGATGCCGAGGGATTCGTGTATTTCGCGGGGCGGAACTTCGACTGGCTGCGGGTGGATGGGGAGAACTTCGCGGCCGCCCCGGTGGAGCGCATCCTGGTGCGCCATTCCGACATCGACCTGGCCGCGGTGTTTGCCGTGCCCAGCCCGTCGGTGGGCGACGACGTGATGGCCGCGGTGGTGCGCCGTCCTGGAGCGGCCTTCGACCCCGAGGGATTCGCCGAGTTTCTGGGCGGCCAAGACGACCTGGGCACCAAGTGGGCCCCCCGCTATCTGCGCTGGGCCGATTCCCTGCCTCAGACCGAGACCAACAAAATCCTGAAGCGCACCCTGCGCCGGGAGCGGTGGGAATCCGATGACGAGACCTGGGTGCGCGACGGCGACGGCTATCGCCGACTGGTTTCTGGTGACGCTGAGGCAATCA